>JBFWUS010000049.1:0-41762 GCA_050247155.1 Rhizobiaceae bacterium
GTGCTCTTCCGATCTATGAATGCGCTTCCAGGTGCCGTCCTGCATCGCCTCGGCAAGCGCCTTGTTGAGCGCTTCGCGGAAGGCGTCATTCCCCTTTTTCACGACGAAGCCGGCCGGCGCGTCGAAGGAGGGGACGTTGATGGTGATCTTGAGGTTAGAGTAACGCTCGACATACTGCTTGGCGCTCTCATAGTCGGTGAAATGCGCGTCGACGGTGCCGTTGTTCAATGCCGCCACGGCCGCGTTGTTGTCCGGGAACTTGACCAGATCGGTGTCGGTGTAGGTCTTGGTCGCATAGATCTCCTGAAGCGTACCCTGGATGACACCCAGCCGCTTGCCGGAAAGGGCTTCGTTCGAAGACAGCTTGTCGTTTGCGGAAATCACGGAGAGGTAGCCGGCGAGGTAGCCATCGGAAAAATCGACGGTCTTCTTCCGCTCTTCCGTCGTGCCGATCGCAGCGGCCGCGACGTCAAATCTACCGTTTGCCACAGATGGCATCAGCGCGGCGAAATCCTGTCCGGTGAATGTCACATGGTCTTTGTCGAAGCCGAGGCGGCGTGCCACGTCGAGGAACAATTCCGGGTCAAAGCCCGTGATGTTGCCGCTTTCGTCGGTGAAAACATAGGGTTTGGCGTCGCTCATCGTACCGACGCTGATCATCGTGGGATCGATCAGATTGTAGGGATTGTCCTGGGCTGCGGCGCTTCCGCCACCCAGTGTCAGGCCTATTGCGATGGCAGCCCCCCAGCTGGCCACGGCGCGTCTGTTTGCATGAATCATTGGTACTCCTCCGTTTCGTTAGCCAATGCAGAATTTGACGACCGTTGGTTCGATCGTTCGAGTGGGCCTTGCCGGCCTTTACAGCGATGCACGTGCCATTTTCCTGGCACGATCTCACGATGTGCGAACGTTCTCACATCGTGAGGTGAAATTGCCGCTCCGTCAAGTCTCAACCCACCGGGACTGCCCATTGAGGAAAGAATTTCTTCTTCGAGGCGGGCCTATGGTTGCGGGAAAGGTTGCCTGAACAACACTTCGCTCCTGCCAGCCTCGCAAGAGGCGAGCACATACACCTGATGCACCCTAAGACCATGACGCGGAGCGGGCGCGCTCAGGTATGCTCCGGACGGACAACCGAGCCACGCACCGTTAGCGTGGGGCGAAGCGCTAGATGGCTTGGTTCGCCTGCTTCGCCGTTGATGCGTTCCAGGATGAGATTTGCGGCGGTCTCGCCCATTTCGGTTAGGGGCTGCGCGATGGCTGTAATGCCCGGCTTCGAGAACCGCATCCAATCGAGGTCGTCAAAGCAGGCGAGCGACAGGTCGGCCGGCACCTGCATGCCGAGCGAGGTGATGGCATCCATCGCAGCCGCTGACATCAAACCGTCCGCCGTGAAGAGCGCGGTCGGCGGTTCGCGACGGCGCATGAGGTTCATGGTTTCCTTTTTGCCGGCTTCCGCAGAGTAGGTCCGGACCGGCGGCACCAAGGTAGGATCGAATTCGATTCCAGCATCCATGTGCGCCTCGATATATCCGTAGAGGCGTTGCCAACTCGGAAAAAGAAATCGGGTGTCCACGGCTGAACGCTTGATGGCGGCTGCGAATTCCTCCACGCTCTCGAAATCGGATCGGACGAGTTCCGCAATCATGCCGATCCGTCGGTGACCAGTGGCGAGAATGAAGGCGACGCAATCCCTCGCCGCGCCACGATTATCGACGGTGACTGAATCGGCTGCGAAATGCTTGACCATTCGATCGATCTGAACGACCGGGAAGCCGCTGTCGACCGCAGCGTGAAGATGGTGGGAGCCCTGCAGGTCGAAGGGCGAAACGATCAGCCCGTCGACTTGCTTTTCCAGCAGCAACTGCACCGCTTCGACTTCGCGGTCGAGGCGTTCGTCGCTGTTGGTCACGATCACGCCGAAGCCTTGCGTCCGGGCAACATCGGAAATGCCTCTGACAATGCTCGCATAGAACGGACTTTGAATATCACCGGTCACGACGCCGATCGTCTTGGTCCGTCCAGTTATCAGGCTGCGTGCAAGAAGGTTGGGGCGATAACCCAGCTGTTCTGCGCTGTTGCGAACCTTGTCGCGGATCTCCGCGCTAGAGTAGCCGTACTCGCCCAGCACGCGTCCTGCCGTCGCCGTACTGACGCCGGCCGACCGGGCGACGTCCGCGATTGTAACCTTGTCAGGCCGCTTCTGAGCCATTGTCCCTCTGCACCAGCGGCGGCCTTGCCGGACCGATCGCGAGGCGGTCATCCTCGCTCATAGCTTTCGGGTGCCTGTTTTTTCTTTGTGACGCAAGAGCTTGCCGTTCGTTAACACCGGCGCTCGGATTGGAACATACCGTCATCCCTCTTTGGCCAGGATCGTGGCGAGGTGTTGGGCCGTGAACAGGTCAAGGTGGCCGCCGCCGAGGTTCTTGAAGATAGTGATTTCGGCGTCGCTATGTCTGCCGGGCGCTCGACCGGTGCAAAGCTCGAACAGATCGGCCGAGACCGCACTCCATGTAATCGCGCCACGATCGACAGGCTGGCGAAGGTCGCCCGCGCTCTCCATTCCGTTGCGCGTGTCGACGAAGATCGGGCCGCGCGTCATCGCCTCGTCGTCCGCCTCACGCATCGTCGGAAGATAAGCGCCGACAAGGTCGAGGTGCGTGCCGGGCATTATCAACGCCCCGCGTACCAGTGGCTCGGTCGACATGGTCACGCAGGAGATCACATTCGCTTCGGCTACGGCCGCATCAAGATCACGAACTGCTTCCACCGAAAAGCCTGACTTGCCGAAAGTTTCTGCGAGGGCCTCGGCGCGGGCAAATGTGCGGTTCCAGATCATCACGCGCTCGATGGACGGCCTGACGGATGTGTGAGCGGCGATCATGTGCGGTGCAAGGCCGCCGGCGCCGACCACCAGAAGGACCTTGGCGTCTTTGCGCGCCAGCAGGCTGGCGCCGAGCGCGGAATCGGCCGCCGTCTTGCGGAAGGTCATCGCGGCGCCGTCGGCCACAAGGCGCGGCGCTCCCGTACGGGCGTCGAACACTGCGACCAGTCCCTGGACCGAGGCCTGCGGTGGTTGAAGCGCCAGGTTCGACGGGAACACGCCAACCATCTTGACGGCGATTACCTCGTCGCGCTGCCACCCGACCAGAGCCACGAATTTGTTGTCGCCGCTCCCCGGTTCGTCGCGGACTAGGTTAGCCGCTTCGGGTATCGGACCCTGGTGCGCTTTTCGCAAGGCGGCCACCAGGCCCGGATAATCCAGCAGCTTGTGAACGGTATCGGCGGCGATCAATTTCATTCGCAGGTCCCAAAGCTCTTCAAGCTGGCCGCTAAAACAGCAGATCGGGAAGAAACGTCACAAGCGGCGGCACAAAGGCGAGCAGTAGCAGGACGGTGACCAGCGCCACGAGGAACGGGATCAACTCCACGGAGAACTCCTCGATCGAGCATCTGGTGATCGAACATACCGTGTAGAGTACGGTTCCCACCGGTGGCGTGATCGACCCGATGGTGGTGTTGAACACCAGAAGCACGCCGAAATGGACCGGATCGATGCCGAGCTGTTGCGTCAGCTGCATCAGCAGCGGTGCTAGGATGACCAGCAGCGCCAGTCCTTCGAGCACTGTCCCGAGCACCAGCAGCACCGCCATTATGACGACTAGAACGACGGATTTGTCGTCGGACACGGACAGCAGCGTACCGACGATGTGCTGCGGTACCTGCTCGAGCGCGAGGATCATGGAGAACACCGCGGCCGCGGCGACGATGAACATCACGCTGGCGGTGGTGAAGGCAGATTCACGCAGCAGCGCATAGAGGTCGCCGAAACTGATGCCGCGATAGACAAAGAGCCCGACCAGCAAAGCATAGATCGCGGCGATGGCGCCGAGTTCGGTCGGCGTGAACCAGCCGCCACGCAGGCCGACGATCAACAGCACGGGCATCGCCAGCGCCCAGAGTGCCGCACGTCCGCGAGCCAGAATCTGAGGGACCGGCAGGCGACGATCGCGGTTGGGCCTGTAACCGCGACGGATTGCGACAAAACGCACGGTCAAAAGCAGCGCGATCGTGATTAGAAAGGCGGGGACAATGCCGCCGAGAAACAGTTTGCCGATCGAGGTGTTGGTCAGAAGGCCGTAGATGATCAGTCCGATACTCGGCGGCATGATGGGCGCAACAACGCCTGACGCGGCGCTGATCACGGAAGCGAAGCCGTTCGAATAGCCTTGTTCGCGCATGATCGGTACGATGGTACGTGCATCGATTGCGGCGTCGGCGTTGGATGAGCCGGACATGGCGCCAAGGAAGAGCGAGTTCAGGACGCCAACCTGGGCGAGGCCGCCACGCCAATGCCCCACCAAACCGTCGGCGAAATCGTAAAGACGCTTGGCAATGCCGCCATTGGCCATGGCCGCACCCGCGACCACAAAGAAGGGGACGGCCAGCAACGGGAAAGATTCCAACGAAGACGACATGCGCTGCGCCACGATGCTCGCCATCATGGGGTTCTCGAGGAAGTAGGCGAGCGAGGCGCCAAGAAGGATGAACGCAATCGGTACGCCGAGCAGAAGCAGGACCGCAAAGACGATTGCGGCGGTAATCAAGAGCCCTTCCTCCGGTTGCCGGCTCCAGTCACCAACGCGGCCGCTTCACGCAACTGCACGACGATCATCAGAAGCATCGAGACCAGCAATCCGGCCGACACGATCCATTTTGGCCAGCCCAATGCCAGAAATTTCGTGAAGCGGGCGGTCTCTATCTGTGCCCAGGAGGCGTGGACAACCGCGATTGCGATCAGGATCACGATGACCTGGGCCAGCATCCGCGCCAGCATCGCGAGCCGGCCGGGCAGGCGCTCCACGAAGAAGTTGACGCCAAACATCTGGCCGTTGATCGTTGCCCCGATCACGCCGAACCATACCACGCCGGCAAACGACACCAGGGCAAGGTCGTGTGCTGTGTGGAATGGAACGCCGAGCACCGTGCGGGCGACAACGTTCGCCGTCACGACGATAAGTACGATGCCGAGGAGTACGGCCGGAAGGACCGAGCCGACCGCCGTCAATACTCTATCCAGCCAGGACATGGCTGCGCCCCTTGTGGAAAATGCTACTTGCCTGTCGCCGCCGCCCGCACCTTCTCAAGCAGACCCTCCGGCCATTGCGGGAAGCTGGTGTAGAATCCCGCCGTCGCGGCCCGGTATGCCTCGATGTCAGCTTCGTGGAAAGTGACGCCGGCTGCTTCGAATTCCTTGCGGATTTCAGCGGCCCTGTCCTCCGAAAGCTTCGATAGTTCCTGTCCGCCTTTGCGGAATTCCTCGAGGAGAATTGCGCGATCGCTGTCGCTCATTCCCTTGAACGTGGCTTCGCTGATGATCCAGCCTGTGAACAGGTTGAAATGCCCGGTCAGTGTGATGTTCTTGGCGACCTCAAACCAGCGGCTGGCGCGCAGGCCGGTGAGAGGCGATTCCGCTGCGGTCACCACTCCTTGCGACAGGGCTGAGTAGACTTCAGCGGCCTCGACCGTGGTCGCAACCACGCCGAGCGGTTCGAAGGTCTTGATCCAGGTTTCGACGGGCGGGACGCGCATCAAAACGCCCTTGAGGTCTTCGGGCTTTGGGTAGGGCGTTGTTCCGATCATGTGGCGGGGACCATCGAACCAGTTGAGCGCCAGGATGCGCACGCCGGACTTCTCGGCCAACTGGTCGTAGTAGCCTTGCATGAGCGGGGAGAAGGCAAGTCGATCACCCTCGTCGTTGTTCTCGACGATGAAGGGACCTTCCATGATAGAAAGCTCCGGCACGCCGAACGTCGCCATGAAGGAAGCAGAGGTGAAGGTAATGATCGGCTGCCCCTGGCTGGCCTGCTCCAGCGAGTCGTTGGTGGTGCCAAGTTGGCCGGACGGGAAGAGCTGGAAAGTAATACGGCCTTCGGTTCTTTCGGTGATCCGGTCGGCAACGCGCTGCACGACCACGAGCGATTCGGTGGTCGGAGGGTTCACCGAAGCAATGCGGATCGCGGTGTTTTGGGCATTTGCCACGCCGTGCGGCATCGCCAGCGTCCACGCGGCCGCTATGCCGCCGAGTACTGCCCGGCGCGAGATATTCCAGAGCTTTCCCATGAGTTCCTCCTCGGGTGACCTATCTGTCAATAATCGGTGATCTTCTTCATGTAGCGGCGGCCTTCGAGCATGACCTGGCCGCGCAGCGCCGCAAGGCGATAGGCGAAGACCCAAAGGACATCGAAGAAGATGAGCGGGGCGAACAAACCTCGAAACGGCTGTTCAAGGCCGGAAAGGTCCAGTTCGGCGGCATCCAGCACCATGATGTTGTTGCGATCGCCGAAACGCACAAGGAAATCGCGCGTCCGTTCTTCGATGCGCCGAGTCTCATCGCAGCCGAGAAGAGCAATGAAACTGGCCGAGCTGTCGACGACCTCGAAGGGGCCATGGAAAAATTCGTTGGCGTGTATGGCCTGCGAATTGATCCACTGCATCTCCATTAGAACGCAGATGGCGTAGGAATAGGCGGCGCCGTAGTTGGCGCCTGCCGCGGTGGTATAGATCACAGGCCTTTCGCGAAAGCGCTCGGCGTAGCTGTCGAACGAAGGTTCGTAGAATGCCTTCGCCTTGTCGATGGTGGATTGGAGATTGGACAGGCTTTGCAAGAGCTGGGGAACGAGATCGGTATCGCCGCGCTGCGCCAGCAGGCCCGACAGTAACATGTAGAGGACCGCGTAGTTGCTATCGGCCGCGTCGATCTTCGCGCCAGTCGTGTAGTGAGCCTGATAGGCAACGACGAATTCCGCGGCCGCCGCCAAAGGCGACTGCGCGTCGAGCGTCATGGCGATCGTGGTTGCGCCAGCCTCACGCGCGAACCGCGCCGCAGCCACTGTTTCCTTCGTCGTGCCTGTCTGTGAGCACAGGATAACAAGCGCCTGCTCGCCAAGCTGGCGTGGCTCGCGGCAAATGAATTCGTCGGCATTGTAGACATCGGAAGTCAGCGACTGCGCATGCCGGTCGAGCAGATATTTGCCGGGGTACATAATGGAAACCGAACCGCCGCAGGCGACCAGGAAAATGTGCGATATCTCCCTACTGGAAACGGCTGCGACGGCAGCTCGCACATCCTTGTTGAGTTCTGTCCTCATCGCCTCCCCTCGAACAGTTTGAACCATGCCGGATGTGGCACCGGCTCTTCGGATTGACAGTGTTCAGCCATTGTGTGAACGTTCTCACACTTTGTCAATCGGGGTGTTCGAAATGGTTCGGATCGTGGCGGTCGGGGATAACGATGTAGACTGTTACCAGTCCACCGGACTGATGTATCCTGGCGGAAATTGCTTCAACGTTTCAGTGTTTGCCAGCCGTTTTGGCGCCCAGTCAGCCTTCATTGGTGCAATCGCCGATGATCCGGCCGGACGCCTGATCAGCAACGCGCTGAAACAGGAGAATGTGGATACGCGAAGGCTGCAAGTCGTCGACGGCACAACAGCCTACTGCGTTATCGGGCACAAAAACGGTGACCGCGTCTTTCTGTCCAATGATTTCGGCGTGTCCCGCTTCACGCCGAATCCAGGCGACGTCGCGTTCCTCGATGAATTCGATGCCGCTCACATCTATCAATCCTGCGGCCTCGATGACTGGCTGGCGGACTTCGCCGCGCGCACGAAGCTTTCGTACGACTTCTCGACCAGGAGGGAAGCAGAGCATTTGGAGGCCGTGGCGCCACATTGCTGGATGGCGTCCTTTTCGGTCAGCGATTTGTCGCCGGGCGACACCGCCAACCTGATCAAGTCGGTCGCCAGCCTCGGGCCGTCGTGGGTGCTGGCGACCCGCGGCAGCCTCGGAGCTATGCTTTCCGATGGCGATGCAGTCTTCTCGGTCGCCGCAACACCAGTGAAAATTGTGGATACGCTCGGGGCAGGGGACACGTTCATTGCCCGCGTCCTGGTCGGCCTGCTCAAGGGCGAGCCGGCACAGGTCTCGCTGCAGGCAGCGGCCAACGCAGCTGCACAGACCTGCACTTATTTCGGTGCAATAGGTTACGGATCGCCGATCGATGTGATCAAGGTCCGACCCCAGAGGATTTAGGGATTTGGAAGTTGACCTGCTGCGAGCTGATCGAGCATGTCACAAACTTGTAGATGCGATGGGACGGCGGCAAGCCCGATCGAGATGGACGTTGCGAACTGGACAATGGGTGTACGACATGGCTTGCTAGACGTTTAGGGTTAGATTTCGGCGTGTTTGCGTTGTAGGGCAAAGTGCCTTCGACACGTCCTTCGCCGCGATGCGGTGCGCCATTTAGGGAGCAAAGTTGAGCGACCCCATCTCAGCGTTCCTGACCAGCGCACAAGATCCTCATCAGTCGATGGCGGCGCCAGTCCAAGAGCATACCTGGACTGACCGATGATGTCGGGCCGGTTAGTCGCCCACCCACCTTGTCGTATACCTCAAAGGCCAATGGCGAGTTGCGAAGAACCACCCGCTGTGCTGGGTATTGATGCTTGTACCGAAGAGGCAGAGACGCGAGATTGCAGTATTTGAGAGTTCGCATGGGAGGAGCAAATGTCACTGATCATCAGCATCGCCTATCTTTGCGTGCTGCTCAGCGCGGTCTTTGTCATCGTGCGGTGGGGTAATGTGAACTGCGTCGGGCCGACGCCGGTCGGCGCCTTCACGCTGGTCGCCCTGCTCTTCACGGCCGGTCTCGACATGGGATTGGTCATGCTGCCGCTGACCGAGTTTCCGGTTTACCGCGAAGACGCCGCTTATGCCTTCACCAATCCGCTTGCCGTCGAATTCGGCATGTGGGGACCGTTGGTGTGGATGATGTATTTCCTGTCGGCGTTCTATTTTGTCATCCTCGAGCCGCGCCTCCAGGTGTTCAAGATTCCCGCGGTGAAGTGGGTCTATAACCTTACCGTCATCGCCACCTGCGCCTTTACCTGCTACCTGTTCATGCAGAACCTGCCGGCCTATGTGCCGGGTATGCCCAACTGGGGCATCTGGACGCTCGCCGCTGTCGTGATCGCCGTTTCGGTCTATTCGAGCGCCGACATGCATTTTATGAAATGGCTGGCGATTCTGTCCACCTGGGGTTTTGGTTTGCTCGCGCTCACATCGCTGGCGGTGGTCGCCTTCGTCTACAGCAATGCCGGGTTTGCCTCTCTCTTCTCCAACATCGGCCAACTCGGAGGGTATTTCTCCAACCTTCACCGGTTCGCGACGCCTATCACCGACTACCACGAGTTCTATCTCTTCTGGTGGTTTTCGTGGTCGATCATGATCGGCGAGTTCGTCTCCCGATTCGTCGGCGGGCTGAAGGCCTGGAGATTGGCCTTCGCTATGGTTGTGCTGCCCGCAATACCGCTCGGGCTGTGGTTCTGCGTCCTCTACATCTACTTCGAGCAGGCGATTGTCATACCGACGTGGCTCAACTGGTTCATGATCTTCGTCGGCGTGGTTTTCGTGATCAATTCGCTGGACAGCCTTATCCGCCTTTACGCCTCCAATCTCGACTGGGGGAAGGAGCGCCTCGGCCTGTCCTACTATCCAATCCAGTTCACGCTGCAATTCGCCATTGTTTGCGCCTACTTCTTCACGCCCTTCCGTATCGAGTGGGTCGGTCTGGTCGTGATCGGCCTCTATGCGGTGGTCTACTTCTTCATCGCCAGAAACGGTGCTCATGTGGGGTCGGCGATCGAGGAAGCGCGCGTCGGCAAGCAAGCCGTCTTGAACCCGGGATGATGCTGTGCCGCACCGCAACTCTTGCTGCCGCAAGAGGACATCGCGGTTGCCTGAGTAGATCGGCAATCAGCCGTTCATGGATTCTATCAGTGGCGCGCCGCAGTGCTGACGCGGCTGCCACTGCCCTCGGAGAAGTTGATGCCTGAGCACGCGCCAATTTTCATCGAAGCAACTTGTCGGAATATCCGTGCTCGCACCGCCCGGTTCCTCTCGATTGTCGCCCTGATCACCTTTTCGTCGCTTGCGCCCGCCTTCGCCGCCGAAGGCGCCGAACTGCCGGGCAACATCATGTCGCTGTGGTGGGCGCTTCCCTTTGCCGGCATCCTGCTGTCGATCGCGACCGGACCGGTGCTCTATCCGCATTTCTGGGAGCATCGTTACGGCAAGATCACGCTTGGCTGGACCATCCTCGTCCTGTTCCCGATGCTGGCGGCCTATGGCCTCGATGTGACGCTGACATCCGTGCTGCACACGGTGCTGCTGGAATATCTTCCCTTCATCATCCTTTTGTTCGCCCTGTTCACCATCGCCGGCGGCATTCTCGTGCGCGGCAACATCCACGGCACGCCGCTCGCTAATGTCGGTCTGCTGGCGATCGGTTCGGTGCTGGCCTCGCTCGTCGGCACCACCGGCGCATCGATGATCATGGTCCGGCCGGTGATACGGGCCAACGACAACCGGCGTTTCAACGCGCATGTCATCGTCTTCTTCATCTTCCTGGTATCGAACATCGGCGGCTCCCTGACGCCGCTCGGCGATCCGCCGCTGTTCGTCGGTTTCCTGCGCGGGGTCGATTTCTTCTGGACGACGGAGCATCTGCTTCTCGAAACGCTATTCGTCGCCGGAATCGTGATAGCCGCCTTCTTCGTGCTGGACGTCTATCTGCATCTGAAGGAAGACGGAGCGCCCAAGATCAAGGACCCGACGCCGGATTCCCGCATCACCATCCGCGGCGTGCCGAACTTCCTGCTGCTTGCCGGCGTGATCGGAGCGATCCTGATGTCGGCCTCGTGGAAGCCGGGCGTCAGCATCAGCATCCATGGCGTGCACGTCGAGGCGCAGAACCTGCTGCGCGACATCATCATCCTGGCGCTGGCCGGCATCTCGCTGAAAACGACACGCGCCGAGTACCGCAAGGGCAATGATTTTTCGTGGGGGCCGATCCTCGAAGTCGCCAAGCTGTTTGCCGGCATCTTCATCGCCATCATTCCGGTCATCGCCATCCTGAAAGCCGGCTCCGCCGGTGCTCTCGCATCGCTCGTGACACTTGTCACCAGCCCGGACGGCGGGCCGAACAACCTTGCCTATTTCTGGCTGACCGGCGGCCTGTCATCCTTCCTGGACAACGCGCCGACCTATCTCGTCTTCTTTGAACTGGCCGGGGGCGATCCGCAACATCTGATGGGGCCGATGGCCCTGACGCTGACAGCCATTTCCTGCGGCGCAGTCTTCATGGGCGCCAACACCTATATCGGCAATGCGCCCAACTTCATGGTCTATGCGATCGCGCGACAGGGCGGTGTCAAAATGCCGAGCTTTTTTGGCTACATGCTGTGGTCGAGCGCCGTCCTGGTCCCGGTCTACGTCGTCACCGGCTGGCTGTTCTTCGGTTGATCGAGCCGCTCGCGAACCTTCAGGCCGCCGATTGCGGCAAGACGAACGGCGCATTTAGCAGCGCGTAGTTCAAAATCTTCAGCCGTGCGGTCGAACGGCGGTCCCTCAAGCGCCTCATGCCAACCATGGACGGTCGTGGGTCGTCCTCAGGACAATGTCTTGATGAGTTCATGGGGGCCGCATTCGAAGATGCCGGGTTCTGACCGGTGACCGCCAAGCCGTCCTTGACGACATGTGGCTCGGCGCTGGCGGAGAACGTGCTGCCATTGGCCTTCAGCATGCCATCGATGAGGAAAGCCGCTGGCCACAGTGCCGATGCTCCAGCGGGCAGGAGGAAGCTGCCGCGGTCGAGAAGCGAGTCTTTCAGCTAAGGGTTCGCAAAACACTAGACTCGCTTCCGTCCGTCGAATAGTCTCGACATATGGAATCAGATCAAGCCATCCTCGCCTTCGCGGCGCTCGCCCAACAAACCCGGCTCGACGTGTTCCGGCTCCTGATGAAACATGAGCCCAACGGCCTGCCAGCGGGGGATATCGCCCGGCACCTGGCGGTCCCGCACAACACGATGTCCACACATCTCGCGATCCTCAACCGCGCCGGGCTGATCGAGGCCGAACGGCAGAGCCGGTCGATCATCTATCGCGCAAAGCTGGACGCGGTGCGCGCCCTCACCGGCTTCCTCGTCAAGGATTGCTGTGGAGGCCATCCGGAGATTTGCGCGCCGCTGGTCGCCGAGCTTTCACCCTGCTGCACTCCGATGGAGACCGCCGTCAGGGAGGCGGCGACCCATGAGTGATCAGATCTTCAACGTCCTGTTTCGCTGCACCGGCAATTCGGCCCGCTCGATCCTCGCCGAGTCAATCCTCAACCGGGAAGGACAGGGGCGGTTCAAAGCCTTCTCCGCCGGCTCGCACCCCAAGGGAGCGGTCCACCCTTACACGCTCCAGCTTCTGAAGACGATGAACCATGACATATCGTTCGCCCGCTCGAAGGACTGGGACGAGTTCGCCGCCCGGATGCACCGAAGATGGATTTCGTGTTCACCGTCTGCGGCGACGCCGCCAACGAGGCTTGCCCGGTTTGGCCGGGACAGCCGATGACCGCGCATTGGGGCGTGCCAGACCCGGCAGCGGCCGGAGGGACCGAATCCGAGAAGCATTTCGCCTTCGCCGATGCCTACCGGATGCTCGCGAACCGCATTTCGATTTTCGTCAACCTGCCGATGACGTCGCTCGACAAGCTCGCCCTGCAGCGCCGGCTCGACGAGATCGGCCGCAACCTGCCCAAAGCGGGCTGAGGGTCATGGCGTTCGACCTGTCACGGCGCCTGGCGGCCGAGGGGCTTGGCACAGCGCTCCTTGTCGCAACGGTCGTGGGCTCCGGCATCATGGCCGACCGGTTGACGAACGACGTTGCTCTGGCGCTGCTCGGCAACACCTTGCCAACCGGCGCGATCCTCGTGGTGCTGATCACGATACTCGGCCCGATCTCCGGCGCACACTTTAATCCGGCCGTGACGCTCGTCTTTGCGCTCCGTCGCGAGATCGAGGGGAACGCAGCCCTTGCCTATGTCGCCGCGCAGGTGCTCGGCGGCATTGCCGGGACGCTGCTTGCACATGCCATGTTCGAGATGCCGCTCCTGCAAACCTCACAGAGCATACGAACAGGCTCGGGCCAATGGATCGCCGAGTGTGTTGCAACGTCCGGTCTGGTCTTCACGATTCTTGCGGGCCTGCGTTTCCGGCCGGAGGCCGTTGCCAGGTTGGTGGGGCTCTACATCACCGCCGCCTATTGGTTCACGGCCTCGACGTCCTTCGCCAATCCGGCCGTCGCGATCGCCCGTGCCTTCACCGACACTTTTGCCGGCATCCGCCCGATCGACGTGCCGGCATTCGTCGCCGCTCAGTTCCTCGGCGCGATCCTTGCGATGGCCGTGGCTGGATGGCTCACCGCCGAACCGAAGCCCAAGACCTCCGACAACCTGGAGCCGGAAGCCGCCGAATGACGATCACCATCTACCATAACCCCGACTGCGGCACATCCCGCAACACGCTCGCCATCATCCGTCAGTCCGGCGAAGAGCCTGAAGTGATCGAATATCTCAAGAACCCGCCCTCCAGGGAGAGACTCGCGGAGCTGATCGCAACGATGGGCATCACGCCGCGCGAACTGCTGCGCGAGAAGGGCACGCCCTATGCCGAGCTTGGTCTCGGCGACCCCAAGTGGACGGACGATCAACTGGTCGACTTCATGCTTATGCGTCCAATCCTGATCAACCGGCCGATCGTGGCAACGCCGCTTGGCACGAAGCTGTGCCGTCCCTCTGAGGCCGTGCTCGAGATACTTCCTAACCCGAACATCGGAACGTTCATCAAGGAGGATGGCGAGGTGGTTCTCGCTTCGCCGAAAGGTGTCTGACAAGCGCGCGGATGCGAACCCCGTCGATTGCTATTTCGACAATCGTCGAAATTTTTGCTGGACAGCCGCACAAGGACGTGTAGGCTTATTTCCATGAATCTCGAAGAAGCAGCGAAGCAGCTCGAAGCCCTCGGCAACCCGACCCGGCTTCAGGTCTATCGGACACTGGTACGCGCCGGTGACGCCGGGCTGGCGGTCGGCCGCCTGCAAGAACGGCTCGGCATTCCTGCATCGACGCTCTCACATCACCTGCAACGGCTGATCGCGACCGGGCTTGTGACGCAAGAACGCCAGGCCACCACACTGATCTGCCGCGCCAACTATCCGGCAATGAACGGTCTCATCGGGTTTCTTGCCGACGAGTGCTGCGCCGATGCCGGCTGCGCCGCGAGCGAGGAGGACGCCGCCGCGTGACAGCCTCTCTTTTTTGTCCATTATTTCGATGATCCCGGAAGGACCGAACATGCAGAACAAAGCTCTCGAATTTCTGCCCGTCGCAATCATCGGCGGCGGCCCCGTCGGCCTCGCGGCTACTGCTCATCTCGTCGCGCGCGGTCTGCCGGTGAAGCTTTACGAGGCCGGCTCGCAGGTCGGCGCCAACATCCGCGACTGGGGTCATGTGCGCGTGTTCACGCCCTGGCGCTATTGTGTGGATGCGGCGTCGGTCGCCTTGCTGGGGCGTCAGGGCTGGAAGATGCCGCCGGCCGACACATTTCCGAAGGGCGGCGACCTCGTTCGCGACTATCTTGAACCACTCGCCGCGACGCCCGAGCTTGGCGCCGTCATCGAGACGGACGCCCGAGTCACGGCAATCTCCCGGCTGGGCATCGACAAGGTGGTGAGCCGCGCCCGAGAGGAACAGCCGTTCGTCCTGGCGGTTAGGACGGATAAAGGGACGCGCCGCGATCTTGCCAGGGCGGTGATAGACGCCTCCGGAACCTGGGCAACGCCGAACCCGCTCGGCGCGAGCGGACTGTTGGCCGATGGCGAGACGGCCTTTGCCGATCGCATCGCCTACGGCATTCCGGATGTGCTCGGCCGGCATCGCGACATCCATGCAGGGCGCACCACGCTGGTCGTGGGCGCCGGACACTCGGCCGCGAACGTGCTGCTCGATCTCGTTCGCCTCGCACAGACCGATCCGGCCACCAAGGCGATCTGGGCGACACGCAGCACAAATCTTATCCGCATCTATGGCGGCGGGGACGCGGATCAGTTGCCGGCGCGCGGCGAACTCGGCGCCGACACGCGCGATCTGGTCGAGAGCGGCCACCTGCCTCTGATCGCCGGTTTCGCGATACTCGCCATTCGCGAGGAAGGCGGCCGGCTCATGATCGACGGCGAGACGGCCGAAGGCCCCCGCACGATCGGTCCTGTCGACCGTATCGTCGCCGCGACCGGCCAGCGGCCGGACCTGTCGCTGACGCGGGAACTGCGTCTCGATCTCGATCCATGGCTCGAAAGCACCAAGGCGCTGGGGCCGTTGATCGATCCGAACGAGCACTATTGCGGCTCTGTGCCTCCGCATGGCCACCGCGAACTCGCCCATCTCGAGGAAGGCTTCTACACGGTAGGCATCAAGAGCTACGGCCGCGCGCCGACTTTCCTTCTGCTGACAGGCTACGAGCAGGTCCGCTCCGTTGCTGCCGCACTTGCCGGCAATATGGCGGCAGCCGACAATGTGCAACTCGTGCTTCCCGAGACAGGCGTTTGCGTCACCAGCCTCGAGGTCGAGGGCAGCGCTTCGGCCGGATGCTGCGGCGGTCCCGCGCCAGACAGGGCCGACGCCTGCTGTGTCGCCGATGCTGTGGCGAAGGACGAGGGCAGGACGGGATGCGGCTGCGGAGTTGCCGCGTGAGCGTTCCGGCCACGCACAGACCTGCGTCAGCCTACCGGCCGCCAAGACTGCTCCTTGTCATCCCGGTCCTCGGTGTCACAAGCAACACGCCTGAAGGAGTGGTTGGCAAGGCTCGGCTGTCCGCCTATCCGATCCACGTCGGTGCAGACCTTTCTGGCGCCGTCATTCGGACGCGATCGAAGAGGGCAGGTGATTTGCATCGATCCGGCTCGGCCGACGTCGTATCTCGGCGTGACGGGCATCGCTAAGCCACTCAAGCCGTCGCCGCAGCGGCATCCGCTTGATCGCGATCAGCTTTGGCCACGCGATTGCGAAGTGACCGCACTGAGCACAGTGAATCTCAACCAGCGACGCCGCCTGGCGGTCGATAATCAATGAATCGCTTCGGCAGATCGGGCAACGGCCGCAATATCCGCTTGTGTTGCCTGCGGACGGTTCGATAAGGGCGCCTTTGGAAAGACCGCCATGCCCCGATCCGGGAAGCCGTCCCGTCATCGGAGGACTGCGAGGCTGATGCCTGGTGCCGTTGCGTTTCATTGTTCTCCCCTGGCGGTTTGATTGAGGTCAGCCACGAACCTTCGGTCCGAGGTTGCGGCGTGTCGCCACTTCGATTTGTTGAGCTTCACGTTCGAGCGTTGCCGGCTCGGCGGGAGCCATCAATGCGTAGGCGGTGCCGCCTGTCTGCCAATGAACGGTCGGCGTGCGCCCGTCCGTAGCAGTCGTCAGTGGAACGGCGCTCTCATCCTGCATCGGCGCAGCCACAAGTGTGACCGGTCCCAGAATGGGGGACACGGCCGTCACGACCAGGCTCTGCCTGCCTTCCCAAGGCTGGACCTGAACATTAGTGATGCGCCAGGTCTTGGGCAGCGGCGGCAGGGCGATGTTGATCGCGCCGACCAATCGTTCGATTTTCTGCTGCTGCGGTTCACCGGCGGCCTCGGCGCTCGCGTCAAGCTGTGCCACGCGCAACGCCTCGCGCGCGGCGTCGACAAAATGTTCGCTGCTTGCCTGATGCGGTTGAGTTCCAAATACCGCTGGGGTCAGCAAACCGGCGGTCCAGCCGAGCGCTACAAGAAGGCAGGCGGCGATCGGCAGGCGTGCGGACTGAAACAGCCACTGGCGGCGCAGGGCCCGCTGGAGATTGACGGCCTGGTCATCGTGCGCCTGGGGTGCGAACAGCGGCCGCGCATGCGCCAGGCGAAGCGCTTCCATGCGGCGCGCCTCAGCAAAAACCTCCGCGGCGCGGGCCGGATCGGCAGCCAGTCTGGCCTGGATGTCGGCCCTTTGCGAAGCGGTCAATTCGCCATCGAGAAGGCGGCCGATCTCCTCATCCGAAACAGGTGCTTCAACCATCATTGCTGCCTCTCACAAGTCTCAATACGACCTTGTCGGGCTCGGCGTCCGCTTCGAGATAGTGTCGAAGTGCCGAGCGGGCGCGGCTCAGTCGCGACATGATCGTTCCGGTCGCAACATCCATGACGTTCGCCGCCTCGGCATAGGATAGACCGGAAACGGCGACCAGATGCAGGGTTTCCGCCTGTTCGATCGGCAACCTGTCCATCGCCCGGATGACGTCGTTCAGTTCGAGCGCGTGCTCCTGCGTCGGCTGCAAGCTGTCGTCAGCCAGGTGAGCCATCGCATCGAGCCGCCCTTGTTCCCGCGCGCGGCGGGCAACGCTCGTTGCATGGGTGTTGCGAACGATGGCCATCAGCCACGGCTTCAACGGGCGCGAGCGGTCATAGGATTTCGCCAGCGACAAAGCCCGGGTGAGGCTCTCTTGCACAAGGTCGTCGGCGTTAGGATCGTCGCGCGTGAGAACACGCGCGTACCGCCACAGCGCATCGAGATGGGGGCGGACGTCGAACCGGGTGTTCATATCCTCAATACCGCGCTGCGGTCCCACTTATTCCATGAAAAATGCAAGTCTGTCGTTGGCGTTGACGCAGGATTTTGGTCTGGCTCTGTCGGTCCGCCGCGAAAGAGTTCTTCAAGGACGGCTCGTGTTGTGCACAACGACATCAGTTCATGGCTTGATGATGTCTGCAATGCTGTGAATTATGCCATAGATGTACACGTCTTGTTGACATGGCACGCGATGGATGCAAGGCTTTAGGCGTCGAAAGCAACAAGAGGATCAATAAGTGAAGTTTTCCAGAACGCGCCGCGCGGCGTTCGCCGCCGCGGCCATCGCTCCATTCATCGCCCTTGCCGCAACGTCGTCCGCTGTCGCCGAAACCACGCTGGAACGTGTGCGCAAGGACGGATACATCCGTGTCGGGTTCGCCAATGAGGCGCCCTTCGGATTCGCAACGCCCGATGGCAAGCTGACCGGTGAGGCGCCCGAAGTGGCGAAGGCCGTGTTCGCCAAGATGGGCATCGAACAGGTGGACGGCGTCCTGACCGAATTCGGCTCGCTCATTCCCGGCCTGAAGGCTGGCCGCTTCGACGTCATCGCCGCCGGCATGTTCATCACGCCGCAGCGCTGCGCCGAAATCAATTTCTCCGAGCCGTCTTACGGGATCGGCCAGGCGATGCTGGTCGAAAAGGGCAACCCGAAAGGCATCGAGGACTATTCGAGCTTCAAGGCGGACACCGGCTTGAAGCTCGCGGTGATGTCGGGCGCGGTCGAGCGGGGGTATGCCAAGGATGCCGGCATCGCCGAAAGTCAGGTCGTGTCGCTTCCGGATCAAGCCAGCCTGGTCGCGGCTGTTCAGTCGAAGCGGGCGGACGCTGCGGCGCTGACGGCGCTGTCGATCGCCGGCATGGCCAAGAAGGTCGACGGGCTGGAATCGACCAAGCCGTTCGATGAGGTAGCCGGCGCCTCGGTCAAGGGACATGGCGGTTTCGGGTTCCGCAAGGCGGACGCCGGACTGTTGAAAGCCTTCAACGAGGAACTCGCCAAGTTTGTCGGTTTCCCCGAGCATATCAAGCTCGTGGAGCCCTTTGGGTTCGGCAAGGATTACCTGCCCAACCAGACGGCGGCTGACCTTTGCACGAGCGACTAGTCGCGCCGCGCGCCGTGCAGCGCGGTGGCTTGGCAGGGCTTGCCGCGCGCCTTTTGCCGGCGCAGGCCCTCGCCAGTGCCCAGGCCGGAGGTCCGATGGCCACCGGGGTCGTTCTCGGAATGCTGCTGGTGACCGTCGCCGCGCTTGCGGGGCTGAGCCTCGTCCCCCGTTACGGACAGTTCGTGCCGGTGCTGCTGCAGGGCGCCGTCGTGACGCTTCAGATCACGGCATTGGCATTTGTGCTTGCGGTAGGCGCGGCGCTGGCGTCCGCGTTGATGCGCCTTTACGCGCCAGCACCGCTGGGCTGGATATCGACGGCCTATGTCGAGGTCTTCCGCGGTACGTCGGCGTTGGTACAGCTTTTCTGGCTGTACTTCGTTCTGCCGCGGCTCGGCCTGAGCATCGACGCTTTCGCCGTCGCGGTCCTGGCCCTCGGACTGAACATCGGCGCCTACGGCTCCGAAGTCGTGCGCGGCGCGATCAATGCGATTCCACGCGGGCAATGGGAAGCGTCCGTCGCGCTGAACATGACCCGCCGCCAGGCCCTGCAGCGCATCATCTTGCCGCAGTCCTTCCTCGTCATGATACCGCCATGGGGCAATCTCCTGATCGAACTTTTGAAGTCCACGGCCCTGGTTTCTCTGATCACGCTGACCGACCTGACCTTCAGGGCCCAGCAGCTTAACCAGGCGACCTTCAAGACCGTCGAGATCTTCACGCTGGTGCTTTTGTTCTATCTGGCAATGTCGCTGGTCATTACGATCGGCATACGGCTCGTCGAGACGCGTTTGGCCACCGGGTCCAGCCGGGGCAGGGCAGCATGATCTGGGATTGGGCCTTCGCGATCGAAATCCTGCCGGCGCTCGGCCGGGCAGCGCTGGTCACGGTCGAGGCAACGCTGCTCGGCTTCGCGCTTGCCGCCGGCCTTGGTCTTTTGCTCGCCGGTGCGCGCGTGATGGCGCCGGCGCTTTCGCTGCCAATCACGGTCGTCGTGGAGCTTGTCCGGTCGACGCCGCTGCTGATCCAGATCTTTTTTCTGTTCTTCGTCATGCCGCGGTTCGGGCTTGTCCTCGACGCCTTTGTCGCCGGCGTGTTGGCGATCGGGCTTCACTATGCGGCCTATTGCTCCGAAGTCTATCGCGCCGGCTTCGACAACGTGCCGCGCGGACAGTGGGAGGCCTCGATAGCCCTCAACCTGTCGTCCTGGGTGACGATGCGCGACGTCATCGTACCCCAGATGATACCGCCGATCGTGCCGGCGCTCGGCAACTATCTGGTCGCCCTGTTCAAGGACACGCCCTTGCTGTCAGCCATCGCGGTGCTCGAACTCATGCAGACGGCGAAAATCATCGGTTCGGAGACGTTTCGATACACCGAGCCGATCACGCTGGTCGGCATGTTTTTCCTCCTCATGAGCCTGGTAAGCGCTGCCGCCATCCGCAGCCTCGAACGCATGTTGAACAGAAGGGCCGGACGATGAATGGCCAGCCGATCGTAAGGTTTGAAAAGGTTACCAAGGCCTATGGGGACCATGTCGTCTTGAACGAGCTCGATCTGGCGATCTCCCCACGGGAAAAAGTCTCGATCATCGGGCCATCCGGTTCAGGCAAGACGACGGTGCTGCGCGTGCTCATGACGCTGGAGCCGATCGATGGAGGCGTTATTCACATAGATGGTGAGCCGATGACGAGCATGGAACGCGGTGGACAACTGGTTCCGGCCGATCCTGCCCATATCCGGCGCATCCGCGCCAGTATCGGCATGGTCTTCCAGTCGTTCAACCTCTTCCCGCACATGACAGCGCTGGCGAACTGCAGCGAAGCTCCCCGGACCGTTCTGGGTCTGTCGCGCGAGGAAGCCGACACCCGGGCGCTGGAGCTCCTGGAGATGGTGGGGCTGAGTGGGAAGAAGGACCATTATCCGACGCAACTCTCCGGTGGCCAGAAACAGCGTGTCGCCATCGCCAGGGCGCTGGCGATGCGGCCACGCATCATGCTGTTCGACGAGGTCACCTCGGCGCTCGATCCCGAACTGGTGGGCGAGGTGCTGCAGGTGATCCGGCAAATCGGCAAGGAACACAGCCTCACCATGGTTATGGTCACCCACCAGATGGGGTTCGCCAGGGAGTTCTCGGACCGGGTTTGCTTTTTTGATGAGGGAAAGATATGCGAGCAAGGCAAACCGCAAGATCTGTTCGATGCGCCCAGGAATGAGCGTACGCAACAATTCCTGAAGGCCGTGCTAGAGGCTGGATGATCCCCGAAGCCCAAGCAACGAGAGAAGGCGCGGACGCCCGGCAGCCAACCGCTAAGCAGAGGGCAGACCGCCTTTTCCGGATCCTGCGCGACAGGATATGCCTGCTCGACTACCCCCCCGGCCACGTCTTGTCGGAGGAAGAGATCGCGACCGAATTCCAGGTCAGCCGCACACCCGTCAGGCGCGTCCTGGCGATGCTCGAGGCGGAGGGCCTGGTGCAATCCGTCCATGGCGTCGGAACACTGGTAACCGACGTCAACTTCGCTGAGTTGGAACAGGTTTATCGGCTGCGGCTGGAACTGGCCTCCCTGGTCGGCCGGCTGTCGCCGCTGCCGTGGACGGCGGAGGCGTTCGATCGATTGGCCGCATTGATCGCTCGCTGTGACGCGGCCATGGCAGAACCCGATCAGCGGGTTTTCCTCCAGCTTAACCTCGACTTTTTCGATCTGATGAACGGCATGATCGGCAATGCGCCGCTGCGCCAGGTATCCGAGCGGCTCTATGTCCGGGTTGCGCGCGTGTTTTTCAAGATGATGCCGCTTCTGGGGCTGCGTCAGGAATTCCAGTCGTTCCGAAACGAGATGACCGAAGTGGAAGCGGCGGCCAGATGTGGCGACGACGAGGCGATCGGATTTATTCGCCGCGCCCATCTTTCGATGAGCTTCACGCGCATGGATCGCCATCGGCGCGGAGAGCATGCGGTCTGACTACATTTTAGGTGGCTGGCTGCCGACAGCAGCATTGTCGCTTTTCGACAATGCCTGCCCTGCAAAAAACAGCGGCCGTCGACCCGCTCGACAGCCGCCTGTTTCCTCCCACGCCCAACATTGCTCGCCCGCTTCATCCGCTTGACGACGTCTTCACCGCGACCGAGTTCGGTTCTGGCAGTTGGTCCATGGCCGCCAAACGTTTGGCGCAAATCTCCGCCGCTCCCGGGATCGGCTCCTCATGGCCAGCGATCCTGGCCCATCCACCGTCCATCACGAAATTGTCCTGTTGCCAGACGCTGAGCGCTTTCAGCGACGCCAGGTTGTCGGAGGCGGCATCCGTGTCGATGAATTTTTGGACACATGTCGCGGCGGCAAGTTCCGCTCGCGCGTCACGCGCCGCGGTCCACGCCATGTGAGTGGCGCTACCGCCGGTCGTCCATCCACCGACGGTAAACCCGACGATCATCGTAAGCATGGAAGAGCCGACGACCGACCAGAACCAGACCTTCTTTGAAGGGGTGTAATTTGCCAGTCGTTCGTCAAGCGATCTATGTGGAATCTGGTCGTTGGTCACGGCGCTTCTCCCTTTGTTCAAGGTTCTATCAAGGACGCTTCACGCACCGCACATACGGTACGCTTCTACCCTTAGTACCGAGGGTGACCGGGATTTATTCCATTGCTTCCGAATTCCATGCAGACATGGCCCGCCTCAATGTCTGGAGATGCGCAACGTCTGTATGAGACGCCTGTGGCTGGATCGATTACAATTGGACAAGCCGACAATCGATCGCTGACGCTCCGGCCCGATTGTGCTGGCGGCCGCCGGCGTTATGATCGCAATGATCGGCGCGGAGGTTGGCGGGTCGGCATGAGCAATGGTCGCCTTGGCACCTTCGGTGGCGTCTTCACGCCGAGCATCCTGACGATTCTCGGGCTGATCCTGTTCCTTCGGCTGGGTTATGTCGTCGGCACGGTCGGCCTTGGCCAGGCGCTGCTCATCATTCTGCTCGCCAGTTCGATCTCGATCCTGACCAGCATCTCGATGGCGGCGATCGCCACTAACCTCGAAGTCAAGGGCGGCGGCGTCTACTACATCATTTCGCGAACCCTCGGGCTGCCCTTCGGCGGCGCCATCGGCCTGGTGCTGTTCGTTGCCCAGGCGATCTCGGTCGGCTTCTATTGCGTCGGCTTTGCCGAGGGTATCGGCTCGCTCATGGGAGTGCAGGTCCCGATTGTGCTGCAAGGCATCGCGGCCGCGGCCGTTCTGGCGATGCTCGCCGTCGCCTGGTTCGGCGCGGAATGGGCGACGCGTTTTCAGTATGTCGTCATGGCGTTGCTGGCGGCGGCTATCGTGTCGTTCGCCGCCGGCGCGGCGGGTTTCTGGAGCCCGACGACGCTGCGCGAGAATATCGGCCCGCTGCACGGCTGGGAGAGTTTCTGGATCGCATTTGCGATTTTCTTTCCGGCCGTCACCGGCTTCACCCAGGGCGTCAACATGTCCGGCGATCTTGCCGATCCCGGCCGCAGCATTCCGCGCGGCACAGCGCTGGCGGTCGGCCTGTCTCTGGTCATCTATCTGGGCGCCGCGGTGCTGCTCGCCGCTGCGTTGCCGCGCGTCGAACTGATGACCGACAACGCCGCCATGAAGCAGGTCTCGGCGTTCTCCGGCCTGATCGACGCGGGCATCGTTGCGGCAACCTTGTCGTCTGCACTCGCCTCCCTGCTTGGCGCGCCGCGCATCCTGCAGTCGCTGGCCAAGGATCGCGTGTTCTCGTTCCTGCGGCCGTTCGCCGAGGCCGAGCCGGACAACAATCCGGTGCGAGGACTTCTGCTCACCGCCGGCATCGCGCTGGCCGTCGTCGCGCTTGGCAATCTGAACCTGATAGCCGGCGTCGTCGCGATGTTTTTTGTCGTCACCTACGGCCTGCTGAACTACGCGACCTATTTCGAGGCGCGCGGCCAAAGCCCGTCGTTCCGCCCGAGCCTGCGCTGGTACCGCCCCTGGATGAGCCTGCTCGGCGGCATCGTGTCGGTCGGGGTGATGCTGGCGATCAACCTGCCGGCGGGCCTCGCGGCCGCGGCGGTGGTGTTCGCTATTTTCCAGTATCTGACGCGAACCGCCGTCAGCGCACGCTGGTCGGACGGACAGCGATCCTACAATCTGCAACTTGTGCGTCAGCATCTGCTGGCCGCGAGCGAGCGCGTCGAGCACGCCCGCGACTGGCGGCCGCAAATACTGGCGTTCTCTGACGACAAGGAAAGGCGTGGCCGCCTGCTCACTTTCGCCAACTGGATCGAGGGCAACAGCGGTCTCACCACGGTCGTGCGCGTCATCGAAGGGAAGGGCCGGCATGCCAGGCGCGCGCGCATGAATGCCGAGCGGGAACTCGCGGGACAGTTGGCGGCAGAAAAGCTGAGGGCGTTCCCGCTGGTCGTGATGGGGCAGACCGTCGATGCCGTCGTCCCCATCGTCATCCAGTCGGCGGGGATCGGACCGACGCGCATCAACACCGTCCTCGTCAACTGGCCGGAAATGGCCGACCCCGACACCGATTCACCTGAATATCGACGCTATCTGCGCAACCTCAACACGGCTTATTCGCTGGACTGCAACCTGCTCGTCTTCGACGCCAACGACGCCGAATGGGGGACCCTCGAGCGGACCGGCCCGGAAGCTCGGACGATCGATGTGTGGTGGCGCGACGACAGGACGGGGCAACTCATGCTCGTCCTCGCCTATCTTCTGACCCGCAACGATGCGTGGCGCAACGCAACGATCAGGCTCGTCGTTGCTGCGCATGCCGGAGACGGTGAGGCGCAGCGTCAGCACGCCGAGCAGACCTTGAAGGAAGTGCGGATCGCCGGCGAAATCCTGGCCGTGAAGATGACAAACGGCGACTCCACGCAACTCGTCGAGGTCTCGCGAACCTCGTCTATCGTGTTCATGGAACTGAAGCTCCGGCGGGGCAGGTTCGTCGATTGGCTCGATAACGATCTAAGCGACTTGTTGCCCGGACTGCCGCTGTGCGTGCTGGCCATTGCGGCCGGGGACCTCGATCTCGCCGCCGACCCGGACGAGGGTGAGGAGAGCCGCCGGGCCGCGGTCCGGGATGCCCTCGACGATGCGCTGGAGAAGCGCGATGCCTCGGCGCGACGGCTCGCAAAAGCGCTGGCGGCGCGCAACACCGCAAGTGCTGCGAAAGCGGACTCGACGGTCGATGCAGCCGACTTGTCGCCAGATATTGGTGACGCCGAAGCCGCGCTGGCAGAGGATGAGGCGGCCCTCGCCAAGGCGATCGAAGCGGCCGAGGAACTGGGTGTCACGCCGGTAACAACCGCCCAGTCGTAGTGGTTTTGCGGCGGAGATGAGC
The DNA here is from genome assembly GCA_050247155.1 of Rhizobiaceae bacterium. GTDB lineage: Bacteria > Pseudomonadota > Alphaproteobacteria > Rhizobiales > Rhizobiaceae > Mesorhizobium_G. The sequence goes on from JBFWUS010000049.1 coordinate 24,985, forward strand.
TTCTTGGTGTCGAACGCCTGCTCGGCCGGCGAGATCCACTACATGTGTTGGGCGAGGGCCTCTTCTCACGACCGTGGCGAACCCGAGTACTACTGCCGCATACTATCGCATCAGCAAGCCAAAAAAATAGAAGGCAAGGTCGACGCCAATCGCGGCATCATCCTTTGAACCGCGCGCTGTGTGGCACGGCTTCTGTCCCAGGCAGCAAATTTTTATTGCAAACCATTCGCATTTGCATCAAGAAGGAGACGCAAATAAGATCAATTTGCAATAAGGAGGCGCGCATGCGCTGGAAGCAATGGCGGCCGATCGTGGCTGCGTTCATCGGAGCGGGCTTCGCGGCAATTCTTGCCGTCATGCCCGCAGAGGCCCAGGAGAAGTTCAAGGCCGTGACCACTTTTACGGTCATCGCCGATATGGCGAAGAATGTGGCCGGTGACGCCGCGATCGTGGAATCGATCACCAAACCGGGCGCTGAGATCCACAATTATGCGCCGACGCCAGGCGACATCCAGCGGGCGCAGGGCGCCAAGCTGATCCTGTGGAACGGGCTCAACCTTGAACTCTGGTTCGAGAAGTTCTTCCAGAACCTGCATGACGTGCCGGGGGCGGTCGTCTCCGAAGGCGTCGAGCCCATGAGCATCACGGAAGGGCCTTATACCGGAAAGCCCAACCCGCATGCCTGGATGTCGCCGAACAACGCGCTCATCTACGTCGACAACATCCGCGATGCCTTCGTGGAGCATGATCCGGCGAATGCCGAGACCTACAAGGCCAATGCCGAGGCCTACAAGAAGCAGATCGAGGCGACCATCACGCCGATCCGCGAAAAGCTCGACACGATCCCGGAGGACAAGCGCTGGCTGGTATCGAGCGAAGGCGCCTTTTCGTACCTCGCGCGCGATTTCGGGCTGAAAGAGCTTTATCTCTGGCCGATCAATGCCGACCAGCAGGGCACGCCGCAACAGGTGCGCAAGGTGATCGACGCCGTCAGGGCCAACAAGATTCCGACCGTGTTCAGCGAGAGCACGGTGTCCGACAAGCCGGCCCGTCAGGTGGCGCGCGAGACCGGCGCCCATTACGGCGGCGTGCTCTATGTGGACTCGCTGAGCGAAGCCGATGGTCCTGTGCCAACCTATGTCGATCTGCTTCGCGTCACGTCCGACACAATCGCAAAGGGCCTGGCCGACGGCCTTTCACAATGACGAAATCATTCTCCAGCCACGCCGCCCCCGCGTCTACGGACACAGGGGGCGGCATTTCCGTGAAGAACGCGACGGTCACCTACCGCACCGGGCTCACGGCGCTACGCGATGCGAGTTTCGAGGTTCCGACCGGCACGATCACCGCACTCGTCGGCGTCAACGGCTCCGGCAAGTCGACGATGTTCAAGGCGATCATGGGCTTCGCACAGCTTGCCAAGGGCAGCATCTCGATCCTCGGGCGGTCCGTAGACGAGGCGCTTGCCAGGAATCTGGTCGCCTACGTGCCGCAGGCGGAAGAAGTGGACTGGAGTTTTCCGGTGCTCGTGGAGGGCGTCGTGATGATGGGCCGCTACGGCCATATGGGTTTCATGCGTATTCCACGACGGGCCGATCACGAGGCTGTCGCAACCGCGCTCGCCCGCGTCGGTATGACGGATTTCCGCAAGCGCCAGATCGGCGAGTTGTCGGGCGGTCAGAGAAAGCGTGTTTTCCTTGCGCGCGCCATCGCGCAGGACGGCCGCGTGATCCTGCTCGACGAACCGTTCACCGGCGTCGACGTCAAGACCGAGGACGCCATCATCGATCTGCTCCGCGTGCTGCGGGACGAAGGCCGCGTGATGCTCGTATCGACGCACAATCTCGGCAGCGTGCCGGAATTCTGCGATCGCACCGTCCTGCTCAAGAACACCGTGCTGGCCTATGGGCCGACCGCCGAGACGTTCACCCAGGCCAATCTCGAAAAGGCATTCGGCGGCGTGCTCAGGCATTTCGTGCTCGCCGGTGCCGGCCTGCACGATGATGACGACAAGCGGCGGCTTTCCGTGCTGACCGATGACGAGCGGCCGCTGGTTTTCTATGGCGAGGACGGCGCCATGCGCCAGAAGACTCGGGACGCCGCGGAATGACGCAGACGCTTCTCGAGCCTTTCGGCTACCAGTACATGGTGAACGCCATGTGGGTCTCCGCATTGGTCGGCGGGGTTTGCGCCTTTCTCTCCTGTTACCTCATGTTGAAGGGTTGGTCCCTGATCGGCGACGCGCTCTCGCATGCGATCGTGCCCGGCGTCGCTGGCGCTTACATGCTCGGATTGCCTTTCTCCATCGGCGCTTTCTTCTCAGGCGGGCTCGCCGCGGCCGCCATGCTGTTTCTGAACCAGCGCACCAAGCTGAAGGAAGACGCGATCATCGGGCTGATCTTCTCGTCATTCTTCGGTCTCGGCCTGTTCATGGTGTCTTTGTCGCCGACCTCGGTGAACATCCAGACTATCGTGCTCGGCAACATCCTCGCGATTACACCGGAGGACACGCTGCAACTCGCCGTCATCGGTTTCGTCTCGCTGGCCGTGCTGCTGGTCAAATGGAAGGACCTGATGGTGGTTTTCTTCGACGAAAGCCATGCGCGCTCGATTGGCCTCAACCCGACGGCGCTGAAGATCATGTTCTTCACGCTGCTCTCGGCCTGCACGGTTGCGGCGCTGCAGACGGTCGGTGCTTTCCTCGTGATCTGTATGGTGGTGACGCCGGGCGCGACCGCCTACCTGCTCACCGACCGCTTTCCGCGCCTGCTTGTGCTCGCAGTCGTCATCGGCGCGCTGACCAGCTTCCTCGGCGCCTATGCCAGCTACTTCCTCGACGGTGCGACCGGCGGCATTATCGTCGTCCTTCAGACGCTGATTTTCCTGGCGGCTTTCTTCCTTGCGCCCAAGCACGGCATGCTGGCTGCGCGGCGCCGCGCAGCGCAGGCGCTGGAGACGACGTCATGACCGAGACGCTGCTTGCACCGTTCCAGTTCGAGTTCATGGTCAATGCGCTGACGATTTCAGTGCTGGTGGCGATCCCGACGGCGCTGCTCTCCTGTTTCCTCGTGCTGAAAGGCTGGTCGCTGATGGGCGATGCTATCAGCCACGCGGTCTTTCCCGGCGTCGTGATCGCCTACATTGTCGGCCTTCCGTTCGCTGTCGGCGCCTTCGCTGCCGGCATGTTCTGCGCGCTTGCAACCGGCTTTCTCAAGGACAACAGCCGCATCAAGCAGGATACCGTGATGGGTATCGTGTTCTCCGGCATGTTCGGGCTGGGTCTTGTCCTCTACGTCAAGATCCAGTCCGACGTGCATCTCGACCACATCCTGTTCGGCGACATGCTCGGCATAGGCATGCGCGACATCATCGAGAGCGCGGTGATCGCAGCAGTAACGGCCGGCATCATCGGGCTGAAATGGCGCGACTTCCTGCTGCATGCCTTCGATCCCGCGCAGGCAAGGGCGGTCGGGTTGCGGGTCAGGCTGCTGCACTATGGCCTGCTCTGCCTGATCTCGCTCACGATCGTCGGCGCGTTGAAGGCGGTCGGTCTCATCCTCGCGATCGCCATGCTGATCGCGCCGGGCGCGATTGCCTTCCTGCTGACGAAGCGCTTCAGCGCCATGCTCGCGCTGTCCGTTTTCATTGCCACCGCCGCCTCGTTTCTCGGCGTCTACCTGTCCTTCTTCATCGACAGCGCACCGGCTCCCACGATCGTGCTGCTGCTCGCCGTGACCTTCATCGCTGATTTTGTCGTCACGACGACGACGGCCGCGGAGGCGAGCGGCGCAGACGAGTAACGGAGCATCGGCCTGAATGGGCGGCCCCTCGCTCACGCGCCCTTTCGTTGGCTCGCGCGGCCGCGGCTCCCATGCGCTTTCAAGGGCCGCACATAGATCTCCAGCCTGTGGCTGACGATGGCGAAACCGTGTTTGCGTGCGATCTCCTCCTGCAGCCGCTCAATCTCCTCGGACTGGAACTCGATCACGTTACCCGTCTCGAGATCGATCAGATGATCATGGTGCTCGCGCGGCGCGGTCTCGTATCGCGCCCGCCCATCGCCGAAGGTATGACGTTCCAGGACGCCCTTTTCACGCAGAAGATGGACGGTCCGATAAACGGTAGCTAGCGAAATCGTGGGCTCGATTGCGGTGACGCGGCGAAAAAGTTCAACGACATCGGGATGGTCGCTTGAGTCGGAAAGGACCTGCATGATGGTGCGGCGAGGATTTGTGAGCCGCAGCCCTAGCTCCTTGCAAAGCGACGCGGCGTCCAAGTTCACCTTTCTCCAGTATCCGATCGCGCGGAAGCTCGTCGCCCATCTCGAAGGTGACTATCACTATTCCAGTTGCGTTCCACTTGCAAAATTTGTCCTCCTGCCTGAGATTTCGGCATCGGAGCGGCGGACGTCTATGAAGCTTGACAGGAAAACGCAGGCTGACGCGTCCAATTGCTAAACTATCGGTCCAAAACTGACTCGGCTCCAGCCGATACCAATTCCCTTGAAGACTTTCGAGCATCCAGCCTGAGCTTCTTCCGCCCACGAAAGCGGTTGATTGCATATCGGGTCACTACATAGAACAACAGCCCAAAGAGGGCTCCGAGCAAAACGCCACCAACAGTCATGGGTTTGATCAACGGCTCCCACAGACCTGCAAAGCCGGCGTTGCTGTGAAAATGGCCTACATCGACCGTCTCGATCAAACCTGCATGGCCGCCATCAAGGACGATCCGTCCAAGCCCGAGTGTGGCTGTCCAGATAAAAGGGAAAGTGACCGGATTGCCAGCAGCGGTTCCAAACGCAGACGCGACCACATTGCCCTTAAGAAGCCACGCAGCAGCTGCAGCGATGATAAAATGGAACCCGACAAACGGCAGAAATGATGCGAACACACCTGCAGCGACCCCGGCGGCGACAGCATGCGGAGCGGCAGTTAGCCGAAGGACGCGTTTCGTGAAGTAAAGCCCCGAACGCCAGAAAGATCGACGCGGCCACAGCAGACGCCCGACCCTCTCCCCAACGCCCGCCTCCTTCCGGCTCCTGAAGAGCATAGTGCTTTCCACTTGAACTGGAGCGCAATATGGCCCCCTGACAATCCTCAGCGCGCTAGTGGCCAGCCCATAGTCGTATGTAACCCGTCACGCCCTCTCCGCATCCTAAGACGTTCCAGTCTACAACGACAGGAACCGCGGGTACGATGACACAAAATTTATCAACTTTCTGCCTGTCACCCTGCCACAGGCGAAGTCAGGTCCGTTGAACCTCCAGCGCTTTAGCTACGCATGAAAAACACCGCCCAACCACCGACGGCAGGATTGCGTGGCCCAACCTAAATCCGACTGCGCGACAATCACAGTCGCGCGTCGATCCTAGTCTGGTGGACAATACTGATGCGTTTCCTATCGGTTCGCCCATATCGCGCGATCGATCTTTCCGGTCAGTTCAGGGCAGTCGTCTGGGGCGAAACGTGGAACGCCCTGTTTTCTCTGTTCGAAGTAGTACTTGGTCAGTTTGGCACCCGTGTCCGAAAGTAGCAATATTGCGACCAAATTGACCGACGCCATAAGTCCCATTGCCGCATCGGCCAAACTGAAAACGGTCGCAACCATGGTGTAGGCTCCCCACACGACCATCATGGGTAATGTAGCGGTTTTCCGCTGCAGCCTTTCCGGCCGGGCGTCGGATCGGTGGCTGCACTCTTGCGGCTCAGGCGGATCAAGTAGTGGATTGCTCGCATCCTGATGGGAGAGCGCCAGTTGCTCGGCACAAAAACTGACCCTAATCGGCGTCCAATTTTCAAGATCGCTGAGTTGGATCTGGATTATGATTCCATCATCGGTACCTATATTTCCGCGTGGCCGGTGACTGTCATGGCTTCATTTCTGCCATTTGTGGGGTTCGGCTGCCGGGCCGAGTTATGGCCTGCGCGAGATCACGGGCAGCGGGCATTACAGGGCGTTGAGATTTATCTGATCCTCAACAGCGACATCTTCGTCTTTGCAGCAGGTGGACGCTGAAGCGGCCAGCCATTACAGCTTTTCGAACGCGAGTTGCACCTTCATGGCATGGTTGCGATCGCCGGCGAGATCAAAGGCTTCGGTGGCCTGCTCGACTTGATAGGTGTAGCTGATCAGCGGAGCGAGGTCGATGCCGCCGCTTGAGATAAGACCGACGGCCTCGCCGAATTGCGCGTCAAACGGAAGCTGCCGACAACGACGAGTTCCTTCGTAACGACTGGGGCAGCGGGACGGGCATAGCGCCGCCGAGGCCGACCGCAACGAGCGTGCCGCGGGGCGAAGGCATTCGATGGCGGTGGCAACCGCGGCTGGATGCCCGGAACAGTCGAACGCGACATCGATCCGCCCCTTGCCTTCCTTGTAGGAAGTCGAGTCCGGACCGTTGATCACGATCTCGTTTGCGCCGAGACGTTCTGCGACTTTCAACGGTTCCGCCACGACATCGCAGGCGATGACGCGGTGCGCTCCGGCAAGCCGGGCCGCGGCGACTATAAGGCAACCGATCGGTCCGCAGCCGGACACTTGAACTGTCTTGCCAAGCAGCCAACCCGCCTGCTTGACCGCATGCAGGCACACGGCAAAGGGTTCCGCCAGCGCCGCAAGACCGGCCTCGACGCCGGAGCCGACGTGATAAGGAAGATACGCGGGGACAAGGAGCGTCTCGCGGAACAGACCCTGGGCGTGGGGGAAGCGCATGGCGCTGCCGCGGAACAGCATGTCGGTGCAATGGTTGCGCAAGCCGCGGCGGCATTCCTCACAGCGGTCGACGGGAACGCTTGGCCAAACCCGCTAACTCTGCTGCTTCGCCTCGCCAATTGTGCCTGACGCCAAGTACATCAGCTCGAAAAGCGCCCTTTGACGGTCCCAGCCGGCCTTGACGGCCGATTCCAGCAGGGCTTCGAAAGCGGGCCTCAAGGCGGCGCGACATTCCTTGTCATATTGGTAGCCCGCGGCCGATGAACTTGGCGGATCAATTCGCATTGCGGTCTCTATGCTCCTTTTCGACATTGTTGGCTGTGGTGCCGCAACGGCGGCAAAGGCCTGCGGCGTTCGCAAAGTCTTCCCACACTGCGGACTTCTCGATCTGGACGGCAACACCATTCGCAAAGGCCAGTTTCGCAAAAGCGTCGAACGCGACCTGGGGCGAAACATGTCCCGACGTCGCGTCATCGATGAGCCTGGCTACCGCCGTCCACTCGCCGGCGACTTCCTTAGCTCGGAATCGGTCTGCCGCTGTCTTCGCATCGGATAGATTTGCGATGATTTGAGCGCCACTGCTTCGACCGACCAGCCGAAGGGAATTGAATTGAGACATGGCTGTGCCCGAAAAATTTGAGTGAGGGGCAACAGACCCGACGCGGACCGCCGGGTCTATCCAACTGCTCAAATCAAATGTGCGTGGGTGTCGAACGGATCGCCATATCGGCAATTACCGCATCCATGTCGGGCCAAAGAATGTCGTGCACTCTTGCGAATTCGACGAACGAGCGCCGCGCTTGCTCGGCCGTCAGGTGCCCTTGACGGGCAGCGTCGCACGCACGCACTGCTGTTGTGTAAATCGAGGTTCGGCGGGAGGGAGGCCAATCGACCAGGAAACGATGCATGTCCATCACCGAGTGGACGTCCAGTTTTCCTCCAAAGCCGACCGATACCGACACCGGCTTATCAAACTTGAAGCTGTGCATTTTATCTCTCCCTATAGCGCAGCGTTTGCCGCGTCCTCAATGCGGCCAAGCGTGGATCACGATGTAAGAAGGACCGGCCAAAAGGCTCGATCAGCAAAGATATTGGAGAAAGGCTTCCAGGTTTCAAGAGGATTTTGCGCCATGTCGAACTTAAATGCGTGCGCTGGCCAAGCGTACTATGATCTGGCGTGCTGAAGAGATTGGGCCCGGGCCCGCCGCCCTGCCAACACAAGCGATTGCCGGCAGATTGGTTGTTGTTCGTGTTGATCGTGGTGACTCTGATTGTTGGCGCTACCGCCTTGACGGTTGGTTACATGCATATTGTTGTATCGCGCTGAAGGCGACATCGTTACGCCTGTCCGCTGCCTCTCCCAGCGTCAACCGGGCAACCCCATGGAGCACTGGCAACGCCGAGGTCTGGCGATCATGCGATCATTTTGCGCGCAGCCGTAGCCTCTCAAGCCGTCTCAAGCTGACCACAAAATCGCTGATCATCGCAAATATCGCGACTATCATCAGCAACGAGGGACTTGAAGAGAAGGTCACGTCGCCATGACCGATGTGTTTCAACCATCCGATTTCGGGATTGATTTCCCGTCCGAAAGATACCGGGCCGCCAGGAACATGACCGTGTAGGCTGCCTTGCGGCGGTTCCAGCCTGCCGCGTCCGTCCTGTCGAACAGGTTTTCCAATACCGGATCGAGCGCCGCTTTCAGGTCCGCTTCGTAGTTCGGATCGTTTGCCGCATAGGCGGGCGGCATGATCACGTTGAAATTCATCATGTTCATGGCGTCTCCTTTTGTATCGGGTCTTGCCCGCGCCCGAAGGGCGCGGGCAAGACTTGCTTGTCAGAAGTCCATGCCGCCGGCAGGCATCGGCGGAACAGCCGGTTCCTTCTTCGGCTTTTCCGCAATCATAGCCTCGGTCGTGACCAGCAGGCCGGCGACCGACGCCGCATCCTGCAACGCCGTGCGAACCACTTTGGCCGGGTCGATCACGCCTTGCTTGTAGAGATCGCCGAACTGGTTGGTCTGTGCGTTCCAGCCATGGGCGAACTCCGACTTCTCGCGCAGCTTGCCGACGATGATCGAACCTTCGGCGCCGGCGTTCTCGGCGATCTGGCGTGCTGGCGCCTCGATGGCGCGCCGTACGATCTCGACGCCGGTCTTCTGGTCGGCATTGTCGACCTGGATATCGTCGAGCGCCTTGGCGGCCCTGAGCAGCGCCACACCGCCGCCCGGCAGGATACCTTCCTCGACGGCCGCCCGGGTTGCGTGCAGCGCGTCGTCGACGCGGTCCTTGCGCTCCTTGACTTCGACCTCGGTCGAGCCGCCGACGCGGATCACCGCGACGCCACCGGCGAGCTTGGCAAGCCGCTCCTGCAGCTTCTCGCGGTCGTAGTCGGACGTGGTTTCCTCGATCTGCGCCTTGATCTGGCCGACACGGCCCTGGATCTCGGCTTTGCTGCCGGCGCCGTCGACGATCGTGGTGTTCTCCTTCTCGATCACCACCTTCTTGGCCCGGCCGAGCATGCTGAGCGTGACGTTTTCCAGCTTGATGCCGAGGTCCTCGCTGATCGCGGTGCCGCCGGTGAGGATCGCAATATCCTCCAGCATCGCCTTGCGGCGGTCGCCGAAGCCGGGAGCCTTCACGGCGGCGATCTTCAGGCCGCCGCGCAGCTTGTTGACGACCAGTGTGGCGAGCGCTTCGCCCTCGACGTCTTCGGCAATGATCAGGAGCGGCTTGCTCGATTGGACGACCGCTTCAAGCACGGGAAGCATGGCCTGGAGGTTGGAGAGCTTCTTCTCGTGGATGAGCACGTAAGGCTCCTCCAGCTCGACGCGCATCTTGTCCTGGTTGGTGATGAAATAGGGTGAGAGATAACCACGGTCGAACTGCATACCCTCGACGACTTCGAGCTCGGTGACCGCCGTCTTGGCTTCCTCGACGGTGATGACGCCCTCGTTGCCGACCTTCTCCATGGCTTCCGCGAGAAAGCGACCGATCTCGGTGTCGCCATTGGCCGAGATGGTGCCGACCTGGGCGATCTCGTCGTTGTTGGTGACCTTGCGGGCATTCTTCTTCAGCTCTTCGACCACCACCTCGACCGCCTTGTCGATGCCGCGCTTCAAGTCCATCGGATTCATGCCCGAGGCGACGGCCTTGGCGCCCTCCTTGACGATCGCCTGGGCGAGCACGGTCGCCGTCGTAGTGCCGTCGCCGGCGATATCGCTGGTCTTGGAAGCGACTTCGCGCACCATCTGCGCGCCCATGTTCTCGAACTTGTCCTCCAGCTCGATCTCCTTGGCGACGGTGACGCCGTCCTTGGTGATGCGCGGCGCGCCGAACGACTTGTCGATGACGACATTGCGGCCCTTGGGGCCCAGGGTCACCTTCACCGCATTGGCGAGGATGTCGACGCCGCGCAGCATCTTCTCGCGCGCGTCGGAATGGAATTTGACTTCCTTTGCAGCCATTGGATTACTCCTTCTTATTCTTGACTGTTGAACGGCCCGCTCAGGCGGCCTTCTTCATTGAGGCGGTGTGATCGATCACGCCCATCACGTCGCTTTCCTTCATGATGAGAAGGTCCTCGCCGTCGAGCTTGATCTCAGTGCCGGACCATTTGCCGAACAGGATGCGGTCGCCGACCTTCACGTCGAGCTCGAGCAGCTTGCCGCTTTCGTCGCGGGCGCCGGGGCCGACGGCGATGACTTCGCCCTCCTGCGGCTTCTCCTTGGCGGTGTCGGGAATGATAATGCCGCCGGCCGTCTTTTCGTCGGCCTCGATGCGGCGGACCAGGATGCGGTCGTGCAATGGACGGAACGCCATGTCGTTCTCCTTCAGGACAAACAGATTTTTGAGGTTCCTCCGCGCCGCATCCGAAGCAGGCCGGCGCGGGGTGCGCGACCCTCTTCGGCATCGCGCGCATATCGAGCTAGTTTGCCGATTTTTCGGTTTCAAGGGGTTCGCGAAAAAATTTTCGAACTTGTGTGGGGAAAGTGCTACCGCGCTGGATTCATGCAGCTATTTCTTCCGGGTCCCGCGAAGAAGGGTCTTGAAGTTCGCAGTGCTTTCGACAAAATTCAACAGCGGCAGGCGATCCGATTGAGGTCGTCTGCGAACCCAACGTTGAAGGAGTTTTTGGATCCGGAGGACCATCGATGAAACGAGCCATCCCGACCATTATCCCCTCGATTGCCCCAGAGACGTCCGACCTTTTCCTCGACCGGCTGATTCATCCGGCGCGGTTCTTCAGTGGCCCTGAGGCCGTGCTGAGAGACCAAACGCTGGATATCCACGAAAAGCGCGCCATCCTCTCGTCCTGGGCCTCGGACGCCTGTGCGGTCGAATCGATACCCGCGCTGCGCCATCCACCGGGCGCAGCGGTTCCGGTGAGTTTCGACGCCATCATGGACGCCCTGTGCAGCCTGGACGATTCTCGGCGCGACGATGTTTCCAGCCGTGATTCACCGGCCGACGGAGAGGCTGCCGGCAGGTTCGATGCCTGATCGCGTTTGAGAGGAGATACGCATGGTCAGCAGGGAGTTCCGGCTGCAGATGGAAGGCTACGGCCTCACCACCGCGGAAATCCATTATCAGCGGCCCGATCACCCGAGCTTGCTGCAACTCTATGTCTGGCAGGAATATGACCTGGCGCCCGAGTTCCCTACCTTGCGGGAATTCCTGGGCTTCTGGGCGCGCGAACTCGAAGGCGCATTGCATTCGGTCCGCGTCGCCCACAATCGATTGATCCGCCCGACCGAGTGGCGGGCCGTCAACGGCATCATCGCTATCCACTGACAGTCGGGAGCCGCCCGGCTCCCGCTATTCTTCATCCTGCGGTGCGAGGATGTCGATCAGGGATGCGACCTGGGTCCCGGCAGGGGCCAGCCTTCCCTCATCAACGCCTCGTCTCTATTCAGCCATGACGCCTCACGCAGATCCTGCGGCGTTGCGCCGATTTCGGCAATTTCGGCGATTGTCGTATTGTCTACCCGCCCGAGCAGCGACACGATCTTCTCCTTGTTCAAAGGCATGATCGGTCCTCTGGTTGATCGGGTGGAAAAAACGTTGTGAACACGATGCTGTTGCGACATCTGCCGGCCCTTGACGCCCCGAAAAGCAACACCCAAATCATTTGTGCCGGCCGCCTGACGGGGCCGGCATGTCAGGGAGCGCCGGCTTCTTGGCGCGCCCTCGTACCTATGTTGCTCAAAGGAGGATGTAGCTATGAGAAGACACCTGGATTTCTCACCCTTCTACAGGTCGAGCATCGGCTTCGACCGCATCTTCAACCAGCTCGAAAATGCCGCCAGCCCGCAAAACGGTGACAACTGGCCGCCCTATGACATCGCCAAGATCGGCGACGAAGCCTATCGCATTGTCGTGGCGGTTGCCGGCTTCGCCGAAAACGAGCTGTCGATCACCCATGAGCCGAACCTGCTGGTGGTCGAGGGCGCGAAGGCCGATAACGAGGAGATTCAGTATCTCCATCACGGCCTTGCCTTGCGGCCCTTCGCGCGTCGCTTCGAACTCGCAGATCATGTCAGCGTGACGGGCGCGAAGCTGGAGAACGGGCTGCTTGTCATCGATCTCAAGAAGGAGATCCCCGAGGAGATGAAGCCACGGCGGATCGCCATCAACGCGGAGACGGGCAAGAAGCCCGCGTCGAAGCGTATCGAAGGCAACGTAGCGGCCTGACATTCATCACTGTCTGAACCTTCACCTGTTGCGTCCAACAGGTGAAGGAAGCGCGTTGCTCGAAAAGAAGGAGAAACAACGAGAAACGAAGAAGGGAAAATTGCCATGAGTGTACGTGACCTGATCCCCTGGAGCCGGGGCAACAATCAGGCTCCGACAACCTATCGCGGCGACGACATGGATTCGTTCATGTCATTGCATCGTGATGTCAACCGACTGTTCGACGAAGTCTTCCGCGGCTTCGATACCTCATCGCTGCTTGGGCGGATGCGCACCGGCAACGGGTCGTGGCCCAACGTGGAGATGTCGGAAACGGACAAGGAAATACGCGTGGCGGCAGAGCTGCCTGGCCTCGACCAGGACGACATCGAGCTCTTGCTGGAAGATGGCGTCCTGACGCTTCGCGGCGAGAAGAAGTCCGAATCCGAAGACGCCGGCCGCCAGTTCAGCGAGCGTTATTATGGCCGTTTCGAACGGCGCCTCGCGCTCGGCCGCGAAGTCGAGGAGGACAAGATCGCGGCGACGTTCAGGAACGGCGTTCTCACGGTGACCTTGCCGAAGACCGCCAAGGCGCAGGCGAACGCCAAGCGGATTGCGATCGACAGCGGCACGTGACCAAGTTATCGGGGCGAAAGCGCCGGGTGTATTATGCGCGCCCGGCGCTCTACGTCGAAGCGGCGTCGGCGATTTCGTGAGACAAGACGCTTGACTATTTTGCCGCCGGCTACCGTTTTCTTCCTCCGCCGGTACAACCCTCGCGCCCTTGATATGCGTCTTTCAGCCAAACCTCTTCTATCCCCGATCTGCGCGGCGGAGGCAGGGCTATGCTCCGCGCGTGCGTCTGCTCAATAGCCGCCGACGATGGGCAGGATTTCACCGGTGATATAACTGGCGCTTTGCGGCGAGGCGAGGAAGACATAAGCCGGCGCAATCTCCTCAGGCTGGGCCGGGCGGCCCATCGGTGTCTTCGCCCCAAACGCCGAAACGTCCTTTGCCTCCTTCTCCGACGGATTGAGCGGCGTCCACACTGGCCCCGGCGCTATGGCGTTCACGCGAATACCCTTGTCGATCAGATTGCCGGACAGCGCGCGCGTAAAGGCATGGATGCCGCCCTTGGTCATCGAATAGTCGACGAGTTCTTTTGAACCGTCGATGCCGGTTACTGACCCCGTATTGATGATTGAGGAACCAGGCTTCATGTGCGGCACGGCTTCCTGCGCCATGTGGAAATAGCCGTAGAGGTTGGTCTTCAATGTGGTGTCGAAATGCGCCTCGGTAAGGTCCTCGAATTTAGCCGAATGGATCTGGAAGGCAGCGTTGTTGACCAGAACGTCGAGGCGGCCAAACGCTTTGACGGTCGCCGCCACCGCCTTGCGGCATTCAGAGCGCTTGCTGACGTCGCCCGACAACAGGACACAGCGGCGGCCCTCGGCCTCGACGGCCGCTTTTGTGACCTCGGCATCCCGGTGCTCGCTCAGATAATGAATGGCGATGTGGGCCCCTTCGCGAGCGAACAGAACCGCAACCGCGCGACCAATTCCGGAGTCGCCGCCGGTGATCAGCGCCACCATACCTTTCGCCTTGTCGGAGCCTTTCCAGAACGGCGCTTCATAGAGCGGCGCGGGCTCGATCCTGTGCTCCATGCCGGGTTTCGGATGATGCTGTTTTGGGAAGGGCGGAACGGGGTACCGCCGCGCCCCGGCCTGCATGGCGTTCGGTCGAGTTGAAGTGGCCTTCCTGGCTGCGCGATCGTCCTGATCGACCTTGCGCTGGATGGAGCGTTGTTTGTTGGTGGCGGAAGTCGGAGAGGACATGGAAGCACCTTTTGCTGATCAGCATCACAACTGATCCAACAGGAGCTAGTTCCAACCCGGCTCTGGCGTCACGCCGCCCTGGCGTTGAGGTCCGCCAGCGCGATGAGATCCGCTTTGGCGGTGACTCCACGCTTGTAGGCTTCGATCAATGCTGTTGCCACGGTATCTGCCTCGGCGCCGGGTCGCGGTAGCGAATGTCGCCGGACGATTTCATCGAAGCACGCTTGCAGGATTTCCATATCCTCTGGCCCGAAAACGGATGTGCCTTCTCTCCCTTTCATCGCAGACCTCCAAAAAGAGACACCTCATTTTGTGCGTGGTTGGAATATCGGTTGGATGAGGCCTGATTTCAATTCCTATTGGGTCACATCGGTTTTGAGGCGATGATGTCCGACTGATAGAGCCCCTAAGGCAAAAGCCCGCCGCCGTTCTCGGCGGGCGGGCTTTTGTTGGACGGCCGGTGTCGGTGAACGATTGCCCGGCGGAGTGCATCGCCGGCGCGATCATGTCACCGTCGAGTATCCTTCGAGCGCTCGGCAATGGCCGGTCCTGCGCCTTCGGTCTTTCGGCTGGCGGTCTCGTTTGTGTGCTTGCCGGATTTGGGTCTTTGACCTTTTGCTGTCGCTTTTGCCGCAGCCGGTTTGATTTTTTTTGTCTCGCTGGCCATGTCACGCCGCCTGGCGCATCGCGCGCTGGTTTGCTCCGCCTTCGCCAAGCGCGGATAGCGCCTCGTCGGTCGCTTCTTCCTCCCCGAGCGTTGCCTTCAGGATTTCGGCCGCGTCGGTCATGCCAAGCGCTTTAGCCCAGGTTGCCAAGGTCCCGTGACGCGCGATTTCGTAGTGCTCTACGGCCTGGGCCGACCTATCTGGTCGATCAGCCGCGTCGGGGCAGGGCCGGCAACAGCACGGTCGCGGCGGCGGTCGAGCCGACGCCTTTCGACCAGCTTTTCTTCGACCAGTTCCGGCTCGGCAAATGGCCACACTATTTCGACAACGTCCAGTTCGACAAGAAGCCCGAGACTCTGAATCAGTTCCTGCGTTCGGTCACGCCGAACACTGGACCTTACGATGCCGGCGTGATCTCGGATGCAATGGCCGCGCTGTTCAGCAAGACAGGTCCTGCCATCCTGTTGTCGCACTCGCAGGCGGGCGGACCGGGCTGGCTGACGGCGATCAAGAGCGAGAACGTCAAGGGGATCGTCGCGCTCGAGCCCGGCAGCGGCTTCATCTTCCCCGAGCGCGAGCTACCCCCGGACATGCCGAGCGCGGCGGGTACGTTGAAGCCGGAGGCGGTCCCGCTCGTCGATTTCGAGAAGCTCACCCGCATCCCGATCGTCATCTATTACGGCGACAATTTTTTTCCGACGGAGCCGACTGCAGAATTTGGCCAGGATAACTGGCGGGTGCGTCTCGCCATGGCAATGCTCTGGGTCGAGGCCATCAACAAGCACGGCGGCGACGCGCAGCACGTACATCTTCCCGATATTGGTATTCGTGGCGGCACGCACTTCCTGATGTCGGACCTGAACAATGTCGAGATCGCGGATCAGATCTCAAAATTCCTCACTGAGAAGAAGCTGGATTGACGCGCCGCGCGCGGCCTCTCGCGACATCGTGCGCGCCCATCATATGCAGCGACAGGAAAGGAGATCGAAATGAGCGACGAAACCATCAACCAGAGACGGCGCGAGTTCCTTGGAGCCTCCGCGCTCGCTCTCTCAAGTGCAATAACAGGAGTTCCCTTCATGACCGAAGCATCCGCCGCCGAACCGATTGCTGCGCCACTGGACTACAGGAACAACCTGTTCACGCTGGTCTATGAAGGCGCCACCACCAGGAACGAGCCGGGCAAGGTCAATATCCACCCGGAAAAGTACAAGCTCAATGGCCTCGACATTGTCGCCAATGTCTACCCCCGGCGAACTACGATCCGAGCCAGAAGTATCCCACGATCGTCGTGGCGCATCCGAACGGCGGTGTGAAGGAACAGACTGCCGGCCTCTACGCTCAAAGCCTTGCCTGCGCCGTCTCCCTGATTGGCTGGCAGGTGCACGCGGAGACAAATCGCGTCGAGTTCCCCGATCTGGATGAGCTGGTCCACTACACCACCGTCAGGCGTGGCGATGTGATGGAGCACATCATGACCACACCCGCCGCCATGGAAGCCGTCAAGAACGGGCAGCCGATCCCGGCGCCGATGCGATCCGCTTCTGGCAAAAATTTGCCGGTCGGCAAGCGGATTAATGCGGTTCGCGGGGAGGCACGACGTCGACGACCGACTACTGAGCGCTCAGAGAGCAAAGTGCCATCTATAATACTGTGCGTTCAAAATCGTGGAGCACATCGATAGCTGGCCTGTCCGAGAGGAGGCTTCGATTGGCAGCGGCGGGAAGACAACCAAAGGTGCGGAGCCACCCCAATTCAAAATGTCAATCTATGTATAATTTGTACAACATCGGCCCGTCGAAATCACCTCTGGCATGAAATTGGAATAAACTTTCTCATTTAAGTTGACAGTCTACCAAATATGAACAATGAATACTAATGCAACATTATCG
>JBFWUS010000050.1:0-41719 GCA_050247155.1 Rhizobiaceae bacterium
GGATGCCGTCATCAGGGGCAACGATAGTCACAACTTCGGCGCGCGCATTCATTCCGCAGCCTCCACGACGATGAGAGGCGTTGGATACGATTCTTGGTTAAGTAGACCCCCACCCCTAACCCCTCCCCACAAGGGGGAGGGGGATTCGCCAGCGTTGCCGCCAAGTCCCCCTCCCGCTTGTGGGGCGGGGTTAGGGGTGGGGGTAATTCTCATTCTATGAGACAGCACGTTCATTCGGCTGCCTCGCGCCGTTCGGCTGCGACAGAATGCGTCTTTGCGTCCTCGATTTTCACCGTCGCCTTGATCCGGCCTTTGCGGCCGTCTTCATAGGTGACTTCCGTCTCGACGTATTTTTCCCGCGAGCCGTCGTAGAGCGCTTCGATCAGCGGCGCGTAGCGATCCTCGACGAAGCTGCGGCGTACCTTCATCGTGCGCGTCAACTCGCCGTCATCGGCGTCGAGTTCCTTGTGCAGCACGAGAAAGCGTTTGATCTGCGCGCCGGCCATCATCGGTTCGGCTGCCAGCCGCTTGTTGGTTTCGTCGACATGGCTGGCGATGATTTTGTAGACCTCCGGATGCCCGGCAAGCTCCTGATACGAGGCATAGGCGATGTTGTTGCGCTCGGCCCAGTTGCCGACCGCGTTGAGGTCAATGTTGATAAAGGCGGCGGCAAAGTCGCGGCCATCTCCATAGGCGACCGCTTCCTTGATGTTCGGGAAGAATTTCAGCACGTTTTCGATGTATTTCGGCGCGAACAGCGCGCCCGACGTCAGCTTGCCGACATCCTTGGCGCGGTCGATGATGCGAAGCTGCCCGTCCTTCTCGAAGAAGCCGGCATCACCGGTTTTCACGAAACCATCCTCGGTCATGACCTCGGCGGTCTTGTCGTCCATGCCGTAATAGCCGGAGAACATGCCGGGCGACTTGAACAGCACCTCGCCGGTATCCGACAGGCGAATTTCGACATTCGGCGCGGCTGGCCCGACGGTATCCGAGCGCACAGCGCCGTCTTTCTGCACCGTCACGTAGAGGAAGGCTTCGGTCTGGCCGTAAAGCTGCTTCAGGTTGATGCCGAGCGAGCGGAAGAAGGAGAAAAGGTCCTGACCGATCGCTTCGCCGGCGGTATAGGCGACGCGGATGTTGGAGAGGCCGAGCACATTCTTCAGCGGACCGTAGACGAAGAAATTGCCAAGCGTATAGGCGATGCGCCCGCCGAGTGGCACCGGCCGGCCTTCCAGCAACGCCTCGCCATGTTTCTGGGCGACCTTGATGAAGCGGTCGAACATCCAGCGCTTCAGGCGGCCGGCATCCTCCATGCGGATGCGCACATTGGTGAGCAGCGTCTCGAAGATGCGCGGCGGCGCGAAGTAATAGGTCGGCCCGACTTCGCGAAGGTTTTGCGACACGGTGTCCGGGCTCTCCGGGCAATTGGTGCAGAAGCCGGACACATAGCCCTGGGCGTAGTTCATGTAGTGATCGCCGACCCAGGCCAGCGGCAGATAGGCCAGCATCGAGTCGGTCTCGTTGAGATTGTCGAATGCTGCCGTATCGCGCGCGGCGTTGACCGCATGCGAGGCCTTGATCATCACGCCTTTCGAGCGGCCCGTCGTGCCTGATGTGTAGAGCATGACGGAAATATCGTCGCCGCTGGCCGCCCGAATGGCTTCCGCCCAGCGCTCGCCGAGCGACGGTTCGGCGGCAAGCAGCGCTGCGCCCTTCTTCTGGATGTCGGCAAAATCATGCAGGTCGTTGCGCGCATAGTCGCGCAGGCCGCGCGGTTCGTCGAAGATAAGGTGCTTAAGCTGCGGGATGTCCTTTGCGAAGGACTGCACCTTGTCGACTTGCTCCTGGTCTTGCACCACGGCAAAACGCACGCCCGAATTGTTAAGCACATAGGCCAGCTCTTCCGCGACCGCGTCGGCATAGACCGGGACCGGGATGGCGCCGAGCGATTGCACCGCAGCCATCGCCCAATAGAGCCTTGGACGATTGGCGCCGACGATAGCGACCCGTTCGCCATGCTTCAGTCCGAGGTCTTGCAGGCCAAGGGCGAAGGCCCGCACCTCCTGCAATTGCTCGGCCCAGCTCCAGGTCTGCCAGATGCCGTAATCCTTGTGGCGCATGGCTGGACGCGCGCCGATGCGCTCGGCATTGGCCAGAAGGTATTTCGGGAATGTATCCGGCGTCATGCCGCCGGCCGCGCCGTCGCGTTCATGAATTTGCTCCTCCCGTTCCGCGTTGATCGCGGTTTTGAGCCATATTGCCACTTCACGCCGAAGCCGCAAATAGACACTTAGCTGTACGCCGCTATACGGTCCGAGCCTCCACCCGAAACCGAATACCAACCCTCGACGACAAGACTAGCGTCTGGCCCAGCAGTTTCAACGGGCCTCTTGACAGACAGGGCGCCAGCCTGTCTGGTGAGCTAGACTTATCAGGCATTTGGCGTTGCCGTGCGCCAGCTAATTGCCGTAGCTGCCCAGTCCCGCGACATTCAGAACATGAAGAACCCCGTGTTCGATCGCGATCAGGCCCGAATCCTGCAGCGTCTGAAGGCCACGATTGACGATCGGGCGCGAGACCCCGGCAAGCAGCGCCAGCTCTTCCTGGGTTATCTCGATGCGGCCATGGACATCCGGATTGAGGATGGGATTGCACAACCACGACAGATGCCGCGCCACGCGCGCTTCCGGCGCCAGCAGACGGTCATATTCCGTCACGGCGATGAACTGAGCCAGCCGCTCGTTAAGTTGCTGAACCAGGAAACGGTTGAAGCCCACGCTGTTGTCGTAGAGCCAGTCGAACGTCGTTCGGTTCATCAGTAGGAGATGCGTTTCACGGATCGCGACGAGGTCGTACTTGCGCGCCTCGTTCTTGAGGATAGTACCTTCGCCGAACCAGCCGCCGGCTCCGAAACCGGCATAGGTGATGGCCTTGCCGCTTCTGGCGATGGAACTGACCTTGACGAGACCGGTGACAATGCCCGTCCAGTACTCCAGCCGGTCGCCGCGATGGCAGATATAAGTGCCCTTGGCATAGCGGCGTTCGCTCACGCCGCGAACGGCGCGTTCAAGCTCATCGGCACTCAGTTGTGATGCCCAGACAGCCGCTCGCGCGGCTTGGTCCTTCGTCATCTGTCACAGGCCGTTCGTCGTCGCATTCATCGTCGCGTTATGGCGATTGCTCCAGCCCGAAGCAAGCCATGATGCCAAGCGATTCGTACGCCGATCAAGCAGCCCTGCACATATATTTGGCGGTCGGTAGGACGGTCAGCGGATCACGATCCGCAGGCAAGGAACCGAAGAGCATTCGTTGCTCGACCGGCGACGACCGGAAAAACGGGAAGCGTTCGATCGTCTTGTTCAGATATTCGCCGCATCGCACCTCATAGAGGTAGCGGGGCACGACAAGGCCAGGGTACGGCGTGGGGCCGCCAATCTTGAAGCCGTCGAAGACCCGTCGATAGAATGCCGCATGATCCTCCTTGATGGCCGCCAGTGCCGATGTCGGCTTGAAATAGTGGTTGGCCATCATCGCCAGCCGGAGCGTGATGAAGGGCAAGACCCCTGGCACCGGCGCCTTGTCGGGATCCGCGGCGAAGCGCGTCAGGTCGATGAAGGTCTCGCCGCGTTCGACGCGTGAAACCAGAAGTTCTGGAAAGGTATCCATCGCCGGAGCGTAAGGCATGTCGCGCGTGACATGATTTACCCGGAGCGTGCCAGCCAAATCGCCATCGATATAAACGGCAAATCGATAGGAGTTCGGCAAATCATCCCAACGATCCTCCAACATCCGGATCGGTTTTGGGTCCAACATCCCCGCCTTGAGGAAGGATTCGTAGCGAAGCCGGTAAATTGCTTCCAAATCCTCGCCACCGGTTACCAGCCGATATTCGACATGTTCCAGCAGGTCCAGGATTGTCTCGTTGAAACTATTAAAACGATCCTGCAGCTTCGATGCTCGATCCTGCTTGACTAAGCTCATGTTGAGTCCGCCTCGGTTCCGCCGCTGAACACGAGATTAGCGCGGTCGTGACCGGGCACAAGCAATAAATCAGAGCAATCTGATTTACCGTTGATTAACCTTAACCGGGGAGGTGAGCCGACTATCAGCTAGCCGCTCCGGCCCCTAACGACGTGCGACGGCAGCTTGCTTGGGAATTGCGCTAGGGAATGGCCAGGCGGTCGTGGACATCGTTTCGATGCCAGAAGCGGACAGCGCCGAACCAAACAGGAAGCCCTGAACCAGGTCGGGTTTAACGTCTGCAGAGAGCATCTTGAATTGCTCGAACGTCTCGACGCCTTCGACCGTGACTTGCAGGCCAAGCCGGTGCGAAAGCTGGACGACGCCGGACAAAAGCCGCAAAGACCGTTCGTCTTCCGTCACATCGGTGAGGAAGCTGCGGTCGATCTTAATCTTGTCGAGCGGAAGCTTGTGCAGATAGCTCAAGCTGGAATAGCCGGTGCCGAAATCGTCCAGCGCGATGCGTACTCCAATCTGCCGCAGTTCCTCGACGTAGCGGCGCGCCGCCGACTTGTCGTCGAGCAGCGATGTCTCCGTGACCTCGATCTCCAGGCGCTCCGGCGCAAGGCCCGTCATCCGCAACGCGGCGTCCACCTTGTCGATGATCGAAGCATCGCGGAAATCTTTTGCCGACAGGTTGACGGAGACCGACAGCGGATGCGGCCACTTGGTGCATTCGGCGCAGGCAGATTCGAGCATGAAGGTCGTGATGTCGGAAATGATGCCCGTCTCTTCCGCCAGCGGAATGAACGTCGCCGGCGAGATTGGCCCCAGTTCGGGATGATCCCAGCGGCAGAGTGCTTCGCAGCTGGCGATCTTCATCGAGTCGACCGACACGATCGGTTGATAGACGACCCGCAGACCTTTCTGGTCAACGGCCGTGCGCAGGTCGGCTTTCAGCAATTGACGGCTCCGGAAGGCCTGCTCCATCGCCTCCTCGAACAGGCACCAGCCGTTCTTGCCGCGCTCCTTCGCCCGATGCAGCGCAAGATCTGCGCGAACGATCAGGGCATCGAGCTCGGCAGCGGCCGCCGGGCCAAAGACGGCGCCGCCGCTGGCCTGTACGCGCAGACGATTGCCGGAGACCTCGAGCAGGCCGCCCATGCGCGCGGCAAGCGCATCGAGCTGAATCCTCAAAGCGGCCGGGCTTTCGATGTCGTCCCAGAAGAAGACGAATTCGTCGCCGCCGAAGCGCGATACGATCGTATGCTTGGAAGCCAGCGATGCGATCCGCTCGCTGACGGCGCGGATGAGTTCGTCACCCACCGGATGACCCAGCGAATCGTTGACGGCTTTGAAATCGTCGAGGTCGAAAATGGCCAGCGCGCAATTGCGCTTGGGATCGCCACCGCTCAGCCGCTCGGCCACCATTTCATGGAAATGCGCACGGTTCGGCAGCGTGGTCAGGCTGTCGAAACGCGCCATTGTGCTGATGCGGTTCTCGGCGCGCACCCGGCTGGTGATGTCTTCGAAAATCACCACGCCGATGTTCTGCTGGCCCTCACGCGCCGACAGTTCGAACGAGCGACCGTCCTTCAGCGAAATGACCAGTTTGCGATCGAAACCCTGCCTCAGGGCGCCTGTCAGTTGCAGGGACGCATAACGATATTGGTCCATGTCCAGCAGCCGCGCAGCGACGATGCGCAGCAGAAGAGCCGAAATGCTGCGACCCAGCATGGCGTCGGGCGATTTCATATCCATCAGCAACGCCGCCTCGGCGTTTGCGACAATCACCTGCCCGGTTTGGTTGAACATCAGCAGGCCCTGCGGCATCGTATTCAGGGCGCGGTCGAAGCGTTGAGCGAGCTGCTTTGCCCGCTTGTGGCCCGTCACTGCCGAGAAAAGCACGTTACGCAGGTGCCCTGAACTCATGATAGTGATGTGGATCAGGGACAGCATCAGCAAGCCGAGCGCGACGTGGGGCACTTCCAAACGCAGGATTAGCGCAAAAGCCACCGGCGCGATGAAGAGGGTCGACAGGATGCGCACCATCGCCGGCGAACCATAATTGCGCGTCGAGACGGTAGGCACCGCGCTAAGCGCCAGAGCAACGGATGCCACCTCGGCAAACGTATTTGGATAGATCCAGATCGAAGCGAAGGCAAACGCGCCGACCGCCAGGCCTTGGGCGCAGCCGCGAACGATGTAACGACGCTCCCAAATGCCCGCCTCCTCGACGGATTGGATCTCGCTGCCGCTGCGCTGGAAATTCTTGATATCGAGGTAGCGCCACATGTTGGCGGCGAACAGCGCGACGGCGAATCCGATGTAGACGACGTTGTTTGTCTGGAAATAGACCATCAGCGCGACGACGGCATAGCAAATGCCGCCGATCAGCAAGATGCTGGCGCTGTCGAAGAGCGAGCGTACGAACTGTATATAGACGTCGCCCGGTACTTCTTCCTGTTTTCGATCGACCTTGGTCGTGGCCATAGATTACGTCCGCTAAGCGTCTTCTAATGGCATGGGGGCCTTAAGATTAAGTTTAGCGACGCCTAAATTGGAGGCACTACTCCGCAGCCTGCAGGCGGCTGCTCATCGCGACGCCCGCCAGCCTTTCCAGCAGCCGCGCCCTCTCTCCCGCGGCGCGTCGCATCGATGCCTCGCGCACATGGCCAAAACCCCTGACCAATGAGGGGATCGCCGCGAGCGCGACGGCTGCCTCGTGGTTCGATATATCGACTTGCCGATCGATCAGGCCGAGGTCCGCCTCATACTCACTCAGCAACTGGCGTTCGCGCTTGCGTTCGGCAGTCTTGCCGAAGATATCGAACGCGGTCCCGCGCAAACCTTTAAGTTTCGCCAGGATGCGAAAACCCGTCATCATCCAGGGACCGAAGCTTGACTTGCGCGGCTTGCCGTCGGCGCTGACGCGGCCAAGGATCGGCGGCGCCAGATGAAATTCGAGCCGCGCATGGCTCTCGAACTCATTCGCCAGTTGGCGCTGGAACGACCCGTCGGTGTAGAGCCGCGCCACCTCATATTCATCCTTGATCGCCATCAGCTTGAAGAGATTGCGCGCCACCGTTTCCGTGAGCGCCGTCGATCCCGGCAGGGCTGCCGCCTCCTTGCGACGGATGCGATCAACGGCAGCAGTGAAGCGGTTCGCATAGGCGTCATTCTGGTAGGCGGCGAGGAATTCGACCCGCCGTCTGATGACCTCGTCCAGACTCTGCGCCACAGCGGCCGGGTCAGACTGACCGGCCATCTGTTTGCGAACGAAATCAGGATCTTGCGCGGCGCGGCGGCCCCAGCGGAACGCCGCGAGGTTCATCGCTACAGCCTCGCCGTTGAGCTCGATCGCGCGTTCGATCGCCGATGGCGACAGCGGCACGCCGCCAAGCTGGGAGGCCATGCCGAGCAGCAGCATGTTCGCGCCGATCGCATTGCCGAACAGCGCCTTGGCCGCATTGGCGGCATCGAAGAAGTGCGCCCGGTCAGCCCCGGCAGCCGAACGGATGGCCTTCTTCAGCCTTTCGACAGGCAGCGAATAATCGGCCGACCGGGCAAAGTCACCGGGCATAACCTCGGCCGTGTTGGCGACGAACAGCGTCTTGCCTTCGCGCACCGACGCAAGCACCTTTTTCGCGCCGGAGACGACCAGATCGCAGCCGAGCACGACATCCGCCTTGCCGGCCGAAACGCGGATGGCGCTCACCTCTTCCGGTGTCCGGGCAATGCGGACATGGCTGAATACCGCGCCCCCCTTCTGCGCCAGCCCGGCCATGTCGATCATGCCGCAGCCCTTGCCTTCCAGATGAGCGGCCATGCCCAGGATAGCGCCGATGGTGACGACGCCCGTGCCGCCGACGCCGTCGATGATCGCGGCCCAGCCGTCCGGTCCGAGGGCAAATTCTTTCGGTTCCGGAACGCCTTCCAGCGGATCGACGGAACCGCCGCTGCCGGTCGATTTCCGCAGCCTGCCGCCATGCACGGTGACAAAGGACGGGCAGAAGCCGTTGAGACAGGAGAAATCCTTGTTGCAGCTCGACTGATCGATTCGCCTCTTACGTCCGAATTCAGTCTCAACCGGTTGAATTGAAACGCAATTCGACTGCACGCCACAATCGCCGCAACCTTCGCAGACGAGCTCGTTGATGATGACGCGTTTGTCCGGGTCGGGGAACGTCCCGCGCTTGCGACGGCGGCGCTTTTCGGCGGCGCAGGTCTGGTCGTAGAGCAGCACCGAGACGCCTTCGACCTCGCGCAACTCGCGCTGTACGGCGTCGAGATTGTCGCGGTGATGGATGGTCGTCCCGGACGGAAACGCTTGACGATATTTGTCGGGTTCGTCGGTGACGACCGCGATGCGCTCGACACCCTCGCCGCGAACCTGATCGGCGATCATATGGATGGTCAGGTCGCCTTCATGCGGCTGGCCGCCGGTCATCGCGACGGCGTCGTTATACAGGATCTTGTAGGTGATGTTTGAACCCGACGCCTTGGCGAAACGGATCGCCAGCGAACCGGAATGGTTATAGGTGCCGTCGCCGAGATTCTGGAAGATGTGGTCACGCTTGGAGAACGGCGCCTGCCCGACCCACTGCGCCCCCTCCCCGCCCATGGCGGTGAAGCCATGCGTCTGGCGATCCATCCACAGCGCCATGAAATGACAGCCTATGCCGGCCGCCGCAATCGAGCCTTCCGGCACCTTCGTTGACGAATTATGCGGGCAGCCCGAGCAGAAATAGGGTGTGCGGCTGCCGACATCGACGGTATCGGCCAGCATGGCCTGAAACTGCTTCAGCCGGTCGACGCGGCCGGCGATCTCCTCCGAGCGGCCGATGACGCGCAACACACGCTCGCCGAGCGTAATCGCTATCTCATTCGGATCAAGCGCGCCCTTGGCCGGAAACAGCCACGCGCCGCGCTCATCCTTCTTGCCGATCACGGTCGGCTGGTTAGCGGTGCCGTACAGATTTTCGCGCACCTGCGTCTCGATCAGCGAGCGCTTTTCCTCCACAACGATGATCAGTTCCAGCCCGGCGGCGAAATCCTTCAGGTGCTGGTAGTCGAGCGGCCAGGGACAGCCCACCTTGAACAGCCGGATGCCGAGATCGTTTGCGCGCTCCTCGCCGATGCCGAGATCGTCAAGTGCCTGTCGCACGTCAAGAAAACTCTTGCCGGTCGTAATGATGCCGATGCGGGCGGCGCTCCCTCCCGAATAGATGATCCGATTCAACCCGTTGGCGTGGATGAAGGCCGATGCGGCCGCACGTTTGTATTCGTGCAGGCGAGCCTCCTGCCCCATCTGGTCGAGCTCATGACGGATGTTGAGTCCGCCCAGCGGCATGTCGAATTCCGGCAGGATGATGTTGACCCGGTCGAGACCAGCGAGAACCGAAGCCGTCGACTCGATATTGTCCTTCACGCATTTGATCGCCGCCCAGGTGCCGGCGAAACGCGACAGGGCAAACCCGTAAAGACCATAGTCGATGATCTCCTGCACACCGGCCGGATTGAGGATCGGGATCATCGTGTCGACGAACAGGAACTCGGTCGCGTGGGCGTTGGTCGACGACTCGGCGGTATGGTCGTCACCCATGAGGGCGAGCACCCCGCCGTGTTTCGACGAGCCGGCGAGATTGGCATGACGGAACACATCGCCGGAACGGTCTACACCCGGGCCCTTGCCGTACCAGACGGAAAAGATGCCGTCATATTTCCCTTCGCCCAGTAACTCGGTCTGCTGCGAGCCCCAACAGGCGGTTGCCGCCAGCTCTTCGTTGAGGCCAGGCTGGAAAACGATGCTGGAAGCGGCAAGCTGCTTCTTCGCCTTCCAGAGCTGAAGATCCAGTCCGCCAAGCGGCGAACCACGATACCCCGATACAAACCCCGCCGTATTCAGCCCGGCCTGACGATCGAGTTCGCACTGCATCATCAGCATACGCACAACGGCCTGCGCGCCGGTCAGGAAAACCCGTTGTTTCGCCAGATCGAATTTGTCGTCCAGCGAGACGTCGTGAAGCGTCATTCTTATTCCTCTGCGTGGCCGCGGGGCTACGGCCGGCGTCGAGTCTTTCGCCGCAGTCTTCCCGTGCGGAAGCGCCGAGGTCAAACAAAATCGATTGGGCTGCGACCGTCTCTACGGATTCAACGTCTCGGGCAGGCCTCGGCGCCCTCGCCAGGCAAATCGCCGCCCGGATGACCGGCGACTTCAGGGTTGGGATCGTAGAATGGTCCCGTGACCAGCGGCTTGTCCGGCAGCAGTGATTGGTCTTGCGATGAAGTTACGGTGGTGTCGATCTGTTGCAGCAGTTCGCCGCTCGCGTTTTCGATGCGGATCGCTACCTTGTATGGCCGATCCTTGACGATGCACTGCAGTGGCGGGCTGTGGATCGTCGTCTTCTGCGTATTCGGCCAGATCTTTTCGCGCACCACGATTGGCTCGCCGCCTGCCGGGTCCTCGAACGAGACCACGACCATCTCCCCCTGACCGACCGGTTTGACGGGTTTGAGATTGACCAGAAAGGTCGCGGTCGCCACGCGATAATTGAAAACGACGAGCTTTCCGTCGAGCACGAACTGCTCGCTGTCCTTGCCACTGTCACGACAGCCGCCGACCAAGGCGGCGGCAAGAAGCAGGGCGACCAGCTTCGACGTCCATGGAATGTGTCGAAGCAGCTTCATGCCATATCCTCCACGGCGACGCGCCGGCGATGGTAATGGCGCTTTGCCTTCTGACGGTTGCCGCAGACAGCCATGTCGCACCAGCGGCGGCTGCCATTCTTGCTTCGATCCAGAAACAACCACCGGCAGTTCTGGCAGATGCGGATACGATCGACCTCGGACAGCAAGGAGAGTGCCGACAACGCCACCGCTTCTTCCAGCTTCTGACGACCGCTTGCTTGCGCCTCCTGCGAGCACCGCAAACTGTGCGCACAGGCCGAAAGCAAATTCGGCAACTCGGCGAGCGGAACATCGCCGGCCCCGACGCTCCGCCGAAACAACCGATCGATCGCCTCCCGCAAGGTGACGAGCCGCGGCTTTTCGGCGGCGGCATCAGCGACCGTCAAAAACTTGCCCTTGAGTTCCGTTCCACGGAAGCGACTCGCCGCCGCTGCGAACCGCGGCAGTTCGCCGACATTATCAAAACGATCAAATGTCCGCGCCACATCGCCTCGCAGGACGACCGTGTTGGCGACATCCAACGCCAAGACGCCGCCAGCAAATCGATGTTCGGTCCATTCGACTGTCATTCTGTCGAAACTAACCGGTAAATCACATTTGACAAGTTAGATTCGCTCTCGCAAGTTGGCACTATGCTCTATTTGCTGCAGCAGCTCTTGAATGGCGTGCATGCCGGCTCGCTCTATGCGTTGCTGGCTTTCGGCTACGTCATCACCAATGGCGTGTTGCACCGGACGAACCTGGCCTACGGTCCGATCTTCGCTTTCTGCGGCCACAGCATGATCCTGGCGACGTTGTTCGCCTATGACGGGCTCTGGGTCGTTCTGCCTTTGTCGATCCTGTTCGGCGCTGCGCTAGCTTTCGGTTATACAGCGATGGCCAGCAGCGTCCTGTCTCGCTTCGTTCTGGAGCCGCTGGCGGGGCGCTCGCCGAACACTGTCGTGGCCGCGACTCTCGGCGTGGCTATCGTCCTGACCGAGTTCAGCCGCATCGCCGCCGACACTAGGGATGTCTGGCTGCCGCCGATCCTGAGCGTGCCAGTGGATTTCGCCTCGGCAGGCGCGTTCCGTGTGACACTGACCGTCAACCAGTTGATCGGCTGTGGGATCGTGCTGTGTGCCATCGGCCTCGGAACGGTCGCACTTCATTTCTCCAATTTCGGCCGGCGATGGCGCGCGGTTTCAGACGATCCTTTTGCCGCCGCGATGTGCGGCGTCGACGTCACGCGCACTTTTCGGCAGTCGGTGCTGGCCGGCTCGATGGCGGCCGCCCTGACGGGCATCATTGCTGCGCTCTATTACGGCAACATCAGCTTCGGCACCGGGATGATCTACGGCCTGAAGATTCTCTTCGTCACCGCCGCGGGCAGCTATTCGTCGCCGCTTCGCGCCGCGCTGGGCGCCGCCTGCTACGGCATCGGAGAAGCGCTGTGGACAGGCTATTTTCCCAGCGAATGGCGCGACGGCTGGATGCTCGCCTTTCTGGTCGTGCTGCTCATTTTGCGGGCGCCGCCGCGCGACTGAGCGCACTTTCTGCCGAAAAGGCAGCCTCTCTTCCACCGGCGGTTGACGCGTCCCCTCCAGCCCGGCATATCAAGCGGGCTCGCCGCATCACAAAAAGACCATATGGGGAACGGCGCCGAGCCAAACACGAGGAGGAACGGAATGGCGGGGCTGCTTGCGCTCTCCAGGGCCATCGACCGTATGAACGAGGTCATCGGCAAAACGGTCGGCTGGTTGATTTTGCTGTCGATCCTGATCAGCGCCGGCAATGCGATCATCCGAAAGGTCCTGAACACCTCGTCCAACGCGTGGCTGGAGGCTCAGTGGTATCTGTTCGGCGCGGCCTTTCTGCTCGCCGCCGCCTACACGCTGAAACAGAACGAACATATCCGCATCGACGTGGTCTACGGCATGTTCTCGCGCCGGACCCAGCATTGGATCGACCTGTTCGGGCACGTGTTCTTCCTGATGCCCTTCGTCATCCTGATGATTTCCTACTTCGTCCCCTATTTTCTTCTGTCCTTCCGAACCGGCGAAGTGTCCACCAACGCCGGCGGTCTGATCATCTGGCCGGCCAAGCTGCTATTGCTTGTCGGCTTCATTCTGCTCGGCATCCAGGGCATTTCCGAAATCATCAAGAAGATAGCCATCATGCGAGGGGACATGGAGGATCCCAACCCCTTCATATCGGCCCATGAGGCCGCCGAACTTGAAGGCAAGGCACTGGTCGAGGAGCTCAAGCAATGATTGAGTTCATCGCCGTGAACATGGCGCCGATCATGTTCTGCTCGCTGATTGTCTTCCTTCTCCTCGGCTATCCCGTCGCTTTCTCGCTCGCCGCGAACGGCCTTTTGTTCTTTGTCATTGGTGTAGAGCTTGCGCCGCTGTCCCAGGGTGCCATCAACCTGTCCTGGCCCCTGCTCTACGCCTTGCCCGACCGCTTCTACGGCGGGGTGATGGCGAACGAGACGCTGCTCGCGATTCCATTCTTCACATTCATGGGCATCGTGCTCGAACGATCCGGAATGGCTGAGGATCTTCTCGACACGATCGGCCAATTGTTTGGGCCGATCCGGGGTGGTCTCGCCTACGCCGTCATCTTCGTCGGCGCGTTGCTCGCTGCAACGACCGGCGTCGTCGCCGCCTCGGTCATCGCCATGGGCCTAATCTCGCTGCCGATCATGTTGCGCTACGGTTACGACCGGCGTGTGGCCTCCGGCGTTATCGCCGCATCGGGCACGCTGGCGCAGATCATTCCGCCGTCGCTTGTGCTGATAGTGCTGGCCGACCAGCTCGGCCGCTCGGTGGGCGACATGTACACCGGCGCAATGATTCCCGGCCTCGTGCTGACGGCGCTGTACGCCAGCTACATTCTTTTCATGTCGATCTTCCGCCCCGAATCCATGCCGGCTCTACCGTTGGAAGCCCGCACTCTCGGCTCCGGCGTCACGTCACTCGCTGTGGCGCTGATAATCTGGGTGGCGATCGCCTACGGCGCGCATGTGTGGCTGACGCCGACTCAAGGATCGAACGCAGATATCCTCGGTGCGACCGTCGGCACGATCGTCATCTACGTGCTTGCGATCCTCGACCGCTCGCTGAACATCAACATGATGTCGCGGCTGGCGCAGCAGGTCATCATCGTGCTGATCCCGCCGTTGGCGCTGATCTTCCTGGTGCTGGGCACCATCTTCCTCGGCATCGCGACGCCGACGGAAGGCGGCGCGATGGGCGCGGTCGGCGCGCTGATTATGGCGGCAGCCAAAGGCCGTCTCAACCTCGACGTCATCAAACAGGCGCTGGCCTCGACAACCCGGCTTTCGGCGTTTGTCATGTTCATCCTGATCGGCGCGCGGGTCTTTTCGCTCACCTTTTACGGCGTCAACGGTCACATCTGGGTCGAACACCTGCTCACCTCCTTGCCGGGCGGTGAGATCGGCTTCCTGATCGGCGTCAACATCCTCGTCTTCCTGCTCGCCTTCTTCCTCGATTTCTTCGAGCTAGCCTTCATCATCGTGCCGCTGCTGGTGCCCGCCGCCAATGCGCTCGGCATCGACCTGATCTGGTTCGGGGTTCTGCTCGGCGTCAACATGCAGACGAGCTTCATGCACCCGCCCTTCGGCTTCGCGCTGTTCTACCTGCGCTCGGTCGCGGCGCGCGTGCCCTATCTCGACCGCATCACCAAGAAGCAAATCGCGCCGGTGACCACCGGCCAGATCTACTGGGGCGCGGTGCCGTTCGTGATCATCCAGGTGATTATGGTCGGCATCGTCATCATGTTCCCGCAACTGGTGATGCACTATAAGGGCGAAGTGGTCGATCCCGGCTCGATCGAGATCAAGGTGCCGGACATGCCCGGCCTGACACTTCCGGGAGCACCGCCGGCTGGCGGCAGCGCCCCCGTAGCCCCAGGCGGCAGCGATCTTTCGACGCCTCCGAGCTTCGGCGACGCGCCGGCGCAACCTGCGCCTCCCGCAACCGATCTGTCGCAACCGCCGGCAATTGCCCCGGCAGCGCCTGCCGCGCCACCGGCCAACAACGATCTGTCGAAGCCGCCGAGCTTCAACTGAGTGTAACGTGTCGAACCTGACGTGGCGCCAAGATCATGCCGCTTGGCTTCGCGCGTCCGGACGCCGCATGAAGCGACCGGGCGGCAAACCGGCATGGCGACTGAATGCCGTGCTGAAAGTGCTGGCAGAACTGTAACCGACCAGGCATGCAACCTCATCCAACGCCAATGCGCCGTCGTTCAGCAGTTGCTTGGCCTTGGCCATGCGCCAGGCCAGCAGGTATTCCATCGGACGAACGCCCACCGTGCGCAGGAAACGGTCGAAAAAGGCCGAACGCGACATCCCTGCCCGGTGCGCCAGTTCCGGCACCGTCCACTGTCGCTCGATCGCCCCATGCATGTCACGAAGCGCCACGGCGATGCGCTGGTCGGCCAAGCCGCGTAGAAGTCCCGGTTGACCCTGGCCGGTAGGAACGGTTCGCAACGCCTCGATCAGAAGTATCTCCACAAGCCTGCCGAGGATCAGCTCTCGCCCGGCATTTTCGTGCGCTGCCTCTTCGCCCAGAAGTCGAACCAGCACAGTCAACCGCTCGACTCCGCGGATATGGATCATGCGCGGCAGCAGCGAGCCGAGTAGCGCAGCGTTGGGCGCGCCGAACGCAAACCAGCCGCCGAACTGACGGACATCCGCCGGTCCGTCGAGCCGGCCATACCGAATCTCGTCGCCTGTGGTCGGCGCGGTTTTGGGATCGAGGCGCAGAGGTAGCGCCGGCTCGAAACTGCCCATGGTAAAGGCCGGCGTCGCGGGCAGAAGCACGAAATCTCCTTGCTCAAGCGTGACCGGCGCCTCTCCATCGACTTCCAGCCGGCAGCGGCCTTCGACAACGGCGCAGAAACCCGGCTGCCCGAATTCGGTGTAGCGCACAGCCCAGGCACCTGCCCCGCTGATGCCCTTTGCGAAAACCGCGCGCGGCTCGAGGAGTTGGATAACTTCGGCAAGAGGGTCAATCATTTTGGACTATCACAAATAGAAACCGGACTTTGAATTGATGATAGTCTCGGCCTAACGCGCTACAAGCGCTCCGTCAATACGAACACGGAGATCGACATGAATACGGTCCTCATCACCGGCTGCTCTTCCGGGTACGGCCTCGAGACGGCTCGACATTTCCACGATCAAGGTTGGAGCGTCATCGCCACTATGCGAAACCCGAGAGATGGCCTGCTGCCTGCATCATCCCGCATCCGGGTATTGGCGCTCGACGTCACAAACGAAGAGAGTATCAGCAGCACGCTGGCTCTAGCCGGCCAAATAGACGTTCTCGTCAATAATGCCGGCATAGGTGTTGTCGGCGCGTTCGAGGCCACACCGATGGCTCATATCCGTAAGGTTTTCGAGACCAATACGTTCGGCGTAATGGCAATGACCCAGGCGACGATCCCACAAATGCGGCAGCGACGCTCAGGGGTCATCGTGAACGTAACCTCAAGCGTGACGCTGGCGCCGCACCCGCTGGCCGCAGCCTACACAGCCAGCAAGCAGGCAATCGAAGGCTTCACGGGCTCGCTGGCAGCGGAACTGGCGGCGTTCGGCGTTCGCGCGAAATTGGTAGAGCCGGGTTATGCGCCGACGACGCGTTTCGCAGCTAACACCGACATCCCCGTCACTGAGCTCATCCCAGATGCGTACGCCGATTTCGCCGGCCCAATCTTCGCCGAATTTGCCAATCCGCCGCTGACGACGAAGGAAAGTGACGTGGCGCAGGCCATATGGCTCGCCGTAAATGACGCCTCGGACCGACTGCGGTATCCCGCCGGCGCGGACGCCGTCGCACTTTCGCGCGCTGCGTGACGAGGGCCAGCAGCCATCGCGGGCTCAGCCCGTCCCGCCCTTTGCACGTAAACGCCCTGCGCCTTGGCCCGTGATCCTGCTCTGGGGCCAAGGCGAATTTTTGGGCTCAACCGCGGGCGCTAAAGCTTCCCGGCCCGCTGCTGCAGCATCATGAACGTGTCGAAGGTGTATTCCGAAATCTGCGCCCAGAGATAGGCTTCCTTCCGGAACGCAGCCTGGCTGTCGTAGATCTTCTTGAAGGGCGCATTCGTCGCGCTGATCTCGGCATAAGTAGTGTTCGACGCGTCGAACGCGGCTTGCAATATCTCCTGGCTGAACGGCTTCAGCACCGCGCCGCCGGCGACAAGCTTCTTCAACGCCGCTGGGTTCTTGGCGTCGTAGCTCGCCATCATATCGCAATTCGCGGCCTCGCAAGCGGCCTTGAGCAGCGCCTGGTAGCTCTTCGGCAACTCGTTCCATTTCGCCAGATTGACCATGGCATGCAGCGTCGGGCCACCCTCCCAGAAACCGGGATAATTGTAGTATTTGGCCACCTTGTAGAAGCCGAGTTTTTCGTCGTCATACGGTCCGACCCATTCGGCTGCGTCGATCGTGCCCTTTTCCAGCGCCGGGTAGATGTCGCCGCCGGCGATCTGCTGCGGAACGACGCCCAGCTTTTCGACGATCTTGCCGGCAAAGCCGCCAATGCGCATCTTGAGACCCTTGAGGTCGTCGACCGTATTGATCTCCTTGCGATACCAGCCGCCCATCTGGGCCCCAGTGTTGCCTGCCGGCAAGGCATAGAGCCCCTGCGTCGCAAAGAACTCGTTCAGCAGGTCGTTGCCGCCCTGATAGTAGAGCCAGGCATTCATCTGCCGGTCGTTGAACATAAACGGCACGGCGGTCGCCAGCGCGTAGGTCGGGTCCTTGCCCCAGAAATAGTAGGATGCGGTGTGGCACATCTCGACGGTGCCGGCCGCCGTCGCGTCAGCAGCCTGAAGACCGGGCACGATTTCGGCCGCGGCAAAGACCTGGATGTTGAAGTTTCCATCCGAGGCCTCGCGCACATAGTTGGCCATGGTCTCCGCGGCGCCGAAGATCGTGTCGAGCGCCTTTGGAAACGACGACGTGCAGCGCCAGGAAATCTTCGGCGACGATTGTGCAATGGCTGGCGCGGCCAATACAGACGCAGCGGCAACACCCGCGCTGGCCGTGCCGGCGCGTTTCATGAATGAACGGCGATCCATCGTGTTCTCTCTCCCTGAATGGACTTTTGTCCTTGCGCGACGGCAACCATGGTTCTCCTCCCGATCGTCCGTCGCTGCCGCAATCATGCATGCAAGCGCCGCTGTGTCCATGGCAACAAAAAAGCCCGGAACCTCGCGGCTCCGGGCTTCCGTAAGGGAATACGACGAAATGATTAGAGCTTGTTGCCGCGCTGCTGTATCATCATGAACGTGTCGTAGTTGTATTCGGCGATCTGCATGTTGAGGTAGTAGTCCTTGCGGAAGGCCACGATCGAATCCCAGATCTTCTTGAAAGCCGGGTTCGACCCGCTGAATTCCGCATAGACCTCGTTTGCTGAATCGAAGCAGGCCGACAGGATTTCCGGGCTGAACGGGCGAAGCTGCGCCCCATTGGCAACCAGTTTGCGCAGCGCGGTCGGGTTCAGATAGTCATACTTCTGCAGCATGTTGGCGTCTTCGGCCTGAGCCGCCGTCCGAATCAGCGACTGGTAATTCTTCGGCAGCTCCTCGAACTTCGCTTTGTTGAAGATCAGATGGACGGTGGGGCCACCTTCCCAGAATCCCGGGTAGTAGTAGAACGGCGCGACCTTCTGGAAGCCGAGCTTTTCGTCGTCATACGGGCCGACCCATTCGGCGGCATCGATCGTGCCCTTCTCCAGCGCCGGGTAGATGTCGCCGCCGGCGATCTGCTGTGGCACGACGCCGAGCTTTTCAACGACCTTGCCGGCGAAACCGCCGATGCGCATCTTCAGACCCTTCAGGTCGGCAACCGTATTGATTTCCTTACGGAACCAGCCGCCCATCTGCACGCCGGTGTTGCCGCCGGGGAAGCCGATCAACCCTTGCGTGGCCAGAAACTCGTTGAACAAGTCGATGCCGCCGCCATGATATTGCCAGGCATTCATGCCGCGCGCGTTCAGCGCGAACGGAACGGCGGCACCCAGCGCCCAGGTCGGGTCTTTGCCCCAGGAGTAATAAGCGACGGTGTGAGCCGCCTCGACCGTACCGGCCGCGGTGGCATCAGCCGCTTGCAGGCCAGGTACGATTTCGCCGGCTGCGAATACCTGCACCTGGAAATTGCCATCGGTCGCTTCCGACATCATCTTCGAGAAAACTTCGGCGCCGCCGTAGATCGTATCGAGCGACTTGGGAAACGCCGACGCCAGACGCCAGGTGACTTTCGGGCTCGACTGCGCGATTGCCGGAGCGGCGAGCGTCGTGGCGGCTGCGGCGCCAGCGCCTGCAAGACCAGCCTTGGTGATGAATGAACGACGATCCAACTGGACCTCCCATGTGTGATTGGATTGTTTTGACGCCTCGGACAGGAGCCCGCCCTCGGCAGCGTCGCGCGAACAATACACGCACAAAGTGGTGTGTCCAGCGCGCAAAGGGCCGGAATTCATGCGGTTTTACGAAAAATACGCGATCGTGAAGCGGCATCAGACTTTCTTCCAACGCCATCATTAAGCCGCCGTCTGGCGCAATGGCCAAACCACCCGATCTCGCCTATTTTGTAGGCACCCAACACTCCGAGACCCCTTTGATCATGCAGCCGCTTGTCGCCGTTTCAACCGATGTCCGCCAGTTCGAGAACTACACGTGGCATGCCGCGCCGCGCCAATATCTCGACGCCGCGATCGCCGGCGCGGGAGTGTTTCCGGTTCTGGTTCCATCCTTTGGCGACCGGCTCGACCTCGATGAACTGCTGGCGCGCGTCGACGGGGTGATGATGACCGGCTCGAAGTCGAACGTGCACCCTTCGCACTATGGCCAGGAAGAGACGGAAGCCAACGGCCCCTACGACCCGGACCGCGACGCCACGACGCTGCCGCTGATCCGCAAGGCGATCGAGCGCGGCGTACCGTTGCTGGCCATCTGCCGCGGTATCCAGGAGATGAACGTGGCTTTGGGCGGTTCGCTGGCGACCGAAATCCAGGAGCGCGAGGGTTCGCTCGATCATCGCGCGCCGGTCAGCGACAAGCAGGATGAGCGTTTCGCCATCCGCCAGGCCGTGACGATCAAGCCCGGCTCGTGCCTGGCCGGTGTTTTCGGCGCCGGCGATATTCAGGTCAATTCCGTGCACCGCCAGGCGGTTGACCGCCTGGGCCCGAACTTGCAGGTCGAAGCCGTCGCCGAAGATGGGACGGTCGAAGCCGTGTCGGTGCGCCATTCGCGCGCCTTCGCCGTCGGCGTGCAATGGCACCCGGAATATTGGGTCCACTCCGACAGCGCGTCGCGGAAGGTCTTCGAAGCCTTCGGCGATGCCGTCAGGGCTCACGCAGCCGCGCGCGTGGCCGGCAAGATAGCTGCCGAATAGCTATTCGGACGACAACCTGAGCAACGGCGTCCTCGGCCGGAACGATTCGTAGGCAAAACCGTCGCCGACAGCAAATGTCGCCAGCGACTCACCCGCCTCGCCCGTAAGGTCGATGGAGCCATCCGGCCTCTCACGCCAGAAGCGTACCCGGCTCATACCGGGCAGGACCTTATCGCAGGCCGGATCGACCGTCAGCGACGACCGACCCGAACGCTGGGTCTTGCCTTTGATCACCTGGCATGATCCGCCTTCATCGACCGACGACAACCGGAAAACTTCGCCGGACGGACGGGCGATGCTGGCTGTCGTCTGTAAGTCGATACCGGGACTGTCCTGTATCTTATGCAGCGCATTGAGGCCGACAGCCGCCGTCGCCATCGCGCCCGCAATCATCACCAAGGCCAAACCCGTCCGCATCGCCCGCTCCTATAAAGCAATGGCAATACGGCCCAGTTTCTTAACCGCTTGTTAGCGAAGTGGGCCGGCCTTCAAATTTCGGCTGCGTCACTTTTGCCCGACATGTTCAGTTTCGGGTACCGGCGTCAGCGCAGCCCCTTTTCCGAACCACGAAATCAGATTGTCGACGACGAGATCGGCCATCGCGTCGCGCGTCGCGACCGAAGCGGAACCGACATGCGGCAGCAGCGTTGCGTTGGGCAGATCGATCAATGCTTGTGGCACGTTGGGCTCATCGGCGAAGACATCGAGACCTGCGGCGAGAATGGTCTTGTCCTTGAGCGCCTTGATCAGCGCGTCCTCATCGACCGTACTGCCGCGCCCGATATTGATGAAGACGCCGTTCGGACCCAGCGCTTCGAACACTTTTGCGTTGGTGATCTTCTCGGTCGAGGGTGTGCCCGGCGCGACCGAAATCAGGATGTCGACGGCAGCAGCAAGGCCTTCCAGCGTCGCATGGTATTCGTAGCCGATGCCGTCGACCTGGCGGCGATTATGATAGGCCACCGGCAACCCGAACGCTTCCAGCCGCCGCGCAACGGCGAGACCGATACGGCCCATGCCGAAAATGCCGGCGCGGCGGCCGCGCAGCGACGCCGTCAAGTGATAGGCGCCATTTTCTGGCCAGCGGCCCTGCCGCAGATAGGACTCCGCCTTCGGCAACTCGCGCACGGTGTTGAGCAGCAGGCCGATCGTCGTGTCGGCGACTTCTTCGGTCAGCACGTCCGGCGTGTTCGTGACCATCACATCGGTCTTACCGGCATGGCGCGCATCGACGCCGTCATAGCCGACACCGAAATTGGCGACGATCTCAAGGTTAGGCAGCGAATCCAGAAACGCCGGCCCAACGAAATTGCCGCCGAGCGCCGGCGAAGCGGCGACCCCACGAATGCTGCGCTTCACCTCGTCGCTCAGCAGCTCCGGGTCGCACCGGTCGATGCGGACAAGCCGGAAATGTTGGTCGATCCGCGCCACCGAGCGCTTGTGCAGCGGACCTGGAACAAGAATGGTGATCGAGGACAAATCGGAAGACATGCGAAACTCTCTCGGCAATAGGCGATGGGGGGGGGCGGATCAGGCGCGCTCGACGGGACGACCGGTGGACTGCCGGACATGCAGCTCCGGCTTTATCAGTTCTTGCGACGGTTTGAGCATGCCCCCGCCGAGCTTGTCGAGCAATGCCCGCGCAGCTTGGCGGCCCACCTCGCGCTGGCCGTTCCAGACGGTGGTCAGCGCCGGCGTGGCGATGGCGGCCTCTTCCAGATCGTCGTAACCCGTTACCGACACATCGACGCCGGGCGTCAAGCCGGCACGCGCGATGCCGTTCATCAGGCCGATCGCGACGAGATCGTTCCAGCAGCAGGCGGCGGTCGGCTTGTCCTTCAGCGCCAGGAACTGGACGGCAGCCTCGAAACCGGCCTGCTTTGTGCGAGGCCCCGAAATGCGCCAGTTCGGCCTGATTTCCAGCCCCGCTACTTCCATCGCGTTGCGATAGCCCTGATAGCGATCGCGACCGGTCGACGTCTGGTCCGTGCCACCGATCATGGCGATACGTTTGTGGCCAAGCGAAATCAGGTGGTTGGTGGCCAGGGCAGTGCCGTAGGCATCATCGCCGCGGAAGACCGGTACGCCTGCCCCTTCTACATTGCGGGCGATCAGCACAGCCGGCAGGCCGTTCTGCTCGGCAAT
Source organism: Rhizobiaceae bacterium (assembly GCA_050247155.1). GTDB lineage: Bacteria > Pseudomonadota > Alphaproteobacteria > Rhizobiales > Rhizobiaceae > Mesorhizobium_G. The sequence continues at coordinate 22,205 of JBFWUS010000050.1, forward strand.
CAAGATGTCCTCGGGCGGCGTGCCGATCGCTGGAGACATGATCACGCCATCAGCGCCGAGTTGCAGCAAGGTATCGGTGAACTTCCGCTGCTTTTCCAGATCGTCGTAATGGTTCGACAGGATAAAGGTCTGGCCGCTGCGGTCCAGCTCGCTTTCGATCGAGCGCAGGATTTCGGCGAAGAAGGGGTTCATGATGTCATGCACAACGACCCCGACAATGCCGGAACGTGATGTTCTGAGGCTCGCGGCGCGGCGATTGTAGATATAGCCGATTGCCCGCGCATGCTCTTTGATGCGGTCGCGTGTGCCATCCGCGACCAACGGACTATCGCGCAACGCCAGGGAAACCGTAGCCGTCGACACGCCAAGCGCGTCCGCGATGGTCGAAAGTTTGATCTTTTGCGCCAGAGCCGCCTCCAGGCCACAACCGCGTTTAAAATATTTAAATGCGATTTAGCGCTGGCGGGCGCGTGAATCAAAGCTTTTTTGCCAGCGTTTGATCTTCGCTGTTGGGCGAACTGCTGGAAGCCAATCTCAACCGATGCTCGCGGTGCACGATGTAGAGCCCGCTCGCCACGATGATTGCTGCGCCGATGAGGGTCCAGCGGTCCGGGAGCTGGTCGAAGAAGAGATAGCCGAACAGGATCATCCAGACCATCTGGAGGTAGGGATATGGCGCCAGCGCGGTGGTCGAAGCCAGCTTGTAGGCCTTGATCAACATCCAATGGCCGATGCCGCCATAGAAGCCCAGCGACAAAAGGATCAGCCAATGGAAAGCGTCCGTCGGCAGTGTGGCGGTGTATGGCACAACCGGCGACATCAGTACCACCGGCGCCAGCGCCGAGTAGAAGATCAGGCTTTCGGCGGTCTCCGTCGCCGCCATCTTGCGGGTCATCAGCACATAGAAGCTGTAGCTGGCCATGGCGCACAGCGCGTAGACATGGCCGAGACCAAAAGCGGCAAAGCCAGGCCGCGTGATGACCAGAACGCCGACCAGCCCGACGAAAACGGCGAGCCAGCGCCGCCAACCGGCCCATTCGCCAAGCATCGGTCCGGCCAACGCCGTGACCACCATCGGCGAGAAGAACATGATCGACATTGCCTCGGCGAGCTGCAGCGTCTGCAACGCCTGAAAGTTGAAGAAGGTCGAGCCGAACAGGAAAATGCCGCGCACCAATTGGCGCGGCAGGCTGCGGTAGCGGAAGACGGCCGGATTGGCCCACCCACGCAACAGGATCAGCGCCAGCACGACGTGCTCGGCGAAGCGCACCCAGGCAACGAATTGGGCCGGAATGCCGGACAGAACCAGATATTTTGCGCTCGCATCCAGGCAGGCGAACAAGATGCCGGTTCCGAAGACGAGCAAGATGGCGGCGGTAGGCGTCGCGCCTTCAACGCCGCGATGAGGACTGGTCAATATCTGTTGCCGATCTCACGCAGGGGTGCCTGCAATAAGCTGTCCCCGGCGACAGACGCAACCTGCCATTTTGAACAAAACCCTGCGTCCAAGGTCGTGAGGCCCTCTCGACGAGGTCGTAGTGTCTTATTCCTCGAACTCCAGTTCGTCATCGACGTCGGCCACTTCAGCCCCGGACAGATTGGATTCGATCCGCGCCAGCATCTTGACCAGCGCCTTTTGTTCCTTCTTGTCGAAACCCTTGAAGGCTTGCTTGTCGACCTTTTTCACCGATTTCTCGATGTTGCGGATCGTTTCCTTGCCGGCTTCAGTCAGGAACACATGCGCCTGGCGGGCATCATCCTGCGAAGGCTTTTTCTCCAGCACACCCTGAACCTGAAGGCGATTGATCGTCTTGGTGATTGTTGGCGGGCGGACGCCGAGCCGCGAGGCAAGCTGGCCGGGCGTCTGGCCGTCCTCTCCGTTGAGCGCCAGCATGATCTGATCCTGCCCGGCATAAAAGCCATGGCCGTTGAGCTTGGCTGCCAATGCGGTGCGCGACAGCCGGGCAGCGGATTGCAGCCGGTTCATCGCAGCACTCTTCTTCGTCTTGCCCATGGATTGTCCCTTGTCCCTCACAAACGGCAAAGCCGGCAAACTGCGGCGCGGCAACCCTCTGCCACAGTTACATATCAATTGTGTGACGGCTTACTATCTCGCGATGACGCCATGCGTGGCCGCTCTCGCTGACCTAACGATTGGCAGGTGCAAAATGGCGGACGCGGGCCTATATGGAGCCCAACCAACCTCACCCGCCAAGGACTTCCACATGGGCGAAGCTCACACGCAAATCCCCGTAACCGTGCTGACCGGCTATCTGGGTTCGGGAAAAACCACGCTGTTGAATCGCATCCTCTCGGAGAATCACGGCAAGCGCTACGCCGTGATCGTCAACGAATTCGGCGAGATCGGCATCGACAACGACCTGATCGTGGAATCCGACGAGGAAATCTACGAGATGAACAATGGCTGCGTGTGCTGCACGGTGCGCGGCGACCTGATCCGCACGGTGGAAGGCCTGATGCGCCGGCCGGGACGCTTTGACGCCATCCTCGTCGAGACCACCGGTCTGGCCGATCCGGCTCCGGTCGCCCAGACTTTTTTCATGGATGACGACGTGCGCTCCAAGACCAAGCTCGACGCCGTTGTTGCATTGGTCGACGCCAAGCACCTGCCGCTGCGCCTGAAGGACAGCCGCGAGGCCGAGGACCAGATCGCCTTTGCCGACGTCGTGCTGCTGAACAAGACCGATCTCGTGTCGCGTGAGGAGCTGCGCGATATCGAAGGCACCATTCGCGCCATCAATCCCGGCGCCCACATCCATCGCACCGAGCGCGCCAAGATCGACCTTTCCAAGGTGCTGGACCGGGGAGCTTTCGACCTGAAGCGCGCGCTGGAGAACGATCCGCATTTTCTGGAAGTGCATGATCACGACCACGATCATGAGTGCGGGCCGGACTGCGACCACGATCATCATCATCACCATGATCATGGTCACCATGGGCATGGACATGACCATCATGATCACCACGCCCATGTCTCGCCGATCCACGACGTGACGGTGCAGTCGGTCTCGCTGCGCGGCGGCGAGATGGACGCCAAAAAATTCTTTCCGTGGCTGGAAAAGATCACCCAGACCGAAGGTCCGAACATCTTGCGGCTGAAGGGCATCATCGCCTTCAAGGACGACCCGGACCGCTATGTCGTGCAGGGCGTCCACATGATCATGGAAGGCGATCACCAGCGCGCCTGGAAAGACGGCGAGAAGCACGAGAGTCGGCTGGTTTTCATCGGCCGCAAGCTCGACGGTGAGAAGCTGAAGCGGACGTTTGAGGCGTGCCAGGCGTAAGGTAAGCTAAAATACTCATGCTCGACGTTGCCCCCCTCTGTCCTGTCGGACATCTCCCCCACAAGGGGGGAGATCAGCCGGCCGCGAGGATTTCGCCAATCGCCGAAGCTGCCGATCTCCCCCCTTGTGGGGGAGATGTCCGACAGGACAGAGGGGGGCAACGTAGGGCTCCAACCTATCCGTCGTCATTCATTATGGCCGCCTGACGCATGCCCACTGTCGCTCCGCTTGATCTCGACGGCCATTGCGTCGCCGCAGCCTTCATCTCCAACATCCCGCATTTCGCACTTGCCGGCGGCGAGATTCATCGCCTCGACCACGGTCAGAAGTCGGTAGCCGCGCACGATGGCCTGCTCTGCGCCACCATCTCGCAGGATGGCAAATCGCTGCTCAGCGGCGGCGAGGACGGCAAGGTCGTCGCGACGGCTGCCGATGGCATAATCACCCTGCTCGGCGATGCCGGGCGCAAATGGGTCACTTCCGTGGCCGCCGGTCCGCAGGGCGCGATTGCCTACGGCGTCGGGCGCACCGCCATAGTGCGCTTTGCCGACGGCAAGGTGAAGGAACTGCAACATCCGCGTTCGGTAGAAGGACTGGCGTTCGCGCCGAAGGGGCTACGCCTCGGCGTAGCGCGCTACAATGGCGCGACCCTGCACTTCCCCGCGACAGACGGAAAACCCGTCGAATTGCAATGGGATGGCGCGCACACCGGAATCACTTTCTCACCCGACGCGGCTTTCCTGGTGACGACAATGCAGGAAAACGCCCTGCATGGCTGGAAGCTGGCGGACGGCAAACACATGCGCATGAGCGGCTATCCCGCGAAGGTAAAAAGCATTTCCTGGTCCGCGAAGGGCAAATGGCTGGCCAGTTCCGGCGCGCCGGCGGCGGTCGTCTGGCCATTCCAGTCCAAAGACGGGCCGATGGGCAAGGCGCCGCTGGAACTCGGCACCCGCGGCAATATGATGGTGACCAGCGTCGCCTGCCATCCCGTCGATGAGATCATGGCGATCGGCTATGCCGACGGCATGGTGCTGGCCGCGCGTTTCGCCGACGCCAAGGAGGTGCTGCTGCGGCGTCCCGGCAAGGGGGCGATCACCTCAATGATGTGGGACGGCGAAGGCCGCCGGCTGGTGTTCGGGTCGGAAACCGGCGATTGCGGCGTGATCGACATTTCGGCGTGAGCATCACTCCACCGAGCAGGTGACCTTGCCTTCCAGCGTGGTGGTCCTGCCCTCGCCGCCGCCCGTCATGTCCGACAGAGTGAGCTTGTACGTCCCGTCATAGGTAATATCGTCGCCGACGGGCTTGGTCACGATCAGCAATTCGACCGAGCCGAATTCGCCGGCGCCCTCGCGCTCGCGGCAGAGCAGGAACTTCATTTCCTTATCGTCCAGCCAATACTGCGCGAGGTTTGGCTTCCCGAAGGAGCCCTTCCTGAGATCGTCGGCGGCATCCGCTTTGGCATCCACGGTTGCTGTCAGGCTGAAGACCGGACCGCCCATGCCGTGCGTGATGCCAGCCGAAAAGTCGATCGCAACGTCACCGCCATCATTGGCGCAGGACGCCCCACCTGAAGCAAGCGCTGGCGTCACCTGCCCAAGAATTGCGATCGCACAAAGAAGATTGCGCATCGTTCCCTCCGCCAGCGCCATCTTCGGAAATTCCGCGAAAGGCTGATTTACGTCAAGGGGATAGGCGGCTCTCTTGAATCAAATCCTTTGCCAGATAGCGAACGGTCTTCTTGCCGTCATGGATGGCTGCACTACCCACCTCCTCGAAACCGAGCGCGGCGTGAAAGGCGTCGGATGCAGGATTGGGCGGATCTGAATTCACTTCGCAGACGATCCTTTCATGACCGGCAAAGCGCGCTGCCGTGAACAGCGCGAGATAGATCCGCCGCGCATGACCCCTGCCCCGGGCTTCCGGCGCGGTGACGATCCGATCAACGTAGACGAAGCGCGAGTATCGTTCCCGAAACCAAAGGAAATTGGGGCTGTCATAGTTGGCTCTCTGATCAAACGCGATGATGAACGCTTCAAGCGCCCCGATGCGCCCGGCCAGGAAGGCCTCGCCGATCATCCGGTGCAATTTTGCCGGCTCAAGCCAGGAGGTCTCGGCAGCGTGCGCGTTGTTCAGCGCCAGCACCGCCGGTTCGTCGGCTGGCAGGATCGGCTCGATTGTAACGACATCGTCTGGCATTGCACTCTTCGCCGTGGTTGTGTCTCCAATCTCATCGGCGACCTTTCTCTCATGCGCAATCCCGAAACAATGATCCAGAAGCTGAGGGCAGATGAAGCCCACACCTACGCCGCCGCGCGGCCGAAATCGCATGCCGCCTTCGGAAAAGGCATCGCCGGGTTCGTCGGCGGCGTGCCGATGCATTGGATGAGCGATTGGCCGATGCCCTTCCCGATCATCATAGATCAAGCGCGCGGCGCGACGATCACGGATATTGACGGCATCACGCTGGACGATTTCTGCCTTGGCGATACCGGCTCGATGTTCGGCCACTCGCCGCCAGCCGTGGCCAAGGCAATCGCGCGCCAGGCCAAGCGCGGCCTGACCTATATGTTGCCAAGCGAAGACGCGCTGGAACTCGGTCGCTTGCTGACCGAAAAATTCGGCTTGGCCGCCTGGCAGATCGCCACGACGGCTACCGACGCCAATCGGTTTGCGCTGCGCACGGCCCGCAGCGTTACCGGCCGCGACAAAATCCTTGTCTTCAACGGCTGCTACCATGGCGCGGTCGACGAGACGATGGTGCGGCTGCGCAACGGCAGGCCGGTCAACCGGCCAGGTCTGGCGGGCGAGTTCCGCGACCTGACCCAACGGACGCGCGTCGTTGAGTTCAACGATCTGGACGCGTTGCAAGCAGCGCTTGCGGACCGCGACGTCGCCTGTGTCATCACCGAGCCGGTGCTGACCAATTCCTGCATGGTTCTGCCGGAGCCAAGCTTTCATCAGGGCCTGCGCGAACTCACGCGTCAACACGGCACGCTGCTGCTCATCGACGAAACGCACACCATCTCCACCGGGCCGGGCGGTTACACGCGCGCTCACGGCCTGGAGCCCGACCTCTTCGTGCTCGGCAAGCCGGTTGCCGGCGGCGTGCCGGCCAGCGTCTGGGGCATGAGCGCCAAGATCGCCGAGCGCTGGATAGCTTATTGTCGATCGAAGGAATCGGGCTTCTCAGGCATGGGCACGACGTTGTCCGCCAATCCGCTGCAGTTTGCCGCCATGCGAGCGACACTGACCGAAATCATGACCGCGTCGAACTACGCCCACATGACACGCGGCGCCGAACGCCTGGAAGCTGGCCTGGCGCGGTCCATCCAGCGGACCAAGCTTGAATGGCATGTTGCACGCGTCGGCGCTCGCGTGGAATTCATTTGCGCGGCCGGTCCTTTGCGCAACGGGTCGGAGGCCGAAGCCGCACACCGGCCGGAACTGGAAGCCGCGATCCATCTGGCCCTGCTGAACTGCGGTTCGCTAATTGCGCCCTTCCACAACATGATGCTCGTCTCGCCAGCTACCACGAACCGGCAGATTGATCGGCTGATTGCGAACTTCGCCGAGATTGCCGAGCGCCTTGCCGCGTGAGAGAAGCGGCATGTTCGAACTCAGGCACGGCAAATCATGGCATCTCCCTCCGGTTCATCTTTTGACGAGGCGAAGGATTTTCTCGCCCGCCACCCCGACATCGACGCCTTTGATCTCGTCTTGGTCGACGCCAATGGTGTCGGCCGCGGCAAGATCATACGCCGGCACGAGCTGGACGCCGTCTATAAAAACGGCCGCCCGTTCCCGACCTCCATCCTTGGCCTCGACATCACCGGCGAGGACGTCCACGAGACTGGCCTGATCTGGGAGACAGGCGACGGCGACATGCGCGCCTGGCCGGTTCCGGGCACGCTGGTTCCGCTGCACGGCACGACGCGTGGACAGGTGCTGTTGTCGATGTACGGGCTGGATGGCCAGCCGGCGACTTCTGATCCGCGCCATGCGCTGGCGCGCCAAATCGAGAACATGGCAAAACGCGGTCTGCACCCGGCCGGCGCCTTCGAACTCGAATTTTTCCTGCTCGCCAACGATCGCGACGGCGATGGCAAGGTTCGGCCGGCTGACGCCGTGCTGGATGGCCGCAAAAGCCGCAAGACGGAGGTCTACTCTGTCGATCATTTGCACGGCATGGAGCCGCTGTTCGCCGACATCTATGCCGGCGCCGCGGCGCAGGGCCTACCGACGGAAACGATCATCTCCGAATACGCGCCAGGCCAATATGAAATCACGCTCCGTTACCGTACCGACATCATGCGCGCGGCCGACGATCTCACCTTGCTGAAGCGCCTGATCCGCGCCCAGGCGCGCCGGCACGGCGTGACCGCCTGTTTCATGGCCAAGCCATTCGAGAAATATGCCGGCTCCGGCATGCACATGCATGTCTCGCTGCCCAGCGCGGTCGGCGAAAATGTGTTTTCCGAAGCCACGCCCGGCGCCTGGAAACCCGAGCTCTTGCACGCTCTGGGCGGGCTGCTGGAAACGATGGCCGAATCCATGCTGATCTTCGCGCCGCACGCCAACTCCTGGCGGCGCTTCGTCGCGCAATCCTACGCGCCTTTGGCCCCCACTTGGGGCGTCAACAACCGCTCCGTCGCGCTGCGTGTGCCGGAAGGCGATGTGAAGTCGCGCCGCATCGAGCACCGCCCCGCCGGCGTCGACACCAACCCGCATCTCGTTGCCGCGACCGTGCTCGCCGGCATTCTGAAAGGGCTGGACGAGAAGCCTGATCCCGGCCCTGAAATCACCGGCAACGGCTACGACAAAGCCCCCGAAGCGAATGCCGATGCCCCGTCCGACTGGCGCTCGGCGATCGAGGCGGCCAAGGCGTCAGCGTTCCTGAAAACCGCACTCGGCGAGGATATGCACCGCACCTTCTGCGCCATCAAACACGCAGAATATCTGCGTGTCGCCCGAACGGTCAGCGAACTGGACTATCACCTCTATCTGCACGAGGTGTGAGGGTTCCGAACTCACAACGCGCGTGGCGGAGGCATTCGATCGAACTTCGGTACTGCCGGATCGAGCATATCCCATGCATGGCCGGCAGACGCCCAGAAAACCATCTGTGGCTTGTATACGCTCGGATCGTCCAGCGTGCCGGGTCTGATGATGAAGTAGTCCGGCTTGGTTGGAAAAGCCATATAAACAAGGGTGCCACAAGTCCGACAGAAGGCGCGGGACTTCACCGTGCCGCCGTCACCGGTGACCTCCCAGCGGCTTACTACTCCATCCACCTTCACTGCCGCGCCGACGAACGTCAGGTACGAACTGTGGCCCGTGCCGCTATCGCGCTGGCACTGCCGGCACTGGCAATCTCCCATCAAGACGGGCTCGCCTGACACATCGTACCGAACCGAGCCGCACGCACAACCGCCAACATATCGTTTCATTATCGAGTCCTCCATTTCACTTGCATGACGCAAGTAAATACAAGCTTGCATCATGCAAGTAAAGCCCTATCTTGCCGCCATGCTCGGACGTCTCTACGAGAACCAGAACTGCTCGGCCGCACGCGCGCTGGAACTGATCGGCGAACGATGGAGCCTGCTGATCTTGCGCGACGCGATGTTCGGCAACCTCACGCGTTTCTCGCAGTTCCAGAAAAGCCTGGGCCTCGCGACCAACATCCTGACGAAACGACTTGAGTGTTTCGTGGCCGATGGGCTGATGGAGCGACGCCAACCCGCCGGCGAGCAGGCCGAATATTTGCTGACCCAGAAAGGACAGGAACTAAAGCCGGTGGTCATGGCGCTGACGGCTTGGGGCGATAAATGGGTGCGTCCTGGCCCTATCGACTTCTGCCACGCCGTGGACGGCGAATTGATCGAACTTCAAACCCGGCGAGCTGACGATGATGGCCGAGTTACCATTGCCGAGATTGTCGCAACACTGCGTTGACTTCATTGCCGGAGGCAACAGGGCCCAATGTCAAATGTTGTAGCCAGCGGGGTTTATAGAACATATCATGAACAAATGACTATGCTCTCGACCCGCGAAAAGCTGGCGATTCTCTCGGACGCCGCGAAATATGATGCCTCCTGCGCCTCCTCCGGGGCTGCGAAACGCAATTCGCTGAAGACCGGCGGCATTGGCTCGATCGAATCGACCGGCATTTGCCACTCCTATGCGCCGGACGGGCGGTGCATTTCGCTGCTCAAAATCCTGCTGACCAATTTCTGCATCTACGATTGCAGCTATTGCATCAACCGCTCGTCCTCCAACGTCCGCCGCGCCCGCTTCACGGTGGACGAGGTGGTGAAGCTGACGATGGCGTTTTACCGGCGCAACTATGTCGAGGGCCTTTTCCTGTCGTCGGGTGTCGTCCGCTCGCCCGACGAAACGATGGCCGAAATGGTGGAGGTGGCGCGTCGGCTGCGCGAGGTCGAAAAGTTCAGCGGTTACATCCATTTGAAGACCATTCCGGAATCATCGCAAGAACTGATCAACCAAGCCGGCCTTTATGCCGACCGCCTGTCGATCAATGTTGAGTTGCCGACCGACGAAAGCGTGAAACATTTCGCGCCAGAGAAGAAGCCGGAGACCATCCGGCTGTCGATGGCGAAACTGCGAGCCAAGATCGAGGAAAAGGCGGAGCCGACGCAGAAGACGAAGCGCCGGCAGAAATTCGCCGCCGGCGGTCAGTCGACGCAGATGATCATCGGCGCCGACAAGACGAGCGACGACGGCATTCTACGCACCAGCGCCCGCCTCTACGGCAGCTATCACCTGCGGCGCGTCTACTATTCGGCCTTCAGTCCGATCCCAGACTCCTCCAAGGCTTTGCCGCTGATCAAGCCTCCCTTGATGCGCGAACATCGACTCTATCAGGCCGATTGGCTGATGCGATTCTACGGCTTCGAACAACCCGAAATCTTGGCCGGCACCAACGGCATGCTCGACCTCGCCGTCGATCCGAAACTCGCTTGGGCGCTTCGAAATCGAGGGCTGTTCCCACTGGACGTCAATCGCGCCGATCGCGAAATGCTGCTACGCGTGCCCGGCCTTGGAACGAAAGCTGTCGCGCGCATCCTGGAAACGCGGCGCTATCGACGGCTGCGGCTGGAAGACGTCGGCCAACTGTTCGCCTCGGTCGCGAAGGTTCGGCCGTTCATCATAGCACAGGGCTGGTCGCCCGGCGGCCTGATCGATCGGCCGGAACTGCGGGAAAAGCTCACGCCCCCTGCGAAGCAAATGGAGCTGTTTTGATGGCCTGGCCGGCATTCGCCTTTTCCGGACATACGGTGTCTCTCGCCAGCGAGGTCGATTTCGAGGGTTGGCGCAGGGCGGCGCGGGAATTCGCTGTCGCTGATGTGCCGGCGGAAGACGTGGAGTGGAGGATAGAGGCAATATTTCAATCGCCTCCCCAGGATGGCCGAGAGATATCCCCACCCCTAACCCCTCCCCACAAGGGGGAGGGGGACTTTGCGGGAACCCTGGCGAATCCCCCTCCCCCTTGTGGGGAGGGGTTAGGGGTGGGGGTAAATCCGGCAAATCAGGCGAGCCGCATGAACGGCATCAAATCCGAGCTTCGCGTGCCTCGGACCTTCATCGACGCCGCCGAGACTGCCATCCTCCATTCCGATCCAGACCGCTTCGCCTTCCTGTACAGTATGCTGTTGCGGCTGAAGGCCGAGCCCAACCTCATGCATATCGCTTCCGATCCCGACGTCCGGCGGCTGGAGGCGATGACCAAGGCGATCCGCCGCGACATTCACAAGATGCGGGCTTTCGTGCGGTTCCGACAGGTTGACGACAATCAATACATCGCCTGGTTCGAACCATCGCATTTCATCGTCGAGCGCAACGCGGATTTCTTTGTCCGCCGCTTCACCGGCATGCGTTGGTCGATTCTCACGCCCTATCGTTCGGCAAATTGGGATGGCGAGGCGCTGTCGTTCGGACCCGGCGCGAACAAGCGCGATGTCCCGGCGGAGGACGCCGCCGAGGAGCTCTGGCGCACCTACTACAAGAGCATTTTCAATCCCGCCCGCCTGAAGCCAAAGGCCATGCAGGCCGAGATGCCGAAGAAATACTGGCGGAACCTGCCCGAGACCTCGCTCATTCCTGATCTGATCCGGGGAGCCGACGCGGCGGCCAGAGAAATGATCGAGCGCATGCCGAGCGAACCCGCACCGCATCACGCGAAAATCCAGGCCAAGCATTGGCCGACGCCCACGCCCTCGCCAGCAGAAGAGGCCGCCAGCACCATCGCGGGTCTGCGAAAACAGACGGATGGCTGTCGCCGTTGCCCGCTCTGGCGGGACGCGACGCAGACCGTGTTTGGCGCCGGCCCGGAAACGGCGGAGGTGGTCTTTGTCGGCGAGCAGCCGGGCGACCAGGAGGACATTGCCGGCCAGCCTTTCGTTGGGCCGGCCGGCAAAGTGTTCAATTCCATTCTCCAGGAAGCGGAGATCGCGCGCCAGAAGACCTACGTCACCAACGCGGTCAAACATTTCAAGTTCGAACCGCGCGGCAAGCGCCGCATCCACTCAAAACCCAATGCCGGCGAGGTGCAGGCTTGCCGCTGGTGGCTGGATCACGAATTGTCGGTGATCAAACCGAAGCTGGTCGTGGCGCTCGGCGCGACAGCGGCGCAGTCCTTGCTCGGCAAGGTGGTGCCAATCACCAAGATGCGCGGCCAGGTGATCGAGCGCGAGGACGGCATGAAAATCTTCCTGACCATCCATCCCTCTTTCATCCTGCGCATCCGCGAAGAGGATGAGAAGGCAGCCGAGCGAAAACGCTTTCTCGCAGACATGCGGCAGGTGCGCGATTTGATGGGCTCGTCCGCCGAACCGCATTGACTCGGTCCGACCTCAGCGGCCACGGTAGGGTGGAAATGAGGGACGGATATGCCGAAACTGCATCGCGATATCTTCACCGAACCCGGCGACGTCGATCCGGACACATTGGCCAATCTCGGCCCGCTGCGTCCGCTGGCCGGCGTATGGCAGGCCGACAAGGGCGTCGACCTGAACCCCAAGGCCGACGGGCCGGAGCGTAAAGTCTTTCGCGAACATGTCGAGATGCTGCCGATCGATCCGCAGACCAACGGCCCCCAGCTGTTCTATGGGCTGCGCTATCACATCCACATCAACACGCCCGAAGAGCAGATCACTTTCCACGATCAGGTTGGCTACTGGCTGTGGGAACCGGCAACCGGCCTGATCATGCAGACAATCGCCATTCCACGCGGCCAGGTGGTTCTGGCGTCGGGTCAGGCCGGGCCCAATGACAAGAGTTTTTCCGTCTCTGCCAAGCTGGGCGAGCCAACCTACGGAATCTGCTCAACGACGTTTCTGAACCAGGCCTTCCGCACGACCAGCTACCACCTCGACATCACCATCCACGACAACGACAATTGGAGCTACGCGCAGCATTCGGTGATGGTCGTCGAGGGCGAGAAGGAGCCCTTCGATCATCACGATTCGAACAGGCTGAACCGCATCGCAGGGCCGGCACTCAACCCGCTGGCGCGTATACTGAAAATACGCGGGGCCGTGACCGGCAAATAGGCCGCGCTGTCTATCGAACCAAAATCGCCCTGAGATCGTTCACATTCGTACCGGTCGGACCGGGAACGAAGAGATCGCCAACGGCATTGAAGGCCGTCCACGCATTGTTGCCTTGAAGCATGGCCCTTGCGTCGACGCCGGCCGCGCGCATGCGCGACACCGTCGTGCCATCACAAAAAGCGCCGGCATTGTCTTCCGACCCGTCGATGCCATCCGTGTCGGCGGCCAGTGCGTGTATCGTGTCAAAGCCGTCGATGCCGATGGCGAAAGCCAGCAGGAACTCGCTGTTGCGCCCGCCCTTGCCCTTGGCGCGCAGGGTGACTGTAGTTTCGCCGCCGGAGAGAATAAGCACGGGTTTCTTGAACGGCCGATTGCGGGTGGCGACTTCACGGGCAAGGGCGGCGTGAACACCGCCCACCTCGCGCGCCTCGCCCTCGATGGCATCGGAGAGGATGACAGCTTCGACGCCCAATTCTTTCGCCTTTGCGGCGGCGGCTTCGAGCGACACGGCGGCAGAGGCGATGACGTGCACCTCGTTGTTGGCGAATAGGGCATCGTCAGGCATAGGCGCTGAAGCCGCATCGGTTTCCAAATGCGCCATGACGGCAGACGGCAGCTTCATGCCGTAGGTCTTGATGATGTTGAGCGCGTCCTGACGCGTGGTTGCATCAGGCACGGTCGGCCCGGATGCAACCAGCGCCGGATTGTCGCCGGGAATATCCGACACGACCAGCGACACGACACGCGCCGGATGCGCCATCGCCGCCAGCCGGCCGCCCTTGATGTTGGACACATGCTTGCGCACGCAGTTCATCGCCGAGATCGGCGCACCGGATGCCAGCAGCGCCTCGTTGACCGCCATCTCGTCGGCCAGCGTCAGATTGCCCGCCGGAGCCGGCAGCAGCGCCGAGCCGCCGCCGCAGACCAGCGCTATCACCAGATCGTCCTTCGACAGGCCAGAGACCAGCGCCGTCAGTTCCTTCGCGGCCTTCAATCCGGCCTCGTCCGGGACAGGATGCGAGGCCTCCAAAACCTTGATGGTCTTCGTCGGGGCAGCGTAGCCATAGCGGGTCACGACGACACCCTCATAAGGCGCACCCCAGACCTGCTCGAAGGCCTGCGCCATCTGCGCCGCGCCCTTGCCGCAGCCGATGACGACGGTGCGTCCTTTGGGTTTGGGCGGCAGATGTTTTTCGATCGTGCGCAGCGGATCGGCCGCTGCAACGGCGGCGTCGAAGATCGACGTCAAGAAGGTCTTGGGGTCCAGAGCCATCGAAAATTCCTACTCCACCGCCAGTTTCAGATCGCCCGGCGGGATGCCCAGATGTTCACACAGCGCCTCGACGATCACCGTATGGTCCTCCCGTTCCGGCATGCCCGAAACGCCAATACCGCCGACCACGCCAACGCCCTTGATGCGAATTGGAAACCCGCCCCCGGCCAGCACAAAATCGGCAGGGCTGAGACCGGTGCCCGGCTTGAACGTGCGGTCCGGCCGCTGCTCCTCCAGCACCATGCGATAGGTCGATTTGTGGAACATCTTCACCACGTTGAGCTTGCGCCGCACCCATTCCGTGTTCGACGATGTCGAACCGGGCAGCGCCGCGTAGAACAAGAGCCGATCCCAGAAGCGGATTTCAATCACGATCGCCATGTTCTCGGCCAGGCCGCGCTTGCGGATCAGGCTGCCGATCTCGAAGGCGCGCGCTTCGTCGAAGCTGTCGAAAACAAGGCGTTCTTCCTGCTCGGCGATGTTGGCGGATGTGCTCATAGCCTACCGTCTCTCCTTACGGCCGAGCAGATACGTTGCCCGCCTACCCCAGATCGCTTTTTGCCGGCTTGCCCGACACATAGACTTCCGCGACCGCCCGGTCGTCGCCGAGCGTTTGCAGGAGAAACAGTTCTTCCGCAAGGGTCTCGACGGTTTCCATGCGCAGCTTCATCACCGGCGTGGCGGCAGCGTTGAGCACGACGATATCGGCGTCTGTTCCCTCGTCCAGCGTGCCGATCCGGTCCGACAGCGATAGCGCCTCGCCATTGCCGCGCGTGATCTGCCAGAACGACGCAAACGGATTCAGCTTCTCGCCTTGCAGGGCAATGATCTTGTAGGCCTCGTCCATGGTGCGCAGCATCGAATAATTGGTGCCGCCGCCGACATCGGTGGCCGTGGCGATGCGCAACGGCTTCAGCCGCTTGCGGTTCTGCTGATAGGGGAACAGGCCCGAACCGAGGAACAGGTTCGAGGTCGGGCAGAACACGCCGATCGAACCGCTGTCCGACAGCGCGTCGAGTTCCCGATCCGACAAATGGATCGAATGGCCGAACAGCGCGCGCGGGCCGAGCAGGCCGTAATGCGCATAGACGTCGGTGTAATCTTTGGCCTGCGGATACAGCTCGCATGTGAAAGCGATCTCGGCGTGGTTTTCCGAGAGATGTGTCTGCATGTGCAGGTCGGGATGCTCGCGCATCAGCGCGCCGGCCATTTCCATCTGCTCCGGCGTCGAGGTGATCGCGAAGCGCGGCGTGATCGCATAGTGCTGGCGGCCTTTGCCGTGCCATTCTGCAATCAGCGCCTTGGTGTCGTCATAGCCGGACTGCGGCGTGTCGAGCACGCCTTGCGGCGCGTTGCGGTCCATCATGACCTTGCCGGCGATGTTGAGCATGTCGCGCGAATGCGACTCGGCGAAGAACGCCTCAGCTGATGATTTGTGTACCGAGCAATAAGCGACCACGCTGGTGGTGCCGTGGCGGATCAGTTCGTCCAGGAAGGTGCGCGCGATGCGGCGGCCATGCTGCGTGTCGACGAACTTCGTCTCTTCCGGAAAGGTGTATTTGTTCAGCCAGTCGAGCAGTTCCGCGCCGTAGGAGGCGATGATCTGCATCTGCGGATAATGCGCGTGGCAGTCGATGAAACCCGGCAGAATGAGATGCGGGCGATGATCGACGACCTTCGCGCCATTGGCTTTTTTCGAGACGGAGGCATAGTCGCCGAGGGCAATAATCTTACCGCCTTCGATCAGGACGCCACCATCCGCTTCATAGCGATAGGCGCCGTGGTCATCGACGCTGTCAGGGCAGCGGGAGAAAGAGAGCGTGCGACCGCGCAGAAGAGTTTGGCTCACTTGCGCGATTCCTCGTACCACGTCACGATCAACGCCCGCTCCTCGGGCGTGATCTGCGTGACGTTGCTGGGCGGCATGGCCTTGCTGCGGCCAGCGTTTAGATAAATCTCCTTGGCGTGTTCGGCGATCTCGGAGTCGTTCTCCAGCATAACGCCCTTCGGCGCGTGATAGATGCCTTCATACGAAGGCTCGGCCGCATGGCACATGGCGCACCGCCCACCGATCGTCTCCTTCACCTTGGCGAAGTGCGGCGACTGCGTGTAGGCGAGCGAAGCCGCCGACACCTTCACCTCCGGCTCGCCGGTCAGCACCTTCGGCACGGTCGAGAGCCAGATGATCAGCACGAAGATGATCGCCGCCAGCAACCAAGCCCAGTAAGGACTGCCCTTGCCGGCATGCTCGGTGTTGAAGAAGTGGCGCACCAGCACGCTGATCAGGAACACCAGCGAGGCGATGATCCAGTTGAACTCCGTGCCGAAAGCCAGCGGATAGTGGTTCGACAGCATCAAGAACACGACCGGCAAGGTCAGGTAGTTGTTATGCGTCGAGCGCAGCTTGGCGATCTTGCCGTATTTCGGGTCGGGCGTGCGGCCTGCCTTCAGGTCGGCGACGACGACCCGCTGGTTCGGCATGATGACGAAGAAGACGTTCGCCGTCATGATCGTGGCGGTAAAAGCGCCGAGATGCAGCAGGGCCGCGCGGCCGGGGAAGATCTGCGTATAGCCCCAGGCGCTGGCCACCACGATCGCATAGAGCAGAAGCATCAGGGCCGTCGGGCTATTGCCCAGCGGCGAGCGGCACAGAAGATCGTAGAGCACCCAGCCGACACCGATCGAGGCCAGCGAGATCAGGATCGCGGTGGTCGGGGACACGTCGATCAGGCTGGGATCGACCAGCAGAAGGTCTGCGCTGCCGTAATAGACGAGGCAAAGCAGCGCGAAGCCGGAAATCCAGGTCATGTAGGATTCCCATTTGAACCACACGAGGTGTTCCGGCATCGCTTCCGGCGCGACGAGATATTTCTGAATGTGATAGAAACCGCCGCCGTGGACTTGCCACTCCTCGCCATAGGCGCCGACTGGCAGGTTGGGCACCTTCTTAAGGCCAAGGTCCAACGCCACGAAATAGAAGGATGAGCCAATCCAGGCCATGGCTGTGATGATGTGCAGCCAGCGTACGGCGAATGCGGCCCAGTCCCAGAATATCGCGAAATCGAGCATATCTTTTCCTCCCCTCCACGGGATTTCGTGACTGTACGAAAACACGGGAAAACCGGAAGCCACGCGTCACACGATGACTTTCAAAAAAAACAGAAAAATAATAGCCTGATTCCGCTAACCGATCTGAAGGGAGAGCGGGCGGATGGCGTATCTTGATAATATCGCTGTGTTTGTCCGCGTGGTGGAGCTGGGCAATTTGTCCGCCGCCGGTCGCGACATGCGCATTTCGCCGGCGGTCGCATCCAATCGCATCAAGGAACTTGAAAAACATCTCGGCGTTCGGCTGTTCAACCGCACCACGCGCCAGCTTATGCCAACCGAGCACGGCAACGTTTTTTATGACGGCGCGAAGAAGGTGCTCGAATCAGTGGTCGAGGCCGAAGCCGCCGTCTCGGCGCTATCAGGCAAGCCGAAGGGTTCGATCCGCGTCACCGCCCCCCTGGGGCTCGGCCGCCGCTTCATCGCCTCCGGCATCCCTGAATTCCATGACAAATATCCGGATATCCAGGTGCGCCTGCGGCTGTCCGACCACAATGTAGATATCCTAAAAGAGGGCATCGACGTCGCCTTTCGGCTCGGGCTGATCGAGGACTCATCGCTCAGGATGCGCGGCATCATGGAATGCGAGCGTGTCTTGGCTGCAGCTCCCTCCTATCTTGAGAAGCATGGCGAGCCCCAGCACCCAGATGAGCTGATCGGCAAAAGATTTGCATGTCTAATGTTGCGCTTCCCCGGCGCGCGCGAACATTTCTGGACACTGCGGACCGAAGCCGGGCCGACGAAGTTCGAGGTCAACGGCCCCTATGATACCGACGACGGCGACGTCGTGACCGAATGGGCGATCGGCGGGCGCGGCATCGTCAACAAGCCGCGTTTCGAACTGGAGCCTTATCTGCGAGCCGGCAAACTGCGCATCATCCTGGCCAATTATCCACCCATCCCGTTTCAGCTTGCAGCTCTGTATCCGCACAAGAACCTGCAGGACCCGAAGGTGCGGCTGCTCCTCGACTTCATGGCCGACCGTTGTCAGAAAATGGTCCGGGCAGCCTTGGCTGCCTAATCTGGGAACTGGCGCGGCTGCCACCGGCCAATATTGAAAATACGAAGTCGCAAAAGAGCTAGCGGCAGACGAAGCGGCCCGCTACGTCGTGGCCAGGAAATACGCGCCGCCGCGCTTACCGGAGAGTTGAAGATGAAACTGGACCACTATGTGCTGAAGGTCGACTGCAAATCGGTGCGCGGCATCGTTGCAGCCATCTCCGGCTATCTGGCCGAAAATGGCTGCTACATCGTCGATTCTTCCCAGTTCGACGACCTCGGCACGAAAAAGTTCTTCATGCGCGTCAGCTTCACGTCGCAGGAAGGCAAGACCGAAGCTGAGATCATCGAGGGCTTCAAGCCGATCGCGGAGCGTTTCGGCATGACCTACGAATTCTTCCGCAGCACCGACAAGATGAAAGTGCTCTTGATGGTGTCGCGCTTCGGCCATTGCCTCAACGACCTGCTGTATCGCTGGCGCATAGGCGCGCTGCCGATCGATATCGTCGGCGTCGTGTCCAACCATTTCGACTACCAGAAGCTGGTGGTGAACCACGACATCCCGTTCCACCGTATCGCCGTGACCAAGGCCAACAAGGCACGCGCCGAGGCGCAGATCATGGAGATCGTGGAGGAAACCGGCACGCAACTGATCGTGCTCGCGCGCTACATGCAGATCCTATCGGACGAGATGTGCCAGAAAATGTCCGGCAAGATCATCAACATCCACCACTCGTTCCTGCCGAGCTTCAAGGGCGCCAATCCCTACAAGCAGGCCTACGAACGCGGCGTGAAGCTGATCGGTGCGACGGGCCATTATGTTACGGCCGATCTCGATGAAGGCCCGATCATCGAGCAGGACATCGCTCGGATCACGCATGCACAGAGCCCGGAAGACTATGTCTCGATCGGCCGCGATGTCGAAAGCCAGGTGCTGGCCCGCGCGATCCACGCGCATATCCACCATCGCACCTTCATCAACGGCAACCGCACGGTCGTCTTCCCGGCGAGCCCCGGCAGCTATGGCTCGGAGCGCATGGGGTGAGCCATCAAAAGCAATCGCTTCAGATTGATGAATATTTGAACGCCCCCTCACCCGGCCCTTCGGGCCACCCTCTCCCCGCTGGGGCCTGTTGCGCAATTGTGCGGGAGGCGAGGGATGAGTTTTGTGTTCGTCCATTTGCAGTGTTTTGGGGTTTATTTTGTCGGTTTTTTGCCAGATTTGACGGGCGGCGGGAGAATTTGGACGCAG
>JBFWUS010000051.1:0-41685 GCA_050247155.1 Rhizobiaceae bacterium
GCGCCAAAATCCTCTACGCTATCGGCCGCGGCATGCAGCGCCACCAGCGCCTTTTGGCGGTTCTGGAATCGGTCGACAACGGCAAGCCGATCCGCGAAAGCCGCGACATCGACGTGCCGCTGGCTATCCGCCACTTTATCCACCACGCCGGCTGGGCGCAGGCGCTGGACAGGGAGTTCCCCGATCATCAGCCGGTTGGTGTTGTCGGGCAGGTCATCCCGTGGAATTTTCCGCTGCTCATGCTGGCCTGGAAGATCGCGCCGGCGCTAGCGGCCGGCTGCACCGTGGTGCTGAAGCCGGCGGAATTCACGCCGCTCACGGCCATCCTGTTCGCCGAAATCTGCGAGCGGGCGCGCGTGCCAAAGGGTGTCGTCAACATCGTGCCCGGCGGACCCGAAGCGGGCGCGGCCATCGTCAAACACCCCGGCGTCAACAAGATCGCTTTCACCGGCTCGTCGGAGGTTGGCAAGATCATCCGCAAGGCCACCGCCGGCTCCGGGAAAAAACTGTCGCTGGAGCTCGGCGGCAAGTCGGCCTTCGTCGTCTTCGAGGACGCCGATCTCGACAGCGCGGTGGAAGGGCTGGTCGACGGCATCTGGTTCAATCAGGGTCAGGTCTGCTGCGCCGGCTCGCGGCTCCTGGTGCAGGAAGGCGTGGCGGAGGCCTTCATCGCTAAGGTCAAGGCGCGTATGGCGAAGCTGCGCGTCGGCTCGCCCTTGGACAAGAACACCGATATCGGCCCGCTGGTCGACCGCACGCAGATCGATCGCGTCAAAGGCCTGGTGGCGGAAGGTGCGAAGCAAGGCGCGGTGTGCTGGCAGCCCGATTTCACTTTGCCGAAGGTGGGCTATTATTTCCATCCGACCCTGGCCACCAGCGTCTCACCCGCCAACATTCTGGCTCAGGAAGAGGTGTTCGGGCCGGTGCTGGCGACGATGACCTTCCGCAATATCGAGGAGGCCGTCGAGCTCGCGAACAATACCCGCTACGGCCTTGCCGCCTCCGTCTGGAGCGAAAACCTCAACGTCGCTCTCGACGTCGCGCCGAAGCTCAAGGCGGGCGTGGTCTGGGTCAATGGCACCAACATGTTCGACGCCGCCTGCGGTTTCGGCGGCTACCGCGAAAGTGGTTTCGGCCGCGAGGGCGGTAAGGAGGGTATGTTCGAATATCTGGTGCAGAAGGCGCCGTTTGGCGCGGAGATCAAGCCGACGCCGCCACCTGCCTTTCCCGCCCTATCTGAAGGCGAAGCGATCGGCATCGATCAGACGGCGAAGCTTTTCATCGGCGGCAAGCAGGTTCGCCCGGACGGCAATTACTCCTTCGCGGTCGTCGACAAGAAGGGCAAACTGGTTGGCGAAGCCGGTCTCGGCAACCGCAAGGATATTCGCGATGCGGTTGCAGCCGCTCGCAATGGCCTAAAGGCCTGGAGCGAGGCAACCGCCTACAACCGCAGCCAAGTGCTCTACTATCTGGCCGAGAATCTGTCGGCCCGCGCCGACGAGTTTACGGCACGTCTGGTCAATCTCGCCAACGCCAATCCGAAGGCAGCACGCGCGGAAGTGGATTTGTCGGTCGAGCGGCTGTTTTATTACGCCGGCATGGCCGACAAGTTCGAAGGTCGTGTTCACGCTCCGCCCGCGCGCGCCGTTACGCTGGCGCTGCACGAACCGATCGGCGTTGTCGGTATCGTGGCCGGCGACGACGCACCGTTGCTTGGCCTCATTTCGCTTGCCGCACCGGCGCTCGCCATGGGCAACAGCGTCGTCATTGTGCCTTCGTCACGCACGCCGCTGGTCGCGACAGACCTTTATCAGGTCATCGAATATTCCGACCTGTCCGCCGGCTCTATCAACATCGTGACCGGCTATCACGCCGAGCTGGCTGCCGTGCTGGCCAAGCATGACGATGTCGACGGCTTGTGGATCGTCGGCGACGCTGACACCTGCGCCAAAGCGGAAGCGGAATCGACCGGTAACCTCAAGCGCACGTGGACGACCAACGGCCGTGCGGTCGACTGGGCATCCCCGGCCGCCGCCGGCGATATCTGGCTACGTCGCGCAATCGAGGTCAAGAACGTCTGGACGCCCTACGGAGATTGATGCCGCGATCCTGGCAACTGTTCACTTAGCATCCGGCCAAGCGGATTGTGGCTTGGCGCTACGTCGATGCGGAGTTAACACTCTGTTCCGGAATGTCTGACCCGCAATTCGGGCCAGCATGAGATGCGCCGGAATGGCTTGCAAAATCTAGCTCTTTTGGGCCGCCAAGCGGAACATTGAGGCCGTCAGGCGATATCTGTTATGCACAATCCAAACATTCAATCGAGGTCGATAGAGGTTGTATCAAAGTAAATTGTCTGACCGACCGGACGACAGTAAGTTCGCCGGTCTTTGAGGAATCGCTCAAATGGCTTCTCAACCTGTGGCTGTCGCGTCGCAACGTGCGCCGGCAGCCCGGCCAGCCGGCAGAGGCGTCGATAAAATTGCCGCCCGACGCCTCGAATTGGCGGAGGCGGCGCTGATAGCCCTGGCCGAGCTGGGCTATGCCCGCACAGGCCTGCGCGAGATCGCGCAAAAGTCTGAATTCACGCATGGCGTCTTGCATTACTATTTTACCGACAAAGTGGATCTGATCTGCTGCTGCGTGCGACACTACAAGGCGAAATGCGTGACGCGTTATGATCGGGTGACGGCAACGGCCCGCACACGCGAACAATTGCTTGATGGTTTTCTGCTGAAGCTGGACGAGACCTTGCGCACCGAGGCCCATATGCACCGGCTCTGGTATGATCTGCGCTCCCAGGCGCTGTTCGAGGATGCGTTCCGCGATGACGTGAAGGAAATCGACCAGAGTCTCGAAAACATGATCTGGCGTATCGCGTCGCGCTATGCCGAACTGGGCGGCAAGACGATCGGCGTTTCAAAGAAGGCGCTTTATGCCGTTTTCGACGCCTTGTTCCAGCGCCATCTGATGGAGTTTCTGTCAGGTAACCAAAGCGCGGGGGACGAACTCCAAAAAGAAGTGCGCGCCATCCTTCTGCTTGTCGCCTGATCGCTTGGCCAGTCTAAGCCGAATACACTTGCGTTTGTGATCTTCAACCGCCAATCTGGTCGTACCAGATTGGCGGGAGGGATCGACGTGAAGATCGGGTTCTGCATGTTCCTGTGGACGACGAACGTCACGCCGGCGCATCGTCCCATTCTCCAGGAGCTGAAAACCACCGGCTATGACGGAGCCGAGATACCCATCTTCGAGGGAACGCCCGGCGACTATCAGGGACTCGGCGAAATGCTGGATCGCATTGGGCTCGAGCGGACCGCCGTGACGGCAATGGGCTATCCGGAGATGAATCTTATCTCGCCGTCGGCGGCGACCCGAAAGAAAGGCATCGCATACATGCGTTGGGCGATCGACTGCGCGGCCGCCCTGGGCGCCGCCAAGATTTCCGGCCCGATGCACTCGACCCTTGGTCAGTTTTCGGGCGTTGGTCCGACCAATGAGGAGAAAAAGTGGTCGGTTGAATCGCAACGTGAGATTGGAGACCACGCCGCCAGAAGAGGCGTTACCGTTTGTCTCGAAGCACTCAACCGTTTCGAATGTTATCTGCTCAACACGATGGACGACCTCACCGCGCATATCGACGAGATCGGCCACCCCAATATTCGCGGCATGTACGACACGTTCCACGCCAACATCGAAGAGGCCGATCCCATTAGCGCATACACCCGCAATGTCCGCACCTTCGGCCATATTCACATCTCGGAGAACGATCGCGGCGTTCCCGGTCGCGGCAACATCCCCTGGAAGAAGACGTTTCGGGCGATCCGCGAGAGCGGATACGATGACTGGCTGACGATCGAGTCCTTCGGCCGCGGCCTGCCGGACCTGGCTGCAGCGACAAAGGTCTGGCGCGACTTCGCCGAGAGCCCCGAAGCGGTCTACCGGGAAGGGTATGCGCATATCCGCAGAAACTGGGAAAAAGCTGGCGAAGCGCTTGCGCGCTGAAGCGGCTTTGTTTCACGATCTGGCCAGAGATATCGGAACGCCGGAAGATCACCTATGGCCGAGCCGTCAAAAATCGTCATCGCAGGCGCCGGCAGCATCGGAAACTATGTAGGCGGCTGCCTGGTCCTGGGTGGTAAGGAAGTGGCCTTACTGGCCCGCCCACGCATTGCCGCGATGCTGAAGGCGGACGGTTTGCGTGTGACCGACCTCGAAGGCCGCAGCCGCAGCGTGTCGTCCGCCAAGCTCAACATCACCGAAGACCCTGCCACAGCGCTGAGGGGTGCGGCCATCGTTCTGGTTACCGTGAAGAGTGGGGCGACCGACGAGATGGCCAGGCTTGTCGACAGGTTTGCCCCGGCGGATGCCACTATCATCAGCCTTCAGAATGGCGTCGACAATGTTGCGCGCATTGAAGCCGCCTTGTCAGGATCGCGGCGGGTCGTAGCCGGCATGGTGCCGTTCAACGTGGCGCTGGCCGACCGGCCGCCGCTGCGTGCGCACAGGGCAACGGACGGGGCATTGATCGTCGACCAGGCGATACCCGGTCTTGCGGGGATATTGCGGGTGGAAGGCTTGCCGGTCACGGCCAGTGCGGACATGGCCAGCATCCTCTGGGGAAAGCTCCTGCTCAATCTCAACAATGCTTTGAACGCGTTGTCGGGCTTGCCTTTGGCGGAAGAGCTGTCGGACCGCCGTTGGCGCCGCCTGCTTGCCGCGCAAATGGACGAGGCGCTGGCCGCGATGTCTGCCGCCGGCATCAAGCCGGCCAAGCTGGCCGGTGCGCCGCCAAGCCTGCTGCCACGGATACTGCGGCTGCCGGATTGGCTTTTCCGACGCATTGCCCGGCGCATGCTGGATGTCGATCCGGAAGCCCGTTCATCGATGTGGGATGATCTCGTGCTTCGCCGTACGACGGAAATCGATGAATTCCAGGGCGCAGTGTTGCGGCTGGCGGCGCAGACCGGAACGAAGGTTCCGTTGACCCGGCGCATTGTGGAATTGGTCCAGCATGCGGAGGCAGCAAAAGAAGGGTCGCCGCGCCTTCGCCCTGAAGAGGTGGTGACCGACCTTGCTCTTAAAAATTGAAATGCGGCCATAAACGCTTCCGAAACGCCGCTTTGCTATGCCCCGTCCTGGCGAGCAACAGGACGAGGTCGATGCTTGACACCACGATGACGGCGCAATCCGCTTCGGCGGGGCCGCGCCTGACCATGGCGCAGGCCCGCGCCGGCGCCTGGGCCGACGA
This sequence comes from Rhizobiaceae bacterium, assembly GCA_050247155.1. GTDB lineage: Bacteria > Pseudomonadota > Alphaproteobacteria > Rhizobiales > Rhizobiaceae > Mesorhizobium_G. Next base: position 5,252 of record JBFWUS010000051.1, read on the forward strand.
TGCCGCGATGCAAGCGCTGATCGGCTGGGTGGAATCCTATCTGATGAGCGCTCATCCCGACCTCGGCCGCACGGGGGCCGTGTGCCCGTTCACCAAGCAGGCGGCCAGGATCGACACCGTGCGGCTGGCGATCAGCCGCGCCGACGCCGGGGACGAGGAGGAAGCATTCGCTCTCATCCGCCGCGCCTTCGCCGAGTTGGAGGAGATTCCCTGCAAACCCGGCATGGAACATTTCCGGACCATCATTATCGGCTTTCCCGAATGCGCGACGCCTGAAGGCATGGCGATGCTCGGTCGGGTTCAGCAACGCCACAAATTCTATTCACTGCGGCGCTTCCGCATGATCGGCTACATGTTTGCCGACAACGACGCGCCCGGCCTTTGGAATCCGGATTTCCGGCCGTTGCGCGCGCCGATGCCGGTGCTGGCGATCCGGCACCTGGTCGAGCAGGATGCGCCCTTTGCCGCGCGTCACCCGCTGCTGATGGCGCCCTATCTGGCCAAGTTCAAGCTGACCGGAGCCAAGCGGCTCTACGAGTTTTGGCGCGGCGCGTGATTGATCTCAGCCCCTTGAGGCCTGTTCACTCCCTGCCTTCTAACGAAGTGACCGTGGAGATCGTTCGCGGCTTGGCCGCGTTCGAGCAACTGCAGCCAGAGTGGGACGCCTTGTTCCAGCGCTCCGCCGTACCACACCAGATTTTTCAGAATCATGCTTTCTTGCGCGCCTGGGCGCACGCTTATGCGGGCGATGGAGCTGACCTGACCGTGGTCGCAGTGTGGGTGGGAGGCCAGCTCGTCGCCATCGCTCCCCTCGTTCACCGTCGCCGTCTTGGCGTCGAGGTGTTGCAATTCATGGGTGCGCCGGTCGCGCAGTTCGATGACATGCTGTTGGACGATAGGCATGCCGATGCGGCGCTGGAGGCAGTCCATACTGCAATCGACGGGCTGGGCGCGGACCTCCTGGAAGCCCGCCGTGTTCGCGAGGATGGCGCGTTCTGGCGCATGCCGGGCGATCACCCCCTTGTGTTCGAAGAGATGCAAGCGCCCTTCGCCGACCTCGCCTTGCGTGTCGCGGATAGCCAGCCCGGACAAGCCTATTCGTCGAAGGATCGCTCCAACTACCGCCGTCGGCTGCGCCGGCTTGGCGAGCGCGGCAAGCTTGAGTTCCGGTCGATCGGTCCCGGCAGCGAGGCGGCTGCATTGGCAACTCAGGCCATCACGATGAAGGCCGCCGCCCTGCGCCGCGACGGCGCCGATTGGGGCACTGTCGGCTGCGCCAGATTCAGCCACTTCTTCCGCCACCTCGCCGCTGATCCCGCGAGCGGTCTGATGGCCTCGATCATCGAACTCGACGACCATCCTATTGGCATCGATCTTTCCTTCATCTGTAAAGACGTCGGGTTCGGACACGTGCTGGCGACCGACGGCGCGTTCGACAAAGAAGGTCTTGGCCAGATGCTCGTTCACCACGTCTTTGCCGAGGCGAAGGCGAACGGCGCCGGCCGGTTTGATCTGCTCGCGCCGGCCGATCCCTACAAGCGCCACCATGCCGATGGCGCGACGCGCGTCGAAAGCCACGCCTACGCGTTTACCGCCAAAGGCCGCCTTGCGGCGCAGATTGGTTACAAACTGATCATGCCGGCCGCACGCAAATTGCCGCGATCTCTCAGCCGTCGGCTCCGGGGCGAATAGACCTAACGCGTTTTGGCGGGCATGATCAGCGTGATTTTTTGCCAGATCTTTCGAGACAAGTTCGAGGCAAGTTCCTCGACATCGTTGACCGCCTCGATGACCACTTCGTCGTTGACCGCTTGCGCAAACAGCGCCGCCAACTTGCCGGTGATCGACAGCATTTCCGAACAATAGTCGAGATAGCGCGCCAGATCGTCGGCGTTGGTCATGCGCTGAGGTGAATGTTCCGTCCGCTGGAAGCTGGGGGAAAGCGCGGCCGGATCCTTGGTGAGCTGATGCATGTCGACGACATGGATCAGCGAGCGCAGGCCATGGAGCTGTGTAAACACCTTTTTGCGCTTGATGCGCTCTTCGGTGCGCATCAGCGCAAGCAGACCTATGCCTGCCAGAATGATTGTGTTGAGCGACGCTTCAATGCCCTGGACGGACTCGACAACATTGCTGTTGCCCGAGATGCGGTCGAACGGCAGCACGGTTCCGACGAACAGGAACACGCTGGCGCCCGCCAGGATAGCCAGCCCAACCAGAATGCGAAGCCACCAGATTGGCGCCTTCAGCCTCTCTGCTTCGACCGCCAGATCGCGCGACAGGTCGACCAATTCGTTGGCCACGCCGCGCAGGCTGGATTCGGGAAAGCGCTCGACGATGCGCGTGCGCAGACGCTCCGCCGTCGCGATGATGCGTTCAGGATCGAGCGAACGATAGCTGGGTTGATCTGGCGGCCGCGGCGTGCCGACGCTGTGGGGGACGTCAACCACTATCGTTCGTCCAGCGCCCGAACCGGTTCGGCCCGGGCTGTCCCGGCACGATGCACAGCGCCACGAACACGATGATCGAAATGATCGGCACGAACAGCCATGCGGCTTCCAGTCCCGGCCGGCCGAGATCGTGCAACCGTTTCACCGTGATCGCGACGTAACAATAGAACGACGCCAGCAGCACGAAGAAGAATATCGTCGCCCATGTGTCCGCGGTCGCGCTGTTCGGCACTGCGATGAGGTATCGATAAAATGGAAATGCCTGGATCAACCCGATCAGCAAAAAAGCCAGCAGGTAAGGCACACGGCTGATCCGGCCTTGCAGCCGGAACAGCAGCCAGATGATTTGATCCTGGGTGGTCACCTGACCCTAGTCGCGCAGCAATTCGTTGATCGACGTCTTCGACCGGGTCTTCTCATCCACGCGCTTGACGATCACCGCGCAATAGAGGTTCGGGCCGGGCTGACCGTTCGGCAGCGGCGAACCAGGCATAGTGCCCGCGACCACGACCGAGAGGGGTGGCACCTCACCGTAAAACACCTCACCGGTGGCGCGGTCGACGATCTTGGTCGACTTGCCGATGAAGACGCCCATGCCGAGCACAGAACCTTCGCGCACGATGCAGCCTTCGACCACTTCAGAGCGCGCGCCGATGAAGCAATTGTCCTCGATGATGGTCGGGCCGGCCTGCATCGGCTCCAGCACGCCGCCGATGCCGACGCCGCCGGAGAGATGCACGTTCTTGCCGATCTGGGCGCAGGAGCCCACCGTCACCCAGGTATCGACCATCGTGCCGCTGTCGACATAAGCGCCGAGATTGACGAACGAGGGCATCAGCACGGCGCCCGGCGCGACATAGGCCGAGCGGCGCACGATGCAGTTCGGTACGGCGCGGAAGCCCGCCTTCTCAAAATCCATCGCGCCCCAGCCGTCAAACTTCGACGGCACCTTGTCCCACCACACGCTGTCGCCGGGTCCGCCCTTGATGATTTCCATCGGCGTCAGCCGGAACGACAGCAACACAGCCTTCTTCAGCCACTGGTTGACCTTCCACTGACCATCCGATTGGCGCTCGGCGACACGCACCAAGCCTCTGTCGAGCAGGTCGAGCGCCGTTTCGATCGCTTCGCGCGTCTCGCCCCGCGTCGAAGTCGAGATTGCCTCGCGATCGTCAAAGGCCTTGTCGATGGCGCGCTCAAGGCTTGCCAGGTCGGGCTTTGTCATGCAGTGCTCCGTTACGCGCTGTTAAGAAACCGGCAACTATGCTGGTTTTGGGCTTTTGAAATCGCGCGGACCCTATTTCAAGCCATTTTTGGGGTCAATCGCGCCTGCGTCATCGGACAACGCAGAACAGGGGAATGAGTTTCAACACAATGAACCCGATCGAAAAGACGGGCTACACGCCGCTACCGCACTCGGATGAGGATCTGGAACGCGTCAAGGCAGTGCCGGATACGCCGCAGACGCGCGCGCCGACCTATCGGCTGGCCTGGAACGATCCGGACTTTATGACGCAGCGCGACTTGCGGCCCGTGCGCCTCCAGCTCGAACTCCTGAAGCCGGAAATGACGCTGGCCGAGCGCGGCATCCGCTCGACGGTGGTAATGTTCGGCGGCGCGCGCCTGCCCGAGCCCGGCGGCGAGGCTTGGGCTGCCAAGAACGAGACGCAGAAGAAGAACCTGCTCAAGAACGCCAAATATTACGACGAGGCGCGTAAATTCGCGCAGCTTTGCTCGAAACATTCGGCGGCGTCCTACTATCGCGAATTCGTCATCGTCACCGGGGGTGGTCCCGGCGTCATGGAAGCGGGAAATCGTGGCGCTTCCGAAGTCGGCGCTCCGTCGATCGGGCTGAACATCGTGCTGCCGCACGAACAGGCGCCAAACCTCTACGTCACGCCAGACCTCTGCTTCAACTTCCACTATTTCGCGATTCGCAAGATGCATTTCGTCATGCGCGCCAAAGCGGTCGTGGTGTTTCCGGGCGGCTTCGGCACGCTGGACGAATTCTTCGAGACGCTGACCCTGATCCAGACAGGTCGCATGGACCGCGTTCCGGTCATCCTGTTCGGCAAGGAGTTCTGGCGGCACGCCATGAACCTCGACTATCTAGCCGAGCAGGGCACGATTTCGCCGGGGGATCAGGACATCATCGACTATGCCGAAACGGCGGAAGACGCCTGGGGCGTGATCAGTCGGTTCTATGAGCTGGAGGCAGGGCCGGGCCAATCCGCATTGTAAAGCCCGGCCAGCAAAGCTATCCAACGGCCATGGCGAACGCCTTGCAGCCCGACACACATGATTCCGGAAAGCGGTCCAATGACCACGATCCCGCCTTTGCTGCCCTGTCCGGCGCGAACCTGATCGACCCCGACGCGGCAGTTTTGCGTGATAGCGCAAAGCTGATCGCTTTCTACCTGCCGCAGTATCATGTCGTACCGGAGAACTCGGAGTGGTGGGGGGAGGGGTTTACTGAGTGGACCAATGTCCGCCGCGCCAAACCGAATTTCGAGGGCCACGATCAGCCCAAAATCCCGCGAGAGCTGGGTTGTTACGATCTCTCTGACGTCAGCGTCATGGCCGTCCAGGCCGAGTTGGCAAAACTCTACGGCATTCACGGCTTCTGCTTTTACCATTACTGGTTCAGCGGCCGTCGCATCCTCGAAAAGCCGGTCGAGCAATTCCTCGCCTCCGACATCGAGATGCCGTTCTGCCTCTGCTGGGCCAACGAGAACTGGACCCGCACCTGGGATGGCGACACCCAAAGCGTGCTGCTTGAACAAAAATATCTGCCCTCGGACGCCAGCGCACTGATCGACTCGCTGATGCCGGCCTTCCGCGACCGCCGGTACATCATGCTCAATGGCAAACCGCTGCTGCTGGTCTACCGCGCCAAACAAATCCCTCACTCAAAAACCTGGTTCGCGGCGTGGCGCAGGGCAGCCAAGACGGCAGGGTTTCCTGGCCTGCACATCGCGGTCGTCGATATGCATGACGTCTCGACGCCGGACGAGGTCGGAGCCGACGCGCTTGTCGAATTTCCGCCGCACAAATTCGGCGGGCCGCAATCCGCGCCGGCGACCGCGCCCACGCTCACCAATTCCGAGTTCTCCGGTAGCTTCGTCGATTACAGGAAGATCATCGCCCAGAGCGCGTTGAAACCACCCCCGCCATATCCCTACTATCGCGGCATCATTCCTTCCTGGGACAACACCGCGCGGCGGCAGAACACGGGAACAACCGTAATCGATGCCCGGCCCGATCTCTATGGAATCTGGCTACGGTATCTCAGAACCTATGCGCGGCAGCACGACGGCGACGGTCTCATCTTCATCAACGCCTGGAACGAATGGGGCGAGGGTTGCACACTGGAACCCGACGAGCGCTGGGGCCTCGGTTATCTGGAAGAGACATTGCGCTCGGCATTTCGCACAGCCGAGGAGCCACGTAGTGTCGAGACGGCGCGAACCCGATTGTTCGAGACCGTGGCCAGGCTGAGCGCCGGCGATCACGGCGCAAGTGTCGATCATCGCGAAATCGAACGGGTCGCCGCCGAATTGTCGGCTTACAAGCCGCAGAGTGGCTTTGTCCAAAGCATGTCGGAACGGCTGCGGCGCTGGCCGCTGGCGCATAGCGCAGTTCGCGCGCTCTATCGCGTCGCCACGCGGCTGAAGACATAGCCATGGCAGGCAAGGTCGCGATCATTGCGCATTTCGATCCGAACGACCGGATCGAGCCCACAGTCATCGACATGCTGCGGTGCCTTGAGCAGGTTTTCGACCGCATCCTGTTCGTGAGCACCAGCGCGGTCGACCCGGCCGCGCGGTCGAACTTGACGAAGACCGAGATCATCGAGCGGCCGAATATAGGCTACGATTTCTACAGCTATCGCGTCGGGCTCAATCGCGTCGAGCGCGAGGGTGGAGCGGATCGGGTCCTGTTGCTGAACAACAGCATCCTAATCCTCGATACCGACAAATTCACGGAGGCTCTGCGCCAGATGTCGGCCTTGGCGCCGACGCATGGCGCTGTCGGGGCGACGTTGTCGCACCAGTTCGCCGAGCATCTGCAATCCTACATGCTGCTGCTTGGCCGACGGGTATTGGACGCCGCTTGGTTCCAAAATTTCGTCGATGCCATCGAACCGCTCGGCGACAAGATGGAGATCGTCCGGCGGTACGAACTCGGCCTCACCGCATCGCTGAAAGACCATGGCGAAACGATCGCCGCGCTGTTCACGCCCAGTCCAGAACAGGTGATGTCGGCCAAGTCGGCATGGCTGCGCTGGCGCAAGGCGCATGGCGGCGCGGACCTTCGCCCGCGCACGGCCTCGACCGCCGACCAGTACAACCCCGTGCAGTTTCACGCCGAGGACATCGGGCGCGCCCTCGGCTTCATAAAGGCGGAGGTGCTGCGCGACAACCCGCATGGCATCGATCTCTCATTTGTCGAGGAAATCGCTAGTCCGGAAAGGCGAGCCGACATCAACTGGCTGGTGGAGCAGTCACGTCTCCGCTATCGACCAGCCGAGCCCGGCAAGCTTGCGACGGTTGCCGTTGCGCCGACGCCGACCCCAACCGCTCGAAGGGCGGTCTGGGGCACCCCTCATGCGCGCGGAATACGACTGGCCGTTCTGCTGCACGCCTATTTCCCAGACGTGCTTGAGGAGATCATCGGCTGCCTCGCCAACATCGTCGAGCCTTTCGACCTCTACGTGACGACACCACATGAGGAACTTGTCGCGCCGATCTTCCGACTTGGCGCCGTCCATGCCGCCAGTGTGACGGTCGCGGTCACCGAGAATCGTGGCCGCGATATCGGCCCGTTCGTCAGTTTGCTGCGCCAAGGCGCTTTCGACTGCTATCTCGGCGTCCTGAAACTGCACACGAAAAAGAGCCATTACAGCAGGCAGGGCGACACCTGGCGGCGCTCGCTCGTCAACGAACTCATCGGCGACTCGCTGAAGGTACGGCGCGCGGTTTCGCTCTTGGAGACCGGCGAAGCCGGCATCGTCGGCCCGCACGCAGACTACCTCAGCCACCCATCCTTTTGGGGTTCCAATCGGGCCCGTGTCGCGACGGTGCTCGAAACGCTCAATGCGAAATCCGGCGCCGTTCCGCCCTTGGGGTTCTTCGCCGGTTCCATGTTCTGGTTCGCGCCGCCCGCGCTCAAATCACTGCAGGCGGTGCCGGAAGAAGTGCTGGTCTTCGAACAAGAGCTCGGCCAGCAGGACGGCACCTTGGCTCATGCGCTGGAGCGCGCCTTTGCCCCGCTCGCACGCGCACAGGGCTTTCGCACCACAAGCCTTGCGCTCAAAGGCGCCGAGATTGCCGAAACGGACACGTCAGGCAATCGCGTGCCGGTGCTGTAGCTCGTTGTTACCGGGCTGCCTTTCGATCCGCGAGCACGCCTGTCAACGCGAGGCTAATCAGCAGGAACGGCAGCAAGGTTGCCAGCCCGGCTCTCAAGTCGACATGTTCCGCTACAAGACCGATCATCGGCGGGCCGAGCAGGAACCCGGTCAGGGCGATGAATGACAGGATCGCGACGCTGGCGGCCGTCGGCCTGTCGGTCAGGCCGGCCGCAGCCGTCACGGCCAGCGGAAAACCGACCGAGACGCCAAAACCTGTCGCGGCGAAACCGGCAAAGACCAGCCATGATGACGGCGCAAGCACGATCAGCGCCATGCCGGCAAGCGAAAAGCAACCGCACAGCCGCGCCGTCGCCACGGCCCCGAGGCGCGCCTTGAGCCGATCTCCGATGAAGCGGCCGCCCGCCACCATGCCGGCGAACACCGAATAGCCGATGCCCGCAATGGCCGGCTCGGCGCTGAACACATCGCGTAGGAAGACGGCCGACCAGTCGGCTATCGCGCCCTCAGTCATCGTGATGCCAAACACGAACAGGCAGATGCCCAGCAGCGCCTTGCCCGGCAATTTCCATTGCGCCGGCGGCTCGGGCGCTGCCGCGCCAGTCGGCTTGTAGGCCGGCAGCGCAATGCTGGAGAATATCGCCAACGGCAGCACGGCGAGCGCCGTCGCGATCACCGCCCAATGCGGCGCAACAGCCAGCGCCGCCAATCCCGAGCCGATCAGGCTGCCGGCCATGATGCCGAGGCTCCAGAAGCCGTGGCAGGTGTTCATGATCAGCGCGGTACCCGATTTCTCGATCTTATCGGCTTCTACGTTGAGCCCAAGTTCCAGAGTGGACAGCACGACGCCGACGATCGCCAGGGCAAAAAACAGCCAGATGATGTTCGACGCAAATGGCGGCAGCGCCACCACGCCGAGAAAGATCGGAAACAGCCACAGGATTGTAGCGCGGCTGCCGATATGCGCGACGAAGCGCCCAGCCAAGGGCAATGTCAGTAGCGTGCCCACCGGCATGCCCAGCAACGCGAAGGCGAGGTCAGCCGGCCCCAGCCCGAGCTTCTCTTGGATGTCAGGAATGCGCGGCAGCCAGGCGCCGAAGGCGATCGGCTGGAGAAAGAACACCGCCATGATGAGGCGGGCGTCGGTCAGCAAGCCGCGACGCGGGCTGGCCGCCGCGCCGGCATAGTCAGTCGGCATCAGGCAGTCTCGAGCACATGCGGGTTGGCGACGCGCGGCCAGATATCGCGGTTCAGCTTGGTGTAGTGCGTCTTGGCCGGGTTGCTGGGATAGGAGGTCGGCGCATCGACATAGATGATATCCGCCGCGATCGGCGCGAAGCCGGCATAAAAATGATTGGTCGATTTGATCAGCAGGATGTCTTTCGAGGTGGGGTCGACGCCCAGGTTGGAAAAGATGTCGGGCTCGAAGGTCTGTGTGCGGTTGGTGTTGAGGATCACCTCGATTTCGGTGCCTTCGATACGCACCAGCGCCGTCGGTCCGAGCGTCACGCGCGACAGCCCGAAACTTTGCCAACCTTCTTCGACGGCCTTTACGACCCGCACGCGTGCGTCGATCGGCTCGCCCCCCTGCGGCCCTGCCTTGCCGCCGAAGCGCAGCTCGATCACCGCGTCTTCGCCGGCCGCATGACAGAAGGTCACGGCAAGCGGATCCCAGATTGTCGCCACGCCAACCTTGTTGACGCCGCGCTCGATCATGCGCCGCAAGACATTAGTTCCGTCGCCGGCCACACCACCGCCGGGATTGTCCCATGTGTCGGCGATGACACCCGGCTTCGCAGGGTTTGCCCGTCGCGCCGCAAGCGCCTGGTCGATGCCTTCGTCGGTATCGACCATCGCCATGATCGTCTGCTCGCGCATGGCGAAGAGCTCCATACCGAGCTTTTTTGCCATCGCATCGCCGGCCGGTTTGTCATTGTCGGTGACGACGACAATGCGAGTGCCCATTTCCGGCACATCCGCAGCCATGAAACCGTGGATTACGGAGATAGAGAGAATGCCAGCCTCGCCATGGAGCGCCTTGATCCGGTCGACATAGGATCGCATCGGCTCGCGGCTGGTCGGCAGCACGGCGATCATGCGGCAGTCGAAGGTGGACATCACCGGCTTGATCTCGCCACGCAGGGTGCGCAGCGCGAGATCGACGACATGCTCGCCGCGCTCGTAGAAATCGGTATGCGGGAATTCCAGGAACGACGCCAGTATGTCGGCAGCCGCGACGCGCTTTGGCGTCAGATGACTGTGCGGGTCGAGTTCGGCGGCGATCAGCACATTAGGCCCGACGATCTCACGCGCGCATGCTAAGAGGTCGCCTTCGCAGTCGTCATAACCCTGCGCCACCATCGCGCCGTGCAGGCCCAGCACAACCCCGTCGACGGGCAGGGCGGCTTTCAACTGATCGAGAATTTCGTCCCGCAACGCTTCATAAGTTTGCCGCTGCAACAATCCGCCCGGCTCGGCCCATGTCGCGGTACCTTCCACGATGTCGAGGTTTTCCGCCTTGGCCCGCTTGCGCAGTACGACCATCGGCGATGAGCACAGCGTCGGCGTCTCCGGATGCTCGCCCGGGCCGGCATAAAACGCCATCTCGAACGAGGCGCGGTCTGTCGGAACTGGCGAGAAGGTGTTGGTCTCGGTGGCCAGCGAAGCAGTGAAGATACGGAGCGCCTTACCCTCCCCCTTGCGGGAAGGGTCGAGCCCGAGCTTGGGAGGGGTCGGGGTGGGGGTCATTGGATTCGGCATCCCTAAACATCATCTGAGCTAGTGCGGTTCACTTTTCTTACCCCCAACCCGCTCACTTCGTTCGCGACCCTACCCGGAAGGGGGAGGGTGAGAAGCAGCGCACTATTTCACCGGCGCATACGCAACCGCTTCGATCTCGACCTTGATGTCGATCATCAGTCGCGATTCGACGGTAGTCCGAGCCGGCGGCTCCTTGGCGAAGAAAGTCGCATACACCTTGTTCATACCGCCGAAGTCGCGGGCATCCTCGATCCAGACAGTGGTCTTCACCACATCGTCCATTGTCGCGCCGGCGAGCGCGAGAGCGGCTTTGACGTTTTCCAAGACCTGCCGGGTCTGTGGCTCGATGCCGCCATCGACCACCGTGCCGTCCGGCTGCACCGGCACTTGGCCCGAGACATACACCATGTCGCCCGCGCGAACCGCCGGCGACAAAGGGACATGCGACGTTCCGAAAACCTGTTTGTGTGCCATGGTCCGCTATTCCTCGCCGGCATCCACCGGAACCAAAATGACTGATTTGAAGCGTTAGGATGCAAACTCGTTTGCAAACGCATCTTCGAAAGTGACTTTCTTACATTATAGCGGTTTTTCTATCGATCAAGCCAAAAATTTCTGTTGTTAGTTTACATTTTTTGCCGTAGCGTGCCGCAAATTCCAGACATGAAACAAACGAAGCCGGAGTGTTTGCCGGGTGACACAGCGCGATTTTGCCGGACAGACTGTGGTGATCACCGGGGCCGGCGGCGGCGTCGGGCGATCGCTTGTCGAACTTTTCGAAAGCCGTGGCGCTGAGCTGATCCTGTGCGACCAGTCGGCCGAGGCAATCGCCGGCTTCAATGCGAAGGCGCGGGCGGTGTTCAACCTGCTCGACCGCGGTCAGGCCGCCAACGCCGCAGCCGAAATCGTCAGAACGCATGGCGTGCCAGATGTGCTGATCAACAATGCCGGCTGGACGCGGGCCGAAACCATGGATGCGCTCGACGCCGAAAACATCGGCGCCGAGGTCGATCTCAATCTGACAGGTGTCATGGCCTTCACCAGCGCCATCCTGAAGGCGATGCTGTCGCGCGGCTCGGGTTCGGTCGTTTTCATCTCATCAGTCAACGCCTTGTTGCATTTCGGCAACCCCGCCTATGCGGCGGCGAAGGCCGGCATCAACGCTTATGCCCGCGCCATCGCCGTCGAATATGGCAAGCATGGCATCCGCGCCAACAGTGTCTGCCCCGGATCGATCCGAACGCCGGCTTGGGACCATCGTCTACAACGAGACGCGGCCATTCCGGGCAAGCTCGCCCGCCTCTATCCGCTCGGCCGCATCGTCGAGACTTCGGAGGTCGCGGAGGCGGTTGCGTTCCTCGCCTCGTCGCGTTCCTCCGGCATCACCGGCGTGGTCTTGCCGGTAGATGCCGGCCTGACTGCCGGCAACCGACCTTTCATCGACGAGATATTGGGCTGAGGCCAATGAACAACGTCGTCGACATCATCACGCGTTTGCAGATGGCGGCGGAGAATGGCTCGAAATCGGACCGGCGTCTGGCTGCGATGGTGCTTGCCGACCTCGATTTTGCCTCCAAGGCATCGATCTCCGAAATCGCAGCGAAGATAGACGTCAGTGAGCCGACCGTGACGCGCTTCTGCCGTGGTCTCGGCTGCGAGGGCGTGCGCGATTTCAAGTTCTGGTTGGCGCAGGCGATTGCGGTCGGCGGCCAATATCTCACAGCCGATCCGGTCGATCGCGACCAGCGTGAGCAGCGTGTCGCCTCGGTGGTCTCGGAGGCCGCGATCGCCGCCATCGAACGTGTGACCGCCAGCGTTGACATGCAGGCGGTCCTGACGGTGGCCGAAACTCTCGAACGTTCCGGCCAGATCTTGTGCATCGGCTCGGGCGGCACGTCGTCCATGCTGGCCACCGAAATGCAGAACCGGCTGTTCCGCCTCGGTCTTGCCGCCATCTCGCAGGTCGATGGACAGTTGCAGCGCATGTTCGCGGCCGTCTCGACGCCGCAGACGACCATCCTCGCCTTTTCGATTTCCGGCTATGCCCAATCGATCGTCGACGCCACGAAAGTCGCTCGCCAGTACGGGGCCAAAACCATCGCGGTCACAGCCCCGGGCTCCAATCTGGCAAAGGCGGCCGAATTGGTGATCCCGTTCCAGCCGATCGAAGACGGCAATCTGTATAAGCCAACATCGTCACGCTTCGCCTTGTTGGCCATCGTCGACATGATCGCGACGGCTACGGCCGAAACGCGCGGCACCAAGGTTCTGGAATCGCTGCGCCGCATCAAACAAAGCATCAACACGCTGAAGGTGGATGATCCGCGCCTGCCTTTGGGAGACTGACATGACAAAACCGAAATCAATCGCCGAAATCGACACGCCGGCGGTCATCATCGACATCGACCGCGCCGCGGCCAATATCGCTCGCGCGCAGGCTTATGCCGATAAGCACGGCGTCAAGCTGCGGCCACATATCAAGACCCACAAGCTGCCCTTCTGGGCCGACAAGCAGGTTAAGGCCGGCGCGACCGGCATCACCTGCCAGAAGATCGGCGAGGCAGAAGTTTTTGCCGATGCTGGCATCACCGATATTTTTCTGCCCTACAACATCCTCGGCGCGGCGAAACTCGAGCGGCTGAAGGCGCTTCACCACCGCGTCATCCTGTCCGTCACGGCTGACAGCCGGGAGACGATCGCCGGTCTGGCGACAGCGTTCACCGACAGCGAACAGCCTCTCGCGGTTTTGATCGAATGCGACACCGGCGGTGGTCGCTGCGGCGTGCAGTCGGCGGCGGACGTGGTCGCGCTGGCACAGCAGATCCGTCAGCATCCGGGCCTCGCCTTTGGCGGTCTAATGACCTTCCCGCCGGTAGGCAAGCAGGAACAGACGGACGCCTGGCTCGCGGTGGCGCGCGATGCGCTCGCGGCCGAAGATATCGGTTGCGCGCGCATCACCTCTGGGGGCACGCCTGGCATGTGGGGCTACGGCGGCTCGAACATCATCACCGAGTATCGCCCCGGCACTTACATCTACATGGACCGTTATCAGGTGGCGCAGGGCGCTGCGACCGCAGACGATTGCGCGCTGACGGTGCTGGCTACAGTGGTCAGCCATCCGACCTCGACGCGCGCCGTGCTGGACTCCGGCTCGAAAGCGCTCACCAGCGACACGCTCGGCATGAACGGGTTCGGCGAGATTGTCGGCAAGCCCGGTGCGCTGGTGACCGGCCTCAGCGAAGAGCACGGCGTCGTGACCTTGAGCGACGGCGCCACGCTCAGCGTGGGCGAGCGCGTGCGCGTGCTGCCTAACCATTGTTGCGTGGTCACCAATCTGTTCGACCAGGTCTACTTCGTTTCCGGCGACAAGGTCGTCGACGTTATGCCGGTGGCCGCGCGCGGCCGCGTCGGCTGATTTCATAGAGGAGTTTTTATGCCCATCGGAACCAATCCCTTCCCGAACGATGCCGATCGCAACCAGATCTGGGATATGCTGGTCGAGCGCGATATCGCCGCTTTCGTCGCTGCCGATTGGGGCATGGTCGCGGGAGATTTCGTCGAGCAAGGTTTTCTCGGCATCCATGCTCACAGGTCCCGCAACCCCGACGAATGGACCGCGGCCTTCCCGACGCTCACCCAATATCGCGACGAGTGGCTGCGCCAGGCAGGGGAATCGGCCAAAACCAAATTCACCGAACCGCTGGCAGAAGCGATCCATCGCGCCACCAGCCTGACCCAGATCGATATCGACGGCGATATGGCCATCGCGCACAAGAAGTTCGACGGGCAGGTCAAACTCGCCGACGGATCGGTTGACACGCTGAACTGGCAGACGCTCTATTATTGCCGCCGCGATGGCGGTCGCTGGAAGATCGCCGGCTTCACCGGTTACATGGCCCACAAATAGCGACGCGTTGGCGCGCTCGACCCAAAAATGTAAGGAATTCATATTTTGGGATGTAAATGACAAGACACCTTGAAAATAGCACGGAGGCCTGAAAGCTCGCAAGCAAGTGAGGGGCGATAATCAAGGCAGAATGATCGAGAAAACGTTCTATTGCAGGGGTTTTCATGCGTCAGGTGCCTAGACGAGGCGCTCTGTAATCCGATGAATAAAAATATTCGAAGACGCCGACAACCGGCTTGACTCATGCCTCTGGTGACCGTAGGAATGTAAATAGTTTACAGAGAGGCGCTACATAATCAGGCGCCCAGACTTGGGAGCTGGGAGGCTTCATGAAAGTCGGCATTGTCGGGCTTGGTTTTCGGCTGGGCTATCTAGCGCGGGTCTTCACGGTTGAAGTGCCCGGCTTCGAGATCGTCGGCTATGTCGACCCGGATCCGGCCGGAAAACCTTATGCCGAGAAGCACGGCGTTTCCATCGGCAAGTCCTACGCGACGCTCGAATCGATGCTGGCCGACCAAAAGCTTGACCTGCTCATGGTCGGTTCGCCCAATCACATGCATCTCGACCATATCCGCATCGGCCTGGAGCATGGCGTTAAGATCTTCGCCGAAAAGCCTGTCGTCACAACCGTCGCCGAGACGATGGAGATCGCGAGGCTGATAGCCGAGCACGGCTCTGACAACATCATGGTCGGCCTCGTTCTGCGGTATGCGCCGCTTTATGTGGCGCTGCGCAAGGCTCAGGCGGATGGCGTCATCGGTGACGTTGCCTCCATTGAGGCGTCAGAGCACATCCCGCCCTATCACGGTGCGTTCTTTATGCGCGATTGGCGGCGCTACGAAAAATATTCGGGCTCCTTCATGCTCGAAAAATGCTGCCATGACCTCGACCTTTACAACGGCGTCATGGGCTGCCGTCCAGTTCGTGTGGCGAGTTTCGGCGGCCGCCGTTCTTTCGTTCCAAAAAACGAGCCGGAAGGCCTTGGTGCCAACGACACCGAAGTCTATCATCGCAAGCCGAGCGGCTGGCTGGGCTCGGAAAAGGTGTTCGATTCCGACGGCGACATCATCGACTTCCAGACCGCCATCGTCGAGTATGAGACCGGCGCTTCGCTCTGCTTCCACACCAACACCAACGTGCCGGACGATTTCCGTCGCTTCTGCGTGATTGGCTCCAAGGGCATGGCGGAAGGTGATTTCATCCGCAATTTCTTCAAGGTTCATGATGCCCGCACGCGCGACAAACTGGTCGACACGACCTTTGTCTTGAGCGAGCTATCTGATCACTACGGCGCCGACGAGCAGATGGCGCGCGACATTGCCGGCCACATGCTCGAGGGCAAGCCGCTACCGGTTTCGGTGGTGGACGCGCTGGAAGCCGGCTTGCTGGCCATCACCATGGACGAAGCGCGCCGCACCCGCTGCGTTGTTGACATGTCATCGATCTGGAAGCGTTTCGATGAAGCGCTGGCTGGTCATAAGCTGCAGAAGGTCTCGAACGGATGAACAAGGGCAGGGACTCCACGATATTCGCCATCTGCTTGCTCGCGCCGGCGGTGCTATACATTCTCGCCATCGTCGATTATCCGCTGTTTGAAACCAACAACCTCTCTTTCACCGACGCGGCGCTCAAACCAACCACCAACTGGGTGGGCATGGCCAATTACGAGAAGATCTTCGCCGGCAATTTCTACGAGATCATCATCCGAACCTTCGTGTGGACGTTCTTCTCGGTGCTCATCAAGATGGTCATCGGCGTCTGCGCGGCGGTTCTCCTGAACGCCGCCGTTCCGGGCCAGGCCCTGTTCCGCATCCTGCTGATGCCGCCGTGGATTGTTCCAATGGCGATCGGTATCTTCATGTGGGGCTGGATGTACAACGGCCAGTTCGGCATGATTTCCGGCCTGCTGCAGAACTTCGGCATCATCAGCGGCCCGATCGCCTTCCTGGCTCAGGGCAGCACCGCATTCTGGGCGACCATCGTTACCGACGTCTGGATCGGCGTGCCGCTGGTCACGCTTTACATGCTGGCCGCCATGCAATCGATCCCGAAGGATCTCTACGAGGCAGCCTGGGTCGACGGCGCCGGCCGCTTCTATCGCTTCCGCCGCATCACGCTGCCGATGATCGTGCCGGCGCTCTTGACCATGTCGATGCTGTCGCTGATCGCAACCTTCAACTCCTTTGACATCATCTGGATCCTGACGCGCGGCGGTCCAAGCGGCGAGACCACGACCATGATCATTGATACCTACAAGACGGCGATCGGCTCGTACAAATATGGCGAGGGCGCGGCCCGGGCGGTGCTGATCTGCATCTTCCTTTCGATCTTCTCCTTCCTCTACTTCCGCGTCGTCAGCAAGATTGCTCCGGGAGCCGCGAAATGAGCAAGAAAACCGATAATCGCCCGATGATCGAACGGTACACGACCCTGGAAAAGGTCGGCCTCTACCTCGGCATCTTCGTCTTCCTGTTCTACGTGCTGTCGCCCTTCATCGAGGGTTTCCTGGTATCGTTGAAGCCACTCTCGTTGCTGTTTTCGACGCCCTACAGCTTCTGGCCGAAGAACGGCTCGTTTGATGCCTATTTCGTCATCTGGGAACGCGTCCCCATGCTGGCGCGCTACATCTTCAACTCGTTGTTCATTTCCTTCATCGTTACCGCCATCGTCATGGCGATCGCGGTGCCGGCCGCCTATGCCTTCGCGCGCATCGATTTCCCGTTCCGCGGCCCGCTGCTCGGCGGCTTCCTGGCCGTCAACATGTTCTCCGGCGCGGTTCTGCTGATCCCGCTGTTCCGGCTAATGCGCGCCATGGGCGTCCTGAACACTTATTTCGCAATGATCGTGCCTGGCGTGGCATTCTTAATTCCGACTGCGATCTGGCTGCTGCGCGCCTATCTGCTGCGCATCCCGAAGGAGCTGGAGGAGGCCGCCTGGGTCGACGGGGCCAGCCGCCTCTATATCTTGCGCCGCGTGATCCTGCCGCTGGCCATGCCGGGCATCACGGTCGCGGCCATCGCTACCTTCATCGGGGTCTATGCCGGCCAGTTCATCTTCGCGCTGACCTTCAATTCCAAGAGCGAGTTCATGCCGCTGACCACCGGCCTGTTCGCCTTCTTCGGCCGCCAGGAGGTGCTGTGGAACGAGTTGATGGCGGCGAGCTTCGTCGGCATCACGCCGGCGCTGCTCATCATCGTCTTCCTGCAGCGTTATCTGGTCGCGGGACTCACTGCCGGCGCCGTGAAAGAATAAGCAACCGCCCGAAAATTCAGCAGGGCATAAATGGGAGAAAGTAGAGTGACACAGATGTTCAGATTGTTGGCGAGTACCGCCGTGGCCGTCGTCGCCACCGTCGGCGCGGCTTCGGCCCAAGACACCACGATCACCGCGATCTTCTGCGGCGACAGGATGCAGCCCGCACATGCCGAGTTCATCAAGGCCTGGGAAGCCAAGAACGCCGGCTTCAAGGTGGCGCCGGAAGTAGTCGGGTGGGACCAGTGCCAGGACAAGGCGACGACGCTGGCCGCCGCCGGCACGCCGGTCGGCCTCGCCTATGTCGGCTCGCGCACGCTGAAGCAGTTCGCCACCAACGACCTGATCGTGCCGATTGAATTCGCGGACGAGGAGAAGAAGTCCTATTATCCGTACATCATGGACACGGTGACGACGGACGGCAAGCAGTGGGGCGTACCGGTCGCCTTCTCGACCAAGGCGCTATACTGGAATAAAGATCTCTTCACCGCAGCCGGCCTTGACCCCGAAAAGCCGCCGAAGACCTTCGCCGAGGAAATCGCCTTCGCCAAGCAGATCGCCGACAAGACCGATGCCGCTGGCTTCGGCGTCGTCGCCAAGACCTTCGACAACACCATGCATCAGTTCCTGCACTGGGTCTATTCGAACAATGGCTCGGTGATCGACAAGGACGGCAACATCACCTTGGATTCGAAGGAAAACCTGGAATCTTTGACGGCGCTCAAGGACATCGTCCCCTTCGCCGAAGAGGGTCCGACCTCCTACGAACAGAACGAAGTCCGCGCTATTTTCCTCGATGGCAAGCTGGGCATGATCCAGGCTTCCGTCGGCGCCAAGAACCTTTTGAAAGAAGCCAACAAGTTCAAGTGGGGCGTGACCGAATTGCCGCAGGGCCCGAGTGCTAAGGGACCGGGCACGCTGCTGATCACCGACTCGCTGGCCGTTTTCAAGGGCACAGGCGTGGAAGAGAAGGCGATCGATCTCGCCAAGTTCCTGACCAACCCCGAAAACCAACCGGTCTATGAAGCTCAGGAAGGCCTGACGCCGCTGCGCCCCGGTCCTGCGGTTGACAAGCTGATTGCTGACGATCCGGCATGGAAGCCCTTCATCGACGGCATCGCCTTCGGTGGTCCCGAGCCGCTGTTCACCGATTATAAGGGGCTCCAGAACACCATGATCGAAATGGTGCAGTCCGTCGTCACCGACGCCGCCCAGCCGGCGGATGCGCTGAAGAAGGCTGCCGCCGATCTCGAGCAGTATAAGTAAATCAGCCAAAACCGATCGCTCTTCAGTAACGCCTCCTCCGCAAGCGGGGGAGGCGGGCTTTGGCCGAAGTAGGATCAGATCAACTCCGTCCCGACCAGTGAGAATGGTGTCTCCATGAGCCAACTCGTCCTTTCCAAGCTGACCAAGTCCTTTGGCGAACTTGACATCATCAAGGGCGTCGACCTCGACGTGACCGAGGGCGAGTTCGTCGTCTTCGTCGGTCCGTCCGGTTGCGGAAAATCGACCCTGCTGCGCATGATCGCCGGACTGGAAGGCGTGACCAGCGGCGAAATCGTCATTGGCGGCAAGCCGGTTGAGAACCTGCCGCCCGTCAAGCGCGGCATCGCCATGGTGTTCCAGTCCTACGCGCTCTATCCGCATATGTCGGTGTTCGAGAACATCGCGTTCCCGCTGCGTGTTGAGGGCATGGCGGAAGACAAGCTGAAACAGCGCGTCGGCGCGGCGGCGAAGGTGCTGCAGCTCGAGCAACGCCTCGAGCAGCGGCCGGGACAACTGTCCGGCGGCCAGCGCCAGCGTGTCGCTATCGGCCGCGCCATCGTGCGCCAGCCCAAGATATTTCTCTTCGACGAGCCGCTATCGAACCTCGATGCCGCGCTGCGCTCTGAAATGCGCATCGAACTGATGCGGCTACACAAATCGCTTGGCTCGACCATGATCTACGTCACCCACGATCAGGTCGAGGCGATGACCATGGCCGACAAGATCGTCGTGCTCAACGCCGGCAACATCGCCCAGGTCGGTTCGCCGATGGAGCTTTATGACCATCCGGACAACAAGTTCGTCGCCGGGTTCATCGGCTCGCCGAAGATGAACTTTCTGGAAGGCACTTGCACCGCCGCGAGCGCCAACGGCGTCACGGTCGACCTCAAGGGTTTCGACGCGGTCACCACGCCGCACAGAGGCAGCGCCGACCTCATTGGCAAGCCATTGACGCTGGGCATTCGGCCGGAGCACCAATCGCTCTCGAAGTCGCCCGTCACCCTGACACTGACGCCCAGCATCATCGAGCGTCTCGGCATCCATACCGTTGCCTATAGCCCGCAGCCTTCCGGCGAAAACTTCATCTCGCTGTTCGAAGGCAATCCGGCCATAGAGGATGGCAAGCCGCTCGCCATCGGCGTCGACCCCGCCCACTGCCATCTTTTCACCGCCGACGGCAAAGCGCTATCGCGGAAGTGATGGCAGTTGGACGGCGGTCGTAGGCTTGCGCCGCCCCTCATCCGCCTGCCGGCGTCTTGTGGACCTCCCCGTGAGGTACGGGGAGAAGCCAGGCTGCGCAGCCGGTTTCGCCAGTCGCTCACCTCGCCGATTGGCGAAATCCACGCGGCCGGCGGCTCTCGCCCCGTTTACGGGGAGAGGTGCCCGCAGGATAGTGAGGGGCGTCGCCAACCGTTTAGATTTCAATTTCGAATTCAGAATCGACCACATCCATGACCCTCTCCCCGCGTACCGCCTTCCATCTCGAAACCGGCTGGACTCCAGCCAGCAAGAACGAGCCGCTGGCCTACGCCCTGAAGCTCACCAACAACTCCGACAGGCCGATCGACGGCTTCAAGCTCTCCGTGTCCGGCCCGGCGCGCCTCGACCCTGCCGCGACGATCGAGAACGGCAGGCTTGTCACGCGGCTTTCCAACCATACCGAGCTCGCCCCGCCAGACGGTTTTGTCCTCAAGCCCGGCGCAACGTGGGTGGTCACGGCTCGGGGGCTTTCTTATCCGCTGCGTCATTGGAGCGACGGCGCGAACACTGCCTTCATCGTCATGGCCGACGGTTCCGTTGTGCCGGTGTCCGTCGCCGGCACGGTCGCGAAGGGTGACAATCGTCCGCTGAAGCGCGGCGCGGAACGCTTCCCTGTCACCGTCCATGCGCCGGTGCCGATTTCGGTGGTCCCGTGGCCAAACAGAGTCTCCATCGATGGTCGCCGCGCTACGCCGGCAGGCCTCGCGCCGGACCCGCAACACGGACCGGCGCGTGTCGCCGCGGATGCTTTTGCCGAATTGACGACACGCCTCTTTCCGGCCGAGGGTATCGTCCGCCCGGCGTCAGAAGGCGGCGTCCGCGTCCGTCTCGAACCGCCGATGAATGGCCTTGAGCACGGGCCGGAAGGCTACCGTATCGCCTTCCGCGAAGATGACATCATGATCGAAGCCGAGACTCATGCCGGCTTCCTTTACGGGTTGATCACTCTCGGCCAGATCCTGCGCGGCGCAAAGCGCCACCAGGATGTCTTCATCTTCCCTGCTTCCGGCGAGATCGTCGATCGCCCGCGCATGGGTTTCCGCGGCAGCCACCTCGATGTCGCGCGGCAGTATTATTCCTCCGCCGAGGTCAGCCAGTTCCTCGCCGTCATGGCCTGGAATAAGCTGAACCGTTTCCACTGGCACCTGACTGAGGACGAGGCCTGGCGCATCGAGATCGCCGCCTATCCGCGGCTGACCGAGGTCGGCGCCTGGCGCGGCCATGGCCTGCCCATTCCGCCGCTGCTCGGCACCGGGCCGCAAAAGAGCGGTGGCTATTATTCGAAAGACGCGGTGCGGGCCATCGTCGCGCAGGCCACCATTTATGGCATCGACGTCATCCCGGAAATCGACATTCCCGGTCACTGCTTTGCCCTCTTGCAGGCTTTGCCCGAACTGCGCGATCCCGCCGAAAGCGGTGAATATGCCTCGGTGCAAGGGTTCCCCAACAACTGCCTCAACCCAGCCAATCCAAAGGTCTACGCGTTCCTCGAAACGGTGTTCGCCGAACTGGCTGACATGTTTCCGTCGAAGATATTGCATCTCGGCGCGGACGAGGTGCCGATGGCGGCCTGGTCGGGCTCGCCCATGGCGCTCGACCTGTTGCGCAAGCTCGGCGGCGACAAGGCGGCCGACGCGCACGCCAAGTTGAAGAACACCATCGGCAATCTGCATGGGGCCGATGAGATCGGCGATTCCGCCACCGCCATCCTGCAAGCCGAGTTCATCCGCAAGGCGCATCTGATCATCAAAAAGCTAGGCTGCGTAACCGGCGGCTGGGAGGAGGCGGCGCATGGCGAGGTGGTCGACAAGGCGTCGACCTATCTTGTCGGCTGGCGCGACATTGCCGTGAGCGGCAAGCTGGCGGCGGCGGGTCACGACATCGTCGTCAGCCCCGGGCAGGCCTACTATCTCGACATGTCGCAGTCGATCGAATGGGACGAACCCGGCGCCGGCTGGGCGGGCTGGGCAGGCCCGCGCGAGACCTACGATTTCGACCCGGTGAAAGACTGGACGCCCGAGCAGTTGAAGCACTTCAAGGGCATCCAGGCTTGCATCTGGTCCGAATCGATGACCGACCGCGCCATCTTCGACCGTTTGGTCTTCCCGCGCCTTTCGGCAATCGCCGAAACCGCCTGGACGGACTGGAACCGCAAATCCTGGAACCGATTCAGCGCGCTCTGCGGTCTGATGCCGATCTTGTACGGCTACTGGGCGGATTGAAGGTCCACGCCTACGCCGCCTGCGCGAGGCGCTCCGTCGGCAGGCGATAAGAAATCGCCTCGGCCAGATGAATGCGGCCGACCTGGTCTCTGCCGTCGAGGTCGGCCAGCGTGCGCGCCACACGCAGCACGCGGTGATAGGCGCGTGCCGAGAACCCCAGCTTTTCACTCGCGTCTCGCAGCAGCGACGTACCGGCATTGTCCGGCCGCGCAATTTCCTCCACCACTGATGTCGGGCAATGGGCGTTGGTTGTTCCTGCGGCGAGTCTGGCAAAGCGGGCCAGCTGGATTGCGCGGGCTTGCGCGACACGCACGGCCACAGTCGCGCTCGGTTCGGCCTTGGCGGGCCTGATGAGGTCTGACGCGGAGACGGCTGGAACATCGATCCGCAAGTCGATGCGGTCGAGCAGCGGCCCGGAGATGCGAGCCTGATAGTCGCTCTGGCAGCGCGGCCCGCGCGCGCATCTGTAACCCGGCTCACCGGCCATGCCGCACCGGCACGGATTCATGGCGGCTACGAGCTGAAACCGCGCCGGATAGGAAACACGATAATTGGCGCGGGCAATGACGCATTCGCCGGTTTCCATGGGCTGACGGAGCGAATCCAAGACTCCGGGCACAAACTCCGGAAATTCATCGAGAAACAGCACGCCGTGATGCGCTAGCGACGCCTCGCCCGGCTTCACCCGCAGGCCGCCACCGACCATCGCGGCCATGGAAGCGGAGTGATGTGGCGCGCGGAACGGCCGGCGGTCCGTGAGGCCTCCCCCGGCCAATTCACCGGCGATCGAGGCAATCATCGAGACTTCCAGCAATTCGCGCGGCTCGAGCGGCGGCAGAATGGAGGCCAAGCGTTGCGCCAGCATCGATTTGCCAGAGCCCGGCGGACCGATCATCAGCAGATTGTGGCCGCCGGCCGCCGCGACTTCAAGCGCCCGGCGCGCCGTCTCCTGACCCTTGATGTCGGCGAGGTCAGGTAAATTGCTTCCCGGCAGGCGCACACTCGGCTGCGGACGCGACAGCACCTGCGTGCCGCGAAAATGATTGGCCATGGCAATCAGACTGCGCGGCGCCAGGATCTCGATCTCCTCGCCTGCCCAGGCCGCTTCAGGCCCGGAACCATAGGGACAGATCAAGCCCTTGCCCTGGCTGTTCGCCCCCATCGCGGCTGGCAGGGCTCCGGCAACCTCCGCGATCGTGCCATCCAGCGCCAACTCACCTAGCACTACGAAGCCAGACAGCGCATCACCAGGAATTGCGCCGAGCGCGGCCATCAGGCCAAGCGCGATCGGCAGATCGTAGTGGCTGCCCTCTTTCGGCAAGTCGGCTGGGGCCAGATTGATCGTAACCTTCTTTGCCGGCATCGACAGACCGGAGGCGTGCAACGCCGCCTGGACGCGCTCGCGGCTTTCGGCCACCGCTTTGTCCGGCAGACCGACAATGTGCATGTTGACCTTGCCCGGCGCGATCATCACCTGGACATCGACGGGCAGCGCCTCGATGCCTTGAAACGCGACTGTGCTGACGCGCGAAACCATTGTCCCCTCGCCGGTGAAGCGCCGATCGCAACGCGGCGTCTGTGGCCTAGCCGCACTGAAGCATAGTCGCTTGCGTTAGGCAAGAACATTACAGGAACAAAAATTAGCTAAGGTTGCATCCAGGTTGCACTCGGTTGAGTTGTGCCGGAACAAATTGAGATTTATGTGACTATGCGCGTTTTGCTTCCACGCAATCCCAGAACAACGCGGCGATGTCGGCGCCACCAAAACGCTTCACCTCGCGCACGCCGGTCGGCGAAGTGACGTTGATCTCCGTCATATAGTCGCCGATCACGTCGATGCCGACAAGAATGAAGCCCCGCTCCTTGAGTGAGGGGCCGATGCGCGCGCAGATTTCGCGCTCGCGCTCAGTCAGTTCGGTCTTTTCAGCGCGGCCGCCGACATGCATGTTGGAGCGGCTGTCGTGCTCGGCGGGAACGCGGTTGATCGCGCCGACAGGCTCGCCATCGATCAGAATGATGCGTTTGTCGCCCTTGCGCACATCTTTCAAATAGCGCTGCACGATGAACGGCTCGCGGAACATCTGACCGAACATTTCGAGCAGGGACGCCAGGTTGCGGTCTGCCTCGTGCAAATGAAAAATGCCCGCGCCGCCATTGCCATAGATCGGCTTGACGATGATGTCGCCGAACTCCTTGCGAAACATATCGACCTCGCGCGGATCCTTGGTGATCAGCGTGTCCGGCATCAGATCGGGAAATTCGGTGACGAAGATTTTTTCCGGGCTGTTGCGCACCCAATTCGGGTCGTTGACGACCAGCGTCTTCGGATGGATGCGCTCCAGAATATGCGTGGTGGTGATGTAATTCATGTCGAAGGGCGGGTCCTGCCGCAGCAGGACAACGTCCATTTCGGCGAGGTTGGTGCGCACAGGCTCGCCGAGTGAAAAATGATTCCCCTTCTCGTCGCGCAGCGACATTTCCTCGACGCGCGCAAAAACCTGGCCGTCGCGCATCGACAGGCGGTCGGGCGTATAGTGGAATAGTTTATGGCCGCGCCGCTGGGCTTCCAGCGACAGGGCAAACGACGTGTCGCCGGCAATATTGACGGTCGAGACATGGTCCATCTGGACGGCGACATTCAGCGACATGGAATTCAACTCGGCTCTCGGGCGTCAGTACGCAACCGGGGACATGCCGCGCGCGTGACAAGGTGTCAAGAACGGCCTTTTAGCCGCCGTTGGACGATGCGGACCGAAGGCGGACGTGACGTCGCTTAGTGTCCCTTCCGCGATCTAAGCTGCGGCGGCGCCGCGTGTTCGCGCCTCGGCAGATTTGGCGGCGCGGCGGGGAAGGCTCAGATAGACGAGGCGCTTGGCTTCAGCCCGGCCTCGCGCGACGGAATCGAGGATAACCCCGGTCACAACCATGATCGTCGACAGAAGCATCAGCGTAATCGCCAGGTTCCACGATGGCAGCCGGGGCACCAGGCCCGAGCGATAGAACTCGATGACCACGGGGAGCGCGAACCCGACCCCGGCGCACAGAAAGATGCCGGCCAACAGTCCGAAGAAGCGCATCGGATGAGCTTCCTTCATCAGCCGCGCAAACATCAGCAGGATCCTTGCACCGTCCTTATAAGTCGAAAGCTTGGAGCTGGACCCTTCCGGCCGCCGGCCGTAGTCGAGGCCGATCTCGCCGACAGGCAGTTTCAATTGCGAGGCGTGCACTGACATTTCGGTCTCGATCTCGAAACCGCCGGAAACCGCCGGGAAGCTTTTCACGAAACGCCGCGTGAAAGCGCGGTAGCCGGAAAAGATATCGGTAAACTCCGCGCCGAACATCAGGCGGTAGAGTTCGTTGAAAATGCGGTTGCCGAAGGCGTGGCCGGAGCGGCCGGCATCATCCGTTACTCCAAGTCGCGTGCCGACCACCATGTCGGCGCGCTCGGTCAGCAGCAGGTTGATGAGCTGGAGCGAATCCTCCGGAGCATAGGTGCCGTCGCCGTCGGCCATGACATAGACGTCGGCGTCGATGTCGGCGAACATGCGCCGCACCACATTGCCTTTGCCCTGGCGCGATTCGCGCACGACGATGGCACCGGCCGAACGAGCGCGCAGCGCCGTAAGATCCTTCGAATTGTTGTCGTAGACATAGATGGCCGCGTCGGGCAGCGTGGCGCGGAAACGGCGCACCACATCGGCGATCGTGTGCTCTTCATTGTAGCACGGGATCAGCACGGCGACAGACAATTCGTCTTCAATCGGGGCAGGCATTCTTGGCGCCGTCCTGGCAGTTGCGTCCGGTTCAGTAAGCATGCGAGCCGTTAAGGCTGGTTTAAGCGCCATGCGGCCGTCATGCTTTACCGTTTCTTGAGACAGACCCCCTAGGCTGGCGACAAATCAGGACTGTTGCCTTGACCCTTCTTCCCGCAACGGCAGGCGCGCGCGCCGACCGGCGCCATCATCTTTCGCCGGCTCTGGTGGCCGCCATGCTTGCCACCGCCATCGTTTTGGCGATGGAGGCCGCACGAGGCTTTCCCGGTGTCGCGAATTTCGGCGGCGACAACGACAGCCTATTGAGAATGGTCGAGATCCGCGACCTGCTGGCAGGCCAGGACTGGTTCGACCTGACGCAATACCGGCTTGGCCTGGACGGCGGCACGGCGATGCACTGGTCGCGCCTGATCGACGCGCCGATCGCCGCCCTCATCCTGTTGGTTGCCTGGCTTACAGGCAGCGTATCGGTCGGCGAGGGTGTTGCGGCCGCGGTTTGGCCGGCCCTGACCTATGCTGTCTCGCTCTACTTTCTGGTGCGCGCCGCGGAGCGTCTCGGCGGCGAACAGGCGGTTCTGCCCGCGGCTGTCATCGGCGGCATCTGCCTCTATTCGATCGCCATCTTCCAACCCGGCATGATCGATCATCACAATGTGCAGTTCGCGCTGACCGTCGCGACGATTAGTTTGCTGCTCGACGCGGAAGATCGAGCGGCGCGCGCCCTGCCGGCCGGCATCACCGCCGGCCTGAGCATCGCCATTGGCATGGAGACCGCACCCTCTATCGCGTCGATCGGAGCGGCGGTCGGCCTGCTCTACCTCGTGCGCGGTGGAAGGTCTGGCAAAGTCGCCGCCAGTTTCGGCGTCGGATTCGCCGCGACCGGGCTCGCCGTCCTCGTCCTTACGCTGCCTGCGGCTCACTGGCGCATGGAGGCCTGCGACGCCTTCTCCGCGGTGCAGTTCTGGGTCATGGTCATCGGGGGCCTTGGGCTCGCCGCATCGACCATCCCTGCAGCGCTGAACGAAACGATGGCGCGCCGCGCCGTCGGGCTGGGCTGTGTCGCGCTGGCGATCGTTGCCGTGCTGGCTGTGTTCTTTCCGCAATGCCTGGCGGCGCCCCTATCCGACCTGGACCCTCGCCAGAAGATTTACTGGCTTGACAGCATCCATGAAGCGCAATCGGCCTGGAGCGCGCTGATGCTCGAACCCGTACCCGCGATGGGGCGGCTTGCCACGCCTCTGCTCGCGCTGACCGTGATGGTCGTCGCGGCATATCGAAGAGGTGCTAGCGCTGCCGGTGTCCTGGTTGGCATTCCGTTGCTCGCTTCGGTCATGGTAACCGCGTGGCAAATCCGCGGCGGAGCCTTTGCGGCGGGACTCGCGGTCATCCCGCTCGCCGCGTGGGTCGGCGCCTGGCGCGCCGAAGCCAGCAGCGGCGTGCCTGCACAGCTCAAGATGGTCGCGGCATGGCTCTTGTCGATCAACCTCGTCTGGAGCGGCTTTGCCCAGGCCTTTGTCGCGGCCGGCAAGCCGGCGGAAGCGGCCGCCAGTGAGAATGAATGCCTACGGGCGAGCGACTACGCCCTGCTCAACACATTGCCCGCCGCCACGGTGCTAAGCGGCATCAACCAGGGCTCCTCGATCCTTGCCTTTACCCGCCATCGCGCGCTTGCCGGTCCTTATCACCGTAACGTCGGAAACATAGCTGCCTATGAGGCAATTTCGAGCGAGCCCGAGCGAGCCCGCAAGATCTTGATCGATAGCGGCGTTTCCCTGATTGCCGTCTGCCGTGCGTTTGACGAGAACCCCGGTCTAGCTCCCGACACCCTTCACGCACGCGTTACGCGGGGCGATAGCCCGACATGGCTGCAGATTGTCCCCGCTTCCAAAGGACAGCCGATAGAGATTTACACGGTCGTGCCAACCGCCGGCTGAGAAGCCGGCCTCAAATCGATTCAATTCCTGCTTGCCCCGCGGCTGCGGCGCCAGTATGTGGCGTGGCTAGCGCGCCTTCCCTTTTGGCCGAGGCGCGCGGAGGACAGCATGCCGACAGCGCAGTTTGCCGATCTCGATGGAGCTTCCGTCCTGATCACCGGTGGCGGCTCCGGCATCGGAGCGGCTCTGACCATCGGCTTCGCGCGTCAGGGATCGAAGGTCGCCTTCATCGATATCGCGGAAGCCCCTAGCATGGCGCTCTGCGGTGACATCGAAAAAGAACTCGGCCGTCGGCCGCTTTATCTCAATGCCGACCTGACCGACATCGGCGCCCTGCAACAAGCAGCGGCGCAGGCCGAAGCCGCGAACGGGCCGATCAGAGTCCTGGTCAACAATGCCGCCTTCGACCAGCGTCATGCCACCGAGGATGTCACGTCCGAGTTCTGGGACAAGAACCAGTCCATCAATCTGAAGCCGGCCTTCTTCGCCATCCAGGCCGTGCTGCCGGGCATGAAGAAGCAGGGCGGCTCGATCATCAACTTCACCTCCACGTCCTACATGCTGAACATGGGCGGCATGCCCTCCTACACCGCTGCGAAGGCGGGTGTGATCGGCTTGACCAAAGGCCTCGCCGGTGAGCTTGGCCCGCACGGCATCCGGGTCAATGCCATCGCGCCGGGCTGGATTATGACAGAGCGCCAGAAGAAGCTTTGGGTCACGGAGGCGTCTCTCGCCGCCCACCTTGCGAGGCAATGCGTGAAAGACGTCCTTCAGCCGGAAGACATGGTCGGGCCATGCCTCTTCCTAGCGTCCGAAGCATCGCGGGCCATCACTGCGCAAACCATCATCGCTGACGGCGGAACCCTATGATCGATACACGCATGCCGGCCGTTGCGGCTGTTGACTGGGGAACGACGCGCATGCGCGTCTGGCTGCTGGATTCCGGCGGCGCGGTGCTCGGTGAAAGGCGCAGCGACGAGGGCATGCTGACGGCAGCCGGCATCGGTTTTGCCAAGGTGCTGGAGCGGCATCTTTCGGAGCTTGCCGCCCCTGAAAAGCTGCCCGCGATCGTCTGCGGCATGGCCGGCGCGCGGCAAGGCTGGATCGAAGCGCCTTACGCCGAGACGCCGGCAACACTTGGCGACGTGCTGGCCGGTGCGGTGCCGGTGCCTGGCGTCGAGCGCGATGTACGCATCGTTCCGGGTATTGCGCAAAAGGATATCGTCGCCCCTGACGTGATGCGCGGGGAAGAAACGCAACTTGCCGGTATCAGCGCCTTGCGCGGTCCGGGCAGCCATCTTGTCTGCATGCCCGGCACGCATTCGAAATGGGTGGCGGTCAAGGATGGCGTGGTGACGGGTTTCGGCACCTGGATGACCGGCGAACTCTATTCGGTGATCGCCAAGGAAAGCGTGCTGAAGCATTCGGTCGGCGGCGGCTCTCTGGCGTTTTCACCGAGAAGTCCCGCCTATGCGAAGGCAGTCAAGCAGGGCCTCGACGACAGCGCCAGCCTGACCTCGCGCCTGTTCGGCATTCGCGCCGGCAGCCTGCTGCACAAGCTGGCATCGGAAGATGCCGCCGCGACGCTGTCCGGACTTCTTATCGGCGCGGAAATTGCCGGTGCGCGAGCGCGCTACGGCGGCCACGACAGCGTCGTGCTGGTCGGGTCGGGGCTGATGTACGACCTCTACGCTGTCGCACTCGAGACAGCCGGGCTGGTTTCAAGGCAGGCGGACGCCGACGAGGCGGTTCGCAGCGGATTGTTCGAGGCGGCAAAGCGCTGCGGGATGGTGACGGGCTGATGGCGAAGACGGCGGAATTTCCAAAACTCAAGCGCGGCCTTGTCGCGATCCTGCGTGGGTTGCGGCCGGACGAAGCGCTGGATGTCGGGCATGCGGTCCATGAGGCCGGCATCGAAGCGATCGAAGTGCCGCTCAATTCGCCGAACCCCTTTCGCTCGATCGAGCTGCTCGTGGATAAACTACCGAAATCGGCGTTGCTCGGGGCCGGCACCGTGCTCACCACCGAAGACGTCGACAAACTGAACGACGTCGGCGGAAAACTGCTGGTCAGCCCCAACATCGACGCCGATGTCATGCAGCGCGCCGGCAGGTACAGCATGGTCACGATGCCCGGCGTGTTCACGCCGACCGAGGCGTTTCTGGCGATCAAGCTCGGCGCATCCGCGCTGAAATTTTTCCCGGCCAGCGTGCTGGGCGCAAAGGGCATTTCGGCCATCAAGGCGGTGCTGCCGAAGGACGCCAATCTGGGCGCGGTCGGCGGCGTGTCGGACAAGGATTTTGCCGACTATGCCAAGGTCGGCGTCACCGTGTTCGGGCTTGGCTCCAGCCTCTACGCGGCGGGGATGACCGCCGAAGAGGTGGGCAAGCGCGCCCGCGCCGCCGTCGCCGCCTACGACGCTGTATTCTGAGGTGGAGCGATGAGCGTCAAAGTTCTGTCCGACCGCAAATGCCAGCTAGGCGAGGGCCCTGCCTACGATCCGACCACTGGCACGCTCTACTGGTTCGATATCGTCGAGAAAAAGCTGCTCGAAAAGGCGATGCCGGATGGCGAGGTTATCGTCCACGATCTGCCCGTCATAGCAAGCGCGCTGGCGGTGATCGATGACAAGCGACAGTTGCTGGTCACCGAGCGCGGACTTGAGATTCGCGACAAGGCGAGCGGCAGGCTGACGCTGCACAAGGAGATCGAAGCGGACAATGCGCTGACGCGTTGCAACGACAGCCGCGTGCACCCTTCGGGCGCGTTCTGGATCGGCACCATGGCCAAGGTCGAGGAAGGCCCGGCCGCCGGCGCGATCTACTGGTACAAGGCGGGCGAGCTGCGCACGCTCTTTTCGCCCATCGCGATTCCCAATTCGATCTGCTTTTCGGCCGATGGCGCGATCGCCTATTTTGTCGACTCGGCGAAAAACAAGCTGATGCGTGTCGCGTGCGATCCGAAGACCGGACTGCCGGTTGGCGAACCAAAGCTCTTTGTTGACTACAGCGGTCCGGGCGGCATCGACGGTTCGGTGTGCGATCTCGACGGCGTGGTGTGGAACGCCCATTGGGGCAAAGCCTGCGTCAACGCCTATGGACCTGACGGCAAACTGATCCGCACCGTGCCCGTGCCGGCGGTGCAGTTGTCCTGCCCCGTGTTCGTCGGCAAGCAGGCGACGCATCTCGCCGTCACCTCAGCCTGGAAAGGCATGAGCGACGACGAGCGCGCGGCTGATCCACAAGGCGGCATGACTTTTCTCCTCGACATTGAGGTTCGCGGGCGGTTCGATCCGCCGGTCGATCTCTAGCCAGTCAGATATCCGTGGCCGATCTCGTTCTCGTCTACGAACCGGAAGCCGTCTGCCGCGCGCGGCTGATCGCCGAGGGATTCGATCCAGAACGGGCGTTCGAAATCAGCTCCTATCTGGCGCAGTCGACCGATCTTGCGCTGGAATTTGGTGAGATCGAAGCGGCATGTCGGGAACGCGGCATAGAGTTTCGACCGGTCGAGCTGGACAGGTTGCCCGGTGCCCTGCCCCTACTCAATCCGGCAACGACGCTTGTCTGGACGTTGACCGACGGCATTGCCTACTTTCGCGGTGGCGCTGCGCCAGCGCTGGCTCGCCTGAATGGATTTCGGACCATCGGCGCAGACGATTCATTGTTCGCGCTCTGTCAGGACAAGTTTCGCACCGGGTCCGTGTTGCGGGCGCTTGGGCTGCCATGTCCCACCGCGGGGCTGGCTCGCGACGGACAGTGGATCGTTCAGCCGCCTGACTCGCCGTCCGGCTGGTTCGTGAAGCCGAACCGGCTCGGCGCCAAGATTGGCATCTGGGAGGATTCGCGCTGCAGCGATCTCGATCATGTTCTGGAGTTGAGCCGGCGGGTGCATGAAGCGTATCGGGACGATGTCGTCGTCCAGCCCTATGTTGCAGGCCGGAACGTACGCACCAGTTTTCTTGGCGTCGCGCCGGATGCCGGCGTCGAGGAACTGGGTGTCTTCTTTGTCGATTCCGGCGGCGATTTTCAGACCATGGCCGACAGTCTGGCCCTCTACGGCGAGACTGGCGCTGACGCGAAAATATCGGGCACATATCAGGAACCGGAGCTCGTGCCTGTATCGTCAGGCCAGCCGGCGGCGGACCGAAAGATCCGCGATATTGCCCTGGGGCTGATGGAAGGCCTTGGCTTGCGCGATGTCTTCTCCATCGACTTCAGAGTCGAGGAAAATGACACCGTGCACTTGATCGAATTCGAGGTTTGCCCCGGCCTGCCCTGTTTCGATTTCCGGGCCTATTGCCGAAGCCAGTGGGGCTTGAGCCTTGCCGAGGCGATGGCCGAGGCAGCGGCTGCTAGGCTAAAATAGATCAGACCTTCTGAACGCAAACGCTGGCGTGGCCCGAACCGATCATGCCGATGCGGCCGGCTGCGCCCTTGGACAGGTCGAGCATGCGGCCGCGAATAAACGGGCCACGGTCGTTGATGCGGACAACAACGCTTTTTCCATTGCGCTTGTTGGTGACACGCAGCTTGGTCCCAAAGGGAAGGGTCTTATGGGCGGCCGTCAGTGCGCCCTGGTTGAAACGTTCGCCGTTTGCGGTCGAACGGCCGTTGAAGCCTGGGCCATACCAGGAGGCACGGCCGCATTGGGCGAAGGATGGAGTAGAAAGAACAGAAGACAATGCGAGTACGGTCAGCCCGGCTAAGGCCGGCATAGACAAACGATTCATGCGGGAGATCCCCTCAAAAGTTAACGATTTCTGAGCCGCTAGGGGTCTAATGTGCAGATGCGGTGCGGATTCCGCGGCAATTCCATGGCCGAATGCTCACGAACTGAATCGGGTTGAAATATTAGTTGATCAGTCTGCAGGCGAAATTGGTCGGCGATTTGGAGAAACTTGCGGCCGGTTTTTCTCGATTGCGTTGAGGCATAGCGTATCCTGCCTCACCGTCTCGCGAGGATTTGCCTATGCGTTTAATCCTGGTGGTTATTTCGGTTCTGCTCATCCTCATGGGCGGGCTTTGGGCGCTGCAAGGCGTCGGGCTCGTCGGGGGCAGCTTCATGACCGGCGATTCCAACTGGCTCTACATCGGCATGGTCACGGCTATTGTCGGCGTCGCTGGCTTGGTCCTCTTCCGGCGCCGGTAGAGTGCTCGCCAAAACTGGACATTTCTAGTTTAGAATAATTCTAAGGTATTGATCCAAAAGCGCTTTCCGGTTGAAATCCGTTGACAGCCGTCACGCGAGGCGTTTTATGGCGCTGTGCTGAAACAAGCACACGCCTTTGATGTCTGGGCCTTGAACCCGGTCGATTGGAGGAAATCTTGGCGATTTCTCAGCCCTACCGCGCCGTGCGGCGGCTTCACCTTTGCGATGGATCGCGCCGCCCGCTGCGGAGTTTGCCAGCACGCGGAGGCGCGGCATGACCCGGCCTCATTTTGCCGCCCATGACGGCTGCTATTTCGAGCGCGCGCCGGAAAAACTAGTGCTCGAAGGCTACCGCCGCTGGATGGCGGGATTCGAGACCGGCTCGGTCGCGCCGTGGGAAACCACGTGGGCGCTTTATGCCGAATTGCTAGGTCCCATAAATGCCCGAAAGGTGATGGGCGAATTGTCGCATTTCGTCCGCACATTGCGCCAATGCGCGGCCTGTCCGCTGCGCAGTTTCCCGTTCGGCGCACACCATATTTGCCGTGACGAGTGCCTGACGCTCGGGTTGATCGCGGCTCAACAGCATAAAAATCAGGCGGCGGCCGAGCTCTGCCTTGCGGTCATGAGTTGTCCGACACGCTGCCAGGAGGTCGACGAAGCGGCTAGCTCGTTCGCGCAGTCTTTGGCCAATCTCGATCACCATCTGCTGCCGATCCCGGTGTCGGCGATCGAAGACGTTATCGCGCGGGCGACGCGCACCACTATTCATTGAGGAGATCAGGATGAGAAAGATGGGCCGTTATGGGGGAAGGCTTGCCGCCGCCGTGGCGACGATTGCGTTGACGGCTGCCGCATTCGCGCTGCCGGCAAAAGCCGCTACCGATGCGAAGGCCGTGGTGAAGACCTATGCGGATATCGCGCTGGCGGAATATGAGGACGCGCTGGCCACGGCGAAGGCGCTTGATACGGCTGTCGACGCGTTGATCGCGAAACCCAGCCAGGAAACGCTCGACGCCGCCAAGGCCGCCTGGAAGGCGGCGCGTATTCCTTACCAGCAGACGGAAGTCTATCGCTTCGGTAACGCCATCGTCGACGATTGGGAGGGCAAGGTGAACGCCTGGCCGCTGGATGAAGGCCTGATCGACTATGTCGACAAGGGCTACGGCACGGAAAGCGACGAGAACACGCTCTACACGGCCAATGTGATCGCCAACAAGGAAATCGAGATCGACGGCAAGAAGGTCGACGTGTCGAAAATCACATCGGAGCTTTTGTCAGGCACCTTACAGGAAGCCGGCGACATCGAGGCCAATGTCGCGACCGGCTATCATGCCATCGAATTCCTGCTCTGGGGCCAGGATCTGAACGGCACCAAGGCCGGTTCCGGCAACCGTCCCTTCACCGACTATGACAAGGCCAACTGCACCGGCGGCAATTGTGACCGCCGCGCCGAATACCTTGCCGCCGCCAGCGACCTCCTGGTGAAGGATCTCGAAGAGATGGTCGGCAACTGGAAGGAAGGCGGCGCTGCCCGCAAGGGCCTGGAAGAAGGCGATCCGAAGGCGGGCGTCTCGACCATTCTGACCGGCATGGGCTCGCTCTCCTACGGCGAACTAGCCGGCGAGCGCATGAAGCTTGGCCTGCTCCTACACGATCCGGAAGAAGAGCATGACTGCTTCTCGGACCTGACCTGGCTGTCGCATCTGAACGACGCCGTCGGCATCCGCAATGTCTACAAGGGCAGCTATACCCGTATCGACGGTTCGACCGTCTCCGGTCCTTCGCTCTCGGAACTGGTGAAGGAGGCCGATCCGGCGCTCGACACCGAACTCTCCGGCAAGCTCGATACGACCGTCGCCAAGATGGAAGCGATCAAGGCGCGCGCCGAGAGCGGCGAAGCCTATGACCAGCAGATCGGCGAAGGTAACGCGGAAGGCAACGCGACCGTGCAGGCCGCGATCGACGCGCTCGTCGACCAGACCAAGTCGATCGAGCGCGCTGTGTCGATCCTGAAACTCGACGCCATCGCCTTCGAGGGCTCCGACAGCCTCGATGCCCCGGACAAGGTCTTCCAGTAAGGCCGGAAACGACACACATTAGCCAGACGGGCGCACAATCGCGAGAACGCCCGTCAGCCAAGAGACGAAAATGCTGATCTGTCACTGCAACCTGATAACCGAGAAGGAGATCGAACAGACTATCCTGGAGCTGCTCGAGGCGGACGCCTGGCAACTCATCGTGCCGGCGAAGGTGTATCATCGCCTTGCGAAACGAGGTCGCTGTTGCGGCTGCTTCCCAAATGTGGTGGAAACGATCATTCGGGTAACCGAGGCCTACCACACGCGTTCGGAGGCGAACGCGGTTGATATCGTTTCACACCTGGACCGCGTGAGAGAGCTGCGGTCCCAATTCGGGAGCAGGACCCATGAAAGGCGACAAACAGGTCATCGAGCGGCTTAACGAGGCGCTGTTCCTCGAACTTGGCGCCGTCAACCAATACTGGGTTCACTACCGTCTTCTGGATGACTGGGGCTTTTTGAAATTGGCCAAGAAAGAGCGCGAGGAATCGATCGAGGAGATGCAGCACGCCGACAAGCTGATCGCACGCATCATCTTCCTCGAAGGCCACCCCAATCTCCAGACGGTTGCGCCGCTGCGTATCGGCCAGAACGTCAAGGAAGTGCTGGAGGCCGATCTCGCCGGCGAATACGACGCGCGCACGGCCTACAAGAAGTCGCGCGACGTCTGCCATGACAAGGGCGACTACGTGTCGATGAAGCTGTTCGAAGAGCTGCTACAGGACGAGGAAGGCCATATCGACTTCCTCGAAACGCAGTTGCAGCTGCTCGAGGAGATCGGCAAGGAGAAGTACGGCCTGCTCAATGCCAGTTCGGCAAACGAGGCCGAGGGCCACTAAGGTCATGCGATGCGGCGCGGACTAGGATTTTTTTCGCGCCGCACTGGCTTACCCTCCCCCTTGTGGGGAGGGTCGATCCTGAGCGTAGCGATGGATCGGGGTGGGGGTGACTTCCACAGGGATGGTACGGCGGGACAGCGCCCCCCTCTGTCCTGTCTGTCCTGTAGC
>JBFWUS010000052.1:0-41449 GCA_050247155.1 Rhizobiaceae bacterium
GGGCACGATGTCGAGATTGTAACCGCCGATCACCCGCTCGGCATAAGCGCTCGACGTGCCCGGCACAGCCCGAAGGACCGCCTCGATCTGGCGCGCGACATTTTCCATCTCGGCAAGGTCGGTTCCATAAACCTTGACCCCGACAGGCGTGCGTATGCCCGTCGACAGCATGTCGATGCGGGCGCGGATCGGCATCGTCCAGGCATTGGAGACGCCCGGGAACTGCAGAGCCGCGTCCATCTCGGTCTTCAGGCTTTCCGTCGTGACCCCCGGCCGCCACAGCGATTTCGGCTTGAGATTGATGATGGTCTCGAACATCTCTGTCGGCGCGGGATCGGTCGCGGTCTGCGCCCTGCCCGCCTTGCCGAAGACAGACTCTACCTCAGAGAACGACTTGATGATCCGGTCCTGCATTTGCATCAGTTCGGCGGCCTTGGTGACCGATAGCCCCGGCAAGGTCGTCGGCATGTACATCAGCGTCCCTTCGTCGAGCGCCGGCATGAACTCGCTGCCGAGCTGGCGCGCGGGCCAGACGGTCGCTGCAAGGGCGGCGACCGCGAGCAGGATCGTGAAGGTTTTTGCCCTCAGCACGCCGGCGATGATCGGCCGATAGAGCCCGATAAGCAGCCTGTTGAGCGGATTTCTGTGCTCGGGCACGATGCGGCCGCGCACGAGCATTACCATCAATGCGGGCACCAGTGTCACCGAGAGCAGCGCTGCCGCCGCCATGGCGAAGGTTTTGGTGAAGGCGAGCGGACCGAACAGACGGCCCTCCTGGCTTTCAAGCGTGAAGATCGGCAGAAACGAGACGGTGATGATGAGCAGGCTGAAGAAGAGCGCCGGCCCGACCTCTGCTGCAGCCTTGATCAAAACCTCGACGCGGGGCCTGCCCGGAGGCGCCCGTTCAAGGTGCTTGTGCGCGTTCTCGATCATGACGATCGCCGCGTCGATCATCGCTCCGATGGCGATAGCGATCCCGCCCAGGCTCATGATGTTGGAGCCGAGGCCAAGCAGCTTCATGGCGGCAAATGCCATCAGGATGCCGACGGGCAGCATTATGATGGCGACCAATGCGCTCCTTACATGAAGCAGGAACACGATGGTGACGAGGGCCACCACGATGCTCTCCTCCACCAGCGTCGACTTCAAAGTCTCGATCGCAGCCTCGATGAGCTTTGAACGATCGTAGACGGGCACGATCTCGGTACCTTCAGGCAAACTTCTTTCGACCTCAGCGAGACTCTCCTTGGCGTTCTCGATGACGGTCAGCGCGTTCGCGCCGACCCGCTGCAGCACGATACCGCTCGCGACCTCGCCCTCGCCGTTCAGTTCCGCAATGCCGCGGCGTTCGTCCGGCACGATCTCGACCTTGGCGACGTCGCCGAGCCTGAGCGGCACGCCGCCGACCGACTTCAACGCGATGCTTTCGATGTCGGACACGCTCTTCAGGTAGCCGCGTCCACGCACCATGAATTCGAACTCGGAGATTTCGACCGTGCGGCCGCCCGTGTCCATGTTGCTGGAGCGGACCGCCTCGCCGATCTCGGCAAGCGTCACGCCCTGGGCGCGCAGGCGCGACGGATCGACGACGATCGAGTACTGCTTGACGAACCCGCCGACGCTCGCAACCTCGGACACGCCTTCCGCCTTCGAGACTGCGAAGCGCACGACCCAGTCCTGCAGGGACCGGAGTTCCGCGAGAGACAATTCCTTGGCGACGACCGCGTACTGGTAAACCCAGCCGACGCCTGTCGCGTCCGGTCCGAGCGCCGGGGAGACGCCATCGGGCAGACGGCTGGCGGCCGCGTTCAGATATTCGAGCACCCGGCTCCGCGCCCAATAGGGATCGGTGCCGTCCTCGAAGATCACATAGACGAAGGATACGCCGAAGAAGGAGAAACCGCGCACCACCTTCGACCGTGGCACGGTCAGCATAGAGGTCGTCAGCGGATAGGTGACCTGATCCTCGACCACCTGCGGAGCCTGGCCCGGATAATTGGTGAACACGATGACCTGGACGTCGGAGAGGTCCGGTATGGCATCCAGCGGCAAGGTCTTGACCGCATAGACCCCTGCGGCAGCGGCAAGTGCGGTCGCGAAGAACACGAGGATCAGATTTCGGGCCGACCAGGCAATGAGCTTTGCGATCATGGCTGCGCCTTCGCAGGCATCAGCGCGCTGAGCGCGGCCTTCAGGTTGCTTTCCGCATCGATCAGGAAATTTGCCGAGACGACGACCTTTTCGCCTTCGGCGAGGCCTTCCATGATCTCGGCCATGCCGTCACCGCGCATGCCGATCTTCACGTCGCGCGGCTCGAAGCTGCCTTCGCCCTTGTCGACGATCACGACCTGGCGGTCCCCCGTGTCGATGACGGCGCTGTCGGGCACGGTCACGACGGGATCAGTGCCGCCCGTCGCGATCTCGACCTCGGCATACATATTGGCAAGCAGCAGCCCGTCGGGATTGGGGAGTTCGATGCGAATCCTCGCGGTCCGGGTCTGCCCCTGGATTTCAGGGTAGATCAGACCGACCTTGCCTTCGAACACCTTGCCCGGAAGGCTACGGATGCGGACGGTCGCCTTGTCCCCGATACCAACCGAACTCAACTCGTATTCCGGCACGTCGGCCATCACCCAGAGGATAGAAACATCGGCGATCCGGAACAGGGTCTGGCCCGCCTCCGCCATCATGCCGTCGACGGCCATGCGCTCCAGCACAACACCGTTGCGAGGAGCTGTCAGCGTCACCGAGAGCGGCACCTTCTTAGTCTTCTCGATTTCGGCAATCGCCCCTCGGGGAACGCCGAGATTTTCCAGACGCTGCAGGCTACCTGCCGCGGCGTTGCGGCCTGCCCCGCTTTTTAGGTCAGCGGCATAGAGCGCACCTGCCTGGGCAATTTCCCTGGCGTAGAAGCGCACAAGCGGCCGGCCTTTCTCGATAGCCTCTCCGGTGGTGACGTCGGCTACTTCCTCTAGAAATGCTTCGGTGCGCGTCGACACGACGCTGACGCGGCGCTCGTCCAGCGTAACTGTCGCGGGAACCCGGACCGGACGTTTGATCGCGCCTCTGGTGGCAAGCGCGGTCTTCACGCCTGTCCGTTGCAGCGTTCCTGCCGAAACCTTGACCGTCGAGCCGTCATCTGCTGCGCCTTCGAAGACGGGGATATAGTCCATCCCCATGGAGTCCTTTTTGGGGGTCGGCGACGTGTCCGGCAGGCCCATAGGATTGCGGTAGTAAAGGATCTTCCGCTCGCCCCGCGCCGCCGCTTCGCCGCCGGCTGATTTGATATCAGGGCGAACCTCGAAGCTCACGTCTTCGCTCGCCAGGACCGCGACGAAATCCCTGCCGTCCTCGGTGCGCTTCGGCGTCGACGAATAGGCGGGATCGCCGTCGGGATGGCGGTAGTAGATGACGGGACCAGAGGGAGCCAAGCCGGCCACCGTCGGCATTGGTTCCGACCTAAGCGGGCGCCCGATGTTCGCTTCGATCATTTGCACGACGGCCGAGACGGACAGATCGTACTGTCCGGCCGAGTATCCGCCCGCGCCCGCTCCGGCCGCCAATACGGCGAGGGTCAGGAATGAGCCTAACCTTTTCATTGGACGGCCTTGAATTCCAGGCGGCGCTCGATCGTTTCGGTCTCGCCCTGGACCTTCGCAGCGATCGAGAAGCGCCAGCCTCCCGCCATGATGAGGTTGGTCCTGAAGCGATAGACGCCGGGCTCCTCGCATGGCAGCGCCTCGACGGGCGAGGTCATCGCCTCCATACCATCGGGCTCCATGTCCATCCGGGTGGTGAAGACAATGGCATTCTCCACCGGCGCCCCTGTCCGCTTGTCGACGAGCCTGACGGCGACGACTGCTCCGGCACCTTCTTTGACCACGTTTTCGACAAGCTGGAATTCGTAGTCTTCGGGAGCGGCCTTGGCCGTCTGAGAAAAAGCGATGACGGATGCGAGCGCCAGCATCACGGCGCGAAAAAAGAATTTCGAATTCATGTTTTCAAAGTTCCGACTGTCATGGACCCGCGCTTACGCACGGCATTGTGCATGGCGTTCGCCATGCGACCTAACCCGCGCAGCGTTCGGCCACACGGGTTCAGGCGCCAAAAGCGCCTATGACAGTCAGGCTTTGGGAGGTCTCGGCGGCGGTTCCGCGACGAGCGAGGAGAGGATCACGTCCCTGCCGGCGCGGAATTCGTCTCCTGTCGGAACATGGACGACGACCGAGGGCGCTTGCGGGACCGGAACGCTTACGAAGCCCGACACGCAAAAAATGGCGAGCGGGCAATCCTTCGCGCAGTCCGGTACGGCAGGCTGATCGTCGGGGCAGCAAGGCATGCCGTCGGGCATCGACGCCATCGCCTGCGCGGCCATGGCCGGGATCGTTGCAGCAGCGGCCATAGGCCCCAGCACCAGCCCGACAAGGGCCAGCGCCAGAAGCAGGCGGCGGGTGAACGACAACGGTTTCATCGATCCGAAGATGTCATAGCTCCGCGAACATGGCCACCCTTTCATCGGAATGTGATGAACGAGGGATGCTCCGCCGCCTGTGTCAAAGAGTGACGACCGCACCGACGTCAGGTCACGATGCCTTCCTCGAAGCGGCAGAAATATGTCGTGCGGTCCGTCGTGCCGCCGTCGTGCGGTCCGTCGTGCCGCCGTCTAGCGGAATTCCTCGCAGCGTTACAACGACGATGCTGCTGTCGGGTTTTGCCATGATCGCACCCTTGATGAGCGTATCCGGATGGTCGTCCGGAACGAGCGTGAACGCTGTCTCGCCAACAACGGTTTCACCGAGCGTGACGGTTCCGAAATCGTAGTCTCCCTCCGCCCCGTAGGTGGGCTCCATTCGCGTCTTCGACAGGAGCAGGTAGAACGAGCCCTCGCTCGGATCGTTTTCGGGGAGCCGGCCCCACAGCGACATCTCCGCCTTTTCCTTCGAGGGTTTCACGCGAGCGACGAGGTCGCGGCAGTCCTGTTCGGATTTCGGCCCGCCCGGTTCAGGAAACCAGAGATAGGCGCCGATTGGTGATTCGTCGGCGCTGAGAGCTGCGGGAACCGCGAAGAAATAACCGGACGCCACGACAAGGATCCCAGCGAGGGCGTGGCGCG
Organism: Rhizobiaceae bacterium; assembly: GCA_050247155.1. Taxonomy (GTDB): domain Bacteria; phylum Pseudomonadota; class Alphaproteobacteria; order Rhizobiales; family Rhizobiaceae; genus Mesorhizobium_G. Next base: position 5,114 of record JBFWUS010000052.1, read on the forward strand.
GTGTCATTTCGGCGCCCCAGGCAATCAGGACTGTTCGCCCGCGCGATGATAGACGGTAGCAGCTGCGGTTGGATCGCGCGGTAGCGCGAACACCTCGTATGTCGCCTTTGGATCATCTCCCATGCCGGGCGAACCAAGCGGCATGCCAGGGACCGCAAGGCCACCGATGTCCGGTCGTTCTGCGAGCAGCTTTGCGACGGCCTCGGGCGGAACGTGACCTTCGAGGAAGTAGCCGCCGATCTCGGCGGAATGGCAGCCCTCCATCGCGGCAGGTACGCCCGCCTTTTTTCTGATTGAGGACAGGTCCTCCATGTCGATGGTCGTCACCGAATAGCCTGCCTTTCGCATCGCCTCCGCCCATCCGAGGCAGCAGTCGCACCATGAATTCTTGTAGACGGTCATCGCCTGTCCGGTGCCGTGGACCACGCCCGGAACAAGAAACGCGAGCGACAACGGGAGAGCACTCAGGAAGGTTCTTCTTTTCATCTGTCGGTCTCCCGTCGCGCAATGATGTCGTCCAGCACCAGGCCTTTCCTGTCGATCCCGCGAGGTCACCGCCCCTTCCAGGCGAGCAGCCGCATCGCATTCGCCGTGACGAGCACGGTCGCGCCCGTGTCTGCCAGAATCGCGGGCCACAGTCCGGTGATTCCAGCAACCGTCGTCACCAGGAACACCGCCTTCAGCCCCAGGGCTACGGTGATGTTCTGGCGGATGTTGGCCATGACAAAGCGCGAGAGGTGGACCATGTTGGCGACGTCCATGACGCGGCCATGCAGTATGGCGGCATCTGCAGTCTCCAGCGCGACGTCCGTGCCGCCGCCCATGGCGATGCCGATGTCGGCCGCGGCAAGCGCTGGCGCGTCGTTGATGCCGTCGCCAACCTTGGCGACAACCAGGCTCTCGCGCTGCAACTCGCCAATGACCCGCTGTTTGTCCTGTGGTAGGAGTTCCGCCCGGTGCTCGATGCCGAGGCCGGCGGCGATGGCTTTCGCTGTTTTGCGGTTGTCTCCGGTCAGCATGACTGTGCGGATGCCGTTGGCTTTGAGCGCTGCCAGGCCTGCCTTCGCGTCGGCCCGCGGTTCATCGCGCATGGCGAGCAGACCTGCAACGGCATCGCCGGCGAGCAAGACCGAAACTGTCTTCCCTTGGCCGTTGAGTGCTTCGATCTGCGAAATCTGTCCCGGCGCAAGGGCGATGCGCTCGCCCGCCGCCTGGCTTGACGCCAGGAACACTGACACCCCGCCGACATTGCCCTCAACGCCTTTTCCGGAAACGGCCTTCGCGGCAGATGCCGGAGGAACGGGAACCTTGTCCGCCTTCGCCCTTGCCAGGATGGCAACCGCCAGCGGGTGGCTGGAACCCTGCTCCAATGCGGCCGCCATGGACAGTATGTCGCGCTCGGTGCGCCCGAAGGCGATAACGTCGGTGACGACGGGCTTGCCCTCGGTCAGTGTCCCGGTCTTGTCAAAAGCGACCGCGGTGATCTTCGCGAACCCTTCCAGAACTGCGCCGCCCTTCATGAGCAGGCCGCGCCGCGCGCCTGCCGAAAGCCCGGCGGCGATCGCAGCTGGCGTCGAAATCACCAGAGCGCAGGGGCAGCCGATCAGTAGGATGGCCAGTCCCTTGTAGATCCATTCGTTCCAGGCGCCGCCCAACAGCAATGGCGGGACGACGGCTACCAGCGCGCCGACGACCAGGACACCTGGCGTATAGTAGCGGGAGAAGCGGTCGATGAACCTCTCGGTCGGCGCCTTGCTCTCCTGCGCCTCCTCCACGAGGCGCACGACCCGGGCGATGGTGTTATCCTGCGCCGTAGCCGTGACACGAATTTTCAGCACGCCGTCGGTGCTGATCGTTCCGGCGAACACGGTGTCTTTCTCGCTTTTCCGCTTCGGCGTGCTCTCCCCGGTAACTGGCGCCTCGTCGATCTCGCTCGAACCTTCGACGATCTCGCCGTCAGCCGGTATCCTGTCTCCAGGCCTGACGATGATTACGTCGCCGACGGCGAGACTTTCGGCCTGAACCTCGACCGTCTGGCCGCTGCGTTCGACCAGGGCCGTCCTTGGAATTAGATTCGTCAGTCCCTGAATGCTGGCCCGCGCGCGGCTGGCGGCAACGCCCTCCAGCAGTTCGCCGACAAGGAACAGGAGCGCGACCATGGCCGCTTCCTCGGTCGCGCCGATCAGCACGGCGCCGACAGCAGCGATGGTCATCAGCGTTTCGATCGAGAACGGCGTTCCCGCAAGGGCGGCCATGACTGCCCGCCTGGCGATCGGTACTAATCCGACCAGCAGCGCCGCGAGAAAAGCCCAGTACTCTGCCTCGGGTGCGATTTTCCCGACGATATATGCCGCGACCAGCGCCAAGCCCGAGGCGATGGTAAGCATGGCGCGCTTCGACTGCCACCACGCCTGCCCTGGATCGCGGTGTTCATGGAGATGTGAATCGTGGTCGGCGTGTGCATTGTTCCCGGAGCCGTCCAGACCCATGTCGGCGGCTCTGGCTCCGTAACCAAGCTTATTCACCTGCCGGATGATTGCGATAGCCGGATCCGCCTCTCCGTGGGTAACCGTCATGCTCCCGCCGGTCACGGAGACGGAGACGTCCCGCACGCCGTCGATACGCCTGACGGCTGTGTCGATCTTGTCGGCACAGGAGGCGCAGTCCATGCCGCTGACCCGGTATCGTGTTTGCCGAACAGTTGAGGACGCACTCATGCCTCTGCCTCTTGTCATTGCGTCCAGACAACATAATCTCTCTAGCAGCTAGAGGTTCAAGAGGTGAATTCCATGTTTTCGATCGGCGATTTATCGCGCCGTACCGGGGTCAAAGTTCCGACGATCCGGTACCATGAGCAGATGGGCCTGCTCGAAGCGGCCGAGCGTTCGGAAGGCAACCAGCGCCGTTTCGGAAAGCGGGAACTGGAGCGGCTGGCCTTCATCCGGCATGGCCGGGATCTCGGCCTCACCATCGAATCCATCCGGGAACTCATCGAACTCAGCGGCCACGCTGAAAAACCGTGTGCCGACGCCGACAGGATCGCGAGGGAGCAACTGGCCTCGGTCAGGGATCGCATCGCGCAACTCAAGCGTCTTGAGAAGGAGCTCGAACGGATCGCGACCTGCTGCACTGGCGAAACGGTCGGCGACTGCTATGTCATCCGGGCGCTGTCAGACCACGCGCTTTGCGCGACCGATCATTGAGGGTCGACCAGCGGCTAAGTCGCTGGCTGTTCCTGTTGCATCCAAGGCGCGTCACCAGCCGAGCGGAGCCCCACAGCGAACTAGCCGATCCGTTCGCGGTGCCGTTGCAAACGATCGAAGGACAGGACCAAAGGATGCCGAAGGAGCGCGTGGAGGATGAGCGGCACGCCGGTCAGGCTCGGGAGGACCCGGAAAGTTAATCTGCTCTCCCCGCATATCCACGAAGTTCGAAATATCGGCCGACTTGCTCTGGAGTAAGTAACACGGCCATCTCGACATGATAGCGCAAGTGCGCCGACCGGAGCGCGCCTTGCGCGTTGGCGATGCTCTGTGTCATTTCTGCAAGGCGCCTCGGCGTTGCCTTCCTTTCGGCGAACAGGCGGTCTAGTCCGGTTTCCTCCCCGATGATCCGATGTCCGATCGAGATGGTTTCCGCCTTCATCTGGCCCAGCAGTTCCCTGGTCCGCGACACCTGTTCGTCAGTCAGATCAAGCGCCTTGGCGAGTTCGAGGACATGCAATGGGCCTGGATATCCGTTGAGTTCGGCCGCCAGCGCCAGGCCCATCCCACGACCAGCCTCCAGGTCTGCGATTTGCTCCTCAGACAGCGCTTTCACGCGGCGCGCCTCCATCCCAGAATAGGGCGAAGGCGGAAGAACCTGTGTGGCGGCCGAATGGCCATCGTGGCCGCCGTGGTTCTGGGCGATGGCTGGCGCGGCCGCGGCGAGCGCCGACAAAAACAATGAAGAAAACATGAGGTTCATCGGGATATCTCCGTAGCTCGGGTCTCGTCCCGTTTGACACGGTTGCCGCACCGAAGACATGATCGCAATCATGTCTGGATCACTATTCGAACGATTACTTAAGCTGGCGGACCGGGAGCAGCGGCTTGCCGCCGGCAGCGCCCTTTTCCGTCTTGGCGATCCGGTCCTGTCGCTCTTTCTCGTCACTGCGGGCGAGTTGCGTCTTGTCCGGGCGCTTCCTGACGGATTCCAGCTGACGTTGCAGCGTGCCAGCTCGGCTTCCATCCTGGCCGAGGCTTCGCTGTTTGCGGATCGATACCATTGCGATGCTCTCGCAGCCGAGGAATCGGCGGTGCGTGCCGTGCCGGTGGCGAAGGCCAAGGCAGCGCTCGAAAACGATCCGGCGCTGACCTCCGCACTTCTGGCACATTTGGCGGCAGAAGTTCACCGGACGCGGATGCGCGCCGAGATGCTATCCCTGAAGTCCGTTGCGATGAGAGTCGATGCCTGGATGGCATTCAACGACGGTATCTTGCCGCCCAGGGGATGCTGGCATCAGGTGGCGTCTGAGATCGGCGTGACGCCGGAGGCGTTCTACCGGGAGCTTGCGCGCCGACGCTGACGTCGCGCCGCCATGATGCGGCTCATTGCGCGGAAGATTCCCGAAGCGCGTAGACACGGTTCAGTTCATCGTGACGACGGCGCATGTCTTCCGGCCAGCGCGACTTGATGTAGGACAAGGCCGCGATGATATCGGTGTCGTTCAGGATTTCCCCGAAGGCTGGCATCCGTGTCTTGTAGTTCTTGAGATTGGCAGCCTCGGCGACGCCGAGTTTCGTTATCCGGAACAGCAGCGTGTCCGGATGGTGCCAAGTGTGTCCATTCTCGTCGTGCGGCGGCGCCGGAAGCAACCCCTCCTTGTCCTGCGCTCGCCATTCCGGCTGGCCTTCGAGGTTTCTGCCATGGCACGAAGCGCAATGCGTCACGTATGTGGCCTCGCCGCGCGCAACGAGACGGGCATCGTCGGGCTTCAGGAACCCACTCGGCTTGCCGCCGAAAACGAGAAACAAGCCGACAGCCAATGAGGCCCCGAGAGCAAGCACGAGCGCCAGCTTTCCAATCAGCCGCCGATCCATTGCCGCGGTCATGTCAACGGCCGAGTTCGGTCCAACTTGCGCCACCGTCGGTGCTGGCCAGGAGATCGCCTCGATGCGATGCCACGAACATCCGGCCCTTGTCAGCTGGATCGACCGCGAGATGCAACAGGATTCGGTTGCCCCAGTCGCTGGAAACGGTCGCAAAGTCCATGTCCGCCTCCGGCGAACGGACAAGGCCACGTCCGAGAATGAATGCGTAGACGGAACCATCGGCCGTCACTTCGACCAGACTGACAGGCGCGCCGGGGACGATCGTTTCCCAACTTTGGCCGCCGTCCTTACTGACCGACAGACCAGCCTCCGTGGCGGCATAGATCGTGTCGGGGTTATTTGCCGAGGCAGCGAGGTCGATCAGCTTTTTCGGCAGCGGGCCGATGATCGACCACGTCTTCCCGGCATCGCGACTCACCTGGAGCGCGCCATGGGCTCCGTAGAGAACCTGGGGATCGGCAGAACTGACCGCCATCTGGTGGAAATCGACCGGACCGTTTGCTCCCGGCGAAATCTGATCCCAGGTGACGCCATTGTCTGTGGAAGCGATGAAGCCCAGATTGCCGCCGCCAGCCGGATGGCCACTGGCGTAAAGCGTCTTCGGATCAGATGGGTCCGGGCTGAATCCCATGAGGTCCTGGACGGGCGAAATGAGCTCCGCCTTGCCGTCCGGCCCGGTGCGGAACAACCCATGGTGTGTTGCGATCAGAAGCTTGCCGGAATCCTGCCTGTCGACGGCCAGTCCGTGAATGTGTGTGTGCTCTTTCAGTTGCGAAACGGAGAGGGCTTCGGCTCCGACCGCCGAACCTGCTACGACCGCTGCAATCGCAGGGCCTGCGATCAGGCCTGTGGCGATCATTCCCATAAATGGTCTCATCTTGTGCGCCATGCTTGTGAGAAAATAAGTTCAGTTGCGGAGATAGCGATACCCGAGCCATGCCGTCAGTGCGAACGCCGCTAGCCATATGCACACGATGACCGCTGCGGCAGGCCGGCTCGCGGGCCGCCGTCCAGCGAGAGCCGCTGCCGCAGCGCCAACGCCCTTGCATACTAGGGTGTGCGAGGGTCGCCGGCGGCTTGCGCGTCACGCTTGATCGTGCGCGCCGACTGCGAACAGGCTTCCTGCGCGCGTCGAGCAGAGGCACCCGACTTTAGGCCGCCTCGTTTGCATATCCCGCAGTCGCTACCGCCTGCGAAATTCTTGCGGCATCGGCGGTAGTTTCGATCGTCACGGTTTTCGACGGGAGATCCACTGTCACAGCCGCACTGCTATCGACACTCTTTACCGCCTTCGTCACGGTTCCCACGCAGTGCCCACAGGTCATATCAGGCACGTTCAATTTCAGCATTTCAGTCTCCTTCATATGATTTGGCACGTTGCCAGGACTTGAACATGGGGGTTCCAGTCGCGGGAAGGTCAAACTCCACGCGATCACGGATGCGTTACCATGGGTCTGTCGCCGTACTCCGGGGTGTAGAAGACGTCCGCATGGATGTCGGCGGCGCGCAGGCCGCGTTCCAGCAGCATCGGTCCGGCGGCGTCCACCATTGCCGGCGGACCTGCGATATAGGCTTTCCAGCCATCGAGATCGCCGAGGTCGGCGGCGACCGCGTCGGAGACGTAGCCCGGCCGGAAGCCCGGACCCGAATCCTCCGACAGGACCGGCACGAAGCTGAGGTTTGTGTGCCTTTCCGTCAGCGCGGCGAACCGGTCGAGCAAATAGAGGTCGCGTTCCGATCGCGCGCCGAAATAGACGCGGATCGGCTGGCCCATGCCCTTGGCGAGCGCGGTCTCGGCCACCGCCTTGACCGGCGCCAGTCCCGAGCCGCCGGCGATGCCGAGGATCGGGCCGGAATGCTTTTCGCGCAGGAAGGCCGAGCCGAGTGGACCTTCGATGGCGACGCGGTCGCCAATTGCGGCGCGCGCCCAGATCAGCTGGCTCGCCGCGCCTTCGGGAACGCGCCGGACATGGAATTCGACAAGTTCCTCGTCGGGCCGGCTCGCAACCGAATAGTCGCGAGACGGCGCGCCCGGATAGAACAGGCGGGCATACTGCCCGGCCCTAAAGGTGAAAGCGTCGCGATGGTCGAGCCAGACCCGGATCAGCTTGATGTCGTGCGTTGCATCCTCCACCGCCGCGATGGCGCCTTCGAACCGGCAGACCGGGATGTCGGCGATCTCGTCGGCGCCGCCGAGCCACGCGACGGTCGCGTCGGTGAGCGGCTGCGCCCGGCAGGCAAGGATCAGTCCGTCCACCCGCTCCTCGGGAGAGAGCGCGAACGGCGTGTGGGGCAAAAGGTTGACCTCGCCGCTGACCAGGCGCGACTTGCAGGAGCCGCAGCGTCCCGATTTGCAGCCATGCGGGTATGGAATGCCGGCGGCGAGCGCGGCGAGCAGGATCGTCTGGCCGTCATTGACATCGAGGCTGCGTCCGGCCTGCGGAATGAAGACTTTCGGCATGGAAGCATCTCCTCTCAGGCGGCCTGGACGAGGCCGAGAGTGGCCGCGATCCGGGGTTTCTGTTGCGGGAAGGTGCCGTAAAACACGTCGCCGCCGACGATGGTGATCGGCGCCACGCGGACGCCAGTGCGGCGCTTGGCCTCCTCGGCAATCGCCGGGTCGCGAAGGTCGCGCTCGACGAAGGGAATGCTCTGGCTTTCGAGCCATGCCTTCAGCGCGCGGCAATCGGGGCAGGTCGGAGTGGAAAAAATCTCGATCCAGGGATGATGATGGCTGGACATGGCTTTTGCTTTCGAAAATCGGGTTGGCGATGAGGGAGCCGCTTGGCGGCGGCTCCGGTTTCATTCGGCGGGTGCGAGCCGCGTCCCGCTGGCCGGGGCAATGTTTTCCCTGCGCCCGAGCGGCTGGCGGAAGGCTTTGAGGCGCAGCGCGTTCGTCAGAACGAAGATGCTGGAGAACGCCATCGCGCCCGCGGCGAGCATCGGCGACAGCAGCCAGCCATGGGTCGGGTAAAGCAGGCCGGCGGCGACGGGGATCAGCACCACGTTGTAGGCGAAGGCCCAGAACAGGTTCTGTTTGATGTTGCGGATCGTCGCCTTCGACAGCGCGATGGCGTTCGCCACGCCGCGCAGGTCGCCCGACATCAGCACCACATCGGCCGATTCGATCGCCACGTCCGTACCGGTACCGATGGCGATGCCGACATCGGCCTGGGCAAGTGCCGGCGCGTCGTTGATGCCGTCGCCGACGAAGGCGATCTTGCGGCCGTTGGCGGCGAGCCGCTTCACGGCGTCGACCTTGCCGTCCGGCAGCACCTCGGCGATCACCTCGTCGATTCCGAGCCGGCGCGCGATCGCTTCCGCCGTGCGACGGTTGTCGCCGGTGATCATCGCGACCTTCAGTCCCAGCGCGTGCAGCGCCGTGACCGCTTCCGGCGTGGTTTCCCGAACCGGATCGGAGACCGCGATGATCGCCGCAAGCCTGCCGTCGATCGCGGCATAAAGCGGCGACTTGCCCTCTTCGCCGAGCCGGCGCGCGGTCTCGGCGAACGCCGTTAAATTTAGGCCGAGGCGCACCATCAGGCGATCCGCGCCGACTTCGACCTTGCGGCCGCCGACCGTCGCCTTCACGCCATAGCCCGGGGTAGCTTCGAAGCCATGGGCGGCTTCGAGCGTCAGCCACCGACGCCCGGCGGCCTCGACGATCGCCTCCCCGATCGGGTGCTCGGAACGAGTCTCCACCGAAGCGACCAACGCCAGGACCTCATTGCGGTCCAAACCTTCGACGGTGACGAGATCGGTCAGCTCAGGCCGGCCGCGGGTCAGCGTGCCGGTCTTGTCGACAGCGATCACCTCGGCGTCCCGGAGCGTCTGTAGCGCGTCGCCCTTGCGGAACAGCACTCCCATCTCGGCGGCGCGCCCGGTCCCGACCATGATCGAGGTCGGCGTGGCCAGCCCCATGGCGCACGGGCAGGCGATGATCAGCACCGCCACAGCGTTGACCAGCGCGAAGGTAAGCGCAGGCTCCGGCCCAAACACGAGCCAAACGAGGAAGGTGAGCGCGGCCGCCGCGATGACGGCTGGCACGAACCACATCGTCACCTTGTCGACGAGCGCCTGGATCGGCAGTTTTGCGCCTTGGGCCTGCTCCACCATGCGGATGATCTGCGCCAGCACGGTGTCAGCCCCGACCTTCGTCGCGCGATAGGAGAAGCTGCCGGTCTTGTTGATGGTGGCGCCGACAACCTGTGCCCCCTCGCCCTTGGAGACGGGCACGGGCTCGCCGGTGATCATGGATTCATCGACGAAGGACGAGCCGTCGACGACTTCGCCGTCGACCGGCACCTTCTCGCCCGGCCGGACCAGCACGATGTCGCCGACCCGGACCTCTTCGATCGCGAGCTCGAGACTCTGGCCGTCGCGTACGATCCGGGCGGTCTTCGGCGCCAGGCCGACCAGCCGCTTGATGGCTTCGCTGGTGCGCCCCTTTGCCCTTGCCTCCAGATAGCGGCCGAGCAGGATCAGCGTCACGATGACGGCCGCCGCTTCGTAATAGACATTAGCCGTGCCGGCCGGCAGCGTTTGCGGCGCAAAGGTCGCCACGACCGAATAGCCCCAGGCAGCGATCGTGCCGAGTGCGACCAGCGAGTTCATGTCGGGCGCGAAGCGAATGAGCGCCGGGACGCCTTTTTGGTGGAAGCGAAGGCCCGGCCCGAACAGCACCAGGGAAGCCAGAGCGAATTGGACGTACCAGCTCTGCCGCATCCCGATAGTGTTCATGACGAAATCATGGATGGCCGGCACGAAATGCGCCCCCATTTCCAGCACGACGATCGGCACCGTCAGCGCCGCCGCGACAGCGAGGCTGCGCTGCAGTCGCGTCATCTCGATCGCGCGGGCTTCCTGCTCCTGATTCCCGGTCTCGGCCGAAGCCGCGCGTGCTTCATAGCCGGCGCCGCGAACGGCGCCGATCAGATCGCCGACGTCGACAACGCCGCGCAGATAGCGCACGGCCGCGCGTTCCGTGGCGAGATTGACCGAAGCATCGGTGACCCCCGGCACTGCACGCAACGCTTTTTCGATCCGGCCAACGCAAGAGGCGCAGGTCATCCCTTCGACCGAGAGTTCGATAGTATCCTCAGGCACGGCATAGCCGGCGTCGGCGATCGCATTCACGACCGCGCCGACATCCGGCGCTTCTGCGAAGGTGACTTCCGCGCGCTCGGTTGCGAGATTGACGGATGCCTTGGACACCACAGGCAGTTTGGCGATGGCGCGTTCCACCCGGCCTACACAGGACGCGCAGGTCATGCCCTCGATGGAGAACTGGCGAATGGTCCCGCCAGTGGCAGAGGGTGGGGAAATGTTCATGATGCAACTCCGGTCTAATCGGTGATGCATGGACGTTTGCACCTTCCCATGACTGGAAGGTCAAGCCCTATTGTCAAGCCGACGCGATTTTCTCGTGGGGGCGTTATCGGCTGGACCAAATGGTTCAGTTCGCCCGCCAATAGGCTTCCCACCGAGGGGCAGCAGTTTTCCGTCTGTGAGCGCCTATAGCGTCCCGGCAACCCAAGTCGCGCCCGAGATGCAGTACACAACGGCCTCACACCCTACGCGTTCATCTGCAAAGCAGGGACTTCACAGTCCGAACGCTTCACCCTCGATCCGCTGCTGTTCTCCGGCAAGTTTGTCGCCTTTGGAAGCTCAGCATCATTTCGATGACCAGAATGAACCGTTGAGGGAAGAACCACGCATTGGCCGACGTTGACACTCGTGCAGCTTTAGCACGAACTGCTGCGCCATTCGTCTATCAAGGAGGACTAACATGCTTCGCGCCACCGCTTTCGCCTTTTCGCTATTGCTCAGCCCTGCCGTTGCCTACGCAAGCTCTTGTCCGACGCAAATGTCGGCGATCGACGCGGCCCTGCCGAACGCCAAACTTTCAGAGGCCGATCTTGCGAAGGTCAAGGACCTACGCAAGCAGGGCGAAGACCTCCATAAGGCTGGCGATCATGCCGGCTCGGAGACCGCGCTGGGCGAGGCCAAGAAGCTTCTGGGGATCTAAGCCATGAGGCCAGTGAGCGGGCGATTGTCTTCACGAGCGTACGGCCTTCTATTGCGGCGTCGAAGCGCTTGATCGTTATCTACAATCGCAGGCGGGCCAAGATGCACGTCGACGTGCGTCTTGGTGCCTTATGTGCTGTTGATGCTTCCCGCCAACTCAGTCAGCTCTACACACTCTCGAACACGTCGATCCAGGCGGCGGAACTGCCAGAGGCGTTTGTCAAAAGACTGCCGCGCTATCCGGTCCTGCCGGCCACGCTGCTCGATCGGTTGGCGGTCGACGCACCGCCGAGGCGGTGGGGCTTGGGACGGTTCTTGGCAGTCGTGGTGGACGCCAAGGACGATGCAGCGATACAGTTCTATGCGCGGTATGAGTTTCTTCGACTGCCGGATCAGTGCAACCATCTCTTTAAGCCGATAGCTGGCGCTTTCAGCTCCAGAGTTATCTCGCCCGGCGCACCGCATCTGCGGGTCTCCGCGATGTCCGTGTCATCTCCCTCGAATTCACTCGTGCCTCCTCGAGCCGCTACCCTGCAAACTCGACTGGCTCAAGTTGAAGGAGGCGAGCGAAACGAACCTTGACCAGCTGGATTGCCGCAAAGGCAACAATCCCCAACAAGCCCATTCCAACCACGACCCATAGCGCCGGAAAAACGCCGAGCCGGCCCAGAAGCAGGGTAAAGCCGAAGGGAGCCAGTGCAGCGCTCAACTGGCGCGCGGCAGTGATCCAGCCGACAAAAGCACCATAACCGGCCCGACCGAACAGTTCGAGCGGAAGTGTACCGCCGACTATGCTCATGAGTCCGGAGCCGAGTCCGAACAGGATGGCGAACGCGACGGCTCCCGGCAACGACGGAGCCGTCATAAGCAGCACGACAAGTCCGGTTGCAAGCGAAGTGGTCGCACCAAACGCAAGCCAGGTCTGAGACAATCCCTGACCAAACAGCATGTTGATGAGGCGGCTCGCGACCTGTGAAGGACCGAACAGGCTAGCCACGAACACGCCGGCCGCTCCGAGCCCGATTGCGGCGGTTAGCGGCACCATGTGGACGAGGATTGCGGAGAGCACCAGGCCTTCAACCGCAAACCCCGCCAGCATCAGGCCGAAGAGCAGAGAACGGTTGCCGAACGCTTCAGGCAACGCGGCTCCAGATGCAGCTTCCAGCGGATCAAAACCTTGGCTAACGGTTGTTCTTTTCGTCAACTTGGCAATCCAGACGTGAATCGGTAGGCACACCATCAGGTGCATCGCTGCAAACACCATCAGCACTTCTCGCCAGCTCAGATACTCATTGAGATATGTCGTAAGCGGCCAGAACAGGGTAGAAGCAAAACCCGCGACCAGCGTGAGATGCGTGATCCTGCGCTGGCTGCTAGGCCCGCCAAGTTGGACAATCGCAACGAACGCCGTGCTGTAGAGGATGAAGCACGACGCTAGCTCCATCGCCACAACCCCAATAGCAAAGCCAACGCGCCCAGGCGCAAAGGCGCAAAAGAGAAGTGCTGCGGCCGCCGCTAGTGAGCCAAACAACATCAGCCTGCCAGCGCCGAAGCGATCAGCCCATATCCCGGCGATAGGGGCGAGAAACGCGCTCGCTAACAGCGCGACGGAGAGGACGCCAAACACCCATTCCTGCGACCATCGAAGCTCCGCGCTGACACCGGGGGCAAGGATGCTGTAGCTGTAGTAGAGCGTTCCGTAGCCGATGATCTGCGTAGCCCCCAACGCCCAGATCGCTGCGGCCGGGAATTTCAGGATGCTCATCTGGCGACTGCCGTGTCCTGTTGCCTCAGGCGCGTTCCGCAACCGCATCCAGCTTCGCCCCGATCCTTCGCCACTGCATCCTGGAGACAGCAAGCATCCGCTTCCCTTGGAGCCGGTCCACCGCAACAACCAGCCGCGGAAGTTATCGTCACAATCGGTGCCGGTGCACTGCAAACCCCGGTTTCGGGGAGCACTAGATGCACCTGCCGGGCAGCCTCGCGATCACCGGCGATTTCGGCGACGACCGAACGAACCTGCTCATAGCCTGTCGCCATCAGGAAAGTGGGCGCGCGCCCGTAGGATTTCGAACCGACGATCGTGAAACCCGCTTCGGGGTGCGACAGTTCATCTATTCCGTGCGGCGGAACCGTGCCGCAAGAGTGGAAGTTCGGATCAATCAATGGCGCGAGGGTTGGCGGAGCCTCGACGGCAGGGTCCAGCCCGAGGCGAAGCTCGCGAAGAAAGGAGAAGTCGGGACGGAACCCCGTTGCGACGACGATGCGATCGACAACTTCATTGACGGGCTCCCCACCCAGCAACGCTTCAACATTCAGTTTTCCGCCTGTCCGTTCCACTCGGTCCACGACAAAGGGAGCAAGCATCCGGAGGCGACCCGCGTCCATTGCCCGCTTTGCGGCAAGGCCGAGCACTCCGCGACCGGGAAGCTGGTCGTTCAATCCGCCTCCCAGGAGCCGGGAAATTCTGTTGCGTCGCAGCGCCCAGATTACCTGCGTATCGGGGGCTTGTTCCTGCAATTCAAGAAGCGCAAGAGCGACGTTTATCGCCGAATGGCCGCTTCCCACCACCAGTGTGCGCTTCCCGGCATAGACGGTTCGATCGGCACCGAGGACGTCTGGTATCCCGTACGCAATGACGTTCTCGGCTTCACGCTCTCCGGGCACTGGAAGGCCGTCGCTACCCATAGGATTAGGACGCGACCACGTACCGGAAGCGTCAATGACCGCCCGCGCAAGCTCGCGATGCTCTCCTGATCTGTCCCGATAGCGGATCACGAAGGGTGCGGCCTCGCGGCCATCATTGGACATCAGGTCGTGACCAAGCTTGGTAATACCGGTTACTTCGGCCCCCAAGCGCATCCCTGCGGCGATCTCCGGCAGCTTGGACAGCGGCTCGAGGTATTGCATCACGATTTCGCCGCCGTTCGGAAGTTCAGGCCCGACCGGCGCTTTCACGCCTGCCCGTTCAAGCAGACGCCGCGCGGCTTGGTCGACGTTGTAGTCCCAGGGCGAGAAGACGCGAACGTGAGCCCATTCGAGGATCGCTGCGCCGACGCGATCACCCTTCTCGAAGACGACCGGCCGAATTCCGCGTTCGACCAAATGGGCGGCCGCCGCGAGGCCAACCGGCCCGGCCCCGACGATCGCAACAGGCAATTCAAAAGATGGAAGAGCGTTCATCGGCGTCGTCCTCGGCTATCAAATTGTTTCTTGGGCGGATTTCGCGATCGGTTCTGGAAGGCAAGTGCCGTCGGCGCAGCATTCGTCAGCCAAGTAGCCAATCAGCGCTTGCATCGCTGGATAGTTCGCCCTGCAGACCAAAGTGGTTGCCTGACGGTCCTGGGTAACGAGGCCAGCATCGACAAGGCGCTTGATGTGGTGCGAAAGCGTCGAGGCCACGATACCAAGCCTCTCCTGAATTTTTCCAACGGGGAGTCCCTCGCCCCCCGCCCTCACCAGGATTCGATAAAGTTGAAGGCGCGTCGGATGACCGATGGCTTCGAGCTGGGATGCTGCTAATTCGAGTTTCATCGAAATAGCATGCACAGACCCATGCCGTCGGTCAAGAAGAATTTCGATAAATGTCGAAATAATCCCTGAAGCCAATCGCCTGTGTGCGCTGAGACGTGCAGGCGTCCTCTATTGGTTCGCTTGGACCGCCGGGCCGTCAGCATGCTCGCCCCGAGCCAAGCGCCACAGCAGGATCGCAACCGACAAAAAAATCAGGGCTGCTCCCGCCCATTGCGTCGCGGTCATGCGCTCATCCAGAAGGAAGTACGCGCCGACCACGCCGAAGAGCGGAATCAGGCTGAAGAAGCTCCCGACAACGCTGGCTGGCATGCGGCGGAGCGCATAGAGATAGAGCCAATAGGCTGCGCCATAGTAGAGCAACCCGGATAGGGCTGCCTTGGCCATGTCCTCGGCACTCAACGCCGCCAACCTCCCAGTCATGGCCGCGCCTACTTCGAAGGGCCATATCGCGAGGGTCCACAAGAGCGCGACGCTCTGCTGGATAGTCACCGCAGCCAAGGGGTCCACCTGCTGCCCTCGAGCGACGATCGCGAAGACGGCGCATAGAAACACACCGCTCAGGATGAGCAATGCGCCGTTGTCCAGTTTAACGCCCCCTAGATCGCTCGCCACGCCGCTGACCACGAGAACGCCGAGCGTTGCGCAGCCTACGAGCAGGATGAGCAAGCCGCTTAGCCGCTCTTTGAGAAACAGCGCCGCCAGACACAGGATCATGATCGGCTCGGCCGCCCACAGCAGCGTCGCCACGCTGGCCGTTGATCGCTGAAGTCCGAATATGTTCAGCGTATAGGACCAGCCTGGATTGAGAAGTCCAAGCATGCCGACGGCAAGCAGCATTCGACCGCGCGGAAGTTCCGAGCCGCATAGTATTGCGATAGTCCAGAGCACGATGACGCTCGGAGCAAGTTGAAGAACGAGGACGGTGATCGGCGGGATCGTTTCGAGCACATCTTTGCTCAAGATCGTACCCAAAGCCCAGAGAGCGCAAGCGGCTACGACCGCAAGCGTCGGTGAAAAGCGAGGCATGGAAGCACTCCAGATTGAGTTGCGGGGTCGAATAGGGTGCGGGCGCCAATCTAGCTGGCGTCGTTATCGCACCGGTCGTATCCCGGTCTCCTCTGGGGGCGTCTGGTCATATGCGCAAAGCTTAGTCCGATAATGGATGACAGTCGAGCCTATCTGCGCTGCCGTTGATCTAGATGGACTTTAAGCCCGTCCTCTTCTCCAGCTTCGCCGCATCTTCCTTTCGCTCGCTGTAACGATCCGTGAGATGCTCCGCGATACCCCGCGTCAAGAGCGTGAACTTCATCAGTTCCTCCATCACATCGACCACCCGATCGTAGAACGACGAAAGCTTCATGCGCCCCGCCTCGTCGAACTCCTGCCAGGCCTTCGCGACCGAAGACTGGTTGGGAATGGTAATCATCCGCATCCAACGGCCAAGGATGCGCATCTGATTGACGGCGTTGAACGACTGGGAGCCGCCTGATACCTGCATCAGTGCAAGCGTACGGCCTTGGGTCGGTCGAATTGCGCCGCCGGGGAGCGGTATCCAATCGATCTGGGATTTCATGACGCCGCTCATCGCGCCATGCCGCTCGGGACTCGTCCAGACCTGTCCTTCCGACCAAAGCATGGCTTCGCGCAGTTCCGCGACTTTCGGGTGGCCGTCCTCGGAGTCGTCCGGCAAGGGCAGGCCATCCGCATGGAAGACCCGCGTTTCGGCCCCCATGGCGTCGAGAAGGCGCTGGGCTTCAAGCGTGAGGAAGCGGCTGTATGATCGCTCACGGACAGAACCGTAGAGAAGCAGGATGCGCGGACTGTGGCTGGGAGACGGCGCTCGCAATGCATCCGGGTCCGGAAGCCGAAAAGCGTGGGCATTGAGATTGGCAGGCAGAATCGTCATTCATTCGTTCTCGGTAGTCCTAAGCGACGCGACGGCCGTGTGTATCGATGACGACTTCGCCGTCTTCCTTAACAAACGGTCCGATGTCAGGATTGGGCAGTATGTCCAGAACCGCTTCCGATGGTCGGCATAGTTTCACGCCCAGAGGCGTGACCACGATCGGCCTGTTGATCAGGATCGGATGCTCAATCATGAAGTCGATGATCTGATCAGCGGTCCAGTGTGGCTTGTCCAGGCCGAGTTCAAGATAAGGCGTCCCCTTCTCCCTGAGGAGTTCTCGCGGCGTCATGCCCATCTCGGCAATGAGTTCTATGAGGCGATCGCGCGATGGCGGCGTCTTGAGATACTCGATGACCTGTGGCTCTTCGCCTGACTGGCGGATCATTTCCAGGGTGTTGCGCGAGGTTCCGCAGTCGGGGTTGTGATAGATCGTGATTGTCATTCGGCAGCCCTCATTTCATTGCGTTGAGTAAGCGCAGATTCATCGGAATCCGTCAGCAGCCAGCCGGCGAACAGCATCGAAATCACTGCTCCGATCAGTTCCGCCGCGATGAAGGGCGGAACGTCAATCGGACGAATGCCGGCAAACGTGTCGGACAAGGCCCGCGAAATCGCGACAGCCGGGTTGGCGAACGACGTTGAAGCGGTGAACCAGTAGGCGGCCGTTATGTAGAGCCCGACCAGCCACGGTATAGAATCCTGCCGGAATCGCAGTCCAGCCAGGACTGTCATCACCAATCCGAAGCTCGCAACGGCTTCCGCGATCCATTGTCCGTTGCCGGATCGGACGGTCTGCGAAACCTGAATGAGCGGCAGTTCGAACATGGCGTGAGCGACAATCGCCCCCACGATGCCGCCGGCGATTTGTGCCGCGACATAAAGGAGTGCGGCGTCTGGGCGCAGTTCTCGCTTCAAGGCAAAGACGAGAGAGACGGCGGGGTTGAAATGCGCGCCGGAGATCGGCCCAAGGATCGATATCAGGACAACCAGGATTGCGCCTGTCGGCAGTGTATTGCCGAGCAAAGCCAGAGCCGTGTCGTCGGTCAGACGGTCGGCCATGATCCCTGACCCGACGACGGTCGCAACGAGCACAGCCGTTCCCAAGGCCTCCGACGCAAGGCGTCGCGACATGCTGAAGGCCATCGTTATCCCGCCAAGGGCATGTTGCGGCCGATTTCATCGAGCCGGCGCTGAAGCGTCAGCTTATCGAGCGTGTTCATCGGCAGGCTCGTGAAGATCGAAATGCGGTTGTTGAGCATGCGGTAGGCGTCAGCGAAAGCCAGATGCTTCTCTGCCTCGGTTCCTTCGGCCGCAGCCGGATCCGGCACACCCCAGTGAGCCGTCATCGGCTGACCGGGCCAGACCGGACAGGTCTCATGCGCGGCGTTGTCACAGACGGTAAAGACGAAATCCATGGTCGGCGCATCCGGCGCTGCGAACTCGTTCCAATCCTTGGAGCGCGCGAATGACGTGTCGTGATTCAGGTTCCGCAGCAGTTCGAGAGCAAACGGATGCACCTCTCCTTTCGGGTGAGAACCGGCCGAGAACCCACGAAACTTTCCAGTTCCGACACGATTGAGAATAGCTTCCGCAAGGATCGACCGGGCGGAATTCCCGGTGCAAAGAAACAATACGTTCATGGGTCTGTCCTGCATTTTCACCTCCTCAACAACGGCATGTGACTGCATCGATCAATGGTCTGCACACGTCCGGCGAGCCGTTGCAGCAATCCTCCATGAGGAAGGCCAGCAGGTCCCGGAAACCGGTCATTTCGACCAGGTATCTGATGCTTCGGCCCTCCCGGCGAGCGCGAACGAGCCCGGCATTCTCAAGTTGCTTCAGGTGAGCCGACGTTGTGTTCTGCACGGCCCCGAGGCGCTTAGCGATCTCGCCGGCTGCAATTCCGTCCGCTCCGGCGCGGACAAGAAGCCTGAAGATATCGAGGCGCGTTTCCTGTCCCAGTGCCGCCAACGCGGATAAGGCGTCTTTCTTGTCCATATATCCAAGTATCTAGATATGTTGGCTCCTGTCAAGCTGAGGGCGCTGCGATAGTTTCCCGCTGAACAACGCTAAGGGAGAACAAACTGCGAATAGCGGGCCGAGCTCGGCTCGTTGCAGATCGCGATTTGCACCTCACTCCGTCAATCGCGTGGGCCGCTCTCGGATATCAAAGAGCTACGAACCCGGCAGCGCCCGCTGCGATGACCACTGCCCATGCCGGAACGTTCCAGGCGGTTAGGGTAACGAAACTGGCGGCCGCAATCGCCATTGCGGTCGGCGACGTAATACCTTCCGTGAAGACCGGGTCGTAGAGTGCGGCCGCGAGAAGCCCGACGACCGCGGCGTTAACACCGAGGAGTGCGCGCCGCGCCAAGGGCATTCTTCGCAACTTGTCCCAGAAAGGTAGACCGCCCATGACGAGCAACGCCGAAGGCAGGAAGATCGCCAGCAACGCAACCGTGGCGCCGAGCAGCCCATTCGGCGATGCCTTGAAGACGGCTCCGAGGTATGCCGCGAAGGTGAAGAGCGGACCTGGTATCGCCTGCGCGGCTCCGTAGCCGGCGAGAAATGCCTGCTTTTCGACGTGGCCAGTTTCCACGAATTCGGCCTGTAGCAGCGGTAAGACCACGTGGCCGCCGCCGAAAACCAGCGAACCCGCGCGGTAGAAACCGTCGATCATCGTCAGAGTCGCGTCACGCGTCGCTGCCACCGTCGCGGGAAGGATGAACAGCAACGTCGCAAAGATGACGAGGAACACCAACCCTGCCCGTCTGCCGATTGGAATGGCGATCGTGTCGTGTTCGCCATTCTCAGGTAGAACAGGACGCAACCAAACCAAGCCGATGACGCCCCCGATCACGATGACAAGTACCTGGCCGATCGCCGTCGCGACGAGCATCGCGAGAATCATGCCGATCACGGCGATCGTCGCACGCTCGCGGTCCGGCGCAAGACTGCGCGCCATGCCGAGCACCGCGTGCGTGACCACCGCCACGGCCGCCGCCTTTAGCCCCTGAACCCACCCGCTGCTGCCTTCCGCCCCAAGCGCCGAAGCGCCATAGGCGAAGCCCACCATCAGGATCGCGGACGGTAAGGTGAAAGCTGCCCACGCTGCCAGCATTCCGGCGTAGCCCGCGCGTTGCAGCCCAATTGCCATGCCGACCTGGCTGGAGGCAGGGCCCGGCAGGAATTGGCAGAGCGCGACCAGGTCGGCATAGGCCTGATCGCTGATCCACTTTTTGCGAGTCACGAATGCCTCGCGGAAATAGCCGAGATGGGCTACCGGTCCACCAAACGAGGTCAGGCCAAGACCGAGAAAGACAGTGAAAACCTCTGCGACCGTGCCCACGGCCTGGACCGATCGCCCTTCTTGTGCCGGCTGATCCATTCAGCTGTTTGCCTTCGACGCCGTCTCGCCGATCTCATCGACTCGACGCTTGACGCTCATACGGTCGAGCGAGGCAAGAGGAAGATTTATGAAAATGGCCAACCTCCGCTCGAGTTCGTTAAGGACACGCGCGAACGCCTGCCTGCGCTCCCACTCGGCTCCGGTGGCCAGGATCGGGTCGGGACTGCTCCAGTGCGCCGTGACCGGCTGACCGGGCCATTCGGGTAGCGCCTCGCCGGCCGCCGTATCGCTCAGGGTGAAAACGAAGTCGATGTCGGCCGCCCCTTTTTGAGCAAACTCGCGATAGTGGCGGGGCCGCATGTCAGTCACCGGAAGTTCATTCGACGCCAGGAGTTCTACAACATGCGGATCGATTTCGGCTGCAGGCTCGACCGCGGCGCTGTACGCGACGAAGCGGCCCTTGCCGAGCTTGTTTAGAACCGCTTCCGCCAGGATGCTGCGCGCCGAGTTGCGACGCGACAGGAAAAGGACGCGATAGACCTTGTCACTCATAGCCGTTCTCCCTCGAAAAGGGACTGAACGGCTAGCGATGCTCCATCATCTCGCCGATCAGTTCCCGAACCTTCCCACGCGCCATGTCCAGCGCTTCGCGTCCGAGTTGCGTGGCGCGGTAAACCCGGCGAATTGAGCGCCCGGCCCGCCTCTCCTCGGAAACGAGATAGCCCTTCTTTTCCATTGAGCGGAGCATCGGATAGAGCGTGCCGGCGCTCAGACGATAGCCGTGGCGCGCAAGCTCCTCGATCATCCATTGGCCGTAGACTTCGTCCTCGACCGCATGATGCAGCACGTGAAGACGTATAAGGCCGCTGAGCAGGTCCTGGTGTTCCATTGCACCCGTCTGTCATTAACCGGCTCACGAAATCGATAATCGATATCGATCATCGATATGGCATGGCCGCTTTTCTGTCAACCGTGACTTCGGTTCTTAAGCACGCGAGCAATCTTTCTCAAGGAGTGTGCGATCCCGATCATACTGCGCTGGAAATGGCCATCGGCTGCTTTATCGCGGTCGCACAGCGGTTTCGCCAGAGCCCTTTCAGTTGGCCTAGCGGCACGAGCACGCGTCACATGTTTGTAATCCGGCCTCGATATCGAATTTCGAGAGCGCGCGCAGACACCCGTTTTCGATCCAGCCAGCTAGAACACAGGAGCCAGCAATGAATGCCGATCAAATGAAGAAACTTTCTGCTGACGAGTGGGACGAGACCAACTTCCCGCGTCCCGAAGTCCAGGAGTTTGACCTCGTCGTCGAGCGAGCGATCTCTCGCCGAGGCTTCCTGGGTGGCGCCCTGGCCTTCGGGTCCGGTGCAGCGGTAATGGGGACGGCGTTCCTTAAAGGCACCACAGCGATGGCGCAGCAGACTTCGCGCTTCGCCTTCACCCCAATTCAGGCATACGGCGACGGCACGGTACATGTGCCCGAGGGTTACAGCTGGAAGATTCTCACGCGATGGGGTGATCCGCTGTTTTCCGACGCACCGGCCTTCGATCCAAAGAAGGGCGTCCCTGCCGCAGGGTCGGACCGCGTCTTTGGCGAGAACACTGACGGCATGGAGCTGTTCAACATCGGTGGCCATGAGGTCCTCGCGGTGAACAGCGAATACGTCAACAACGAGGTCAACCTGCCGCATGCCGCTGAGGGCGTCCCAGCTTCCGCTGACGATGTACGTACGCTGCAGAACTTGCAGGGTGTGACGGTGATGGAGATCGCCGAGGGCCAGGATGGCTGGTCGATCGTCAAGGACAGCCCCTACAACCGCCGCATCACCAACAATACACCGATGACAATCGATGGCCCTGCCGCCGGCCATGATCTGATGAAGACAACAGCCGATTCAACGGGCATGTCGTCACTCGGCACGTTCAACAACTGCGGGTCGGGTCGCACACCTTGGGGCACCTACCTGACCTGCGAAGAGAACTTTAACGGCTACTTCGGCGCGACCGGCAGCCTGCCTGCTGACGAGAAAGTGGCTGCGGGTTACAAGCGCTACGGCATCAATGAAAAAGGCGCCGGCTACAATTACCACGCCTTCGACGAACGATTTGATGTCTCGAAGCATCCGAACGAGCCGCACCGCGCCGGCTATATCGTCGAGATCGATCCGTCCAAGCCGGACTCGACGCCGGTCAAGCGCACCGCGCTCGGCCGCTTCAAACACGAGAACGCCGCGTCGGTCGTGGCGCCGGACGGCCGGGTGGTCGTCTACATGGGCGACGACGAGCGCGGTGAGTTCATGTACAAGTGGGTGTCCCGTCACATCTACGTACCGGGTGGCGAAACCACGACGCTGCTGACCGACGGCACGCTTTTCGCCGCGAAGTTCAACGACGACATGACCGGCGAGTGGCTTCCGCTGACGCCCGAGTCAACCGGAATGACGGCAGCTGAGATCGCGATCTTCACCCGTACCGCCGCCTCGAAAGCAGGGGCCACGACGATGGACCGCCCCGAGTGGGTCGCCGTCAACCCGGTCGCCATTGAGGCCTATTGCTGTCTCACGAACAACAGCCGGCGCGGCGCAAAGGCCGACGACGGCAATATTCGCGCCAACGCCGGAGGAGATGCGATGGCGGTGAACGCGGTGAATCCGCGCGAGACCAACAATTACGGCCAGATCGTGCGCTGGCGCCCCGAGAACCAGGATCACGCGGCCGCAAAGTTCGCGTGGGACCTTTACGTTATGGCTGGCAACCCGCAGGTCCACCCCGACAGCCCCTATGCGGGCACCCCAAACATCAACACGGGCAACATGTTCAATTCGCCCGACGGCATGGTCATCGACTCGACTGGCCTGATCTGGATCCAGACGGACGGCGAAGATTCGAACGAGGGCGACTACGCGGGCATGGGCAACAACCAGATGCTTGCGGGCGATCCCGTCACCGGCGAAATCCACCGGTTCTTGACTGGCCCGAAAGGGGCTGAGGTGACTGGATTGTGCTGGTCGTCGGATCGACGCACGATGTTCGTCGGCATTCAGCACCCGTCAGCGCCCTTCCCGGATGGTGAGGGCAATTTGCCTCGCTCGTCCATCATTGCCATTAAACGCGAGGACAACGCGCTGGTAGGCTGACAGATCGGCAAGTCGTCGAGCCCGGGGCACGCCGCGATGTGGCGAGCCCCGGCACAGGACAAATGAGCTACGAATGCCGAACGCGGCCTGACCACGGTGGACGTTGCATGGAAATGCTTCTATGCCGGCCGACTGATACCTAGTCGGCGCATTTCGCGATAGACGGTGGATCGGCCGAGGCCCAACTGCCTCGCGGCCTCTACCGGAGATGTTTTTGCTTCGATCAGCTTCATGGCGGCTTCGACTTTTTTCAGGTCGAGCGGTTGGCGACCTGGCCGCTTGCCTTTTGATCTTGCAGCAGCGATGCCGTCCTTCGTCCGCTCGGAAATCAGCCGCCGCTCGAAATGCGCGATGGCGCCGAAGACATGAAAGACGAGTTCGCCGGCGGCCGAGGAAGTGTCGATCTTCTCCTCGAGACTGAGAAGGTCGATCTGGCGCCCGCGGAGCGCCTTCACCGTTTCCAATAGCTCCGCTAGTGACCGCCCGAGTCGGTCGAGCCGCACGACCGCGAGCGTGTCGCCGGCGCGGGCATAGTCCAGCAGTTCGGCGAGACCCGGCCGGTCCATGCTTTTTCCTGATTTGACGTCGGTGAAGACCTTGATCGCACCGGCCTGCTCAAGGCGCAAGGTCTGGCCGGCGACGTCCTGATCGCCTGTCGAGACCCGCGCATAGCCGAGAATTGCCCCCATTACTCTGTCTCCGAAACGGCCGTTCTGTGGACAAATCCAAAGGACCTGTGGATCGGCTTCGATTCCGTCCACAGATTACGTCTCTTTACTCTTGTCTGTCCACGAAATCGATGAGCCTTCTATGGACACTGGGAGGAGTGCGGATGCGCAAGCACGAACTGCTAACCGAGGCAGAGCGGGAACAACTGGTTGGAATACCGTCGGACCGAGACGACCTTGCCCGGCTCTATACCTTGGAATCCGCCGACCTCGATCTGATCCAACTGCGACGGGAGGACCGTAATCGCCTCGGTGCCGCCCTGCAGCTCGCGCTGTTTCGCCACCCTGCCATGACGCTGGCGCAGGTCCTCAACCGCTCCGCAGCTCTTCCTGAAGAACTGGTGACCTTCATCGCCGAGCAGCTCGATGTCCCGGCTGAGGCGTTCGCCGATTATGCGAGCCGGGAACAGACCATGACGGATCATGCCCGCGAACTCGCGACGGCGCTTGGGCTTCGCGGCGCAACAAGAACCGATGTACCCTTCATGATCGATGCGGCCGCCAAGGCCGCTTGGGCGACGGACAAGGGTATCGTCATCGCAGCCGGCGTGATCGATGCGTTGCGCCAGGCGAGGATCCTGATTCCTTCGGTATCGACAGTGGAGCGTACGGGAATCGCCGGACGGGCGCGAGCCAGAAAGCAGGCCGCTCATGTCCTTCTGTCCGGCCTCCGGCCAGAGCAACTGGACGCGCTCGATGCGCTTCTCATCACCGAACCCGACAGGGGCATCACTACGCTCACTTGGCTTAAGGCGATACCGACAGCCGTGAAGCCCGATCACGTTCGCGACATTCTCGACCGCCTGCGCCAGGTCAAAGAGATCGGAATTCCGGCAAAGCTCAGCACTTCCGTGCATCCAGACCGCTACCGGCAGTTCGTCCGCGAGGGGCGTGCGTCCCCTGCGTACCTGATCGAGCGTTATACAGCATCGCGCCGGCGGGCCATGCTTGTTGCTTGTCTGATCGACTTCGAAGAACGGCTCACCGACGCCGCGATCGAAATGGCCGACAAGCTGATCGGCACGGCATTCAGCCGGGCCAAGAACACGCAGGCTCGCCGTTACGCGGCGACGTCGAAGGATGTTGCCCGTTTGATGCGGCTGTTCCGCGGCACAATCGACGCTCTTTCTACGGCGCTGGACAACGACTCTGATCCGATCGAGTTGGTCGATGAGACCGTTGGTTGGGCGACGTTGCTCAGGGCCAGGCATGAAGTCGACGCCCTCGCCGAAACTGTCGGCGTAGATCCGCTCACAGTGGCCGCCGACCGGTACGCGACGCTGAGAAAGTTCGCCACAGCGCTGATCGAGGCGCTGGAGTTCAAGGCCGGCCGGGGAAGCGCCCGCACGATCGCCGGAATCCGAATGCTCCGCGACCTGAATAGATCGGGCAAACGCGATGTGCCGCCCGATGCGCCGATGCCGTTCAAGAAGGACTGGCGCAAACTGGTGATCGGTCCTGACGGCAGGATCAATCGCCGGCTCTATGAAACGGCAATGCTTGCCCATCTGCGCAACAAGCTGCGCTCCGGGGACGTATGGGTGGAACGGTCGTCTGCCTACCGTCGGTTTGACAGTTATCTGTTGCCCGAGCCAGTGGCCGCACCAATCATTTCGAAACTGGGGTTGCCGTCAGCCGCCGACGAATGGCTCGCTCGGCGCGGCCGGGAGCTCGATTGGCGACTGAAAAAGTTCGTGCACCGCCTCAAACGGAATCAGCTCGAGGGTGTGCGCTTCATCGATGACCGGCTGCAGATCTCACCAGTCAAAATGACGACGCCCGCCGAGGCTGAGGTCCTCGCCGACCGGCTCGATGCCATGATGCCGCGCATTCGCATCACGGAACTCCTTCACGAGGTCGCTCGCGAGACCGGCTTCATGACGGCATTCACAAATCTGCGAACGGGCGAGGCCTGTCCCAACGAGAGCGCACTGTTGGCCGCCATCCTGGCCGATGCCACCAATCTCGGCCTGTCCCGCATGGCCGCCGCTAGCCAAGGCGTCACCCGCGACCAACTCGTCTGGACGCCGGATGCCTATATCCGTGAAGACACCTATCGGGCGGCGCTCGCAACCATCATCAACGCTCAGCATCGCCTGCCGATTGCCGCAGTGTGGGGCGACGGCACGACATCAAGTTCGGACGGGCAATTCTTTCGGGGCGGAAAGAGGGGCACCACGGGCGGTGATATTAATGCTCGCTACGGCGTCGATCCCGGCTTCAGCTTCTACACCCATGTCTCCGATCAGCACGGCCCTTACCATGTCAAGGTCATTTCGGCGGCGACGCATGAGGCGCCGTATGTTCTCGACGGCCTGCTACATCACGCTAGCGACCTCGCGATTGCCGAACATTTTACCGATACCGGCGGCGCGACCGACCATGTGTTCGCGCTCTGCGCCATGCTCGGCTTCCGCTTCTGTCCCCGATTACGCGACTTTCCCGATCGCCGGCTGATCCCAATTGAACATCCCGCCGCCTATCCACTGATCGCGCCGCTTCTCGGCAAACGCGTTCGTGCCGATGTCATCCGCGAGCATTGGGACGAGGTGATGCGCCTGGTTGCGTCGCTGAAAGCCGGCCATGTCGCCCCGTCTGTGATGCTGAGGAAACTCGCGGCCTATGAGCGCCAAAACCAGGTGGACATCGCCCTCCAGGAGATCGGCAAGATTGAACGGACGCTGTTCATGCTCGATTGGTTGGAAAATCCGACGCTCCGTCGCCGCTGCCAGGCAGGGCTCAACAAGAGCGAACAACGCCATGCTCTCACGCAGGCCATTTATACGTTTCGCCAAGGGCGGATCATCGATCGCAGTCATGAGGCCCAGCAATACCGGGCATCAGGCTTGAACCTCGTGATCGCGGCGATCGTCTATTGGAACTCGACCTACACGGCCGACGCCGTTGCGCATCTCCGGTCAGCCGGCGAAGCCGTTCCCGACGATCTACTGGCCCATACCTCGCCCGTCGGGTGGGAGCATATTGCCTTCTCTGGCGACTTCCTCTGGGATCGAGCCGCCAAGGCAGCCGGCCGGAAGCCGCTCAATCTGTCCGCGAAACAACGGGCAGCATGACGTGTTCAGGCTTCGTTCTTCCTTGGCGTTGTTTAGCGTACTTTCAACGCGACGCCCTCAAGCTGATGTGACAAGCACCGGAGGTCGGCTAAGGGCCTTCCACAGCCGTCATGCCAACTGTCATCTGGCTGTAACATTGCAGCTCTAATCCCCTCTTCGCGCCAAGTGGCGTAGGGGCCAGATGCGACAGATTGTTCCCTGGCTCCGTCTGAATTCACACGAAGAAACGTCCGAACAGGAGCAGGCTCCATGAAAAATCTACTACTCACGGCCTCGGCCGCCGCTTTGGCCTTTGGCATGTCGGCCGGCATGGCCGCCGCGCGCGACCAGATCCGCGTCGTCGGATCGTCGACGGTCTATCCCTTCACCACAGCAGTCGCCGAACAGTTCGGCAAGACCAGCGGCAACAAGACGCCCGTCGTCGAATCCACCGGCACGGGCGGCGGTATGAAGCTGTTCTGCGAAGGCGTCGGCGAGCAGTTCCCTGACGCGACCAACGCTTCGCGCCGCATCAAGAAGAGCGAATTCGAAAGCTGCGCCAAGAACGGTGTAACCGATATTGTCGAAATCAAGGTCGGCTTTGACGGATTGACCTTTGCATCGTCCAAGGCCGCCGCGCCTCTCAAAGTTACGCGCCAGCAGCTGTTCCTCGCGCTCGCCAAGGAAGTGCCCGGCCCGGATGGCAAGCTGATCGCCAACCCGAACAAGAACTGGTCGGACATCGACCCGTCCCTGCCGAATGTTAAGATCGAGGTTCTCGGCCCTCCGCCGACGTCAGGCACCCGCGACTCGATGCATGAGCTCTTCCTTGAACCGGGCGCAGCGTCGATCGAATCGCTTGGCGCGCTGAAGAAGTCCGACTCGAAGGCATTTGATGTCGTTTGGAAGTCGGTTCGCGAGGATGGCGCTTACGTTGAAGCGGGTGAGAACGACAACGTGATCGTACAGAAGCTCGAAGGCAACCCGAATGCTTATGGTGTGTTTGGCTTCTCCTTCCTTGAAGAGAACGCCGCCAAGCTTCAGGGCGCCGAAGTCGATGGCGTTGTCCCAGCATTCGAAACCATCGCGGACGGCAGCTACAAGCCGTCGCGTGAACTCTTCATCTACGTCAAGAAGGCACATGTCGGGACCATCCCCGGCCTTGACCAGTTCGCGGCCGAGTATGTTTCCGACAAGGCGACCGGCGAAGATGGCTACCTCTCGGAGAAGGGCCTGGTCCCGCTTCCTGCTGAGGACCACAAGGCGCAGCAGGAAGAGGTCAAGTCTCTCGCCCCGATGAAGGGTGACGAACTCTCCTAAGCCATAAGAAGACGGGGTGGCATCCTCAGCGATGCCACCCCGTTCTAGCGTTTTTCTGCGCCCGATCCCCGGACCAATTCGCCATGTCCTCCATCTATTTTGTCCTGCTGGCTGTCCTGGTGCTGTCCAGTTTCGTGTTCGCGCGTCGCAGAGCCGCCGGCGTTGCGGCCGGTGACTTTCGGTCGATGCATTCTCTCCCATCCTATCACGGGCTATACGTGGCAGCGCTGGGGCTTGGCGCGATGGTTGCCGTATATGCGCTGCTTGCGCCTTCAATTCAGCGCTACGCGGAATCTCAGGCCATCAGCAACTACCAGGCCGCTCAAGTCGATACTGACCTTAAGCGAAGTGCCGCGCTACGCGATGTGCAGATGCTGGCTTCCGACCAATATTCTGGTAAGCCGACGCCTGAACTACAGTCGGCTGCTGACGCGTATAAATCCACCCAATCCTTGGGCGGATGGCTACTCCTCGCCGGCGGTGCCCTGGCTGGCCTTGGTGCCGCCGGATTCGGGTACTCGCGCATCCAGACGCGTTTCCGGGCCCGCAATAATTTTGAAAGCCTGGTCAAATGGCTGCTGTTCATTTGCTCAGCCATAGCGGTCTTGACCACGATCGGCATCGTATTCTCGGTGCTGTTCGAAACGATCCGGTTCTTTGGAAAAGTCTCGCCGATTGACTTCCTTTTCGGTCTCCATTGGTCGCCACAGACCGCTATTCGCGCCGATCAGGTGGGCTCGTCCGGCGCGTTTGGTATTGTACCTCTGGTCGTGGGCACCTTACTGATTACAACGATCGCCATCGGTGTTGCTGGCCCCATCGGGCTGTTTGCGGCAATATACATGGCTGAGTATGCGAGCCCTCGTTTTCGAGCTTTTGCGAAGCCAATCCTCGAAATTCTTGCTGGCGTTCCGACCGTTGTGCTTGGTTTCTTTGCCGCCCTTACGGTTGCACCGCTGATCCGACGTTTCGGCGAATATGTAGGGCTGAACGTTGCTTCAGAGTCCGCCCTCGCTGCGGGTCTGGTGATGGGCATGATGATCATCCCGTTCATCTCCTCGCTTTCCGACGATGTCATCAACGCCGTGCCGCAATCCATGCGCGACGGATCCTACGGTCTGGGGGCAACCAAGTCCGAGACGATCAAGAAAGTCGTCCTTCCGGCGGCCCTTCCAGGGATCGTGTCGGCGTTTATGCTCGCCATTTCGCGCGCTGTCGGCGAGACCATGATCGTGGTCATGGCGGCTGGCCTTGCAGCGAACCTGACGTTTAATCCGCTGGAGGCGGTCACCACGTTCACCGTCCAGATCAAGACGATCCTGGTGGGCGATCAGGAATTCGACAGCGCCAAGACGTTGTCGGCCTTCGCTCTTGGGTTCGTGCTGTTCTTCTTCACCCTGGTCCTGAACTACATCGCCTTGCAGGTGGTGAAGCGTTACCGAGAGCAATATGACTGACACAACAGCAACACCGGAATTCGCTCGACCAAGCCGCAGCGACCGCGCCGCCCTCACGTCGAGGCGTCACGCATCCGAAAAGCGCTTTCGGTTCTATGGCGTTGCGTCGATCGTGGTCACCGCAATCTTCCTTGTCCTGGTCTTGGCCGACATCCTCTACAAGGGACTGCCAGCCTTCACCGAGTCCAGACTCAATCTGGATATCACCGCGACGAAGGAAGCGCTCGACCCCACCGGAGCCGGGGATCGGAAGGCCTTGCTGGCAGGCGACTATGACACGCTGATCCGCGACAAACTGCGCTCTGAATTTCCCGGCGTGGAGGCGCGTGCTGATCGTCGACTCCTAAACGGACTTCTGAGTTCCGGGGCCGCGGACGACTTCCGCAAGATGGTCGTTGCCGATCCGTCACTCGTGGGGCAGACCGTGAATGTCCCCGTTCTGCTGTCGGACGACGCTGACCAGTATCTTAAGGGCTATCAGACCGATCTGGAAACAACACCGGGCAAGGGGGATCTCGACCTCGTCGTCAACGGTGAACAGGTCGAAGCGCGTTCCACGGCCGACGACTTTCAAGCGGCAGTCGGGCGCGTGCGTCAGACCCTGCAGGACAGGCTCGATACAATGGACGCTGAAATCAAGCGCTTGGGGTCGTTGCTCGATGGTCTGAGCCCCGAGGCGGCAGCGAGCTTGCGCGATCAGATTGCGACACGACAGACGGCAGCTGATGCGGCCAGAGCCGCGCTCGCTGATGGTTCGTCCGGCATCGACCTGAACAGCAGCCTTCCGTCTCTAATGGTCGTCGCCAATGACGGGTGGCTGCGGGTGAAGACGCTTAGCGCGACCGGGATTGTCGCGGAAGCGATTTCAATGCCGACCAGTCTTGGCCGGGTACCTGCATCTCAATGGCAGGTGGTGGAACTCACCACGCCGGAAGGTGACCGCCGCGTCGGCGACAAGGAGGTTGCTTGGCTGGAGCAACTGAAATCGAAGGGCGAAGTTGAGCGCGCCTTTGCAACCCGCTTCTTCACCTCGGGAGATTCCCGCGAACCCGAACTCGCCGGTCTGCGCGGGGCGCTCATCGGGAGCCTGATCACCTTGGGTGTGACGCTCCTGCTCTGCTTGCCGATCGGCGTGGGCGCGGCGATCTACCTGGAGGAGTTTGCCCCGAAAAACCGCGTCACCGAACTCATCGAAATCAACATCAACAACCTTGCCGCGGTTCCCTCGATCGTGTTCGGCCTCCTCGGCCTGGCCATGTTCCTGAACTTCTTTGGCCTGCCGCGCTCGGCTCCGCTCGTCGGCGGCTTGGTGCTTGCATTGCTGGTCCTGCCGACGATCATCATCGCGTCCCGGGCCGCCTTGAGATCTGTTCCGCCTTCGATCAAGCAAGCGGCGCTTGGCGTGGGAGCGTCGCAGCAACAGGCGATATTCCATCACGTGCTGCCTGTGGCCATGCCTGGCATCATGACAGGCACGATCATTGGAATGGCGCACGCCCTTGGCGAAACCGCCCCTCTCCTGATGATCGGCATGGTGGCGTTCATCGTCGATATCCCGTCGGGGATAACGCAGGCCGCAACTGTCCTGCCGGTGCAGATTTACCTTTGGTCCGATCTTCCCGAGGTGGCCTTCCAGGCGAAGACCGCGGCGACCATCATCGTCCTTCTGCTCTTTCTCTTTGCAATGAATTCGGCCGCGATCCTGCTGCGCAAACGCTTCGAGCGGCGCTGGTGAGCGATATGGAGAACCGAAAAATGAACATGATGAACGAACAGGCGATCGAAAAAGCCGTGCAGGCCAAGGTCGCTGCTGAAACCAACGAGAAGATCAAGATGCGCGGCGAAAAGGTCACCGTGTACTATGGCGAGAAGCAGGCGCTCTTCGATGTCGACCTGCTTGTGCGGCAGAATCAGGTGACTGCGCTAATCGGCCCATCGGGGTGCGGCAAGTCGACCTTTCTGCGCTGCTTGAACCGAATGAACGACACAGTCGCTTCGGCTCGCGTCGGCGGCAAGATCACGCTCGACGGCGAAGACATCTACGACAAGTCGATCGACGTTGTGGAACTGCGCGCGCGCGTCGGCATGGTGTTCCAGAAGCCGAACCCGTTTCCAAAGTCCATCTACGAGAACGTCGCCTACGGTCCGCGCATTCATGGTTTGACCCGGAGCAAGGCCGACCTCGACGAGGTCGTTCAAAAGAGCCTTCAGAAGGCTGCGCTCTGGAACGAGGTGAAGGACCGCCTGCATGAACCGGGGACCGGCCTGTCTGGCGGTCAGCAGCAGCGCCTCTGCATTGCGCGCGCCGTTGCCGTCTCGCCGGAGGTCATTCTGATGGACGAGCCGTGCTCGGCGCTTGATCCGATCGCTACCGCGCGCGTCGAGGAACTGATCGACGAGCTGAAGCAGAACTACACGATCGTCATCGTCACCCACTCCATGCAGCAAGCGGCCCGCGTCTCGCAGCGCACAGCGATGTTTCACCTCGGTTATCTGGTCGAGGAAGGCCCGACGGAGAAGATGTTCACCAACCCGGACGAGAAGCGGACTCAAGACTACATCACAGGTCGCTTCGGCTGATCGGTTGCGGAGAGAGACAATGGGCGAACATACAGTTTCGGCCTTCGACGCCGAATTGAACGAAATCGACCGCCTACTTAAGGCAATGGGCGACACCGCCAAGACGATGGTCGAGCTTTCCATCCGGGCTCTTCTGAGCGGAGACGCAGCTCAGGCACAGCGCGTTATCTCGGAAGACACGGTCATGGATGAGCACCAGCGCGATCTGGACGACCGCGCCATCACGCTGATCGCCAAGCGCCAGCCGATGGCTCAGGATTTGCGGGCAGTGGTCGGATCAATCCGCATGGCTGGCGATCTGGAGCGGATCGGCGATCTCGCAAAAAACATCGCCAAACGCGTCAGCGCTGTCGGAACGACTGCGATCCCGCGAAAGCTATCGCACGGCATCGACAACATGTCGAAGCTTGTGATTGAGCAGGTCGACGACGTGATCGACCACTATGTCGGCCGAAACGCGAAAGCCCTCACCGCCTTGCGCGATCAGGACGAGAAGATCGACGTCAGTTACACGGCGGTGTTCCGGGAACTCCTGACCTACATGATGGAAGACCCGCGCAACATCACAGCCTGCACGCACCTCCTTTTCTGCGCCAAGAACCTCGAACGGATCGGCGATCATGTTACCAACATCGCCGAGAACGCCTATTTCGTGTTGACCGGCGATCAGTTGCCAGTGGCACGGCCAAAACATGACGAGACAACGGCGGCTATCGTTGGAGCCTGAGGATGATCGCAGCGAAGATCATGGTGGTCGAGGACGAGGAGCCGCTGGGCGTTCTCCTGAAATACAATCTTGAAGCCGAAGGATATCAGGTCGAGGTAATTCCCCGCGGCGACGAGGCGGAGATCCGCCTGCAGGAGAATGTGCCGGACCTTCTGGTTCTCGACTGGATGGTCCCGGCCGTCTCCGGCATCGAGCTTTGCAGACGTCTTCGACTGCGTCCAGAGACCGAACGGCTTCCAGTCATCATCCTGACGGCGCGAGGAGAGGAAAGCGACCGCGTGCGCGGCCTCTCCACCGGAGCCGACGACTACCTGGTCAAGCCCTTCTCGACGCCGGAGTTCCTGGCGCGCGTCAAGGCGCTACTGCGCCGGGCGAAGCCCGAGGTGCTTTCCAGCGTCCTGAAGGTCGGCGATATCGTGCTCGACCGCGAGCAGCATCGCGTCTACCGTAAGAAGAGCGAGCTCAGGCTCGGACCAACCGAATTCCGACTGCTCGAGTTCATGATGCGGCATCCCGGACGCGTCTTTTCCCGAGCGCAGCTTCTCGACAACGTCTGGGGCGAAACGATCTACATCGACGAGCGTACCGTGGACGTCCACGTCGGCCGGCTGCGCAAAGCTGTGAACACAGGCCGGATGCCCGATGTGATCCGCACGATCCGAGGCGCTGGCTACGCCATCAACGAGGCGTAGTTGCAGCGTCGCGTGGAATGGGTAGGGTCGAGGCAAGCGGAGATTCGATTTTCGGAATGGCTGCCCCACGAGTTATGGTGGTCGAAGACGAAGGACCACTCAGCGACCTTCTGCAAAGGGTTCTTGAAACGGAAGGATACTCGGTCGAAGTGGTCGAACCCGGCGTCGAAGCCGAGGCGAAACTGCGCGACGACCTGCCCGACCTGCTGATCCAGGATCTGGCCACGCCAGGCCTTCCGGGGTTTGTTCTCAGGCGCAACGACGTACGCAATGTCCCGACAATCCTTCTGGTCGATCGAAAACAGGACGGCGAGAGGGCACGCGGCTCGGCACAGCACATCGACTATCTCGTCAAGCCGTTCTCGGAGCCCGAACTGATCGTTCGCGCGCGCGCTTTGCTGAAGCGCGTCAGGCCGGAAGTCCTTTCCGACGTCGTTACGGTGCAGGATCTGATGCTGGATCGCCGCCAGCATCAGGTCTACCGAAGCAACCGTCTGATTCCTCTGGGCCCAACGGAGTTCAGATTGCTCGAGGTCTTGATCCAGGCCCCCGGACGCGTGTTCTCCAGGTTCGAGCTTATCGACGGCATCTGGGGCGACAGCGAGTACGGCGAGGGCCGCGCTCTGGATGTCGCGGTTGTCAGACTGCGCAAGGCGATAAATACCGGCTTCGACGTGGACTTGATCCGGACGGTGCGCGGCTCAGGCTACTCGATCGGCCGTTCCTGACGCCGATCAGGTTTCCTCGCCGACCGCACGCGCTCCTCCGAGATCGCTCCCCACGGCAATGAATCCGACGAGAACTTCCGAGGGACCGAGGTCGAAAGCCGACCGCAATGTTTTGGAAGTCATCTTTCGGCCACTCAGGATCTTGGCGCGAAAGCCTAGCGCTTCAGCGAACAGCAGGACGTTCTGGAGGCTGGCGCCCGCCGATATCCATTGTTCATGGGGCGGTGCGGTTTAATTGGCTTCATCGATGCGGACGATAAGGGCCAGCAGGCAGGGAGCATGACCAGCCCGTTCGCGTTCGCGGGCCAGCGCGGTTTCGTCTGCGACAGGTTCGAGCTCCTTAAGCGCATCGACAAACAGGTCCGCAAGAGCTTGCCGATCCGCGATATGGACAAGGCGGGCGGGGCTCAGCCTGCCGTGGTCAGGAACCGCTGCGACGATCGCCGCCATTTGCGACAGTTGCTCGTCGCTCGGGCCGGGCGCCGAGAGCTTGCGCGGCGAAACGGAACGGCGCCCCCTGATCAGCTGAAGCAGGTTCTCCGCCAGAAGCATGCTCCTCAGGCGATCCGATCGAACTGCAAGGAGTCGCCCGGCGACACGGACGGCGTTCCAGGGGGCAACCGAGCAATGCCTTGCGCCAACGACATCGCGCGCAGGCTGGCTGACGAGCCTTTTCCCAGCATGCTTAGAACCGGGCGGCCGAAATTGTCCGAGCCGACGATCTCGACCGGGACGAACTCTGTATGGCCAAGCCGCTTTTCATAGCTGAACCCAGCGACGCCGGGGTGCCATTCGAGCTTGGGCGATGCCAGGCCAGCCATGGCCCTGAGAGCCGGGAACGCAATCTGACGAAACGTCACGAACGCCGCGTTCGGATTGCCGGGGAGCGCTGCAAGGAGAGTCGGGCCGACAAAACCGATCTTGACGGGCTTGCCCGGCCGCATCGCCACCTTAAGGACGTCCAACTCGCCGCCGCATGTGGTGATCGCCGCCGCGACATGATCCTCTTCTCCGGCCGAGGCGCCTCCGGTCGTTATCAGCGCATCGCATTTACCTGCGGCTTCGCCGATCGCATCAACAAGCAGGTCGCGCCGGTCGCGGACGATCCCGAAATCGATCACATCCGCCCAAGCACAGCGCGCGAGGGCGGCGCGGATGGCGATGCGGTTGGAATTGTAGATTTGACCCGACCCGAGGGCCTCGCCCGGATCGCGCAACTCATTGCCGGTCGACAGAAGTCCGACGCGCACCTTGCCGATAACGTCGACATATGCCCTGCCCTGCCCTGCGAGCAGGGCCAGCAGTTGCGGCGTCAGCTCCGCGCCAGTTTCCGCCGCCACCTGCCCGGACTCGATGTCTTCGCCGGCGCGACGGATGTTCTGCCCGACGCGAGGCGCGTCCATGACAATGATATGATCGTCCCTTCGCTCGCAGCGCTCCTGCATCAGGACGGAATCGAACCCCTTCGGAATCGGCGCGCCAGTCAGTATTCGCACCGCTACGCCGCCCGGCTGAGCAACGCCGTGCGCCGTCTCTCCCGCGGCGACCCTTTGTCCAACCTTCAACACCCAGGGTCCTGAACCCTGCAGATCGGCCGACCTGACCGCATATCCATCCATCGCCGAATTGTCGAAAGGAGGCAGGTCGATGGCGCTGCGGACTGTCGCCGAGAGTATTCGCCCCGTTGCCTCGAGGATTGAGAGACGTTCGCGTCGCGACACCGGTGCGGCGACGGCCAGAGCCTTGGCGGAAGCGACGTCGAAAGGGATTACCTCACCCTCCGGCCCCGCCTCGCAGGCAGGGGCAAGTTGACTGGGCGCCAATAGCGCTTCATTGCGCATCGGAAAGGCTCTTGAGATAGGCGACGAGGTTCTGCACTGTGACTTTTCATGGAAAGAGGACCCCGTTTGAGGGGTGATTTTCGTCCAAACGGGACCCCTTAACGATGGGGTCATCAAGATGCCTCCGGTTTGATCGGAGGCATTTGTGTTTTGGATGTTGGTGG
>JBFWUS010000053.1:0-40918 GCA_050247155.1 Rhizobiaceae bacterium
GTCGCTTTTGTCGATCTCGGTCGTGACGGGGTAGAGCAAAGGCAGCTCGATCCAATCCGGTCGCGCGTGCGCCTCAATGATGGCGCGCGCGTTGCCGGCATTGCCGCGCTTGGCGAAATGCGCCAGCACGTCAGCCTCGCCGAGCGCCTTGACGGCCTTGAGCGTCAGCAGCTCCGGGTCACCCGGGCCGGTGCCGACGCCGATCAGCCGGCCGGTTTGCTTGGTGACGGTCATCCGAGCGGTTTCCAACGCATCTTGCTGTTACCCCCACCCCTAACCCCTCCCCACAAGGGGGAGGGGAACTTGGCGGCAACGCTGGCGGATCCCCCTCCCCCTTGTGGGGAGGGGTTAGGGGTGGGGGTGATGATCACAGATATCACAGCCCCGGCCTCGCGAGAGAGTTGAGCGCGGCTGCGGTCATGGCGCTGCCGCCCATACGGCCGCACACGATGGCGAACGGTACGCCGTACGAATTTTCGGCCAGAGCTTCCTTCGATTCCGCTGCGCCGACAAAGCCCACAGGCATGCCGATGATGGCCGCTGGTTTGGGTGCGCCGTCGCGCAATTTCTCCAGCAGATAGAAGAGCGCCGTCGGCGCATTGCCGATGGCAACGACAGCGCCAGCCAGCCGGTCGCCCCAAAGGTCGATCGCGGCGGCGGAGCGCGTGTTGCCGATTTTTGTGGCGATTGTCGCGGTGCGCGGGTCGCGCAACGTGCAAATCACCTCATTGCTGGCAGGCAGGCGCGCACGCGTGACGCCATGCGCCACCATCTCGGCATCGCACAGGATCGGCGCGCCTTTTGCCAGGGCCGAACGAGCAGAAGCGACAAAACCGTTGGAAAACACAAAGTGCCGTGCGGCTTCGACCTGGCCGCAGGCATGGATCATGCGAATCGCAACGTCGGCCTCCGCGCCGCTGAAGGCGGCAAGGTCGGCCTCGGCGCGGATCGTCGCGAAGGACTTTTCGTAAATCGCCGTACCGTCGCGAATATAGTCGTACTCAACCATCAAACATCCTGTCGAAAGGCCGCCGCCAAGCCATCCCCTGCCACGTCGGAGAGGCCGCAGCCGGCCTTTTCGCCCGCCGCGCGACCTTCCTCAATGAGCCGGACCAGCCGCTTCAGGCTTACCTTCAAAACCTCGGGCCGGGTGTAGGCAAGCGGCTTTTGCCGCGCCGTTCCATTGACGACAAGCCCCACGCCGTTTTCGCCGCCGACAAGCGTCACGGGGGCAGGGGCGGGATGAGCGCAGCCTTTGGCGCAGCCGGAGATGTGGATATGGCCGGCTTGCGCAACGACATCCGGCTGTTCGGCAGCGATGCGCCCGGCCAGCGTACGCGTCTCGAAATGACCCGACGCGCAAGCCGGCTTGCCGGCGCAGGCCGAGATAGCGAGACGAGGATCGGCTGGGTCGACTACGAAGCCAAGGGTGCGCGCCTCGTTCTTCAAGGTTTCGGCAGAGACCGACGTTTGGGTCAACGCGATCAGCAGACGGCCGGGCGCAGGACGCAATGCGTCGATGCCAAGGTCTGACGCCGCCTGCGAGAACGCAGCCAATACCGGGGCCTGGATGCTGCCGAAGGGCAAGGCGATCGCGAGAGCAGCCTGATCGTTGCGGAGGGGATGAATGCCAAGGGGCATCCGACCAGGTTGTCTTATTCCGCGCTCTACGTTGCCCCCCTCTGTCCTGTCGGACTCCGGGGCGAGCCACGGGTCTCGCCCGTCCTTCGGACCCCCCACACGGGGGGAGATCAAGCGCGTCGTCGTCGAAGGCACCTCGCTGGCAACGTTTGCGACTGGCGAAGCCAGAGCGGCCGGCGTTATCTCCCCCCTTGTGGGGGGTCCGAAGGACGGGCGAGACCCGTGGCTCGCCCCGGAGTCCGGCAGGACAGAGGGGGGCAACGTAGAGCGCTGATCGTCATATTGGTGAAGCAAATCTCGTCCACGCGCCTCGACACCCCGATCGGCGATCTCTGAAAGCACATCGATCACGAATCCGACCGCGCCGTTGAACGATGTCGCGCCGAGCGGCTCCGCCGTGTGTGCGTCGCCGGCCAGCGCCAAACGCCAGATGACCCGGCCCCGGCGCTCAAAAGCCTGAAGGCGGATATCCGCGGAGACGGATTTGAGGTCGAAGCGGCCGCCACCGTCAACGACCACCGAGACCTTGGGACCCAGCCGCTGCGTCAGGCCGGTATCGGAAATCGCCTTGCGGATCGCATCGGCCAGAGG
This sequence comes from Rhizobiaceae bacterium, assembly GCA_050247155.1. GTDB lineage: Bacteria > Pseudomonadota > Alphaproteobacteria > Rhizobiales > Rhizobiaceae > Mesorhizobium_G. The sequence continues at coordinate 2,233 of JBFWUS010000053.1, forward strand.
TCGCGGATCGGCGATCTCCATCGGATCAAGCCCGGCGAGCGCACCGATTTCCACCGGCACGCCGGTGCGGACATCGATCTCCAACGCGTTTACATCCGCCGCCAGTTCGGTCGCGCTCCGCGCCGTCAAGCCTCGAATCTGGATCGAGCCGCGCGCGCTGATCTCGATCAACCCATTGCCATGTCGGGCCGCAGATACGCTGAGGCCGACCAGTTGCTTAGGCGTCAACCCCTGCGAAGCCGGCTGAAGCCGAACCAGCAAGCCGTCGCCAGTCTGCATCGGCGCGGAGAGCGCAGGGCAGGCGCCGCGCCGGCTGATGGCAAGAGCCGTCATTCGGCCGCCTCGCGCGATCTCGTCCCTTCAGCTTCGGCGATCAATGCCGCCAGATCGCCGTCTACTGAATTGCGAAGCGGGTGCCAGAGCCCGCGCCGGCGGGCGTCGGCGAAACGTTTGGCGATGAGCTTCGCCGCTTCTGGGTTTTCGCGCAGCAGGAAGGCGCGCACGGTCTCGTCGCCGAGATAGGCGTCGTGGACCGCGCCGATCAGGTCACCGGAGATTGCATGTGTCGTTTCGGCAAAACCGACGAGCCGGTCGACCGTTTCGGCGAATTCCGACGCGCCGCGCGGGCCGTGCCGCATCTGGCCGGCGATGAAGCGAGGATTGGCGGCGCGGGCGCGCACGACACGCCCAACCGCCTGCGCGACCGAACGCGGCTTCGGTTTCAGCGGGTCGGTGGTGTCGAGCACCACGACATCGGCCTTGCCGCCGAGCGCCGCCACCGCCGCGGCAAAGCCGCCGATGAAGGCGACGTCGGCCGAGCCCTCCAGAATATCGCGGCCGGGATCATCACCGGTGTGGACAAGAAGATCGGCTTCCGCCAGCCGTTCGGCAAAAGCGCCTCGTGCTTCCCGCGCCAACCCTTCCGCGCCGCCAAAGGCATGAGAGGTTGCATCAAGATAAGCCTCGCCGATTTCGGCGCGGTCCGGCCAGTTTCCGGAAGCCAGCAGTTGTTCCACCCCCGCGCCATATGTGCCCGGCGACGAGCCGAAAATGCGGGCAGGGGCCTTGGCCGATGCGCGCGCGGTTCCAGCCAGCGGGTTCTCGTCCGGCGTTTCGTCGCGTGCGGCTACGGCTTGAGCGGCCGCGTCGAGCAGCGCGATCTGCGTCGGGAACATGTCGCGGAACAGGCCGGAGATGCGGAAGGTGACGTCGACACGCGGCCGACCGAGCGACGCCGGCGGCAGCACCTCGATACCGGTGACGCGGCCGGTGGCCGAATCCCATTGCGGCCGGCAGCCCATCAGCGCCAGCCCCTGCGCAATCTCCTCGCCGCCGGTGCGCAGCGAGGCCGAGCCCCAGAGATCGATGACCAGCGCCCGGGGCCAATCGCCGTGGCTCTGCAGATAGTCGCGCAAGATTTCGTCCGCCGCGGCCTTGCCGAGATCGTAGGCGGTCGGCGTCGGCATGGTGCGCGGGTCGGCGGTGAAGAGATTGCGGCCGGTCGGCAGCACGTCGGTGCGGCCGCGCGCGGGCGCGCCGGCCGGACCGGCGGCGATGTGTTTGCCGTCCAACGCGTCGAGCAGCGCCTTGCGCTCGGCTTCCGCGCTGGCGAGGCGCAGCGTGTTAGTCTCAGCCGGATCGCCGCGCCCATAAATGTGCAGGCCGTCCTTGATCGCAAAATCCTTCAAGTCGCACAGCCAGGCGTCGATGCGGCGCAGCGCCTCGTCGGGCGCGTCGGTCTTGGCAACGCCGGCTTCGCCGGCGAGGCCGGTCTTGCTGGCGGTCTCGACAATGAGCTTGGCCAGCCGGTCGCGACGGCGACGGTCCAGCCCATCGGCTTGGGCGTATTCGTCGACCAGTCGCTCCAATTTCTGCTGGTTTTCGTCCAATCCGGCGTTTGCGAGTGGCGGCGGCAGATGGCCAAGGGTGATCGCCGCGATACGCCGTTTCGCCTGCGCCGCCTCGCCGGGGTTCGATACGATGAACGGATAAACGACAGGCAATGAGCCAGTCACGATTTCCGGAAAGCAATTTTCGCTCAGCGCGACGGTCTTGCCCGGTAGCCATTCCAAGGTTCCATGCGCGCCGACATGTATAATGGCGTGTACGCCGAGTGACTTTTGCAGCCAGAGGCCAAAGGCTAGCAGCTCATGGCGCGGCGGAATTGTCGGGTCGTGATAGTCCGCGCGGCGATCCGCCGATTTGCCGCGATCGGGGGCGAGAGCTACGGTGATGTTGCCGAAGGTGGCGGCGCGGAAAGGTATTTTATCTAGAGGTGTAAGAGGCAAAGGCCCCCATGCCTTCTCTACGATTTCAAGCGCGGTATCGGGCAAACTGCCGGCTAGGCCCAAATAGTCCTCGACCGTTAAGCCCTCCGCCCCCGCCGCCAGCGCATCCAACAGCAGCCGCGCCGTTTCCGGAATCCCGCTAACATCATAACCGGCGTCCTTCAAATCGTGCAGCATGGCCAGCACGCTGTTGGGCACGTCGAGCCCGACAGCATAACCCGTTCGGCCGGGTGCGCTGGGATAATCCGGGATCAGGATCGTCAGTTTTCGTTCCGATCGCGGCGTCTGCAGAAGCCGAATGAAATGCGCGATGCGGGTGGCGACCTGCTCGATGCGGTTGGGCTCGGGCCTGTTGACCACGGCGCGGAAACCGAGCGTCTCGTCAGGTTCGCTCTCAGCCTTGAAGGAGATCGCGCCGGCCAGGATGCGGCCATCGAGTTCCGGCAGCACGACATGCATGGCGAGGTCGGCAGGGGCGAGGCCGCGCTGGTTCTTCTCCCAGGCGTCGCGGCGAGTCGTCGCCGTGATTACCTGGAACACCGGCACGCCGGCGCGGTCGAACAGGGTTTGCGCGCCCGGTTCCGCCCCAGCCGCGAAAGCGGTGGCGGTGATGATCGCGGCGGGTTTCAGGTCGGCGAAGGCCTGTTCGACAAAGGCGAGCGAGGAGAGTTCCTTGAGCGAGGTGACGAAGATCGGACGGGCGTCGATGCCTTTGGCCTGTAGAGCCTGGGTCAAAGCATCGATCGGCGCGATGTCATTGGCGAGCAGCATGGAGCGGTAGAAGAGGATGGGTATGATCGGGGTCCTACCCTCCCCCTTGTGGGGAGGGTCGGCGCGAAGCGCCGGGGTGGGGGTGTCGGTGCAATCTGCACCCCCACCCCGCGTCACACTTTCCGCTTCGCTGCAAGTGTTCCGCGACCCTCCCCACAAGGGGGAGGGTAGAGGCGGCTGCGCATAAAAGCCCGCCTTCGGCACCTCGACTGCCTTTGCTGGAGCCGTCCTGCCGCGCGCCAACCCAGCCAATTGCCCAGCCAGCAGGCGCATGTTGTCCGGGCCGCCCTCGCGAAAGAATTCCAGTAGCGAAGCGAGGTCTTCGCGGGATAGCGTCGAGGCTTCGATCAGCCGCAAATCTTCTTCGCGGCACTCGCCGGGCAGGAACGCCAGCTTGATGCCGTGAGTGCGGGCGATGGCCGCGAGCTGGTCGCAGCCGTAGCGCCACCAGTCGTAACCGCCGAGAATGCGGACGAGGATCACCTTGGCATGCCGCGCCACCGTGTCGATCCAAAGATCGACGGACATCGGGTGGCGCAGGTCTCGCAGGGCGGCGAGGCGTAGCGAGGGTAGGGATGGGTCTGACTTCCACGCTGCCGCCATGCCGGCCAGATCGCTGTCGGTGAATGACAGGAACACGATGTCGCCCGGCGTCTGGCGCAGGTCGACCGGCTCGATCAGGTCGTCGAGCGAGGCGGAGGTGGTGGTCAGGATGTGCATCTAACGCTGCCGTGCTCCCTCCCACTTGAGGGGAGGGTGGCCGAGCTTTGCTCGGCCGGGTGGGGTCGTCTCGGCAGATTGGGGCGCTATGACGGTCGTGCCGGTTGAGGATACCCCACCCGGCCCTTCGGGCCACCCTCCCCTCAAGGGGGAGGGAGCTTCAGCGCTATGCGTCATCACCCCACCAAAATCCTCTCCACTGCCGCGCGATCCAGCCCTTTGAGCCCGATCACCACGAGCCGCGAACGGCGGTCGTCCTGTGTGGTCCAGGCTCGGTCGTAATAGTGGTTCACACGCGGGCCGACGGCCTGGACCAAAAGCCGCATCGGCTTGCCGGTGTCCACAAAGCCCTTCACGCGCAGCACATTTTCCTCGTCGGCCGCGCGGACGACACGCGCAGCCAGTTCGTCCGGGCTGGCGGTGGCAGGCAGTTCGATCACGAAGGAGTCAAAATCGTCGTGCTCGTGGTCGAGCTCGTCGTCGTGATGCGTCTTGCGGTTTTCGATATCGTCCTCGACGGCCAGGCCTAGGCCGAGCAGCACCGACGGATCGACCTTGCCGTTGGCGGTGGGCACGATCTTCACCGCGCGGGCGACATGTTCGTCGATCACCGCATTGGCGCGTTGTCTGCCGGCGTCGTCGATCAGGTCGCTCTTGGAAAGAATGATCAAATCGGCGCAAGCGACCTGATCCTCGAACACTTCTTCGACCGGGTCCTCATGGTCCAGCGATTCGTCGGCTGCGCGCTGGGCGGCCAGCGCATCCATGTCCGAAGCGACCTGGCCGGCGGCCAGCGCCGCGCCGTCGACCACCGCCACCACGCCGTCGACCGTGACGCGGTTTTTCACCGTCGGCCACTGGAAGGCTTGCACCAACGGTTTTGGCAGCGCCAGTCCGGAGGTCTCGATCAGGATATGGTCCACCTTTGGCGAGCGGGAAAGGATCTGGTCCAGCGCCGGCACGAAATCGTCGGCCACGGTGCAGCAGATGCAGCCATTGGCAAGCTCGACGATGTTTTCCTCCGGGCAGGTGTCGATGCCGCAGCCCTTCAAAATCTCGCCGTCGATGCCGACATCGCCGAACTCGTTGACGATGATGGCCAGCCGCTTGCCCTTCGTGTTTTCGATCAGGTTGCGGATCAGCGTCGTCTTGCCGGCACCGAGAAAGCCGGTGACGACAGTGCAGGGCGTGCGGGTAAGCTCGGTCATGCGATGTCCTTTAGAATGTCGAGAGGCGGGATGCGGGCGACAAGCCCGCGCTTCAGAGAATCCGGACGGCCGCGCCAGGGGATCAGGCCGTCGGCGGACGTGGCAAAGAGTTCCGCGCCGGTGATGAGATCGGGGCCGGAGTCCGGCGTGAGATCGCCGAAGACGTAGCTCCAGCAGTTTTCGCGCAGCAGCGCGGCGGAGAGCCGGCGCTTACAATTGCCGAGGCATTCGACCTGCCGGACTTTTATCCCAGTGTCGGCTGCGGCGTCGCAGGTGCGCTGGGCCAAAATCGCGCCGGCGCGCGGATGAGCATCGGAGCCAGTCTCGTCGCGGCAGGACGAGCAGATGACGATGGTGAGGGCGGACAGGGTGGCCCCGTCCGCTCCGGTCTTGCCTTCAGCTTGCTCGATACCCCCACCCCTAACCCCTCCCCACAAGGGGGAGGGGGACACAGAAGCGCCGACGCCAAGTTCCCCTCCCCCTTGTGGGGAGGGGTTAGGGGTGGGGGTAATCTCAGTTGCAATTGCAGACGCTGCGCAGGCGGGCGCGACCACCTCGCGATTCGGTGGCGTCTGTGCCGTATCGGCCAACGATGCCGGGCTGCCGTCCAAAATCCTGCTCCTTGCCCGGGTCACCCGCCGGACGCTCGGTGTTTTCGCACGCCGCACCCCGAAGCAATAGCTTCGCCGCGACATGCGCTTGACGGCAGGTCTCCTGGCTTGCGGCTTGGATGCGCCTCGGCCGCCTTCCCGGGCTTTGCGCCCAGTGGCGTTCGGCTTCGGCTCGCCGCTCACAGTTGCGGGGACAGCCGCGGAGTTAGGAGAAAAACCCGCACCGCGTTCCCTCTTAGCCGCCACGTTTGCGCGAGGCGGACCGTCGGCCGCGATTTAGGCGGGAGAATACGTTGAAGTCAATCGGAGCACGTGCCGCGGCGGTTGCTATCGCCAGATCGCCAGTTCTATTTTGGCTGACTGGGTGCGTGGTTAGGTGGGGAGACCAGGTGGAGAAGATTGATTTAAAGAAGGCGCATAAGGATCTCTACTCTGCACCGCGCGGCGATTTTATCGTGCTGCGGGTGCCGCCTTTGCGCTATCTGATGATCGATGGCTATGGCGATCCAAACGTCGAGCTTTCCTACAAGGAGGCAGTCGAAGCTCTCTATGTCGCTTCCTACACTTTGAAATTCATGTGCAAGGAATCTGAGGGCAGGGACTATGTCGTGCCGCCTCTCGAAGGATTGTGGTGGGCTGACGACCTGACTGATTTCAAGACGCGGCGGAAGGATCGTTGGTCGTGGACCATGATGATCATGGTTCCGGAGTTGGTCGGCCAGGCCCTGGCTGTGTCTGCGATCAAGAAGGCCGAGGCAAAAAAGGGTCTTCCGGCGCTCTCAAAGGTACGAGTCGCGACGCTTGATGAAGGTATTGTCGCGCAGACACTGCACGTCGGGCCTTATGACGCCGAAGGGCCGATCCTGCACAAGCTTCATGACGAGTTCCTGCCGGCGAACGGGTATGCCGAAACGGGTCATCATCACGAAATCTACCTGGGTGATCCCCGAAAGGCTGCACCCGAGAAGCTAAGGACAATCCTGCGACAGCCGATAAAGGTGCTATAAATCTCTCTCGATTGGGCCTGGGATTTGTGCGAGGTCCGCCAATGCAGCTCCGATGTCCCCCTTTGACGTTACCTCCATCGTCTTCAGCCCCAACCACCCCTGCATCAATCTTAACTCTTCTATGAGCGCCTCGGCGGTGTCCGCTGGCGCGCCGGGCTCGGAATAAGCCGCCAGCACCCGGAACACGCCGTTCGGGCGGTCGGCGCGCAGATCGACGCGGGCGACGATGCGGTCGCCCAGGAGAAACGGCAGAACGTAGTAGCCGAATTGGCGTTTGTGCTCCGGCGTATAGATTTCTATGCGGTAGTGGAAATCGAACAGTTTTTCCGTGCGGGTGCGCTCGAACACCAGCGGGTCGAACGGGGCGAGCAAGGCGCGGGCGATGATTTTTCGGGGCAGGCGGGCGTCCTTGTGAAGATAGCCCTGGCGATGCCAGTCGCCGATTTTGACCGGGATCAGATCGCCTTCCTCGACCAGTTCTTCAAGGCGGCCGGCGATGTCGCCGGGTCCGAGACGGAAATAGTCGCGCAGGCATTGCGCCGTGCCGACGCCCAGGGCCTGTGCCGACATGCGCAGCAGTTGCCGGTGCGCCTCCTCGTCGGTCGGGATCGGGGCGTTGAGAGTTGCGGCGGGCAAGGCGCGTTCAGGCAGGTCATAGTGGCGCTCGAAGCCACGCCGGGAATGGGTGGTGATGCGGCCGGCCCAAAACAGCCATTCGAAGGCGGCCTTGGAGTCCGACCAGCCCCACCAGCCACCGGCGCTCTTGTGCCCCTCGATCGCGCCGGCCGGGATTGGGCCGCGCGTGGCGACCTCCTGATAGACTTCCTCGATGAAGCCGGCCTTCTCCTCGGCCCAACGAGCCAGACCTTTGTAAATCTCGTTCTGGTCGTTTGCCCGGGCGCGGCGCATGCGCCACTGCATCAGCGGCCAGAGTTCCAGCGGCAGGAGGGAGGCCTCATGCGCCCAATATTCGAACAGCAGCCGCTTGCGGCCGGACATGGCGTCCTCGAGCAGCGACATGGGGTAGGGGCCAAGCCGCGAAAACAGCGGCATGTAGTGCGCACGCACGACGGCGCTGACCGAGTCGATCTGCAGCAGGCCGATTCGCGACAGGGTGCGGTTCAAGTGGCCGCGATTGATTGGGCCAGTCGGGCGGGCCTGATCGAAACCTTGAGCCGCCAAGGCGATGCGGCGGGCCTGGGGGATGGAAATGGTTTCTTTCTGCATGCGGATGATTTTCGTGCGGAGGGAGGTGGCGAATCCCGCGACCATAACAGCTTCTTTGCCATTGCACTGTCAGGAGAGGTGCGGGGCCGAGCCGGCGGTCGCGTCTGGCCTGCGAGCTGGAAGCCGTTTGCTTAAAAACATGAGTAAAAAAGTAAAGAAATCAAATGCTAGGACCGCGTTGAGCCGCGCATTTTCGACAAGGTTTGGCTTGCACGCGGTAATTGGCTGCGCTAACCGTCCCGCATTGCAGCATGGTCCTTAAAACGGTTTGACAGGCATTCTGTCACGCTTCCGCAATCGGTCTCAGTGTTGTAGTCAGAAGGCTGGCGACGGCCGTCAGGAAACCGCGATATGACAGGATTGTTGACCTCCTATCTGCCGATCATCATTTTCATCGGCGTGGCGCTGGTCGTCGGGCTGGCGCTGATCGTTGCGCCGTTTCTGGTGGCCTACAGCAATCCGGATCCCGAAAAGCTGTCGGCCTATGAGTGCGGCTTTAACTCCTTCGACGATGCGCGCATGAAATTTGATGTGCGCTTCTATCTCGTCTCGATCCTATTCATCATCTTCGACCTCGAAGTGGCCTTCCTGTTTCCCTGGGCGGTGTCGTTCGGGCAGATCGGCATGCTGGGCTTCTGGTCGATGATGATTTTCCTGGCCGTGCTGACCATCGGCTTCATCTACGAATGGAAAAAGGGAGCGCTGGAATGGGATTGACCGCTTCCGACGATCTGCTGGAAAAGCGGCAGAGCGGCATTTTCGACCCCGCCACCGGTCGGCTGCGGCCGGAGCAGGGCCGGTTCATCGGCGAGCTGAACAACGAACTCTCCGACAAGGGCTTTATCGTCACCTCGTCCGAGGCCTTGATTACCTGGGCCCGGACAGGCTCGCTGATGTGGATGACTTTTGGTCTCGCCTGCTGCGCGGTCGAGATGATGCACATTTCCATGCCGCGCTACGACGCCGAGCGGTTCGGCATCGCGCCCCGCGCTTCGCCGCGACAGTCGGACGTGATGATCGTCGCCGGCACGCTGACCAACAAGATGGCGCCAGCGCTGCGCAAGGTCTACGATCAGATGCCGGAGCCGCGCTACGTCATCTCCATGGGCTCCTGCGCCAATGGCGGCGGTTACTATCACTATTCCTATTCGGTGGTGCGCGGCTGCGACCGCGTCGTGCCTGTCGACATCTATGTGCCCGGCTGCCCGCCGACGGCGGAAGCGCTGCTTTACGGCATTCTGCTGTTGCAGAAAAAAATCCGCCGCACCGGCACGATCGAGCGGTAATCGACCATGAGCGAAGCTCTCAACGACCTCTCCGCCTACATCGGCGAAAAGCTGCCCGGAAAGATCGAGGACGCGCTGGTCGCCTATGGCGAGCTGACGATCACTGTCGCACCGGCGGATATCATCGCCACGCTGACCTTCCTGAAGCGCGACGTGCAGTGCCAATTCGTCTCGATCATCGATATTGCCGGTGCCGACTACCCGGCCCGCGCGAAACGGTTCGACGTCGTCTATCACCTCTTGTCGCCGCGCCAGAACCAGCGCATCCGCGTCAAGGTGCGGACCGACGAGGACACGCCGGTGCCGTCCGTCTGCGAGGTGTTTCCGGGCGCTGACTGGTTCGAGCGCGAGGCCTACGATCTCTACGGCATCCTGTTCTCCGGCCATCCGGACCTGCGCCGCATCCTCACCGACTACGGCTTCGAGGGGCATCCGCTGCGCAAGGATTTCCCGACGACCGGCTTTGTCGAGGTGCGTTACGACGACGAAGCGAAGCGGGTGGTCTACGAGCCTGTCGAGTTGAAGCAAGAGTTTCGGAACTTTGACTTTATGTCCCCCTGGGAAGGGACTGACTATGTCCTCCCTGGTGACGAGAAGGCGAAGCAGTAATGGCTGAGACGTCTGTCCGCAATTTCAACATCAATTTCGGACCGCAGCACCCCGCGGCGCACGGCGTGTTGCGCCTGGTTCTGGAACTGGACGGCGAGGTCGTGGATCGCGTCGATCCGCATATCGGCCTCTTACATCGCGGCACCGAGAAGCTGATCGAGGCCAAGACCTATCTGCAAGCCGTGCCTTATTTCGACCGGCTCGACTATGTCGCGCCGATGAACCAGGAGCATGCGTTCGCGCTGGCGGTCGAGCGGCTGCTCGGCATCGAGGTGCCGAAGCGCGGCCAGTTGATCCGGGTGCTTTATTCCGAGATCGGCCGCATCCTGTCGCATCTGTTGAACGTGACGACGCAGGCGATGGACGTCGGCGCGCTGACCCCGCCACTGTGGGGGTTTGTAGAGCGCGAAAAACTGATGGTGTTTTATGAGCGGGCCTGCGGCGCGCGCATGCATGCGGCCTATTTCCGGCCCGGCGGCGTGCATCAGGACCTGCCGCAGAAGCTGGTCGAAGACATCGGCAAATGGATCGATCCGTTCCTGAAGACGGTGCAGGATCTTGACGATCTTTTGACGCCGAACCGCATCTTCAAGCAGCGCAATGTCGATATCGGCGTGGTGTCGCTGGATGATGCCTGGGCTTGGGGCTTTTCGGGCGTGATGGTGCGCGGATCGGGCGCGGCTTGGGATCTGCGCAAGAGCCAGCCTTATGAATGCTATCCTGAGATCGATTTCGACATCCCGATCGGCAAGAACGGCGATTGCTACGACCGTTATCTGATCCGCATGGAAGAGATGCGGCAGTCGGCGAAGATCATGCGCCAGTGCGTCGACAAGCTGTTGGGCAGCGACGCGGTCGGGCCTGTGTCGAATCTAGACGGCAAGGTCGTGCCGCCGAAGCGCGGCGCCATGAAGCGCTCGATGGAAGCGCTGATTCATCACTTCAAGCTCTACACCGAAGGCTATCACGTGCCGGCCGGCGAGGTTTATGCCGCCGTCGAGGCGCCGAAGGGCGAGTTCGGCGTCTATCTCGTCTCTGACGGCACCAATAAACCGTACCGCTGCAAGCTGCGCGCGCCCGGCTTCGCGCATCTGCAGGCGATGGATTTCCTTTGCCGCGGCCACATGCTGGCCGACGTCTCCGCCGTTCTCGGCTCGCTCGACATTGTTTTCGGGGAGGTGGATCGGTGAGCGTTGCTATCAAGAAGCGTAAGTTTACATCGCGTCAGTTCTTAGAGTGGTCCGCTCAGCAGACCGGTCGATATGAACTTGAGGACGGCGCAGTCATCGAGTTGGCTGCGGAAAAGGCTAGGCATGCGTTGATGAAACACGCCGCTACATCGGCGTTGCAAGCTGCGATCGACAGGGCCGGTTTGCGGTGTTCGGTGTTTCCCGACGGCATGACCGTTGTCGTTGACAACGACAACGTGCGATTACCGGACGCGGCAATTCAATGTGCGCCGGTGGATCTAGACACGACAATCCTTGATGCTCCGGTCGTTCTGCTCGAAGTGACGTCTCCTTCCAGCGTATACCGTGACGAACGGCATAAGTTGGTAGAGTATTTTAGCATTCCAAGCGTGATGCACTATCTGCTGCTGTCGCCAGACGATCGCAAACTGGTCCATTTCAAGCGTAGCGAGGAACCAAATCGGCTCGATACGAGAATCATGTCGGAAGGGCAGGTTGAACTCAGCCCGCCAGGCATCATCGTCGACGTCCAAGCACTTTTGGGCGTCCTCCCCCCTAACGTGATCACGAAGTAGCCATGTCCGTCCGCCGTCTCGCAGAGCCACAAGTCCAGCCAGCAACCTTCGCCTTCAACAAGGCGATGGCGGCGGAGGCCAGGACCTGGATCCAGAAATACCCGAAGGGCCGGCAGCAGTCGGCTGTGATCCCGCTGCTGATGCTGGCGCAGGAGCAGGAAGGCTGGGTAACCAAAGCCGCCATCGAGCATGTGGCGACGATGCTGGAGATGCCGAATATCCGTGTGCTGGAAGTCGCGACCTTCTATACGCAATTCCAGCTCAAGCCGGTTGGCACCAAGGCGCATATCCAGGTCTGCGGCACGACGCCGTGCCAAATCATGGGCGCCGAAGCCCTGATGGACGTCTGCCGCTCGAAGATCCATCACGACCAGTTCCACACCAATGCCGACGGCACGCTGTCCTGGGAAGAGGTCGAGTGCCTGGGCGCCTGCGTGAACGCACCGATGGTCATGATCTTCAAGGACACCTATGAAGATCTGACGCCGGAGCGTCTGGCCGAAATCATCGATGAGTTCGAGGCCGGCAGGGGCGACAAGGTCAAGACCGGGCCACAGATCGATCGCTGGTTTTCCGCGCCGGCCAACGGTTTCACCTCGCTCGCCGATGAAAAGGCCGTTACGAAGTCGGCGGCGAGCAGGAGCAGCAAGGCTCCGAAGGCGGCTGCGGTCGAGCCGGCCGTCACGGTGCCGCCATCCAATGCCGCCAAGCCGACAACCGTCTCGCTGATGACCAGTCCGGCGGTAAAGACGCCATCCAAGGTCAAGGCGTCTCCGGCGGCTGAGAAGGCCGCCAGTGTGGCCGCGCCGAAGGCAAAAAGTTGGGCGGACGTCAGCGAAGCCGAAAAGAAGGCAACCAAGCCAACGCCAACGACCCAGAAAGCCGCAGCGAAACCGGCAAAGCCTTCGCTGGACAGCCAGGATCGTCCGAAGGGCACCCAGCGGCCGAAATCGGTCGACGATTTGAAATTGATCTCCGGCATCGGCCCGAAGAACGAAGCGATACTGCACGACCTTGGCATTTTCACCTTTGCGCAGGTCGCGTCGTGGAAAAAGGCCGAACGGCAGTGGGTCGACGACTATCTGGCGTTCCAGGGCCGCATCGAGCGCGAAGATTGGGTCAAACAGGCCAAGGCGCTCGCCAAGGGCGGCGTGGCGGAATATGTCCGCGTGTTCGGCAAGAAGCCGGTCTGAGGATAAGAGATGCTGGAAGACAAAGATCGCATCTTCACCAACATCTACGGCCGCTACGACCGGTCGCTGCAGGGCGCGATGTCGCGCGGCTGCTGGGATGGCACCGCCGGCATCCTGGCCAAGGGCCGCGAGTGGATCGTCAACGAGATGAAAGCCTCCGGCCTGCGCGGACGCGGCGGAGCTGGCTTCCCGACAGGCCTGAAATGGTCGTTCATGCCGAAAGTGTCGGACGGCCGTCCGTCCTATCTCGTTGTTAACGCGGACGAATCAGAGCCAGGCACCTGCAAGGACCGCGATATCATGCGGCACGACCCGCATACGCTGGTCGAGGGCTGCCTGATCGCCGGCTTCGCGATGGGCGCGATCGCCGCCTACATTTATGTGCGCGGCGAGTTCATCCGCGAGCGAGAGGCGCTGCAGCGGGCGATCGATGAGGCCTACGACGCAAAGCTGATCGGCAAGAACAACAAGAACGGCTACGATTTCGACATCTACGTGCACCACGGCGCCGGCGCTTACATCTGCGGCGAGGAAACGGCGCTTCTGGAAAGCCTCGAAGGCAAGAAGGGCCAGCCGCGGCTGAAGCCGCCTTTCCCGGCCAATGTCGGCCTCTATGGCTGCCCGACGACGGTCAACAATGTCGAATCGATCGCCGTTGCCCCGACCATCTTGCGGCGCGGCGCGTCCTGGTTCTCGTCCATCGGCCGGCCGAACAATGTCGGCACCAAGCTGTTCATGCTGGTCGGGCATGTGAACACGCCTTGCGTTGTGGAGGAAGCGATGGGCATCACCTTCCGCGAGCTTGTCGACAAACACGGTGGCGGCATTCGCGGCGGCTGGGACAATTTGCTGGCGGTCATTCCCGGCGGAGCGTCGTGCCCGGTCGTGAAGGCCGAGGACATCATCGACTGCCCAATGGATTTCGACGGGTTGCGGGAGCGCAAATCGTCGTTCGGCACGGCGGCGGCGATCATCATGGACAAGTCGACCGACATCGTGAAGGCGATCGCGCGGCTGGCCTATTTCTTCAAGCACGAAAGCTGCGGTCAGTGCACTCCGTGCCGTGAGGGCACCGGCTGGATGTGGCGCGTGATGGAGCGGCTGGTGCGCGGCGAAGCACAGAAGCGCGAGATCGACATGCTGCTCGACGTCACCAAGCAGGTCGAGGGCCACACGATCTGCGCCCTGGGCGATGCGGCCGCCTGGCCAATCCAGGGCCTGATCCGCAATTTCCGTCCGGAAATCGAGCGCCGCATCGACGAATTCACCCGCAACGCGCACCGCGCCGAACCGGTGCTGGTGGCGGCGGAGTAGGGGGCGAGCGTGGCCGAAGAACCGGACAATTTAGTCCTCAAATTGCTCCGTGAGATGCGCAGCATTCTCGATGAGCATAGCGCCATGCACCGGGAGCATCGTGAAGGCTTTGCGGATATTCGCAAAGCCATCGAGGACTGGAAGGAAACTACGGCGGCCGGGGTTGGATTTGCAGCTCATGCCAATATCCGGACCGACGTGCTGGAGAAAGAAATTGCCGATCTGAAAAAGCCTATCGATCGAATCGAGCGCTCACACTGAACGGATAGAACGATGGTAAGCAAACACAGCGACCAAGAGGGAAAGCAGTTGCCGAAAGGCGGCCTGCCTGGCCCGTTCGACGGCTTCGCCACAGCCACGGCGGTCGGCTTTGCCATGACTGCGCAGGCGCTGGACATGTGGTTCGGCGTCATCTCCGGCGTCGCGAAGGCCTCGCAGGATATTTTTGAGCCAAGGGACAAGGCCGACGAGGAAGCGGCCTATTCGGCTGCCGGCAAATCGGCGACTGCAAAGGCAAAGTCGGCAACACGAACGGTCGTCGCCGATATAGAGCGCACGGTACGTGATGTAGCCGAGGTGACCGTAGACCTGCTGGGCGGCAAGACCAAGGAACCGGCGGAAGACAAGCCTGCCGAGAAGGCGCCGGGGAAAACCGCTGATGTTGTGACCTTTGAGGCGAAACCGGCTGCACCAACGCGGGCGAAGAAGGCCACGAAGGCTGCTGGAAAAGAGCAGACACCGGTGTCGCCGAAAATAAAGTCTGGCGTGGAAAGCGAGTCGTTTGAATCGGTTACAGCCGGCTCTTCGCCTGTTGCATCAAGTCCGGCCAAAGCCCCGGTTGTGCCGACGATCGATGCAGTCATTGAAAGTGCGGCCAGCGGCGACGTCGCTCCCAGAGATGCTTCGTTTGTCGAACCAACGGCTGCGACCCCCGAACCGGCAGTCGCCGCGAAAGCGCCTGCCGCGATCATGCCCGAAGATTTCCGCCAGCCGAAGGCGATGGAAAAACCGACCGCGCCGGACGATCTGAAGTCGATCATGGGCGTTGGTCCCAAACTGGAAAAGGTGCTGAACGGTCTCGGAGTATGGACCTTCACGCAGGTCGCGGCCTGGACCCCTGAAGAAATCGCATGGGTCGACGACTATCTCGGCCTGTCCGGCCGCATCTCCCGCGACGGCTGGGTGGCGCAGGCCGACGGTCTTGTCAAAGGCATGAGGGCGGCGGGCTAGGGCGATGGAACTGCACGACAAGCGCGATATCCTGGACGTGAAAAACGCCGCGATGGCGAATTCGCGCTTTGACGACGTCAACCTGTCGAATACGCACTTCCACAACACTAATCTGTCGGCTGCGGCGTTCGAAAAGGTGCTTCTGAGCAATGCGCGTGTGGTCGACGCCAATGTCTCGGGAACGCTGTTCTCGAACGTCAATATGAGCAATGTGAAGATCGAAAACGCGATCTGGACCGGCATGATGATCGACGGCGTCAAAGTCGCCGATCTCTTCCAGGCATACGAAGCGGCCAAGGCCGCCGGGGACGAGTAGAATGGCGCTGATCAAGGTCGACGGGAAAGAGATCACAGTACCCGACCACTACACGCTGCTGCAGGCGGCGGAGGAGGCGGGGGCCGAGGTGCCGCGCTTCTGCTTCCACGAGCGGCTGTCGATCGCCGGCAACTGCCGCATGTGCCTGATCGAGGTGAAGGGCGGGCCGCCCAAGCCGGCGGCCTCCTGCGCCATGGGCGTGCGCGATCTGCGTCCCGGCCCGAACGGCGAGGCGCCGGAAATTTTCACCAACACGCCAATGGTCAAGAAGGCCCGCGAAGGCGTGATGGAGTTCCTGCTGATCAATCATCCGCTCGACTGCCCGATCTGCGACCAGGGCGGCGAATGCGATCTGCAGGACCAGGCAATGGCGTTTGGCGTCGACGCCTCGCGCTATCAGGAAAACAAGCGCGCGGTCGAAGACAAATATATCGGCCCGCTGGTCAAGACGATCATGAACCGCTGCATTCACTGCACGCGGTGCGTTCGCTTCACCACCGAAGTCGCCGGCATTTCCGAGCTTGGCTTGATCGGCCGTGGCGAGGATGCCGAGATTACCACCTATCTCGAGCAGGCGATGACCTCGGAATTGCAGGGCAACGTGATCGACCTTTGCCCGGTCGGCGCGCTGACCTCGAAGCCGTTCGCCTTCACTGCGCGGCCTTGGGAACTCACCAAGACCGAATCCATCGACGTGATGGATGCGGTCGGTTCGGCGATCCGCGTCGACTCCAGAGGCCGCGAGGTGATGCGCATCATGCCGCGCGTCAACGAGGCGGTGAACGAGGAGTGGATTTCCGACAAGACCCGCTTCATCTGGGATGGCCTGCGCACCCAGCGCCTCGATCGACCCTATGTGCGCCGCAACGGCGCGCTGAAGCCCGCGACCTGGCCGGAAGCCTTTGCCGCGATCAAGGAAGCGGTTTCGAAGACGAACGGCGAGAAGATCGGCGCGATCGCCGGCGATCTGGCGACCGTCGAGGAAATGTACGCGCTGAAGCTTCTGATGGCTTCGCTCGGCTCGCAGAATATCGATTGCCGCCAGGACGGATCGGCTCTCGATCCGGCGCTCGGCCGTGCCAGCTACATCTTCAACCCCACTATCGAAGGCATCGAACAGGCTGACGCCGTGCTGATCATCGGCGCGAACCCGCGTTTCGAAGCCTCGGTGCTCAATGCCCGCATCCGCAAGCGGTCGCGTCAGGCCGGCGACTTTCCGGTCGGCGTGATCGGCGATGTCGGCGATCTGCGTTATGCTTATGAACACCTGGGCTCTGGCCCGGACTCGCTGAAGGAACTTGCGGCCGGCGGCGGCATGAAGTTCTTCGACAGGCTGAAGAAGGCTCAGCATCCGCTGATCATCGTCGGGCCGGGCGCTCTGGCGCGCGACGATGGCGCGGCCGTGCTTGGCCAGGCCGCCAAGCTGGCGCTGGCGGTCGGCGCAATCAAGGACGGCTGGAACGGTTTTGCCGTGCTGCACACGGCGGCAAGCCGCGTCGGCGGGCTCGATGTGGGTTTCGTGCCGGGCGAAGGCGGCAAGGATGTTGCCGGCATGGTCGAGGGCGCGGACGTGCTGTTCCTGCTCGGAGCGGACGAACTGAACCTAAAGAAGCGCGACGGCCAGTTCGTCGTCTACATCGGTACGCATGGCGACAATGGCGCCCATGCCGCCGACGTCATCCTGCCGGGTGCGGCTTACACCGAGAAGTCCGGCACCTATGTGAACACGGAAGGCCGCGTGCAGCAGACCAGCCGCGCCGGCTTTGCGCCGGGGGATGCGCGCGAAGACTGGGCGATCCTGCGCGCGCTGTCGGATGTGCTCGGCCACAAGCTGCCGTTCGACTCGCTGGCGCAGTTGCGGACGAAGCTTCACAGCGACCATCCGCATCTGGCGCATATCGATGAGATCAGGCATGGCGACGGCGCCGACATTTCGAACGTCGCCAAGCTGGGCGGGCGGCTCGGCAAGGGCGCTTTCACCTCGCCGGTGAAAGATTTTTATCTCACCAACCCGATCGCACGAGCCTCTGCCGTCATGGCTGAATGCTCGGCGCTGGCCAAGAATTCGTTCAAGCAGGCGGCGGAATAAGGCATGGATACCTTCTTCTCCTTTTACGTCCTGCCGGCACTGCTGATCCTTTTGAAGTCGGTCGTGTTGATCGTCGTTCTGCTGATTTTCGTCGCCTACATTCTTTATGCCGACCGCAAGATCTGGGCGGCCGTGCAGTTGCGCCGTGGTCCGAACGTCGTCGGTCCCTGGGGCCTGCTGCAGGCTTTCGCCGACTTGCTGAAATTCGTGTTCAAGGAGCCGGTCATTCCGTCCGGCGCCAACAAGGGCGTGTTCCTGCTGGCCCCGTTGGTCTCGGCGGTGCTGGCGATCTCGGCCTGGGCGGTGATCCCGGTCAGCGAAGGCTGGGCGATTGCCAACGTCAATGTCGGCATCCTCTACGTTTTCGCCATCTCCTCGCTCGAAGTCTATGGCGTGATCATGGGCGGCTGGGCTTCGAACTCCAAATATCCGTTCCTTGGCGCGCTGCGCTCCGCCGCGCAGATGGTGTCTTATGAGGTATCGATCGGCTTCGTCATCGTCTGCGTGCTGCTTTGTGTCGGTTCACTGAATTTGACCGATATTGTGCTGTCGCAGCAGGACGGCATCGGCACACATCTCGGCCTGCCGAACACGCTGCTCGACTGGCACTGGTTTGGCCTGTTCCCGATGTTCGTCGTGTTCTTCATCTCGGCGCTGGCCGAAACGAACCGGCCGCCCTTCGACCTGGTGGAAGCGGAGTCGGAACTCGTCGCCGGCCACATGATCGAATATTCGTCGACGCCGTTCCTGTTGTTCTTCCTTGGTGAATACGTCGCCATCGTCATGATGTGCGCACTGACGACGATCCTGTTCCTCGGCGGCTGGCTGCCGCCCTTCGACTTTGCGCCGTTCACCTGGGTGCCGGGCGTCATCTGGTTCGTGCTGAAGGTCTGCGCGGTGTTCTTCATGTTCGCCATGGTGAAGGCGTTTGTGCCGCGCTATCGCTACGATCAACTGATGCGCCTTGGCTGGAAGGTCTTTTTGCCGCTGTCGCTGGCGATGGTCGTCATCACCGCCGCCTTCCTCAAGCTGACGGGGCTGGCGTGATGGGCTGGGGTCTTATCGGCGCAATCGTGGGGCTTGGCGTCGGAATCGTTGATTTTCTGGTTCTGCGCAACGTTGCGGCCAAGCCGGAACTCACGCAACAGAGCCGGACGATCATCGGGCTCGTCAGTTACATATCGTTGGTGATCTTCCCGATCGTGGGCTGGTACGCCGGCGCGAATTTGCTTGAGGTCGAATAATGTCCGCTCTAGCCCAAGCCGCCAAGGCAATGCTTCTGAAGGAATTCGTCGGCGCGTTCTTCCTGTCGATGCGCCAGTTCTTCGCGCCAAAATACACGATCAACTATCCGCATGAGAAAGGCCCGGTGAGCCCGCGCTTTCGGGGCGAGCATGCGCTGCGCCGCTATCCCAACGGCGAGGAACGCTGCATTGCCTGCAAACTGTGCGAAGCCATCTGCCCGGCGCAGGCGATCACCATCGAGGCCGGCCCGCGCCGCAACGATGGCACGCGCCGCACTGTGCGCTACGATATCGATATGGTGAAGTGCATTTATTGCGGCTTCTGCCAGGAAGCATGCCCGGTGGACGCCATCGTCGAGGGGCCGAATTTCGAGTTCGCGACCGAAACGCGCGAGGAACTTTACTACGACAAGGACAAGTTGTTGGCGAACGGCGACAGGTGGGAGCGCGAGATCGCGCGCAACATCTCGCTCGACGCGCCGTATCGGTGATGATTTTGGATAGGCTCTTTTCAAATTTACCCCCACCCCTTACCCCTCCCCTCAAGGGGGAGGGGGACTCTGCGACGTTGGCGTCCCCCTCCCCCTTGAGGGGAGGGGTAAGGGGTGGGGGTATTGTTGCACCTAGCTTTATCGCCGGGAATGAGATGACGGGGACAACCCATGCTTAATGGCCTAGAGGCGATATTCTTTTATCTATTCGCCTTTATCGCGGTGGCGGCGGCCTTCATGGTCATCTCCGCCCGCAACCCCGTGCATTCGGTGCTTTATCTTATTCTGACCTTCTTCAATGCGGCGGCGCTCTTCCTGCTGACCGGGGCCGAGTTCCTGGCGATGATCCTGCTCGTCGTCTATGTCGGCGCGGTGGCGGTGCTGTTCCTGTTCGTCGTCATGATGCTCGACGTCGATTTCGCCGAGCTGAAGCAGGGCGCGCTGCAATATGCGCCGATCGGCGGCCTGATCGGGCTGATCCTGGCGGCAGAATTGATTGTTGTTGTCGGCGGCTATGCGCTTGCCCCGAACCTGGCGACCACTGTCGCGATGAAGACGCCGGATGTGGCGACGCGGCACAACACGGCGGCACTCGGCGATATCCTCTACACGGACTACATCTACTTCTTCCAGATCGCGGGGCTGGTGCTGCTGGTCGCCATGATCGGGGCGATCGTTTTAACGCTGCGCCACAAGGAAGGCGTCAAGCGCCAGTCGATCCCCGCGCAGGTGGCGCGCACGCCGGCCACCGCGATCGAGATCAAGAAAGTCGAAACGGGGAAGGGGATCTGACCATGACAGTGGGCATCGGACATTTCCTCACCCTCTCGGCGATCCTGTTTACGCTCGGCGTCTTCGGCATCTTCCTGAACCGCAAGAACGTCATCGTCATCCTGATGTCGATCGAGCTCATCCTGCTCGCGGTGAACATCAATTTCGTCGCCTTCTCGGCAGTGCTGGGCGATCTCGTCGGCCAGGTTTTCGCGCTGTTCGTGCTGACCGTGGCCGCGGCTGAGGCTGCCATCGGCCTCGCTATTCTCGTCGTCTTCTTCCGCAACCGCGGCTCGATCGCGGTCGAAGACGTCAACATGATGAAGGGCTGATCGCGGTCATGATGTACAACTTCATCGTTTTCGCCCCGCTTCTCGGCTTCCTGATCGTCGGCCTGTTCGGCACGCAGCTTGGGGCGAAGGCTAGCGAGTATGTTACCTGCGGCTTCATGGTCGTCGCGGCGCTGCTATCGTGGGTCGCCTTCTACCAAGTGGCCTGGACCGGCGACGGCGAAGCCTTCAGCGTGCCTGTCATGCGCTGGATCCAGTCTGGCGGGCTGGATGCCGCCTGGGCGCTGCGCATCGACTCGCTGACGGCGGTGATGCTGGTCGTGGTGAACACGGTGTCCTGCCTCGTGCATATCTATTCGATCGGCTACATGCACCACGACCCGCACCGGCCGCGTTTCTTCGCCTATCTGTCTCTCTTCACCTTCGCCATGCTGATGCTGGTGACGTCGGACAATCTGGTGCAGATGTTCTTCGGTTGGGAGGGGGTCGGCCTCGCCTCCTACCTTTTGATCGGCTTCTGGTATCACAAGCCCTCCGCTAACGCCGCCGCGATCAAGGCGTTCGTCGTCAACCGCGTCGGCGATTTCGGTTTCGCGCTCGGTATTTTCGGTGTCTTCGTACTGTTCGGTTCGGTGAATTTCGACACGATCTTCGCCAACGCCGCGACCTATCTGCCAGCGGTTGCCGATGCTGCCGCGCATGGCGCGGCTGCGGCCGCGCCGGCCGCAGAGGCGGCTGCCCATGGTGCTGCGCCGGCAGCGGAGGCCGCTGGCCATGCCGCCGAAGTCGCAGCCCCGACCGGCGAAACGGTGCTGACCTTCCTCGGCTATCACCTCGACAAGGCGTCGGCGATCACCATCGTCTGCCTGCTGCTTTTCATGGGCGCGATGGGCAAGTCGGCGCAGGTGCCGCTGCACACCTGGCTGCCCGACGCCATGGAAGGCCCGACGCCGGTGTCGGCGCTCATCCACGCCGCGACCATGGTGACCGCCGGCGTGTTCATGCTGGCGCGGCTGTCGCCGCTGTTCGAGCTCGCGCCCACGGCGCTGATGGTGGTCACGGTCATCGGCGCGATCACGGCGTTCTTCGCCGCGACCGTTGGTCTGGTGCAGAACGATATCAAGCGCGTCATCGCCTATTCGACCTGCTCGCAGCTTGGTTACATGTTCGTGGCGATCGGCGTCGGCTTCTATTCGGCTGCGATCTTCCACCTGTTCACGCACGCGTTCTTCAAGGCGCTGTTGTTCCTCGGCTCCGGCTCGGTGATCCACGCGATGTCCGACGAGCAGGACATGCGCAAGATGGGCGGCATCAAATCGCTGATCCCGAAGACCTACTGGATGATGATCATCGGCACGCTGGCGCTGACCGGCGTCGGCATTCCGATGACGGTGATCGGCACCGCCGGCTTCTTCTCCAAGGACGCGATCATCGAGGGCGTGTTCGCCGGCCACAACTACTTCGCCGGGGCGGCTTTTGCGCTGCTGGTGGTCGCGGCCTGCTTCACCAGCTTCTATTCCTGGCGGCTGATCTTTCTGACGTTCCACGGCAAGCCGCGCGCCAGCCATGACGTGATGCACCATGTGCATGAATCGCCGCCGGTGATGCTAGTGCCGCTCTACATCCTGGCGGTCGGCGCGCTGTTCGCGGGCTTTGTCTTCCACGACAGCTTCATCGGCGAAGGCTACGAAGAATTCTGGAAGGCGGCGCTGTTCACCTCCGCGAACAATCACATCCTGCACGATTTCCACGGCGTGCCGATCTGGGTGAAACTCGCCCCGTTCGTGGCGATGATCGTCGGCTTCCTGGTGTCGTACCAGTTCTATATCCGCGACCCGTCCGCGCCGGTTCGTCTGGCCGAACGCAATCGCGGGCTTTACCAGTTCCTGCTCAACAAATGGTATTTCGACGAGCTCTACGATTTCCTGTTCGTCAAACCAGCCAAGCGGCTCGGCTACTTCCTGTGGAAGAAGGGCGACGGCACGGTCATTGACGGGCTTGGGCCGGACGGCATTTCGGCGCGCGTCGTGGACGTCACCAACCGCGTGGTGAAGCTGCAGAGCGGCTATCTCTACCACTATGCCTTTGCCATGCTGATCGGCGTCGCTGCGCTGGTCACCTGGATGATGCTGGGGAATGCGTAAATGACCGGCGTGCCGATCCTCAGCCTCGTCACCTTCCTGCCGCTGGCGGGCGCGCTGCTCATCCTGTTCATCAAGGATGAAGGCGAAGCCGCGCGCCGCAACATCCGCTCGGTCACGCTGTTCACGACGGTGTTCACCTTCGTCGTGTCGCTATGGATCTGGGCCGGTTTCGATACCTCGACGCCAGGCTTCCAGTTCGTCGAAAAGACGGAGTGGCTGGGCTCCGGCATCTCCTATCACATGGGTGTCGACGGCATCTCCATGCTGTTCGTCATCCTGACGACCTTCCTGATGCCGCTTTGCATCCTGGCGTCGTGGGAGTCGGTCGAAAAGCGGGTGAAGGAGTACATGATCTCCTTCCTGCTTCTGGAAACGCTGATGATCGGCGTCTTCTGCGCGCTCGACATCGTGCTGTTCTACGTCTTCTTCGAGGCCGGCCTGATCCCGATGTTCATCATCATCGGCGTGTGGGGTGGCAAGCGGCGCGTCTATGCCTCGTTCAAGTTCTTCCTCTATACGCTGCTCGGTTCGGTGCTGATGCTGCTCGCCATCATGGCGATGTACTGGCAGGCCGGCACCACCGATATCCCGACGCTTCTGACCCACAACTTCCCGGCCAATATGCAGACTTGGCTCTGGCTCGCCTTCTTCGCCTCCTTCGCGGTGAAGATGCCGATGTGGCCGGTGCACACCTGGCTGCCGGATGCGCACGTGGAAGCCCCGACGGCAGGCTCAGTCATCCTGGCCGGCATTCTGCTAAAAATGGGCGGATATGGCTTCCTGCGCTTCTCGCTGCCGATGTTTCCGCTGGCGTCGGAATATTTCGCGCCCTTCGTGTTCACGCTCTCGGTCGTCGCCATCATCTACACCTCGCTGGTGGCCCTGATGCAGGAGGACATCAAGAAGCTGATCGCCTACTCCTCCGTCGCGCACATGGGCTATGTCACCATGGGCATCTTCGCGATGAATCAGGAGGGCATCCAGGGCTCGATCTTCCAGATGCTGTCGCACGGCCTGGTGTCGGGCGCGCTATTCCTCTGTGTCGGCGTCATTTACGACCGCATGCACACGCGCGAAATCGCGGCCTATGGCGGGCTGGTGAACAACATGCCGAAATACGCTGTCGTGTTCATGATTTTCACCATGGCCAATGTCGGTCTGCCGGGCACCTCCGGCTTCATCGGCGAGTTCCTGACGCTGGTGGGCATTTTCAAGGTGAATACCTGGGTCGCCTTCTTCGCCACGACGGGCGTCATCTTGTCGGCCGCCTATGCGCTCTGGCTTTATCGCCGCGTGATCATGGGCACGCTGACCAAGGACAGCCTGAAGGGCCTGCTCGACCTTTCGACGCGCGAGAAGACGGTGATCTACCCGCTGGTCGTGCTCACCATCTTCTACGGCGTCTACCCGGCGCCGGTGTTCGACGCGACGGCCTCGTCGGTACAGGCGCTGGTCAATCAGGTTCACGCTTCGATCGATGCGGCCGGGCCGAAAGAAGCCGCGGCGGAGCCCGCCGCGCCCGCTGCCGAGCCGGCGACGCACTGACAGGATAGGCCAAGATGACACCCGACCTTTCCCTCAGTCTCTCGCTTGCAACACCCGAGCTGATCGTAGCCATTGGCGCCATGGCCTTGCTCATGGTCGGCGTCTATTCCGGCGAGCGCGCCAACACGACCGTCACCGGGCTGTCCGTGGCGCTGCTGATTGCGGTGGCTGCATGGATCGTCTTCTTCGGAGGGGATGGCCAGGCCTTCGGCAGCGCCTTCATTTCCGACGGCTTTGCGCGTTTCATGAAGGTGCTGACGCTGATCGGTTCCGTCGTCACGCTGATCATGTCCGTGGGTTTCGCCAAGGCCGAAAAATTCGACAAGTTCGAATATCCAGTCCTCATCATGCTCTCGACGCTGGGCATGATGCTGATGATCTCGGCGAACTCCATGATCGCGCTTTATCTCGGCCTCGAACTGCAATCGCTTGCGCTCTATGTCGTCGCCGCCATCAACCGCGACAGCGTGCGCTCCACTGAAGCCGGGCTCAAATATTTCGTGCTCGGCGCGCTGTCGTCCGGCATGCTGCTCTACGGCATCAGCCTGGTTTACGGTTACACCGGCAACACCGGCTTTCCAGAGATCGCAGCCGCGCTCGGCGAGGGCGAGCGGCAGCTTGGCCTGGTGTTTGGTCTGGTGTTCGTGCTGGCCGGACTTGCCTTCAAGATTTCGGCCGTGCCGTTCCACATGTGGACGCCGGACGTTTACGAGGGCGCGCCGACGCCGGTGACCGCGTTCTTTGCCGCGGCGCCGAAGATGGCTGCGATGGCGTTGCTGGTACGCGTCACCATGCAGGCCTTCGATCCCATCGCGTCTGACTGGCAGCAGATCGTCGTCTTCATCTCGATCGCCTCGATGGCGCTCGGCGCGTTTGCCGCGATCGGCCAGAAGAACATCAAGCGCCTGATGGCCTATTCCTCGATCGCCCATATGGGCTTCGCGCTAGTCGGTTTGGCCGCCAACAGCGAGGCGGGCGTGCGTGGCGTCGTCATCTATATGGCGATCTATCTGGTGATGACGCTCGGCACCTTCGCCTTCATTCTGGCGATGCGCCGTCGCGACGGCAATGTCGAGCAGATCAGCGATCTGTCGGGCCTCTCCACCACCAATCCGGTGATGGCGACGATCCTGACGATCCTGATGTTCTCGCTGGCCGGCATTCCGCCGCTCGCCGGCTTCTGGGCGAAGTGGTATGTGTTCCTCGCGGCCATCGACGCCAAGCTCTACGCGCTGGCGATCATCGGTGTGCTGTGCTCGGTCGTGGGCGCCTACTACTATCTGCGCATCATCAAGATCATGTGGTTCGACGAGCCGGTCGGCGCTTTCTCGCCGATGGCCAGCGAGTTGCGGCTGGTGCTCGGCGCTTCGGGCGCATTCGTGCTGTTCTACGTGCTGCCCTGGATCGGCGGCACGATCTTTACCGCTGCCGATGCGGCGGCGAAGACGCTGTTTTAGGTCAGCATCCTATCTTGAACCGACCCCCCTCTGTCCTGTCGGACATCTCCCCCTCAAGGGGGGAGATTATGTGCGCCACCGATTCTGCCCTACTTGCAGCGTTTGCGATTGGCGAAGGCCAAATTGAAGGCCAATCTCCCCCCTTGAGGGGGAGATGTCCGGCAGGACAGAGGGGGGTGGCTTCAGAAGGTGTCACCACATGACATCTGCATTTTTGCTCGCTCCCACCGCTCTCGCCGCCGGCTATCGCCTGGAAGCCCATGCCTCGGTTGGCTCCACCAACGCACTCGGCCTCGACCGCGCGCGCGAAGGTGACGCGGGCAATCTCTGGATCGTATCCAAAAAGCAGGAGTCCGGCCGGGGCCGGCGCGGTCGGGTATGGGAAACGCCGGAAGGCAATCTCGCGGCGACGCTGCTGGTGGTCCTGAAGGATCGATTTTCTGCGGCCGCAACGCTCGGCTTCGTTGCCGGGCTGGCGCTGTCGGAGGCGCTCGACGCCGTGGCGCCGGGCAAGATCGTTCGCGTTGCGCCGGATGGCGGCGGGGCAGGGCGCAACCGGTTCGAGCTGAAATGGCCGAACGATGTGTTGGCCGAGGGCGCCAAGCTCGCCGGCATCCTGCTCGAATCCTCCATGTTGCCGAACGGCCAGATGGCCGTCGCCATCGGCATCGGTGTCAACGTCGTGTCGCATCCGGCGGATACGCCCTATCCGGCGACGTCGCTCAACGGATTGGGCGCTTCCTGCGATGCCGAAGGGCTGTTCCTTGCCTTGTCCGACGCCTGGGTCGATCTTGCGCGCCTCTGGAATGACGGGCAGGGGCTCGGTCCCATCCGCCGGCGCTGGCTGTCGCGCGCCGCAGGCCTTGGCGGCGAAGTGGCGGTGCGGGTAGACGGCGAGGTGTCGCGCGGGATATTCGAGACCATCGACGAAGAGTGCCGCTTCGTCATCCGGCAGGCTGGCGGGCGGCAGGTGACGATTTCGGCGGGTGACGTTCATTTCGGCGCGGTTGCGTCGGCGAATGCGGGGTAACCCCGGCATTCAGGCGGGAAGGTTTTGAATGGCTGACGAACTGGTTTTCGTGCCGCTGGGCGGTTTGGGCGAAATCGGCATGAACTTCGCCCTTTATGGTTGGGGCCAGCCGGACAACCGCCAGTGGATCATCATCGATGTCGGCGTAACCTTTCCGGACGAAAAACATCCCGGCGTCGATTTGATCATGCCGGATATCCGCTTCATCGAGGAAAACCTCGCCAACCTCAAAGGCATCGTCATCACGCACGCGCATGAGGACCACTATGGCGCGCTGCATGAACTTTGGCCGCGCCTGAAAGCGCCGGTGTGGATGACGCCGTTCGCGGCCGGCTTGCTGGAAGCAAAACGTCAATCGGAGTTCAACGCGCCGCAGATACCGGTCACCATCTACAAGGCTGGCGAGACGTTTGAGGTCGGACCGTTCAAGATCGAGGCGATCCCGGTTGCCCACTCGATCCCCGAGCCCGTGGGGCTCGCGATCACCACGCCTGCCGGCACCGTCATCCACACCGGCGACTGGCGTATCGATCTGACGCCTGAAATCGGGCCGCCGACCAATGAGGCACGGCTGCGTCAGCTTGGCGATGCCGGTGTGCTGGCGCTGATCTGCGATTCCACCAACGCGGTGAGGGAAGGTGAGTCGCCGTCTGAACAGGCTGTCGGCCAGAGCCTGAAAAAGATCATCGAGGAAGCGCCCGGCCGCGTCGCCGTGACCACCTTCTCATCCAATGTCGGGCGTGTGCGCTCTATCGCGGAGGCCGCGCGCGACGCCGGCCGGCAGGTGCTCGTGCTCGGCCGCTCGCTGAAGCGCGTGATCAGCGTGTCCGAAGAGCTCGGCTACATGGAAGGCATACCGCCCTTCGTCGCCGAGGAAGATTATCTGGCCGTGCCTCGCGAGCAGTTGGTGATCATCTGCACCGGCAGCCAGGGCGAACCGCTGGCGGCGCTGGCAAAGCTCTCGCGCGATGAAATGAAGACGGTGTCGTTGACCGCCGGCGATACCGTGATCTTTTCCTCGCGCACCATTCCAGGCAACGAGAAGGCAATCCTCGAGATCAAGAACCGGCTGGTCGACCTCGGCATGAAGATCATTGAGGACGGCGATGCGCTGGTCCATGTGTCCGGCCATCCCCGCCGCAACGAACTGCGCAAGATGTATGAATGGACACGCCCGCAGATCGGCGTGCCGGCGCATGGCGAAGCGGTGCATCTGGTCGCGCAGGGCTCTCTCATGGCGACTTCCGGCATCAAGCAGGTGGTACAGGCGCGCAACGGCGATGTGGTGCGACTGTGGCCAGGTGCGGCTGAGATCATCGATCAGGTTCCCTTTGGCCGGCTCTACAAGGATGGACGTCTGGTCGGCACCGACGAGTCGATGGGCATCAAGGAGCGGCGCAAGCTGCAATTCGCGGGCCATGTCGCGGTCAATGTCGTGCTCGACGACAAATACGAACTCGCCGGCGATCCAGACCTCGTCGCCATCGGCGTCGCGCATACTGACAAGCAGGGCGAGGACCTTGAGGAACTGATGGTCGAGGCTGTCGTCGGCGCGGTCGATTCGATCCCACGGCAGCGGCGCAAGGATCTCGACCTGGTGCAGGAAGCAGTGCGCAGGGCGGTGCGCGGTGCGGCCAACGAAGCTTGGGGCAAGAAGCCGCTGGTGACGGTGTTCGTCACTCGCTAGCGATCCTGCACAGCGGGTTTGAACTTAAGTAAACTTTACTTCAGCCTGGCGATGTCTCTATGGCCAAGCTGCGTCCTCTTCTCCTCCCTAGCCTCCCTCTCGTTAGGAATTCCAATGCTCGGTCGTCTTAATCACGTCGCCATAGCCGTTCCCGATCTGGCAGCAGCAACGGCGCTCTATCGAGACAAGCTCGACGCCAGCGTGAGTGAGCCGCTGCCACTTCCCGATCACGGACTCACTGTCGTGTTTGTCGACATGGGTAATAGCAAGATCGAACTCATTTCGCCTCTTGGCGACAAGTCGCCCATTACCAAGTTTCTGGCGCGTCATCCGGGCGGGGGCATGCACCACCTTTGCTACGAGGTGGAGAACGTCATTGCCGCGCGCGACCGGCTCGTTGCGCAAGGTGCGCAAGTGATCGGCAGCGGCGAGCCGGAGATTGGCGCCCATGGCAAGCCGGTGATTTTCCTGCACCCCAAGGATTTTCTCGGCACGCTGATTGAATTGGAGCAGGTGTAGAATTCCGTCATGAACTGGGTGCTCGCCTTCGCCGTCTTCATCGTGCTGTGGTGGGTCGTCTTGTTCGCTGTCCTGCCAATGGGGCTGCGGACGCAAGACGACGAGCAGGACGTCACGCTGGGCACTGTCTCCAGCGCGCCCGGCAAGGCCTCGCATGTTGTCAAATCGATGCTTTGGGCGACGATCATCTCGATCGCGCTGTTTGGCGCGTTCTATGCCGTGTCGACGTATTTCGGCATAGGCCTGGATGATATTCCGCGTATCGTGCCGGAATCCGGTCAAAACTAGACTTTTGTAGTCAAAAATCTTGGTCGGTGCAGCATAGCGGCCAAAAAAAATGCAAGGCGCGAGGCCTTGCAGTTAAAACGCGTCCGATCTGTTTCCGATTTCCGGCGGCTGCGAGTAACCGCGCCTAGATCGCATCCTCCCAAGACTTTGACCGCGCAGGAGAGTGAGCTTCTTGTCTCGCTCTCTCGGTTATGGAGGCGGACCCTAGACCGTTTCCAATCTGCTTGTCACGTTAAATCTTGTAAAAAAACAGGCAATTATGTGCTGCAATGCACAATAGTTTGGCACCTTTTGCTGAAGAATAGATCATTCATAGGCGGCTCATTCCCACGCGCCGATCGGGTTCCCATCCAGCCATGAAATGGCTATGAAGCGCTGGCATCCCAGTATTCGCCGCCGATTCAGGCGGCGCTTTTTCTATCTCGATCGGACCTCGCATGCGGCTGTCGCGCTACTTCCTGCCCATCCTGAAAGAGAATCCGCGCGAAGCGGAGATCGTCTCGCATCGGCTTATGCTGCGCAGCGGTATGATCCGCCAGCAGGGGCAGGGCTCGTTCACCATGCTGCCGCTCGGCAAGCGGGTGCTGGACAAGGTGTGCGCGATCATCCGCGAGGAGCAGAACCGAGCCGGCGCGCTGGAGATCATCATGCCGACCATCCAGTCGGCCGATCTGTGGCGCGAGAGCGGTCGCTACAACGACTACGGCAAGGAGATGCTGCGCATCAAGGACCGGCAGGAGCGCGATCTGCTCTACGGTCCCACCAATGAAGAGATGGTGACGGAGATTTTCCGTTCCTACGTCAAGTCGTACAAGGATTTGCCGCTCAATCTGTACCACATCCAGTGGAAATTCCGCGACGAGGTGCGCCCCCGTTTCGGCGTGATGCGCGGACGCGAATTCTTGATGAAGGACGCCTATTCCTTCGACCTCGATTACGAAGGCGCGCGGGCCGCCTATAACCGCATGTTCGTCGCCTATCTACGCACCTTCACGCGGCTGGGTCTGCAGGCGATCCCGATGCGCGCCGATACCGGTCCGATCGGCGGCGATCTGAGCCATGAGTTCATCATCCTGGCCGATACCGGCGAAAGCCAAGTTTTCTGCGACAAGGAATTTCTCGGCCTTCCGGTGCCCGGCGAAAATGTCGACTTCGGCAATGACGCGGAAATCGCCGGCATCGTCAAGCAGTGGACGACGCCTTATGCCGCGACCGACGAGATGCATGACGAGGCGGCTTGGGACAAGATTCCGGAAACCGCCCGGCTTTCAGCGCGGGGCATCGAGGTCGGCCATATTTTCCACTTCGGCGAGAAGTATTCGAAGCCGATGAACGCCAAGGTGCAGGGCCCCGACGGCAAGGAGCATTTCGTCTCCATGGGCTCCTATGGCATCGGCCCGACCCGCCTGATCGCCGCGATCATCGAGGCGAGCCACGACGAGGCCGGCATCATCTGGCCGGAGAGCGTCGCGCCGTTTGATGTCGTCATCATCAACATGAAGGTGGGCGATGCCGAATGCGACCGCGTCTGCGAAGAGCTTTACGCCGCGCATCAGGCCGCCGGACTGGATGTGCTCTATGACGACACCGACCAACGGGCGGGCGGCAAGTTTGCCACCGCAGACCTGATAGGCATTCCGTGGCAGGTCATCGTCGGACCGCGTGGCGTTGCCGCCGGCGAGATCGAGGTGAAGCGCCGGGCGACCGGCGAACGCGACACCAAGCCGATCGCCACGCTACTGGCATCACTTGGACCGAAGGCATGAGCGCAACTGTTGCAGCCGCCTCGACCGCCGCGCCGGCCAGGCCACATGGCCTTGCTGGGGCGGGGCCGTTTTCGGCCTTCGAGCGTATTGTGGCCTGGCGCTATCTGCGCGCCAAACGCAAGGAGGGCGTCACTTCGATGGTGGCGATCATCTCCTTCGTCGGCATCATGCTCGGCGTCGCCGCCCTGATCGTGGTGATGGCGGTGATGAACGGTTTTCGCGAAGAGCTTTTGACACGCATCCTCGGCACCAGCGGACATCTCTATGTCACGCCGGTCGACACCATGCTGGAAGATTATGATGCGGTGACGCAGCGTATCGCCGGCGTGCCGGGTGTGAAGATCGCCCTGCCGCTGGTGGAGGGCCAGGTGCTGGCCCAAGGCAACGTCACTTCCGGAAACGGCGCTTTGGTGCGTGGCATTCGCGGCGACGATCTGAAGAAGGTGACGCTGGTTGCCGACAACATCAAGGAAGGCTCCATCGCGGGTTTCGACCAGAGTGAGGGCGTCGCTATCGGACGACGCATGGCCGACAATCTCGGTCTCGTGCTCGGCGATATGATCACGCTGATTTCGCCGGAAGGCGACGTCACGCCGATGGGCACGACGCCGCGGGTGAAGGGCTATCCCGTCGTGGCGATCTTCGAAGTCGGCATGTCGGAATACGACGCAGGCGTGGTCCTGATGCCGTTTGCCGAAGCGCAGCTTTATTTCAACATCGAGAACGCGGCGCAGTCGATCGAGATCTTTCTCGACAATCCCGACGCCGTGGATGCGGTGAAAGGCGGGATCGAGGAGGCCGCGCAGCGGCCCGTGTTCCTCTCCGACTGGCGGCAGCGCAACCAGACCTTTTTCTCGGCGCTGCAAGTCGAGCGCAATGTCGTCTTTATGATCGTCACGCTGGTGGTGGTCGTCGCGGCGCTCAACATTATTTCGGGCCTGATCATGCTGGTGCGGGACAAGAGCCGCGACATCGCCATCTTGCGCACTATGGGGGCGACGCGGGGTGCGATCCTGCGCATTTTCCTGATGACGGGGTCGATCATCGGCATCGCCGGCACGGCCGTCGGCGTGCTGACCGGCGCGCTGATCTGCGCCTATGTCGAGCAGATCAAGAATTTCTTCTCCTGGCTTTCCGGCACTGTGATCTTCAACCCGGAACTTTATTTCCTCTCCAAACTGCCGGCCAAGATGGAGACGGGGGAAACGCTGTCGGTCGTGGCGATGGCGCTGGTCCTGACCTTCCTGGCCTCGATCCTGCCGGCCTGGCGGGCCGCGCGCCTCGATCCTGTCGAAGCGCTGAGGTATGAATGATGGCCGCCGGCGCCAGGCCTGTCCTGGAACTCAAGGGTGTCGAGCGGTACTATGTGCAGGGTGAGAAGAAGCTCACCATCCTGCACGGGCTGGATTTCGCCGTCCATGCCGGCGAGATGGTCGCGCTGGTAGCGCCTTCCGGCGCGGGCAAGTCGACCCTACTGCATACGGCAGGGCTTCTGGAGCGGCCGGATGGCGGCGACGTGCTGCTGGGCGGGCGCGCCTGTGGCCGCTTGTCGGACGATCAGCGCACCGCGATGCGCCGCAACGATATCGGCTTCGTCTATCAGTTCCATCACCTGCTGCCGGAGTTTTCCGCGCTGGAGAATGTGATGATGCCGCAACTCGTCAAAGGGCTGAGTCGCACCGAGGCCGGCCGACGCGCTGGCGAATTGCTTGACTATCTGCAAGTCGGCCAGCGCGGGCACCACCGCCCTGCCGAACTGTCGGGCGGCGAACAGCAGCGCGTGGCGATTGCCCGCGCCGTCGCCAATGCGCCCATGGTATTGCTGGCTGATGAACCGACGGGCAACCTTGACCCAACTACGGCCGACCATGTGTTCAAGGCCCTTGAGGCGCTGGTGCGCCAATCGGGCCTCGCGGCGCTGATCGCCACACATAATCATGACCTCGCGGGCCGCATGGACCGGCGCGTCACGCTGCGTGACGGCAAGGTCGTCGAGTTCTAACATTATGGCTCGGCCGGACCCGCCGCCCAGCGACGAACAGATCGAGGCGTGGCGAGCGGCACTGGGCGGCAGCGACAAATATGCGCGCCTGACGGCGATCGAGGCGGCAGGGCAGGCCGGCCGCGCGGCGCGTTCTTTGGTCGCCGACCTCGCCGCATTGCTGACCAGCGAGGACTATGTTCCCTGCACGGCGCGCGAGTATGAATTTTCCGGCCACGCGCTCCTGGCGCAAGCCGCGGCATCGGCCATCGAAAGCATTGGCGTCTCGCCGGAGATCGAAACGTTGCGGTCGCTACTCGGCGACCCTCGCATATTCCTGATGCCAGAGGCCAGCTACGACCAAGGCGCCTATATCGGCGATTACAGCTCGGAGACGATCGCGCCGGCTGCCTTTGCTGGTCGCCTAACGGAGATGCTTGGCCTTCGCGGCTTCGCGTTGCTCGACGATCTTGCCGCGACCGCGCGCCACGAAGACAAGCTGATCGCCTGGCCGTCGCAGCGCTGTATCATGCGGCTCGCCGACCGCGCGCATCACGCCTCGCCGGAGGAAAGCGCCAAGCTAGCGACCCTCACCACCGAGCTGGAGGCGATGCCGGAAGTCGCCGCGCCTAACACGCATCGCGAGTTCGCTCTGCGTGATCTGGCGCGGCATCTGCGCAAGCGGCTCGCGGCCCTGTAGCGCCTTTTCCTGAGACGCTGCTTAACAGCCTGCCCCTCTCGTTAACCTCCTGTTAAGGCTGGGTTTCAGCCTCCTTGAGATCGCTTGACTTTGAAACAAAATAAGAACAAATTAAAAACATAGCGAGACAGGAGACGAACAAAATGGAACT
Organism: Rhizobiaceae bacterium; assembly: GCA_050247155.1. Classification (GTDB taxonomy): domain Bacteria; phylum Pseudomonadota; class Alphaproteobacteria; order Rhizobiales; family Rhizobiaceae; genus Mesorhizobium_G. The sequence goes on from JBFWUS010000053.1 coordinate 35,931, forward strand.
TTTTCAGGACGTTGCGTCGATGGTGTGCATGAGTGCTTTTCTGGTTTCGATGGCGATGTGGATCGGGGCGCTTTAAAGTGGAGGCGGAAATAGCCGTTCAGCCGTCATACCGGGGCCGCGAAGCGGAACCCGGAAACCAGAGTGGTATCGTTACAGGAAGAAGAGGCAATCAAGAGAACTCGGCGATCTGGATTCCGGGTTCCGCTTCGCGGCCCCGGAATGACGACTTGAAAGGCAGACGGCAGGTACGAAAGACGAGGCTGCGCAGGCAATCAGCAGTTACACGGTCGCTTCTGGAGGGGGCTCATCCCTTCACCGGCCCGAACACGTCGACGAACGCCGCCTTTAGCGCGACATCGAGGTCTGCCATTGTCACCGGCAAGCCGAGGTCGACCAGGCTGGTCACGCCATGATCGCGTACGCCGCATGGCACGATGCCGCCGAAGTGCCCGAGGTCGGGCTCGACGTTGATGGCGATGCCGTGGAAGCTGACCCATTTGCGCAGGCGAATGCCGATCGCTGCGATCTTGTCTTCCGCCGGGCTGCCGTCGCTTGACGGCGGACGGTCCGGCCGCACGACCCAAACGCCGACGCGGTCGTCACGCCGTTCGCCACGTACGTTGAAGGCGCCGAGCGAGCGGATGATCCATTCCTCGAGTGCAGCGACGAAGGCGCGAACGTCCTGCCGACGGCTTCTGAGATCAAGCATCACATAGGCAACGCGCTGTCCGGGGCCGTGATAGGTATATTCGCCGCCGCGGCCGGCGTTGAAGACCGGGAAGCGGTTCGGATCGACCAGGTCCTCGACGCGCGCGCTGGTGCCGGCTGTATAAAGCGGCGGATGTTCGACCAACCAGACCATCTCGCCGGCTTCACCCGCCGCGATCGCCTGCGCCCGCGCCTCCATGGTGGCTAGCGCATCGGGGTAGGGAGTCTGGCCGGCCGCAATAACCCACTCTGCCGGCGCAAGGTCGCGGGTGGGCAAAAATGTCGTGGCTATCTGGCTGCGCAGCATCGATCGTTCCCAATCCGCCTCATATGGCGGTTTGTCGGCGTGCCGTCCAGAGGATGCAGGCGCCGCCCTTAGGCAGGCCTGAAGGCTCTCGAACGCGACATTTTAGCCGTGCACAAAACCCTGGCCGCGCGCACTTGTTTCGCCACAGGCGATTTGCTACATGCCGCGGGCCGGTCTCGACCGGCTCCTTCGTGACGTGCGGTCGTGGCGGAATTGGTAGACGCGCAGCGTTGAGGTCGCTGTGGGGCAACCCGTGGAAGTTCGAGTCTTCTCGACCGCACCAAATGACCACCAAAGACCGTGTACCCTGAATGGGTTATGCGGCTTTTGTCTTCCTAGTTCCCCCATCTATTCCCGCACGATGTAAGTTCGTTCGTGGCCGCTATTTTTCCTCGGCAGGCGGATAGTGTTTGTCCTTCAATCTTGCAGCGGTTTGCTCAAATTCGAGGAAAACGCGATCTGCGTCGACTCGGGCCAAAACACGGTTCACCACATCCTTTAAGTCTTCTTCGCCAGCGACGAGAATCCCCCTGCGTTCGAAATCAGGCAGGTCGGCGTCTATTTCGGCGCGCGGCCGGGTAGTGACCATGAGGGGCAGGACCCGAAGATGCGATGCATTGCTTGCCGCCAGTTGGTCTTGAAGTTCAAGCGTCCGGTCGACAAGTTTCTGCATCTTCGCATCTGTCTTGAGGCCGCCACGTGTGCATTCAACGACGACGACGTGTCCCACCGGGGTCAGAGCAATAACGTCCGGTGAGTCGCGGCCAAATTGGTCTCCCATGTGAACTACCGAAAAACCTGCCATCCAAAAGAGTGACGCCACGGCCGACTCGAGAGTCTTGGAGTCGCTCCGTTTGCCACCTTTCTGGATGGCTTCTTTCAACTTGCCCAAGCCGTCGTCGTACAGTTGATAGATGCCGCGCGGGATATTGTGCGGCGCGCGCTCATCACCAATCCACCAATGATGGTAGGCACGACCGCGATAGACGGCGAAACAGTGCATCGTGCAGGCCGGCGGCACGTCTAGCGTCAGGCGACCGACTGAAAACATCCCACCTTTGTCGTGCTCCCATTCAAATTCGCTGCCATTTTTCGAGCCACGGCTATCAACGCCGTTTCGTGACAAAATTCGGTAGCCAAGATGAAAATCGGCAGGGTCCAGGCCGGGGGAAAGACGCGTTGCCAAGTGCGCTTTGTTGCCGACGATGCGAGACTCAGCATCGACGCCGGCAAGCAAAGGAACAATGACATGCATCTGTTCCTTCATACCCAATAGCCCGAACTCAGCGAGCAAATCACTCACACCGTCGTAGGGCTCGGTGTGGGCGCGCAATTCCCAATTGAGACCTTCATCGACGTTCGAACTGTCAGACACACTAGTGACGCGAAGAAGAGTCCAACGCTGCTGGTTCCCGAGCAAGGCGTTGTCGTCAAGGTATGCGAACGGACCTTGTGCCCACGTGCCACGTGCCAGCTTTCGCCCGCCATCTGGCGTGCGAAGGTTTCCGTTGAAGAGGTCCCTCACGAACTCCAAAAGTGAGCCGCCAACATCCCGAGCATGGAACGCTTGGGCGACAATGGTGCCGGTTTCGACGGTGTGAGTCCGAATTTGTGGTAGATCCGGGCCGACCCGGATCTGTAGACCAATAATCTCCAAACCCCCTTCCATCTTTCGGCCAGCGTAGCGTACGAAGGCGTCATCTGCCGAAATGCCCATGGACTGGACACTGGCCACTAAAGTCTCGAAAGTTTTCAGCGACGGCTTGTCAGTCGTCATCTGAAAGAGTGAGGTTTTGTCGGTCATCTTTGCGGCACTAGATCGCATATCCAATGTCTATATAATGGCGTGACCGAGCAACGAATGCGAGCACACCGCCTGGGTATTATCAACCCGAAAGTTGTTGCAGGAGCAATTCAAACCCGAGCCGCCGGTAATCGCCACCAGCGTCGAAACGCGGGCGTCACGCTTCCCGGAAGCAAATGGGAATATGTGGCGGGCGAAACCCCTACTGCCTTTCCGCAATCGGTGAGGGATAGGCCGCGTGCGACTCGTTCGGCGTTAATATGGAACGCTGCTGCATTGGGGCTGATCCGATATTCGCGGTCTGTCTGGTTGCGCATCATGGCCTCAAAGCCGAGGGGTTTCGCAATTGCCACCGATTCTAGGAACGATTGGCTCTTAGGACAGAGCCGGTAGCGCTAGGTTCGGCCACCCGGCGACGCGAAGCGTGCGTGGGCCTCGCTCGCCCAATCGCCCCGCATTTTCGATTGATGTTTCCGCGCCTTGCGGGCTAAAGCTGAAGCGCAGCCGGGACAATCGAACAGGGAAGGCGGGGGATGGAAAGCCAACCGGACAACGCGCCCCGTTCCGAACCGGAGCACTCCGCGGCCGATATCTATGACGAGGATGGCGTCGTCCGCGCGTCTTTTCTCGCCCATATTGGCGCGGCGATCGCCGACCGCGACACGCTGACGCTGCGCCAGGAAGTCGGCGACCTGCACCAATCGGAAGTCGGCGACCTGCTCGAGGCCTTGCAGCCGGAGCAGCGGCTCGCCTTCGTGCAGTTGATGGGCGACGAGTTCGACTTCGGTGCACTGACCGAGGTCGATGACGCGATCCGCGAGGAAATCGTCGAGGAGTTGCCCAACGAGCAGATCGCGCAGGCGCTGCAAGACCTCGATTCGGACGACGCCGTCTACATTCTGGAGGACCTCGACGAAGAGGACCAGCAGGAGATCCTCGCCAAACTGCCGTTCACCGAACGGATCCGGCTGAAACGGGCGCTTGACTATCCGGAAGAGAGCGCCGGCCGGCGCATGCAGACAGAGTTCGTCGCCGTGCCGCCTTATTGGACGGTCGGGCAGACGATCGACTACATGCGCGAAGACAAGGACCTGCCTGAGCAATTCAGCCAGATTTTCGTCATCGACCCGACCTTCAAGCTGCTCGGCGCGGTCGATCTCGACCAGATCCTGCGCACGCAGCGCGCGGTCAAGATCGATGACATCATGCATGAGACGCGGCATGCGATCCCGGCCACGATGGACCAGGAAGAGGCGGCGCGCGAGTTCGAGCAATACGATCTTCTATCGGCCGCCGTCGTCGACGAGAACGAACGGCTGGTCGGCGTGCTGACGATTGACGACGTGGTCGACGTCATCCAGCAGGAGGCCGAAGAAGACCTGATGCGCATGGGCGGTGTCGGCGACGAGGAACTGTCCGACACCGTGCTGACTACCTCGCGCTCGCGGGTGCCCTGGCTGACGGTCAACCTGTTTACGGGGTTCCTTGCGGCTTCGGTTATCGGTCTCTTCGACCAGACGATCGAACGCATCGTGGCTTTGGCCATTCTGATGCCGATCGTGGCCGGCATCGGCGGCAACGCCGGTTCGCAGACAATGACCGTCACCGTGCGGGCGCTCGCGACCAAGGACCTCGACATTTACAATGCCGGCCGCATCATCCGCCGTGAACTCGGCGTAGGCGTGTTGAATGGTATGATCTTCTCGATCCTGATCGGGCTAGTCGCCGGTCTGTGGTTCGGTGATGTCCACATTGGCGGCATCATCGCCGCTGCAATCGTCATCAATCTCGTCACCGCGGCTCTTGCCGGCATCATGATTCCGCTGGTGTTGGACCGGCTCGGCGCCGACCCCGCCGTTGCGTCGTCTGTATTTGTCACCGCGATCACCGACATAGTCGGCTTTTTCGCCTTTCTCGGACTGGCGACGTGGTGGTTCGGCCTTGGCTAAGCGATCCACAGCGAAACCACCGCCTGTCAAAGCTGTGTTTTGACAGGGGCCCGCAAAGTAATCTATCGCGCCCATGCGGCCGGGGTTTGCGACTTTGACACGATACAGGAACATTTTTTTTCTGCTTCTGGGCATCGGTTTGGCGGCCGGTGCGGCTGAACTCGTCTTCCACGTCTTTCTGCCGCAATACTCCATTACCCAGCGATCCGGCCCGGGACAG
>JBFWUS010000054.1:0-40841 GCA_050247155.1 Rhizobiaceae bacterium
GCCATCAGAACCATCGATGCCCTGTGGCAGGCCATCGGCGATATCTGCAATCTCTTCTCTCCAACAGAATGCAGAAACTTCTTCGCCGCCGCAGGCTATGGACTCAAATGAACGTCCGACGCTCTAGCCGCCGCCTTTTATCAATGGGGCGAGTCCTAACTTGTCCCAATAGAATGCGGCCGCGACACCCAGCCCGATGGCCGCGCCTGCAATGGCAAGCGCCAGACCGCCCAGGAAACTTTTCAGCGAGTTCCGGCCTGGCATCTGCCGGGCGGGCAGCTCCGCGGGGGACGGTTCATCCAGATTCCCGACGTCGGTAATCCTGACCGCATCGCTTTGCTTCTCGGTCGGTAAGGCTCTGGAAGGCTGGGGCATGTCGGCATTGCCGGTCGGCTGCTTGCGGAATTCGACGACGTCTCCTTCCATCAACCGCTGCCGTTCGACGATCCGTTCCGCGAGGTAACGGGTGACGGCATTTGCGACCGTTTTCAGATCAGTGCTTTCGGCGAGAACGACGCGGCCCAGCCGCGTGTCCTTGAGAAAGCGAAAGGTGCGCTTGTCACGGCCCATCGAAACATGAGCGATCGCGTCAATCCAGAAGCGTGGTTGCAAGCCAGACGAAATCGCGAAATCGAACAGGTCGGTCCCGTCCGGCACTTCGGCCATGATCGGCGCGAGCTCATTGGCAAGCAACTCGAGCCGCATGCGCTCGGCCTCGCGCATCTCGATGATGACATCATCGCGGTCGGCGATCGCATTCTTGACCTCGCGGATCGCTTCGGCGAGCCGCTTGGGTGGTTCGAACGCGGTTACATTGTCGTCTTTCATCGGCATCCTCCGGCCGACAAGCCTAGGGTTAACAATCTGCTAACATAGGCTGGAGCGGAATGCATCTGGTTTGAGACGATGCCGATCTCAGGCGACAGATTTGGTTGTCGCCTCGATTTGCCGAAGAAGTGACTCGATGATGGCGCCCGGCGCTTCTTCGATCAGCATATGGCCAGCGCCGGACAGTTCCTTGACCTCGAAGTTTGGCGGCAGATTGCGCGTCTGCGCGAACGGTAGGACCAAATCTTTGGTTCCCCACAGAACGGACACTGGCATAGCGAGCGAGGTCAGCATTTCCCTGGGGATGACGCCTTGTTTTCCATCCCTTGTAATGAGCGCGGCAATCTCCACCAGCTTTTGCTGCTGTTCGAAGGACTGGCGCGCTCCGGCCAGAACGCTCGCGCCCGACTGTGGGTCGGCGGCGTAGGGCGTCGACATCTCCTTCAAGCAGGCAGCGATATCATCCATCGTATGCGTCGCCCCGAATCGACACAGCAGCGGTGCATTGATTTCTTCGCCCATGCCGCCTGGCGCCACGAGTGTCAACGAAACCATAAGATCTGGCGCGGCCAGAGCCGCCAATATTGCGATTGCGCCGCCCATCGAGTGCCCGACGACGTGCACAGCGGCCAAGCCGCGCGAGCGAAGATCGCCGATCACGGCTTTTGCCGCGATTTTTGGTGGGCCACCGCCTGGATAATCGACCGAACGCCCGTGACCGGGCAAGTCGTAGGCAATCACGCGATGATTAGGAGCCAGTGCTGTGGCGATCTCCTTCCACACGTCGCTCAGACCGCCAAAGCCGTGCAGCAGCACGACGACCGGGCCAACCTCACCGGACGTCGCCGCGTAAAGGCCGTCGACAGTCGTCTGCGCCTGAGGCTCAGCTTTCACCGGCCAAGCCCGCCGAGCGAAGTCCCTGAAGTAATTTTTCGACCAGATCGGCTGGATAGCCAGCTTTTTCGTAGGCGGCTCGCGGATTGGCGGCAAACTTCTTGTAGTTCTGGACGAGGTCCGAAAGCAGTTGCTCACGGCTTGTCTCATCGTTGCGTAGCTTGGCAGCGATGAGCCGCGCGGCGATATAGTGCGAGCGCTTCGATGTTGTCAGCGCATCGGTGGCGTCGGCGGCTACGTCGTTGCGATCGAGCATATATTCGCCCAGGAACAGCCCATAGTCCCACCAGCTCGGCCGCGCGCTCGACGTGTCGACGGCGTGTTCAAGGACAGGGGAGCCATCGACGTAACGGCCCGCAAGGATCAGCGCGTAGCCGTAGGCGGCGGCCATGCTCAGGTCGAAACGGCCAAGCTCGTATGCCTTCTTCATCCACTTCACGGATTCGTCTTTGTTTTTCAGTCCGGCGTAGAGAAATCCGTAGGCTCGGTGAGCATATGGGCTGGTCGGCGCCATCTGGATCGCCTTGCGCGCAAATTCCAGGGCCTGTTCCTTGGTTGCATTTGGCGGGTAGTCGTAGCGGTCCGAGACGGCCTCCAGCTCCAATGCCGCCATCTCGGAATAGATCAAGGGCGAATGCGCGCCCGCAGCCCGCATCTTCTCGAAACACACGAACGCGGCTTTGTGTTTCTCACTCGACTGGTCGAGATAATAATCATCATTCAGCAGGAGGCACTCGGTCAGCCCGCGCTGCAAAGAATTCATCTCGAGATAGGAGTACACAGCGCCCGAAACCGGCAGCGTCGCGCTGACAAGATCGGCGATCTGGTCTTCCAATTGCCGCGGATGCAGGTCGGCCGGCGACAATGTCCGCGACATGATTACCTGGCCGCTGCGCACATTCTGCAACACGATGTCCACGCTGGCTTCTTCGGCGCCGGGAACGACATCAAACAGAAAATCCAGCGGCGCTGCATCGCCCGGTGCAGGCGGCTTGCGCGCTATGTAGACGGCGGTATCGAAGCTGGAGACAGCCATCCGCAGCACGACACCGACCTTTTCCGTATCTTCGCCCGCGCTGGCATGCACAAAAACCTTCGGCAGGCTCACAATGGCGTCAGCCATTCGACTGGCCGGCGCGGCGTTGGCAGGTGTCGCGATCTGTCCAAGGAAATCGGTGCGGTAGGAATTGTAGGAAACGAAGCCGAGCATGGCGATGACCACGGCGATCGCCATCCAGAAGAGTTTCACCTGACGGATCAAGTACCTGCCGACGGATCGGCTGCGCGCTCTCGCCACCGGCACGACTGTGCGCGGTGGGGCGGGCGTGTCGAGCGGCTCCAGATCCGGCGTCCCTTCCCCCGGAACTTCAGCAGCACGGCCTGGCGCGTAGGTCGGCACATAGCTGCCGCGTGGAATGACGATACGGACAGGATCGTCGACACCTTCCGTCGCGAAATACTGATCCAGCAGGTCGCGCAAACGTCCCGCCTGCACGCGCACCACCGCGTCCGTCGAGGGGTCGAAATCGGCATCCTTGCCGAAAACATCCACCGCGATCGAAAAGCCCTTCAGCCGGGATGACTGGCCTGACTGTTCCTGCTCGACGAGATAACGCAGCAGTTTCCGGGCCCGCTCGGAACGCGCAAAGGTTTCACTGTCGAGCAGTTTTTCGAGAGTACCGCGCAGCGCGGTTGCTTCAGGGGCGAATGTCCGCAACGCTCTTAGCCTTCCCCCAACGAGGGCGATCATATCGCCCTCGTTCCGGCGCACAAGGCGCTTTCGTGGTCTGGTTAGCCAGACATTGGCTGTTTGGCTACAATTAGCTCGGCTTACGCAGCGTCAGAATACGGTTGGCGGCGGAAATGATTGCTTCCAGAGACGCCGCGACGATGTTCGTGTTGATGCCGGCCCCGAACAGCTTGCCGCCGGGATGCTCCATCTCGACATAACTGATGGCCGCGGCATTCGAGCCGCGCTGCATGGAATGCTCGGAATAGTCGAGCACCGACATTTCCACGCCGATATGCCGCGAGAGCGCGTCGACGAACCCGTCGATCGGTCCGGTCCCCTTGCCGGTGATGGTCGTTTCCACGCCGTTGTCGACGATGATCGCCTCAACGATGCGCCGGCTTTTGTTTTCGGGGTCGTGCAAGGTCGTGTGGTCGACGAATTTGAGCCGGCCCTTCGGTTGATCGACGTAGACCTTCAGGAACTCCTCGTGGATGCGCTTGGAGGAAACCTCCTTGCCTTCGGCATCCGTGATCGCCTGGATTTCCTTCGAGAATTCGATCTGGAGGTTACGCGGCAGGTGCAGGCCGTAGTCGGCCTGCAACACATAGGCGATGCCGCCTTTGCCAGATTGCGAGTTGATGCGGATGATCGCCTCATAGCTGCGCCCGACATCCTGCGGGTCGATCGGCAGATAGGGAACCTCCCAGAGCTCCTTGTTGGATTTGATGATCGCCTTCATGCCTTTGTTGATGGCGTCCTGATGCGAGCCTGAAAAGGCCGTGTAAACCAGTTCGCCGACATAAGGGTGGCGTTCGGCGATCTTCATCTGGTTGGAATATTCGTAGACGGCCTTCATCCGGTTGATGTCGGAGCAATCCAGCTCAGGATCGACCCCTTGCGTGAACATGTTCAGCGCCAGGGTGACCACGTCGACATTGCCGGTGCGCTCGCCATTGCCGAACAGCGTACCCTCAACGCGGTCCGCGCCCGCCATCAATCCCAATTCGGTCGCGGCGATGCCGGTGCCGCGATCATTGTGGGGATGGAGCGAGATGATGATGTTATCGCGGTTGTCGATCTGCCTGCACATCCATTCGATCTGGTCGGCGTAGATATTTGGCGTCGACATCTCGACCGTCGAAGGCAGGTTGATGATCAACTTGTTCTCGGCCGTTGGCTTCACGATCTCCGACACCGCGTTGCAGATCTCCAGCGCCACCTCGAGCTCGGTGCCGGTAAAGCTCTCCGGCGAATACTGGAAGCGATAGCCGCCGCCGGCCTTGGCTGCCATATCGGTGATCATCTTGGCCGCGTCGGTGGCGATAGTCTTGATGCCGTTGACGTCCTTCTCGAACACGACGCGGCGCTGCAATTCGCTGGTCGAGTTATAGAAGTGGACGATCGGCGTCTTCGCGCCTTCGAGGGATTCGAACGTTCGGGAAATCAGTTCAGGCCGGCACTGCACCAGCACCTGCAGGTCGACCTCGTCGGGCACATTGCCTTCTTCGATGCACCAACGTGCGAAATCGAAATCCGTCTGCGACGCCGACGGAAATCCGATTTCGATTTCCCTGAAACCCATGTCCAGCAGGAGCTGGAACATGCGCGCCTTGCGCTCGTGACCCATCGGGTCGATGAGCGCCTGGTTGCCGTCGCGCAAATCGACGGAGCACCACACCGGCGCCTTCTCGATACGCCTGGACGGCCAGGTGCGATCGTTGAGCCCGACGAAGGGGTAGGGCTGATATTTGCGGCCGGCAGTGGGCATGCCTTTCGGCTCGAAGGACTGGGTCATATCGGCCTCGACAATCTTTCGCTGTGCGAAATTCATTTGTGGTCTCCCGGCGCTCTGGCCGGCTTCGCCGGGCACCAAGCAGCGCCATAACGTTAAGTCAATCGGTTTGGTGATTGAGGGAGCTGTCCGGCAGTATCGGCCCGGGCGGTACTCGACCGCCGGGCGCTCCTTCAGCGGACCCGGCGATCGCCCATAAGGCCGAGAAGAAGCAGGCTGGAAGCGAGCGCGCGCACGGTCTCGGCCGCGAAGGCGGCGGAGCGGCTGGCGTGCATGGTGCGGCTCGAAATCATGGGCAGGCTTGTATCGCAGCTCCGCGAAGGTGGCAAGAAGTCATCGCTGCTCTTGCGCGCTGCCGCTGAACGCCGCGTCGAGGTCGCGCTTCAGCCATTTGCGGAAAGCGGCGATCTTGCGGTCCGCGCCGCGCTCGGCCGAGGTGACGAACCAGATGCCCCAACCGGTCGTGTATTCGCGCTCGAAGGGCTGGACAAGCCGCCCATCGCGCAGCGCGTCATGCGCGGCGACCTGCCAGCTCAAGGTCACGCCGAGCCCGGCGATGGCGGCATCCATACACATCGATGTCTCGGTGAAGGTCGCGCCGCGTGTGAGCTGCTGGTGGTTGAGGCCGTAGGGCGCTAGCCAGCCGTCCCAATGTTCCAGCGATGTCTCGTAATGCACGATCGGCACTTTCAGCAGGTCGCGCGGTTCTTTCAATTTTCGGGCAACGCCGGGCGAGCAGACCGGAAACGCTTTTTGCGCGATCAGAAGGTCGGCTCGCGTTCCCGGCCAATCGCCCTTGCCGAAGCGCAGGGCGACGTCGGTGCCCGAACGGTCGAGGTCGGTGAGTTCGAAATTGCCCTCGATCTGCACGGCAATGTCCGGATTGCGCTCTTGAAAATCCGCCAGTCGCGGCACCAGCCATTTCGAGGCGAACACCGGCAGGGTGCTGACCCGCAGCGTCGTGCGCGCCGGCTCGCTGGCGAGCGCCAAGCCGCGCGTGATGGCGCGAAACCCCGACTCCAGATGTTTGAGCAGCGATAAGCCAAAAGGCGTCGGCGTCAAACCGTGCGGCGTGCGTTCGAACACCGCCTGGCCGAGCTGCCTTTCGCATTTGTTGATGTGCTGGCTGACCGCACCGATGCTTACGCCGAGTTCGGCGGCGGCCTTTGCCAGCGTGCCGAGCCGGCCCGCCACTTCGATTGCCCGCAGGCCGTTCAGATGGACGCGATTCAGATCACTCATATAGTTATTCTAAAGGCTCGCCGAGACAATCTCCATATCGGCGCGCGGCTTTTCCAACGACACTCCAGTCATCGAACGAGCCACCGGAGAGTGTCGTGTCCAAGCTGCAAGCCACAGAAGAAATCTGCCCGTTTCGCATCGCCGTGTCCGACGAGCTGATCGCTGATCTAAAGGCGCGGCTCGCGCAGACTCGCTGGCCGCACGCCACGACCGCCGACTGGTCGCGTGGCCAGCCCCTCGGCTTCATCATGGAACTGGTCGATCAGTGGAAGAATGCCTTCGATTGGCGCAAGCACGAGGCTGAATTCAACTGCTACCCTCAGTTCATGACCGAGATCGATGGCCAGCCGATCCATTTCCTGCACATCAAGTCCAGCGAGCCCAACGCCTTCCCGCTGATCCTGACCCATGGCTGGCCAGGCAGCTTTGCTGAATTTGTCGACATTATCGGCCCACTGTCGGAACCGAAGGCGCATGGCCTGGAAGGACAGGCGTTCGATCTGGTCATCCCTTCCATCCCGGGCTTTGCCTTTTCGAGCCCGCTGCGCGAACCGGGCTGGGATTCGATCCGCGTCGCAAAGGCCTGGGACGTGCTGATGAAGCGGCTTGGCTATCGGCGCTACGGCGCGCATGGCGGCGACGTCGGCTCCGGTATTGGCCGCGAGCTCGGCATCTTGCAGCCCGAGGGGCTGGTCGGCACGCATATCCTGCAGGTCTTTGCTTTTCCCACCGGTGCGGAAGGTGAAATGGACAAGCTGGATCCGTTCGAGATGGAAGGGCTGGCCGTCCTGGAGAACTTCATGAAGTACAACGGTTACCATGAGATCCAGGCGAAACGGCCGGGTACGCTTGGCTACGGGCTGGTCGATTCGCCGGTCGGCCAGATGGCCTGGAACACCGAACTCTGGTTCGGCTTCGAAGGGCAGGACGCCGCCGATCTCGACCGCGACCGTTATCTGGCGCAGGCGTCGCTCTACTGGTTCACCGCGACGGGCGGTTCGGCCGCCAACATCTATTACGAAGATCGCCAGTCCGGTGGCGGGTATCGCGAAGAGATGAACCCGACGCCGACTGGCGTCTCGGTCTTCCCGAACGATTTCCGCTCGGTGAAAAGCTTTGCCGAGCGCGCCAACAATATCGTGCATTGGACGCAGATGCCGCGCGGCGGCCACTTCGCCGCTTCTGCCGCGCCGGACCTTCTGGCCGCCGATATCCGTACGTTCTTCAGCACATTGCTGCGCTGATCAGCTGGGTGACATGAGATGAAAACGCAAAAGCTGCCCTATGCCATCATCGATGTATTCGCGGCGCAACCGCTTGGCGGCAATCCACTGACGGTGGTGGAAGGCGCCGAGAATTTGCCGACCGAAACGCTGGCGCTCATCGCGCGCGAGTTCAATCTGGTCGAGACCAGCTTCTTGTTGCCGCCGACGCGCCCCGAAGCGGACTGGCGCATTCGGTCCTTCACCATGGCGGGTGAGGAGGTGTTCGGCGCGGGCGGGCACAACTCGCTAGGCGTCTGGATCTGGCTGGCGTTGTCGGGGCGGCTGAAGCTGAGCAACGGCGAAACGCCATTCGTGCAGGAGATCGGCGAGGCGACTTATCCGCTTACGGTGTCGCGACGCGACGGCGTCGTCGAAGCCATCATGCAGCAGGCGGTACCGCGCTGGCTGAACCAGGTGACTGACGTGGCGCGGCTGGCGAGCCTTCTCAATCTCGACGCCGATGATATCGCAACCGACACACTGCCGGCGCAGGTCGTCGACACTGGGGCGGGGCACCTGCATGTGCCGCTGCGCACGCTCGAGGCCGTCGACCGCGCGGAGCAGGACACCGCAGGCTTGCGCCGGTTGCTGGCCGAATGCAGCGGCGAAGGCTTCAACATCTTCGCACTCGGGGCTCGTCAGGAGACTGCGCAGGTCTACACCCGCTTCTTCAACCCGACGATGGGCATCCCCGAAGACCCGGCGACGGGTACGGCGGCAGGTCCGCTGGCGGCGCATCTGGTGCGTCATGGCCTACTGCCGGAAGGCAGGGTTACGATCGAGCAGGGCACGAAACTGGGCCGCACCAGCCTGATCGGCGTCGATGTCGATGGCGACCGTGTCCGTATTCGGGGCAGCGGCGTGCGGGTCGCTGAAGGAACACTGTTCCTGTAACTCCAGCCTGCCCACATCGCCACGATCTGCCTGATGGGTGCAGGAAAGGGGCTCGCCGAACCGGCGAGCCCCCGGGCAGAAATCTATTTCTGCATCTTGTCCAGCGCCCGCCTGGAGGCGGCAACGACGGTCGGCAGAACGCCGCGCTTGGCCAGCGTCTCGACCATAGTCTTCTGCACCTTGACGGCGGCCTCTTTCTCGCCGGCGTCGGCAAGCGCCGTGGCAAGGCCCTCCGACTTCTTGCGATAGTCGATGTGGCCCATGGTCTCCGCCGCCTCATCCGCCTTGTTGACCAGCGCCGTGCCTTCCGAGGCCATGGCTTTGTCCACCTGCGGTTCGAGCGAGCGAATCTGGAGGTCGGCGCTGGTGGCGCCGGCATCGAGCACCTTGAAGCGGTCCTTGGCCGGATCGCCGAGCGCAACGGCGGCCTGTGTTGCCGCCGGATTGGTCGGCACTTCCACTACCACCTGCCGCAGCACGTCGTTGGCCTTGTCGAGTTCGGGCGCGCCATAGAAGGCCAGCACGCGCGCGACGTCTTCGGTGAAATAGTCGGGCGCGAGTTTGTCCTCGGTCTTCGAGGCCGGCGCGCCGACATAGATGCGCAGCGGATTCGAAATGACCGTCTCGCCATCGATCTGTGCGGCCGCCTGCACCGTGTAGAAGCCCGACTCGTCGATCAGCCAGCCTTGCGTCGACGCGCCGGCGAAGTGCGAGGCGTAGAGCGATTCGCCACTGCCCAGCGACTTCATTTCCGGCTTCTCGCAATGCGTCGCGAAAGGCCGCCAGCGTTTGGTGATGCCGCCGTCGCGGCGCACCAGCAAGGCGATGTGGTCGCCATCCGCGATGCAGTCCGCGTCCACGATAACTGCCGTATCCGACTTGTTGGTTAGTTTGAGTTCAAGCTTCACCGGCTCGAGGAAGTCGAACGTGTTGACGTCGCGGTTCGGCCGCAGCTTCAACGTGAAGCGGTTGGCCGGGTGATCGATTGGAGCCTCGAACCCGTGATTGTCGAACCAGTTCTCGTTGCCCATCTGCACGAACCGGCGCGGCGCATGCCGCATGAACACCAGTTCGCTGTCCGAGAAACGGAACTCGAAACCGCTGAAGAAGGTCTGCTGGTTCCACGGTGCGCGGAACGGATAGTTCATGAACGAGCGCAGGTTCTCCTCATTGGCAAGCGGAATCCATGGGCTGCCGAGATCCTTCTGCCAGGCATGCGCCAGGTTGAAGGCGTGACCCATTTCATGCACGGCCGTCCAGTAGACCATGCGGTTGATCCATGCCTGCGGGTTGGGATCGCCCGCCGGCGCATCGACGATGAAGCTGTCGGTGAAGATCGCCGTGCCCTGGCGATGGTTCGGCCCGATATCATCGAACATGATGCCGCCCAGCGAGCGGCCCTGGTCGTGGCGGGCGGCAAACAGCACCCACATCGCCCATTGCGGCTTATCGGCGAAGCGCGACCAGTACGTCACCATCGCATTGTGCATTTCCGCGTCGCTCCAGGTGCCGTTGGCCCCGGCGTCGGCGAGCGGAATGGTTGATGAGTTGGGCGACATCGACACGTTGAAGCCGGCGCGGCGGAACGTCGTGTCGAGCGTAACCATCTCGGCAGGCAGGCTCGCCGGCTTGTTCGGGTGCGAGCCGGTATCGTAGCCGGTGACCACCGGGCTGGCGTTGGCCACATGGTCGACCTCGAATTCGACGTCGTCGAACTGCGGCGACACGAAAGTCAGGTCGAACTTCCTGACCGTGCTGTCGGCCTGAACGATCGAAAGCTGATAGGCCCCATAGGTCAGCCCGCCTTGGGTGCGCCTCGCGTCGAACACCACCTTGCCATCGGGGATCAGTCCCGTGTCGCCTTCGCGATACACGATGTTCGCCTCGACCTTGCGCTTGAAGATGCCGAGGCACTTGTCCGACGAGACCTCGGCGATGACATGTTCCCGCTTACGCGGAAACAGGCGCGAGGCTTCGATGCTGATGCGCTTTTGCGGAAAGAACCGGTCGACGTCGACCCGCACGGTCCAGCTTGTCAAAGTCGGAAGAATAGGCACTGCTCCCGCGCTTGCCGGCAGAGGCGCGGGCGCGATGATCGGCGGATTGACATGTCTGTAGCGGCCGCTGACCGGCCCACAGATCTTCAGCGGCGGAATTGGCAGGGTCGGAAAATCCGGCTTCGGTATGCCCGGAATCTGGCCGGGAATGCCCGGCGGGATGAATGGATCATCGGGATTGGGCGTAAAGGCTTCGAGCGTTCCGTCGTCGACGATGCCATTCAGAAATTCGGGATGCTGTGAGTCGTCGAGGGAAGTAATGGAAGTATTAGCGCTCGGCCCTTGCAATGACTTCGTCTTGCCGCGGCGAGCCGCGGGCTTGGCTAGCGTGTCCATGGTATCTCCTATTGATAGCAGGGCGGCCCCTCGAGTTCCCGCTAACAAGAGGAGTCTACAACAATAGGATTATAAGATACTTCTAAAGATACAGCAATGGATCTTTACTGTATTCAGAAAAGATGCGACCATCTTTCATTATTACCTTATAATTTGAAGTATTTTTATCAGAATCGACTATATTTACTTTCGAAGATATCCCCTTGCCGGCGACGCGGACCTCAATTTCGTCGCCGGGCTTGGCATCGAGCTTTTCGATGTGGGCAAGACCGGTCTGGTAGCGCGTCTTCATTGATCGCTCCGCGACCAGCTTGCCGTTAAGTAAAATCTGAATAGTTTCGCCAGAAAAAGCCTCCTGAAAGTGCAGTTCTATTTCTGACATCGTCATCGCCGGTGCTGGAAAAGAAGGAGGATAACATATTCCGTAAGGTAGAAGAACGGCAATTGACCGGAATATTCGCGATTCCGGTTTTCATCTGCTTTGCCACGCTCCCGTCAAGGCTCATCGCCGCGCCGATATGTCGGCGCGGCGGCAGAACTGGTCCTAGAGCCGCTCGAGCGTCAGGAAAGCCGGATCGCCGCGCCAGGCCTTGGTGAAGTTGTCGGTCGCCTTTGTTTCGGCGGCCGCGTCCTTGCGCATCTTGGCGGCCTGCTGCAATCCGTAGAGCGCCCAGGCGCTGCCCCTCGCATGGGCAAGCGCTGCGTTGAATTCCTTCTCGGCGTCGTCCGCCTTTCCGGTCTTGAGCAGCGCGGCCCCGAGCGATTGACGTACAGGGTAATACCAGTACGGCGGCTCCATATACGGGATGGTATCCTGGACTTCGACCGCCTTCTTCCACATCTCTATGGCAGCCATGTCATCGCTTTCCGCTTGCGCGGCCCTCGCCCGGAGAACGTCTTCAGCCACCTGCAGCACGGGTTTGGCGGGAACGCCCCACGCATCCATCACGGACCAGTCCGTTTCGGCATTTATCTTCGCGATTGCGTCGGCTTGCTCGCGCGCCGCGGCGAGGTCTTTCTTGCCGACCAGGCCGATGCCCCTGGCGTAATGCCAGTGCGCCTTAACATAGGGCGCGGCGCCGGGCGGCTCGGGCAGCGATACGAGCTTGTCGGCGTCCGCATATTGTGCCCAGGCGAAATAGGGCGCGGCCTTCACCGGCTGCGCGATGGGAACAGCCGTGGCCACCTCGTTGCTCAGCCATTTGTCCAGCTTGTCGGCCTGCGCCAGCACCAGATCGCGATCGCCGACCAATTGCGCCGAGATGAGCACGAAATGCACATTGTGCGAGTAGTAGCCGATCGAGTAGACGCCCGTCGCGCCGGTTTGCGTGATATATTCTTCGTCGATCTTGGAAGCGTCTGCGTTGGATTTCAGCGCGTCCTGATAGCGGCCTACGCGGTGATAGATGTGGCTCGGCATATGCACGATATGGCCGGCGCCCGGCATCAAGGCCGCCAGACGATCCGCATAAGGCTCCGCGCGTTCGGGCTTATCCGAGGCTTCGACGAGATGGATGTAGAGGTGGATCGCCCACGGGTGGTTCGGCGCCTTGGCGAGCACGGCCTCGATGCGTTTCAAGGCATCGGCGGTTCTGCCCTTCGGCGCTGCGCCGCCAGGCTCCCAATAGTCCCACGGCTGCGTGTCCATGTCCGCTTCTGCGGCCAGCGTGGCCAGTTCCAGATCGTCTGGATACTTGTCCGACAGCGCGACCATTGCGTCGGCGAACGCTGCGTCGAGCTTCGGACGCTCGGCAGCCGGATCGTCCGAATAGCGGACGGCGATGGCTTCGATGATCGCTTTTTCCTTGTCGCTTGCTTTGGATGCAAGCTCCGTCGCCTTCTTGGCCGCGGCCACGGCTAGCGGGATGGCGACCGGGTCCATCGGCGCATTGATGTTCGGTCCGAGCACCAGAGCCTCGGCCGCAAAACACAGGGCGCAATCAGGATCGATCTTTTGCGCCTTGCGGAATGCGCGTCCGGCCTCGGCATGGTTGAAATTCGCGGTCATCCGCAAGCCCTGGTCGAAATAGAGCTGCGCATCGGGCTTTGCGGTCGAGACCTTGAAGGTCAGGATTCCGAGATCGTCCCAAAGCGGCGGTTCAGCTTCCTCATAGGCTTTGATGACATCGGGCGACAGAACCTGCGCCGGGATGTTCGCGACCCGGCAATGCGGGGCGTTGGCCAATTCCAGTGGGGTGTCCGCCGGCGCGACGCGGGTTGCCGCGACGCTGGCCCCGAAGGCGACGAATGCGATGGCTGGAAGGCTGGCGGCGTACAGAAGATGACGAGCGCGCATGGAAACCTCCGATCTGCTCGGACAGCATTCCTCCTCGGTGATCCGCCATTCTCCGATGATACACCCGGGCCGCTCCTTGCGCCATGCCGCGTCCAGCAGAAGGCGCTAATATATTTGCTGCTAGCGGCCTATTTGCGCCGGCTTTTCTTTGCCGCCTTGGCCTTCGCTTCTTCGGCTGCTTCCTTGGCGCGCAACTTGACGATCTTCCTGATGAGCCTCGTCGGCACCTTCTCATCCAGAGCAAACCGAACCGTGCCTTTGGCGATAGGATATTTTTTCGCCTCCTCCGGAAAGGCCTCGGCGAAGCTTTCGCCAACGGGGTAGAGCGAAAAATGCTCTTTCCAGCCGGCGAAATAGATCACGGCGATGCCGTCCTGTTTGTAAGCCGGAATCTGGTAAGAAATGACCTCCTCCGCGCCCGGCAACACCTTGCGGATGATCGCACGGACCTCATCGAGCACTTTGCACGTCGCTTCCGGCATCGTCGCCATATAGTCATCGACGGATTGGAAGTCTGTCTTGGCCATCTGCTCTGCTCCGGTCAAAGGGCGCACACCAAGCTTAGGCTGGCGCGCTCGTCCAAGTCCATGATCGCAATTAGCATTATCGGCATGGCGCGAAGCCGGCTGCCCCTTTTCCATTGCCGTCAAATGCGCAACATTGGTCAGGTCAGAGGGAGGACTTGCATGAATTTCGTATTCTTCTCGCCGCATTTTCCATCCACGGGCACGGATTTCTGCGATCGGCTGAAGAAAGCCGGCGCGACGGTGCTCGGCATTGGCGACGCGGCTTATGACGGGCTGGACAAGAAGCTGCGCGACTCCTTGTCCGAATATTACCGCATCGCCGACATGGAGAATTATGATCAGACCTATCGCGCGATGGGTCATTTCATCCACAAGCACGGCCGCATCGACCGCTTCGAGTCCCTCAACGAGCATTGGCTTGATCTGGAAGCCGGCATCCGCACGGACTTCAACATCTGGGGCATCCGCCTCGACTATGTGCAGAACATCAAGAAGAAGAGCCGCATGCGCGCCGCCTTCCGCAAGGCTGGCGTCACGGTTATCGCGCAGAAGAAGACGTCCGACCGGCCCGGCGCCTTGGAGTTCATCCGGCGCGTCGGCTATCCGGTCGTCGTCAAGCCGGATTCCGGCGCCGGCGCGGCGAACACCTACAAGCTGTCAAACCAGCAGGATCTCGACGAATTCTTCCGCACCAAGCCGGAGGACGTGTCCTTTGTCATGGAGGAATTCATCGACGGTCTCGTCGTAACCTTCGACGGCCTGGTGAACAAGGACGGTGAAATCGTCTTTTGCGCCAGCACGAGATACGACGGCTCCATTATGGATGTCGTCAACAAGAACCTGCACATGAGCTACGTCTGCCGGCCAGAGATTCCGGCCGAAGTGGAGGAAATGGGCCGCAAGATCGTCAAGGCCTTTGATCTGAAGGAACGCTTTTTCCACATCGAGCTGTTCGAGCACAAGAACGGCAAGCTTTATGCGCTCGAGGTCAATATTCGCCCGCCGGGCGGCTATATGACCGACGCCATCAACTACACCTATGACATCGACATCTATGCCGAATGGGCCAACATGGTCGTCAACAATAGGGTGAGCGGCGATTTCAAGGGTAAATATTTTACCGCCTATGCCAGCCGCAAGAACCACTATCACTATCGCCACAGCCATCAGGACGTGCTAGCCGCGCACGCAGACAAGATCGTCCGGCACAACGAAATCGAAAAGATCTTCTCCAAGGCGATGGGCAACTATGCCTATCAGCTCCGGTCGAAGGATCTCGCAGCGTTGCGCGAGGCGGTCAAATATATTCAGGAAGAGGCATAAGTGGATATTTCTTATCACAAGGCATGGAGCGGCGAGCTTGGCCGCGACATGGAGTACAAGCGTTACGGTTTTGCCGGCCGCCCGGTCGTCGTGTTTCCGACGTCCCAGGGAACCTTCTACCAGTTCGAGGATCAGGGCGGCGTTGGCGCGCTGGGTGAGTTGATCGATACCGGCCGCATCCAGCTTTTCACCATCGACGGGATCGACAGCGAAACCTTCTTCAACAAGGGCGGCGAGCATGGCGGCCGCATCGCCCGGCACGAAGCCTATTTCCGCCATGTGCGCAACGAAGCGCTGCCGGAAATCGTGGGCACGGCCGCCGCCTCGAATGGCGGGCAGGCCCTGAAGCCGATCTTCACCGGCTGCTCCATGGGCGGCTTCCACGCCTCCAACTTCGTGTTCCGCTTCCCGGATGTGGCCTCCGGCGTGGTTTCCCTGTCGGGCGTTTATTCGACGAAAGGCTTTCTGGGCGATGATCTCTCGGGCGACATTTATTTCAACTCGCCGCTCGACTATCTCGCCAAGCTTGAGGACCACGGAACACTCGAGCGGCTGCGGTCCTTGCGGCTGATTTTCTGCTGCGGACGCGGCGCCTGGGAAGAGCCGATGCTCACTGAAACACACGCGCTGGAGCGTGTGCTCGCGGCAAAGGAAATCCCCGCCTGGGTCGACTTCTGGGGCGGCGATGTGGCCCACGACTGGCCATGGTGGCACAAGCAGTTGCCTTACTTCTTCGGCCGCTGGCTGGACGAGGATTTGAAAGACCGGAGGGGCTGATCCTGGCCAATTTTGCGCGGTGACTTGAGCAGGGTCTGGGTTCACCCCTTCACCAGCCGAGCCACGGCCCATGAGATGCTCGGCCCGAGCATCAGTACGACGAGGAAACGTGCGGCCTGCAGCGCCATCACAAAGGAAATGTCCACGCTGTCCGAGGCAGCCGCGATGATGGCGACGGAATCCATTCCGCCCGGACTGGTGGCCAGATAGGCCGTCAGCGGGTCGACCGCGAGTGTTTCCACGATCAGCCAGGCGAGCAGGCCGCAGAAGGCCATCAAGGTTAGGATGGACAGCGCGATCTTCGGAAGGGCGCGGGCGGCATGGATCAGGATCGGCCGGTTGAAATTCAGACCGATCGACCAGCCAATCACCGTATAGCTGATCGCCAGCAGCCATTCCGGCAACTGCATCTCCACGCTGAACCCGAGATGCAGCACACTGCCAAGGATGAACGCGCCGAGAAAATGCGGCGAGGGCAGTCGGATCAACTGGCCGATCAGGGCACCGGCCGCGCCTATGCCAATCGTAGCGCCGAAGGCGAGCGGATCGATGATTGGAAACCAGACGACCGGCGCGGCTTCGACGCCCGACGTATCGACCCACAGCCGGGCGATCAGGGCGGCGGCGATTGTCACCATGATCACGCGCAGATATTGCATGAAGGCGACCAGTCTTTGGTCCGCGCCGAACGCTCCGGCCATCAAAACCATCGCCGTCGCCGCGCCGGGGACCGACCCCCATACGCCTGTCGTTCCCGGGAGTATCTTCCAGCGGCTGATCAGCCAGCCAAGGAAACTGCTGGCGAGAACTGTCGCTGCAACGACGCCGAGCACCAACGTCCACTCGTCGGCAATTGTGGAGAATATCGAGAGCGAGATCGACATGGCGATCAGGCATCCCAGAACCGCCTGCGCCGCGCCGAAGAATGGCCGCGCCACCCGCACTGTGATCCCGCCGACACCAGCGGCAATGCCGCAGATCAACGGGCCGATCAGCAGCGCGGCGGGCAAGTGGACGAGTTCAAACAGCGCCGCCAGCACGATCGAGGCAATGAGAAGCAGCGCCCACTGAACTGGGCGCGTCAGTCCGGACAGCCGCGAGGACGGCTCATCCTTGTCAGGAGCGTTCATGACGGCGTCCTAGGTCGTAGTGACGAATTGGAAATGTCGCGCCGGTCTTGCCTCGCATCTTCAAGGCACATGCGAGGTCACGCAAAAGGCACCGCGCTCGTGCCGGGTGGCAGTTTTGCTTCATCGTCAGGTTCGACATGGATGGTCACCCGCACGCTCGGCACTTCCGCCTTCAGCGCATCCTCGATGCGGTCGCAGATCACATGGCTTTCGCGAACGGTCATGTCGGCGTCGACGATGAGATGGAATTCGATGAAGGTGGCGCGGCCCGCGATGCGTGTCTTGAGGTCGTGCACCTCCATCGCACCCTTCGAGTTCGCCGAGATGATGTCGCGGATGCGAATACCCTCCTGCGGCTCGACCGCCTTGTCCATCAGCCCGCCGAGCGAGGAGAGAATGACGCTCCAGCCTTGGTAGAGGATGTTGAGAGCGACCAGTACCGCAAGCGCCGGGTCGAGCCATTGCTGCCCGGTTGCTACCACGCCGACGAGGCCGACGATGACGCCTGCCGACGTATAGACATCGGTCATGATGTGGTGGCCATCGGCCACCAACGCCGGCGAGCGCGCTTCGCGGCCCATGCGGATCAGCATCCAGGCCCAGACGCCGTTGATCGCCGAGGCGACGGCGTTCACACCGATGCCGGTCCAGCTCTGCTCCATCGGGGCAGGGTGCTGCCACGCGCGCCATACCTCCGCCAGGATCAGAATCGCGGCGACGCAGATCAGCACGCCTTCTAGGACGGCGGAAAAATATTCGGCCTTGTGGTGACCGTGCTGATGGTCGGCGTCCGCCGGCATGTGGCTGACGCGGATCGCCCAGAAGGCAGCGCCGGCCGCGATCACATTGACGATCGATTCTAGCGCATCCGAATAGAGCGCGACAGACCCGGTGATCCACCAGGCATAGGCTTTCAGCGCCAGCACGACGATGGAGATCACGATGGACCAGAAGGCGAGTTGGGCGACACGCTGTTTGGAGGTCATGGCGTTTCTTACCCTCCCCCTTGTGGGGAGGGTCGACGCGAAGCGTCGGGGTGGGGGTAATCGAAGATCGGCGCGGCATACCCCCACCCCGGTCCCTTCGCCAGCTCGGGATCGACCCTCCCCACAAGGGAGAGGGTAAGGGCGCGAACTTGCCTCACGCCGCCTTGTCCTTCGCCTTCCTCGGCAGGTGCGCCACGACGTTCTCGATCATCCGCATGCCGGCGTTGCCGCCTAGCGTCATGATCGATTCTGGGTGGAACTGCACGGCGGCGATCGGCTCGCGCCGATGCTCGAACGCCATGATCACGCCATCCTCGGTTTCAGCCGTGACGAGGAAGTCGTCCGGCAGCCGGACCGGGTCGGCGAAGATGGAGTGATAGCGGCCGACCGTCACTTCCTTCGGCAGACCGGAGAAGATGACGCCCGGTTTCGACACCCGGATGCGCGAGGGCTTGCCGTGCATCGGAATGTGCAGGTGGCGCAGCTCGCCGCCATAAGCCTCGGCCAGCGCCTGCAATCCCAAGCAAACGCCGAAGATCGGCAAATCGCGCTTGCGCGCATTCTTGATCGTCGCCGCGCAGTCGAAGTCCTTTGGCGAGCCCGGGCCGGGCGACAGCACGACGAGATCCGGGTTGAGGCGGTCGAAAATCTCTTCCGGCACTGGCGTGCGCACGGTCGAGACATTTGCGCCGGTCTGGCGGAAATAGTTCGCTAGCGTGTGTACAAAACTGTCTTCGTGGTCGACGAGCAGGATATTGACGCCTTCGCCGACACGCGCCGTCTGGCGCTCGGTTCCAGCGGCATTGCCCGATTTGGCGTCACGGATCGCGGCGATCATGGCGGATGCCTTCAGTTCGGTTTCGGCTTCTTCTTCCTCCGGCACGGAGTCGAACAGCAATGTGGCGCCTGCGCGCACCTCGGCGATGCCGTCCTTGACGCGGATGGTGCGGAGTGTCAGGCCCGTGTTCAAATCGCCGTTGAAGTTTACCATGCCGATCGCCCCGCCGTACCAGTCGCGGGGCGACTTCTCGTTCTGCTCGATGAAACGCATGGCCCAAAGCTTCGGCGCGCCGGTGACGGTCACCGCCCAGGCATGCGACAGGAACGCGTCGAACGCATCCATGCCTTCGCGCAGGCGGCCTTCGATATGATCCACCGTGTGGATCAGCCGGGAATACATCTCGATCTGCCGCCGGCCGATCACCCGCACCGAGCCCGGCTCACAGACGCGGCTCTTGTCGTTGCGGTCGACATCCGAGCACATGGTGAGCTCGGACTCGTCCTTCTTGGAATTGAGCAGTTTCAGGATCTGCTCGGAGTCCGAAATCGCGTCGTCGCCGCGCTTGATCGTGCCGGAGATCGGGCAGGTTTCGACGCGGCGGCCGTTCACCCGCACGAACATCTCCGGCGACGCGCCGATCAGATATTCGTTCTCGCCGAGATTGATGAAGAAGGAATAGGGCGAGGGGTTGATCGCCTTGAGGCGCCGCGAAATATCCGACGGCTGGCTTTCGCAGCGTTCGTAGAATATCTGCCCCGGCACGACTTCGAACAGGTCGCCGCGCTTGAAGCTGTCCATTGCCTTGCGCACCAGCGCCGCATATTCGCCAGGCTCATGGTCAGCGCGCGGCGGAATGCGGTCGGCGGTCTTGAACGGTTCGTCCACGCCGTCGCGCGCCAGCCCGGAGGTTGTGGCCGTATCAACGGCAAAGTCGTAGCGGTCGGTCCACGCTTTTGCCGAATAGTGGTCGACGACCAGAATTTCGTCGGGCAAATAGAGCACCAGGTCGCGCTGGCTCTCCTTGCGTTCGAGGTGATAGTCGACGGGATCGAACTGGAAGGCGAGATCGTAGCCGAACGCGCCATAGAGCCCGAGATTGGCGTCCTCATTCGTCTTGAAAAGCCTGGTGATCGCCCTGAGCACCGTAAACACCGAAGGCACGCGGCTGCGCTCCTCCTCGGTGAACACGCGGCCGGGCTCTGCGACCGTCAGCGCCAGCCGGCGCCTGGTCGTCTGCGTCAGCGCGATCTCGTCCACAGCCAGCAGCGCCCGAGCGATGAAGGACAACATCACCTCGCCGCGCGCATTCAGCGCTTCGATCCGCATCGACCGGCCCCGCGCCGAAATCACGAGCGGTGGGTCTATGATGGCCGTATCCCAGCGCGTGTAACGGCCCGGATATTCGTAGTTTGAGGAGAACACCGCGCCGCGGCGGCTGTCCAGGGCGGTCACATAGGCGTCGATCGCACCCTCATAGGGCTTGTCGTGCCGTTCGCGGGTAATGGTCACGCCGCCTTCCGTGACGAAGCGTTCCGCGCCGTTCTCAAGGACTTCCAAACTCATTTCCGTCTCCCTCGGGGTGCCGGAAAGCCCTGTAAAAACAAAAGGCCGCCCGGGTTTTCCGTTGCGGCCAAACATTTTCACGCGCACGCGTTGTCGTCGGCCGCCTTAGCTGGCCCACCACCACGCGGTGTTGATCGACTTCATGCACATGACGATTCCATTAGCGACGAATGCGGGAGCGTGCAACCGGAATCCAGAGATTGCGCCTTCAACGGGTTGACGCACTCGGTTGCCCGCCTTCATCGTTAGGCCCAACCGCAAGGAGTTGCATATGACCGCCGTCAGCCAAATCGTCATCCCAGACCTCGCCGGCAAGGCGGTCCTCGTCACAGGGGCCTCAACCGGCATCGGCGCTGCCCTGGCGAAGGCTTATGCGCGCCAGAAGTGCAAGGTCGGCCTCCATTACAATGCGAGCCGTGGTCCCGCGGAGGCTATTGCCAGAGAACTCAAGGACGAAGGGCTGGATGTTTTTCTCGTGGCCGGCGATTTCTCGAAATCCGCCGACGTCATCCGCGTCGTTGAGGAAACGGCGCAGCGTTTCGGCCGTCTCGATGGGTTGGTTAACAATGCCGGCGGGATGCTAGGCCGCGTGCCCTACGCGGACATGACCGACGAGCAGTACGACAAGGTCATGGATTTGAACGCCCGCTCCGTCGTCACCGCCTGCCGCGCGGCGTTACCCTGGCTGAAGAAACAAGGCGGCTTCATCGTCAACACGTCATCCGTGGCGGCGCGCAACGGTGCGGGCGGTGGCGCCGGCATTTACGGCTCGGCAAAGTCGTTTGTCTCCAACGTTACGCGCGGCATGGCCAAGGAATGGGTCGCCGACAAGATCCGCGTCAACGCGGTCGCGCCCGGCTATATCGACACGCCCTTTCACGACCGCTATTCGCAACCGCAGCACGTCGCGGCGATGCTGGGGCAAATCCCCATGGGCCGCGCCGCCGCGCCGGAAGAATGCGTTGGCGCTTACCTGTTCCTCTCTTCGGAAGCGATGAGCGGCTACATCACCGGCCAGGTCATTGAGGTGAATGGCGGCCAACTGATGCCATAGCGGCCGGTTTACGACTCGAGCGCGCCTTCCTTGTGGGTCGCGCTCGGCCGGCTCCCAACCAGCTTTACCAGATCGCCGCCCGCTTCGATGAAACGGCAACTCCTGCGCGTCAGCACAAGACCGGCTTGCGGCGCGACGATATCGACGGAGCCATCCGGCTCACCGGGCGCATTGACGATCGTGCAGAGCGCGGCGCCTGCCTCCACCCGATTGCCCGGCTTGACGTGATAGAGAATCGCTCCGGAACAGGGCGAACGCACCATTTCTACATGCTCGATCGGAGCAGCCAAGCCCGCGAATGGCTTCAGCGGCGGCAGGTTCGTGTCCTCGATGACGCCCCGCGCCACCAGGACGCGATAGATGCCGTTCGCATCGCCTTGGGCCAGCGCCGCATTCACGTCTGCGCCGCCTCGATATTCGACGGTCGTCACGATGCGCCGGTCGAACCGTGCGACATCGGGCGCTGCCTTGAGATAGGGATCGATGGACGCCTGGTCGAAAGCCGCGCCGCAATCGCCGCTCCACAGCACCACGGCATCCATGTTCATCGCCGCCGCGCAGTCGGCCATATGCGGCCAAAGCACCGCCGGCACATAGAGATAAGGAACGCTTTCATCATCGCAGTGGAGGTCCAGCACGATGTCGTGTCCCATCGACAGCGCCAACAGACGCCGCTTGAGCCGCGCGTCGACGGAAACGGTCAGGTCGTCATGCGCCGGCAGCGTGGCATCGGGCGACGCGAGCAACGGAAAATCGCGATTGAAATTGGTCCGCGTGCTGACATGAAACCGTCCTTGCCGGTCGCCGAACAGATATTGGGCCCGCCCGATCGGATTGCACCATGGCACCACTGTCAGGCGTCCACGAATTCTCCCTTCGTCGTCAGCTTTGCGCAGCAGTGGCATCAGCGCGTCGACCGCCACGACGCCCGGCAATTCATCGCCATGCAATGCGGCCTGGATATAGGCCGACGGCGCGCCGGCCGATCCGTCGAAGCGATAGACGGGAAAGCTGTACGTCACCCCGTCGATGTCACCTGGGATATGTTCGATTGATCGTTCCACGGAGGTCTCCGCTTTGTGCCCAAAGCACTTGCTATCCAAATGAGTGATGGAAGCCAACGATCCAGATGCCTGAAACGACTGGGCTATCGGAGCAAAGCTGGTGCAGTTGACGGGAGCAATCTAGAAACCGCGTCCGTCTTTTCCATCCTAGAAGAATTTCCCCGCCCGGATGCCGGACGATGCCACACGGCCCGCCTATACCGTCAAATCCGCTACGCGGATTCCGCCACTGCGTTCCGGCCCTTCGGGTGACGGCGGCGTAGCGCGTGCGGCCGAGTTAGAGGATCGGGACGGGGAGCATCAAAAGGCCGCGCTGTGCGCGGTTCGATCACGCCTCCGGCGCGGATCGAACAGGGAGCGGACGGGGGAATAAAGCCCGTTGACAAATAGTATCAAATTTGATACCATTATCTCGGATGCTAGAGATCGAAGTTTACACAACGCCGGATGGAAAACAGCCATTCATCAAGTGGCTGGAGGACATCGACCGGGAAGCGCGGCGGCGGGTCAACATCGCCCTGGCGCGCCTCGAAGAAGGCAACACTGGCAACCTCAAATCCGTGGGCGGAGGTGTTCACGAGATCAGGCTGACCTACGGCCCCGGATACCGCGTCTATCTCGGCCGGGAAGGCAACCGCCTCGTGATCCTGCTTCACGGCGGCACGAAGAAACGCCAGAGCGACGACATCGCCAAGGCCAAGGAGCTTTGGCGCCTGTGTCAGGCGGAGCGCAACCATTGAAAGGAAAAATGAAAATGCCAACGACACCTTACAAAGACAGCATGAAAGCCATGGTGGAGCGCAACCCCGACATGGCGGCCGAGATGCTCGAAGATGCGATCAACGCCCTGCTGGCCGGAGAACTGGACGAGGGGCGGCTTTTGCTGCGCCAATACGTCAACGCGACCATCGGCTTTCCTGAACTGGCGCGGCGCACTGGCAAGGTCGACAAGAATCTGATGCGCACGCTCGGCCCGAGCGGAAGCCCGACCGCCGCCAATCTGTTCCAGATCATCCAAGCCTGCATGAAGGCCGAAGGCGTCACCGTTGCCGCGCATGTGATCCGACCGGGTGCGGGGGATCGCGCGCCGATCCTATAAACTGCGTCAAGAAAGCTTGCCGGTGAGCAAGGCCATTAACGCCAAAAGGCAAAAGGCAAGCTGTGTTTTGTAAGACAAAACCGGCTTGGCAAGGGGGCTGGCGCCCCCGTTGCATCCCCGGCTCCGGCGCGGCTCGTTAACGCTTATAACGGTCTTAAGGTAAGTGACTTGGGTGACCGAAATTGTTATATTGATTGAAGATTTTAGCTTTTTCCTTTTTCGCGCCCGCCGTCCTTTTTTGAACCGTTTACATATACTCGTGCTGTTGTTCGTATGCTGCGCCATCGCTTTTCCGGCGCGGGGTGCCAATATCACCTGGTCGGGCGCGACGAACAGCAACTGGACATTGGGAAGCAACTGGCTCGGCGGCGCGGTGCCGGGTGGAGTGGATAATCTTTGGCGAGGTTCAGCCAGATGCTGGTGTCGATCAGAATTCGGGTAGTCATCTGTTTTTCCAATGAGGCTATGGACTCTGCTAAGGTGCGGTCGCTGCCTGGAGCGCGGCATCCGCATGGGCTGACGGATAGAGCCGCGCGGCCCGCATGTAAGTGTTCATGACACTGTTATTGTTGAATTGGCTACCGATGTGAATGGTTGAGGTCATCGGCGTCATGCCGGCGTCGCCAACGACGCTTTGCCCATCGGCAACGACGCGGCGCGATTGCGGCGATGTTGTCGACACGCCTGCAACGCGGCGGACAGATTGGACCAGGCCTGTTGCCAAGGGCGTATTGGAATCGAGCGTGTTGAAGGCCGAGACCGCCTGCGTGGTGCGCACCAGCGGCGTCACGGAGTTCCGTCCCCCTGTTGCATCGAACGCGATCAGGCGCGCTGTGGTCGAGGGCGTGACCGGGTTCTCGAACTCGGCAAAGACGGTATAGGCCGGAAATACGCTCAGACCGCTGATGGTAACGTTGTCCGCCGAACGCGTGACGGCGGCCGTCGTTGTTGGGATGTAGGAGGTTGAGAATGCCCCCAATTCAAATTGGGGCATGGAAATAACGCCAGATGCGCCCGCCGCGCCAATGGTACCGGAATCTTTCGGATACCATAAGACCCTCATGTTTTCCGTGGTGGTCGCGCTGCGAACAATTCGAACTCTGGTCAGTTGCGTTTGAGAAAGACCAGTCAAAACCCAAAGACCTCCAGTGGCTCGCGAAAGCGAACCTGGTCCGGAAATAAGGCTTGCCAAATTGTTGCCATTCGCACCCCATCCCGTCACGCTGCTATAAATGCCTATGCTGGTAGTGGTGTCCCCATTGGCTCCGGCCAGATAGACATCCAACACCACGCTCTGGCTGGCAGTCACGGCAATATTGTCCGAAACGGCCCGTCCACTGTTTCCACTACTGGATGCGCCAACCCATGCATACACCGCGGCCGGCCGGCCGTCTTTGCCGATGATCGATGAATCCGAAGACGTTCCAACGCTTCCGGTGGAGGTGGCATCTGCGCGCCACCCGGTCCCATCCGGCGGGAATGTTGCATAATTTGTCCTGCTTTCTTCGATCAGCAGCCCTTTATCGGTGATGCGCGGTTGATTGGCGGCGAAGGAAACAAGGTTGCCGGATGAGTCTTCCGCGTAGGTGGTGGCGGGCGCAGCGCGGGTAAAGCTCCAGCCGGGGATGAGATTGGGGCTGGCGTAACTGGTGCCGTTCAGGCTGTATTGCCCGCCGGTGAAGTTGAGGCCGAGATACAGCGTGTTCTTGGTGACCGTGTCGGTTGCGGGCGCGCCGGTGTTGTTACCGGGATCGGTGAGCGTCAGCGAGACGGTGAGCGTGCCATCCCCAAGGCCGGAGACATCGATAGCGCTCAGGCTTTGCGTGGCCGTGGCGATCGTGCCGGTTCCCGTCACGGCCGTACCGCCGCCGGACGAGCTGATGGAATAATTGTAGGTGGCATTCACTTCCGCGCCGGTGATCTGGATCGCGGCTGCCGCGTGGTTCGAGGCCGTCACGGGATCGGTCGTGAAGGCGACGGCGTAGCCCGAGGGCGCATTGATATCCCCGCCCGGCCCGGCCGCGACGAGATTTGCATCGGCGATGGTGGTCACGGCATTCCTGCCGTTGCCGGTGATGGTGCCGCCGTTGAGATCGAACGCGGTGACGATCACGGTGCTGGCACCGTTTTCGCCGGGTTGCAGTGTGTAGGTGAACAGCAGTTCGGCCGTGCCTGATCCACCGGTGAGGTTCGCTTGGCGTGGGGTACCATTGACGGTCAGCATCAGGCGCGGGGGACCGCCAGCGGATGTGACGGCCGTGTTGAATGGCAAGCCGATAACAAGACCTTGTCCCGGCGCGGTTGCCGGCGTGACGATGCGCGGCGCTCCGCTGTTATACGGCGCGATCTTGTCACCCGTCAGCGGCGAGGCTGCACGGTCGATTTCTGTGTTGATGCGATCCGCGTGTGCGATGAAGGCAGGATCGTTCGTTGCCAGCGGCGCGCCGACAACGCCGCTGACCGACGATGCCGCCTGTCCGGCCGCCAGCGTAGCGCTGCCCGATGCGGCCCCATCGTAACGCACGGCACCATCGCGCACTCTGACTGTCGACGTTGTACCGTCCGTCGACGCATCGATATCCGTCCCAAGCAGGGTGACCGTGCCGCCCGGCACGTTGATCACGACGTTCTGCGATCCCGACACAAAATGGAATTCACCGGCCAGCAGGGTGATGGTGGCCGCCTCGACACGCACGCTCGTACCGGCACCGGCGGTGAGAATGGCGCCGTCGCGGAAACGCAGCCGGGCAACCGATCCCGGCGCAGGAGATACATTCAATGTGAAGGGGCGCGGCAGTTCCTGCCCGGCGCTGAGGCCGACCGCCGCACCGGATGCCAGCAAGGCGCTGTTGGCACCGGATGTCTCGGAGACGGTCACATACGCGCTGTCTTTGGTGCGGCGTTCGGTGCGGATTTTATTTTCGCGGCGCACCTTGTCGTAGACGCGCTCTTCCACCGAAGCGAGGCGCTGGGGTCTATCGGTAGCAAATCCGATGGAATCGCCGAAGCGGTAGACGAGACGCACCGTCGCATGAATATCCGGATCGCTCTCCTGCTCATCACGAATGCCGGCTTCGACCTCCATGATGTTGATCGGCGTCCATTGGACGGCCGCGTCATAGCCATAAACATTGCCCGCTTCGCCCTTTTCGTTGGCGGACCACTGGTAGCCTTTCAGCGAAGCCTGCCACGACGGCAGGTCGGGGATACGGCCTTGCAGTTCCAGGTCCCAGCCTGAGGCTGCGCGTTCTTCCTCATACACATCGAGGCTTTTCCAGTCGGACAGCGGCCAGTAGTAGTTGGTGGAGATACCGAGCTGCGAAGTCTGCGCATCGGCCCCGACGCTGGCGCGGTTGTGATTCATTTTCGCGCCGTGATCGACGAAGGCATTCACGCCATAAACCAGCGTCTTCTCCTCGTTCAGCCGCCGCCACGCCATCCCGGCATTGTAGGTATCCCCGTCATCGACGGTGCGGTTCCACGAGAGCTGAGTGAAGAGATGATTTTGCTCCGCGTCATCCTTCCACAACGGCACGACGGTCAGCGCCTGCCATGTGAATTCGCCATCCTCGTAGCCGGTCTCCAGTTCCAGTCGCTTCACATACGGCGCCGCGATGTTCCGCAGCACCTGCTCGCTTTCATCCAGCGCCAGCGCGATGCCCATAGTTTTGAGTTGCTCCGGATCGAAACCGGACCCCGCACTCTCGCCGCGCAACGCCGCGCATGCCGACGAGAGCGCCTGAGCAAAGCCCGAACGTCCCTGCTCCAGCAGTTTGCCGCGCAAGCCCGTAATGCTGAAGCTGTCGTTCTCACCACGTCCCGAATCATCAAAGCGGCCATCGATCAGCGCATCGACAACGGATGCTCCCTGTTCCTGCACCACCGCGCACGCCTGACGCAGCGCCTCGTCGCCGCCGTTGCCCGCGTTGGACGCCTCGCCAACCGCGCGCAGGCGTTCAAAGGCATCCTGCACGCCTTGTGTCTGTGGAGATGGGAGCGGTTGATGCTCAGCCGAATGGGATAGTGTACTGGAAAGGGCGCAAAGCAGCAGCGTCAGAAAAGTCGTTGCGATGACGAACTTGTTCTTTCTGAAAAACGCCCGATATTGCCTGATCCCCTGAAAGTTCACCTCATATTTATAGGATAGCCGGGCGTTTTCAGTCTACTGATCTTAGCCGGGTTATACATGGACTGCCGTGTGCGATGAAGGACCGCCCAGCTTCCGGGCGGTCCTATCTAGACAGTCAGGCGGGACTTTTACGCGGAAATCGAAAATGGCGCGGAATTCCACGCCTCGAAAAAAAGCGCCGAACGCTGCGTGGAATACGTGAACATTGGCTAAGGATGTGCGGCACGACCTCGCTTTTGACGGCGGCTCCGAGTTTGCCATTTACGGTACACCGCTCGCACGCGACGCGCTGCTGCTGCGCGCCGGATTTGAATTGAAGTTTGATGACGCGGTTTCGGTTTCGGCGGATTATTCCGGCGCGCTCAGCAATGGCACGCAAGCGCATTCCATCACCGGTCGCGTGGGTGTGCATTTCTAAGAACCGAAGGGAAAATTCGAGGAGCAGCTAGAACCGGCCCTCACATTCTTCGCAAACCCTTGGAAACTCTGGCAAACAGGCAACATCACATTGTGCCGGACCGTGCTTAGACTGGCCTTCGCGGAGCGTATCCAATACTGCCGAAAAGAGGGGCCTAGAACACCCCTGATCGCCTTGCCCTTCAAGGCTTTGAAGGATCAAACAGACCGGCAAGTCTGTTTTGGTGCCGCTTGCGTGACTCGAACACGCGACCCCATCATTACGAATGATGTGCTCTACCAACTGAGCTAAAGCGGCCCGGCATGGCCGCAACGAGGCGCGGCCAGCAGAATGCGCGCCTGATAGCCGCATTGGTGGCGAAGATCAAGCCGGCCGGACAACTCTCTTCAACTGGTTGGCCCAGCCGTGGAAAACGAGGGTCATGTGCGTTGCGATCTTGCGCGGTGACGCTATAGGGTGGCAGCCAAAGCGCTTTGGGAGAGCATACGATGACGATACGTGCCTTGGTTTGGGGCGAAAATGTCCATGAGCAGATGGATCCGAATGTCCGTTCGCTCTACCCCGACGGCATGCACGCCGCCATTGCGAACGGCTTGAACGCCGATCCCGGCATCAGGACCGTGACGGTCACGCTTCAGGACGACGAGCATGGCCTGACCGAGAAGCGCCTCGCCGAGACGGATGTGCTTTTGTGGTGGGGTCATCGTGCGCATGGCGATGTGAAGGACGAAATCGTCGACCGCGTCGCGCAGCGCGTTTGGGAGGGTATGGGACTGCTCGTGCTCCACTCAGGGCACTTCTCGAAAATCTTCAAGCGCCTGATGGGCACGCCCTGTTCGCTGAAATGGCGCGAGGCCGGCGAGCGTGAGCGCCTATGGGTGATCAACCGCAACCATCCCATTGCCGCGGGCCTTGGTGAGTTCATAGAACTGCCGAATACCGAAATGTATGGCGAGCCCTTCACCGTGCCGGAGCCGATGGAGACAGTCTTCATCTCCTGGTATGAGGGCGGGGAGGTTTTCCGCTCTGGCATGACCTTCCAGCGCGGGGCAGGGCGCATTTTCTATTTCTCGCCCGGCCACGAAACCTACCCGATCTATCACAACAAGGACGTCCATCAGGTGCTGCGCAATGCGGTGAAGTGGGCACACAATCCGGCGCCCGCCTGGAAGGGCATTGAAAAGGCGCCGAACGCTCCGATCGAGACGGCGCGCGAAAAACTCGTCGAAAAGGGCTTCAAGCTGCACAAGCATGGCGAAGAGGGTTTTCGCTGATGCCTGGAAAGAAACTTCTGCTGCTTGGCACGGGCGGCATAGCGGTCCATCACGTCGACCAGTTCGCTCAGATACCAGACTGCACGATCGTTGCTTGTGTCGACGCGGTGCCTGGACGCGCCGCCGAATTCGCCCGGCGTCACAACATCGACAAGGCGTTTGACGGCCTGGATCAGGCCATCGCCTGGAGCGGCTTCGACGCGGCGATCAACGCCACGCCTGATGGCGTCCATATGGAGACCACGCTGGCGCTTCTTGCAGCAGGCAAGCACGTCTTCTGCGAAAAGCCTCTGGCTCCGAATTATGCGGATGCGCTTGCCATGACCGAGGCGGCCGAACAGGCCGGCCTGATGAACATGGTCAATCTGACTTATCGCAACTCCCCGGCGATCCAGCAAGCGCGGGCCTTGGTCGAGACGGGCCGTATCGGCGAACTGCGGCATGTCGAGGCGGGCTATCGTCAAAGCTGGCTGGTCAGCAAGGCCTGGGGCGACTGGCGCACCGAAGACAAATGGCTATGGCGCCTGTCCAAAAAGCACGGCTCGACAGGCGTGCTGGGGGATGTCGGGGTCCATATTCTCGATTTCGCCACCTATGGCGCGGCTGACAGCATCACCAGCATCAAGGCCGATCTCATGACCTTCCCAAAGGCCGAGGGCGATCGAATCGGCCAGTACGACCTTGATGCCAATGACAGCGTCACCATGATCGCGCGCATGGCTTCCGGCGCGCTGGCGACGATCGTGGCGACCCGCTACGCCACCGGTCACATGAACGATCTGTCGCTGGCGCTGCATGGCACCAAGGGATCGCTCAAGGTCGAGACCAATGGCCGCGAGTCGAAACTGAAAGGCTGTTTCGGCAAGGATGTGGAAAAATTCCGCTGGAAAAAGCTCGAACTGCCGCCGGTCAAGCGTAACGCCGAACGGTTTGCCGAGGCGTTGACAACTGGCGTCAACGGCGACCCGTCCTTCCGCCGCGCGGCGGATATGCAGCGCATCATCGACGCCGCTTTCGAGAGCGATGAGACGGGTCGGCCGGTGGCGATAGGTTAGTTCCGAGATCAACTGACGATGCAACTCGCCGCCTGCCGCGGCGAGTTGCGATACTGAAAACGCCCGCTCGCTACTCGGCCGGCGTCTCGATTGTCTCTTCCGGCCCGAAAGCCTGAGCGTCGCGCACGTTCTTTTGCACCGTGATCGCGGCAAACAATGCGACGACGAAAGCCATGGCGTAAAAGCCTTTCTCGCTCGGCAACAGAGCTGCGTTCCAGAGGCCGACCGTGAGAAGCAAGACCGAAGCGCCGCACGCCACCCAGCACATGCCGTAGTAGATGTTGGTGACCGGAAAGCCTTCCATCTTGTCCCGGACCGTCTTTTGTAACGATACGGCAGCGAAAAGCCCGAAAAGAAGAATCGTGAAATAATACCCCTTCTCGTTCAACTGCATGGTCGAATTCCACAAGCCTATAAGATAGGCGATAATTCCTGCAAGCATTACAGCCCACGAGGCTCCTACAAAGGCCGGAGATGGGCGAAGTTGTTGGTTCATGGCTGAAGCCCCATTGCGATATAGAGAGGCAATCATAGCCGAGTTGAGAATTGGTGTAGCCAAACGAACCAGTTGTAGTCAGTGCCCGTTTTCGGCCTTCCCCGTCGCCCGGATCGCCGCATGCGAGGCCATAAAGGCGCGTTCCGCTTCCGTCGGCGCGCGCCGTTCACCGAAAATACCGGTTGCCCGCATCACCTCGTCGAACGGTATGAAACGCCGGTTACGCAGGTCGTAGATTCCTGCTGTCGTCATCAGGATCGCAGCCGTCGTGCCGTCCTGGAAAACGAAGCGGTGCCGGCCGATCACCTGGTTGCCGTCCCAGGTCTCGATGGTGGTGATGACCTCGAATTTTTTCCATAGCCGGATTTCGCGCAGATAGACGGCCTGCACGCCGCCCATCATCGGCGCCCAGCCGCGTTCATGCCTGAGCTTCAGCATGCCGGTGCGGGCGAAGATGTCGATGCGCCCGATATCCGCTAGCGCAAGATAGCGGGCATTGTTCATATGCCCGTTGAAGTCGATGTCGCTCGGCAGGCAACGGAAGCTGAACCGGCTTGCATCGCCGGCGCGAAAGGGGCCGCGGCTTTTCGCCGCGGCCAGCATGTGGATGAAGCGGAACCAAGTGTACATTGAAAGGCTCCGGCTCCCTCCCCCTTGAGGGGAGGGTGGCCGCGAAGCGGCCGGGTGGGGTAGTCGCGGTAGTGCGCGACATTCTCTTTGCGTAGGCGCGTCGGAGGTGTGACCCCACCCGCCTCGCTACGCTCGGCACCCTCCCCTCAAGGGGGAGGGAACCCCGCGTCAAGCCGCCTTCTTCACCTCGTCCTTTTTGTAGGGGTCGAACCGTCCGTAGAAGGTCTCGCCCTTCTCGGCCATCTCCAACAGCAGCTTTGGCGGCTTGAAATCCGCGCCGTGCTTCTTCTGCAAGGCCTTTGCCTGTTCGACGAAAGCCTTGGTGCCCATGAAGTCGATGTAGGACAGCGCGCCGCCGGTATAGGGCGCGAAGCCGAAGGCCAGGATCGAGCCGACATCCGCCTCGCGCGGATCGGTCACGATGCCTTCCGCCATCACCCGCGCTGCTTCCAGCGCGATGGTGGTCAGGAAGCGCTTCTTCAGTTCCTCATAGTCGACATCCTCCGGCTTGAGCTGCGGATAGAGGTCCTTGAGCCCCGGCCACAGCTTTTTCTTCGCCGGCTTGGGCGGATAATCGTAAAAACCCTTGCCGTTCTTGCGGCCCAGCCGTCCGAACTTGTCGACCAGCGTGTCGACCAGTTCCATCTGCGCCGGATCGACAGCCTTGTCGCCGAGATCCTTCTTGGTCTGGCGCATAATCTTCTGGGCGAGGTCGATCGCCGTCTCGTCGGTTAGCGCCAGCGGGCCGACCGGCATGCCGATGGCCTTTGCCGCGTTCTCGATCATCGGCGCCGGCACACCGGCGATCAGCATCTTGTTCGCTTCCGACATGTAGCGCAGCACGCAGCGGTTCACATAGAAGCCGCGTGTGTCGTTGACGACGATCGGCGTCTTCTTGATCGCCCGCACATAGTCGATCGCGGTGGCCAGCGCCTTGTCGCCGGTCTTCTTGCCCAGGACGATCTCGACCAGCATCATCTTGTCGACGGGCGAAAAGAAGTGGATGCCAATGAAATTCTTCGGCCGCGACGAGTTCTTCGCCAGGCCAGTGATCGGAATGGTCGAGGTATTCGAGGCATAGATAGCCGAAGACTTCAGTACGGCCTCGGCCTTCTCCGTCGCGGTCTTCTTCACTTCCGAATCCTCGAACACGGCCTCGATCACCAGATCGCAGCCGTCCAGATCGGCATAGTCGGCCGTCGGCGTGATCAGCGACAGGAGCTTGTCCTTGTCGTCCTGCGTGGCGCGCCCTTTCTTCATCGCCTCGGTGATGAGGTTTTCCGAATGCGTCTTGCCCTTCTCGGCTGCAGCTATTTCGCGGTCGAGCAGCACAACCGGAATGCCGGCCTTGGCCGTCACATACCCGATGCCCGCACCCATGAAGCCGCCACCGCCGAGAATGCCGATCTTCTTGAATTTCGTCTCGGGCACGCCTTCCGGACGCCGCGCGCCCTTGTTCAGCTCCTGCAGCGAGATGAACAGCGAGCGGATCATCGCCGCCGCTTCCTTCGACTGCATCACCTTGGTGAAATAGCGCTGCTCGATGCGCAGCGCCGTGTCGAACGGAACCAGCAGACCCTCATAGACGCATTTCAGGATCGCCGCCGCGGCCGGGTAGTTGAGGCTCGTCTCCTTGCGCAGAATCGCGATCGCCGGCGGCCAGAGATTGAAGCCGGCCGGCGAATAGACCTGTCCGCCCGGCAGCTTGAAGCCCTTCTCGTCCCACGGCTGCACAGGCTTCAGCCCGCCCTTGATCATGTCCTTGGCAACAGCGATCAGGTTTTCCGGATCGGCGATCTGGTGAATGAGCCCCATCGACTTCGCCTTTTGCGGCGAAAGCGTCTGGCCGGTCGTCAGCATCTGCAAGGCCGACTGTGTGTCGGTCAGGCGCGGCACGCGCTGCGTACCGCCGGCGCCGGGGAAGATGCCGACCTTCACTTCCGGCAGCGCCATCTTCACCTTCTCGGAATCCGCCGCGACACGGCCATGGCAGGCCAGCGCCAGTTCGAACGCGCCGCCCATGCAGGTGCCGTTGATCGCCGCGACCCACGGCTTGCCTGAAGTTTCGAGCTTGCGCCACACGCCGGTCATCCCGCCCGCGCCATCGAACAGCGCCTGCGTCGCCTTCTCCA
The DNA here is from genome assembly GCA_050247155.1 of Rhizobiaceae bacterium. Taxonomy (GTDB): domain Bacteria; phylum Pseudomonadota; class Alphaproteobacteria; order Rhizobiales; family Rhizobiaceae; genus Mesorhizobium_G. The sequence goes on from JBFWUS010000054.1 coordinate 33,775, forward strand.
GATCTTTGCCCTTGTCGCGGGCGAAGTCGGAGAGGAGTTCCTGCAGCATCTTCAGGTCCGCGCCGCCGGAAAAGCTGTCCTTGCCGGAAGTGATCACCGCGCCCTTGATCTCGGGGTCCTTGGTCACCTGATCGACGATCTTGTCCATCTCGCGCAGCGCGCCTTCGTCGAACACGTTCATCGAACGGCCCGGCATGTCCCAGGTCACCAGCGCGATACCGTCGGCATCGACGTCGATCTTGAAGTTCTTGTAGTTCATTGGAGGCCTCCGAGTTCCCTCCCACTTGAGGGGAGGGTGGCCTGCGCAGCAGGCCGGGTGGGGTCCGAGCGGCAGTGCTCGATGTAACTTTTGCATTCTTAGGGTGGGGACGACCCCACCCGGCCGCTTCGCGGCCACCCTCCCCCCAAGGGGGAGGGACCTTGGCGTCAAACCCGCTCGATGATCGTCGCGGTGCCCATGCCCGCCCCGATGCACAGCGTCACCAGCGCGGTGTTCAGGTTGCGCCGTTCGAGCTCGTCCAGCACCGTGCCGAACACCATCGCGCCGGTCGCGCCGAGCGGATGACCCATGGCGATCGCGCCGCCGTTCACATTGATGCGGTCATGCGGAATGTCGAACGCCTGCATGTAGCGCAGCACGACGGAAGCGAAGGCTTCGTTCAGTTCGAACAGGTCGATGTCCGTCAGCTTCATCTTGGCGCGCTTCAGCAGCTTTTCGGTCACGTCGACCGGTCCGGTCAGCATCAGCGCCGGCTCGGAGCCGATGTTGGCGAAGGCCCTGATGCGCGCGCGGGGCTTCAGCCCCATCGATTTGCCGGCCTTCTTGGAGCCTAGCAGCACGGCGGCCGCGCCATCCACGATGCCGGACGAATTGCCGGCATGGTGCACATGGTTGATCTCTTCCAGTTCGGGATAACGCTGCACGGCAACCGCATCGAACCCGCCCATCTCACCGGGAATGACGAAAGAGGCGTTGAGCGAAGCCAGTGACTGCATGTCGGTCGAGGGCCGCATATGTTCGTCATGGTCGAGGATGGTCAGGCCGTTCTCATCCTTCACCGGCACGACCGACTTCTTGAAATAACCCTTTTGCCAAGCATGCGCCGCGCGCTTCTGGCTTTCCACCGAATAGGCATCCACGTCATCGCGCGAGAAGCCGTATTTCGTGGCGATCAGGTCGGCCGAGACGCCTTGCGGCATGAACCAGGCGGGCAGACCGACAGAGGGGTCCATGAACCACGAGCCGCCCGACGCGCCCATGCCGACGCGCGACATGGATTCCACGCCGCCGGATATCACGATCTCATCCGCGCCTTGCGCGATCTTGGCCGCGCCCAGATTGATGGCGTCGAGGCCGGAGGCGCAGAAGCGCGAAATCTGCATGCCCGGCGCCTTCAGATCATAGCCTGCCTCGAAGGCGGCAGCACGCGGCAGTACCGAGCCAGCCTCGCCGACCGGATCGACCACGCCGAAAATGATGTCGTCAACGGTTCCGGTGTCGAGGCCGTTGCGATCGCGGATGGATTCCAGCACATGCGCGCCGAGCCTGACCGCCGGCACCTCGTGCAGCGAGCCATCCTTCTTGCCTTTTCCGCGCGGCGTCCGCACCGCGTCATAGACAAATACGTCAGCCATTTTTCACTCCTTGCCTCGGGCGACAGGGCAGGTCGCCGAATTTTTTAGCTCCGTCCAACACCCCTCATCCGACCTCGCTTCGCTCGGCCACCTTCTCCCACCAGGGGAGGGGGAAAGGCGCGCTCTTCCTTCTCCCCTTGTGGGAGAAGGTGGCCGAGCGAAGCGAGGTCGGATGAGGGGTGTTCCAGTTCACAAACTCCTCGAAATCAGCACCTTCATGATCTCGTTGGTGCCGCCGTAAATCCTTTGCACCCGTGCATCCCGCCACATGCGGGCGATCGGGTATTCATTCATATAGCCATAGCCGCCGAAGAGTTGCAGGCATTCGTCGGCCACCTTGCATTGCAAGTCTGTGAGCCAATATTTCGCCATCGAAGCGGTCACCGGGTCGAGGCCGCCGTCGATGTGGCGCTGTACGCAGTCATTATAGAACACACGGCCGATCGTGACTTCGGTTTTCAACTCTGCCAGCTTGAACTGCGTGTTCTGGAAATCGAGGATCGCCTTGCCGAAAGCCTTGCGGTCCTTGACGTAGTCGATCGTCACCGCCAGCGCACGCTCGGCCATGGAGATCGCCTGCGAGCCGACCAGCAGCCGTTCCTGCGGCAATTGCTGCATCAACTGGATGAAACCCTGGCCCTCTTCGTGGCCCAGCAGGTTAGAGGTCGGCACCTTCACGTCGTTGAAGAAGAGCTCCGACGTGTCGTTGGCCTTCAGGCCGACCTTGTCGAGGTTGCGCCCGCGCTGGAAGCCTTCCACTTCGTCGGTTTCGACCACGATCAGCGACGTGCCTTTTGCGCCCTTGGTCGGGTCCGTCTTGGTGACGACGATGATCAGATTGGCGTTCTGGCCATTGGTGATGAAGGTTTTCGAGCCGTTGATCGTATACTGGTTGCCGGTCTTGTCGGCGCGTGTCTTGACGCCCTGCAAATCGGAACCTGCGCCGGGCTCGGTCATGGCGATGGCGCCGATCAGTTCGCCGGTCGCCATCTTCGGCAACCACTTCTTCTTCTGCTCTTCCGAGCCGTAGTGAAGAATGTAGGGCGCGACGATCGCATTGTGCAGGGCAATGCCGAAACCGTCGGTGCCGACGTGGCCGAGCGCCTCGGCGATCGCGCTCTCATGCGCGAAACTGCCACCCGACCCGCCATATTCTTCCGGCATGGAGGCGCAGAGCAAACCGTTTGCGCCGGCCTTTTCCCAGGCAGCGCGTTCGACGATCTCTTCCTTTTCGTAGCGTTCATAGTGCGGCGCGATCTCGCCTTCGAGGAATTTCACCGACATGTCGTAGAGCATCGACACGTCTTCGGTTACCCAGGCCGGCTTGGGTAGCTGGAGGACTTCGGCGGGGTTGGTCATACGGGCACTCGCATGTTGGAAATTAGCGCTCTACGTTGCCCCCCTCTGTCCTGTCGGACATCTCCCCCACAAGGGGGGAGATCGGCAGCTTCGGCGATTGGCGAAATCCTTGCGGCCGGCTGATCTCCCCCCTTGTGGGGGAGATGTCCGACAGGACAGAGAGGGGCAACGTAGAGCACCAGCCTATCCTCTTGTGTTCAGGAGGCTCAAAACGCCTCCGCCGGCAGCGCCATCATCGTGTCCGCGCCGGTGGAAATCCGCGCCAGATGCGCCGCTGTTTCCGGCATCACGCGCTCCATGAAGTAGCGGCCGGTGATCAGTTTGTTCTCATAGAACTGCGCGGAGCCGTTCGCACCGGCCGCCAACTTCTCCTGTGCAGTCTTGACCATGCGAGCCCACATATAGCCCAGCGACACCAGGCCGAAGAGGTGCATGTAGTCGGTTGAGGCCGCGCCGGCATTGTCCGGGTTCTTCATGCCGTTCTGCATCAGCCACATCGTCGCCGCCTGCAGATCGTTGAGACCCTTCTTCAGCGCCTTGGTGAAGGGCGACATCTGCTCGTTGGCGCGGTTCTCCTCGCAGAACTCGCCGACCTCCTTGAAGAAGGCCTGCACCGCGCGCCCACCATTCAGGCCGAGCTTGCGGCCGACAAGGTCCAATGCCTGGATGCCGTTCGCGCCCTCATAAATCATGGCGATGCGTGCATCGCGCACGAACTGGCTCATGCCGTGCTCTTCGATATAGCCGTGGCCGCCGAACACCTGCTGCGCCATCACGGCGTGCTCGAAACCCTTGTCGGTCAGCACGCCTTTGATGATCGGCGTCAGCAGCGCCATGTGGTCGTCCGCGCTTTGGCGGTCGGCATCATCTGGAGAACGATGCGCGATGTCCGACTTGATTGCCGACCACAGCACCAGCGCGCGGCCGGCTTCGTTGAAGGCGCGTATCGTCATCAGCTTGCGGCGGATGTCGGGGTGCACGATGATAGGGTCCGCCTTCTTGTCGGGCGCCTTCGGTCCGGTCAGCGAGCGACCCTGGATACGGTCGCGGGCATAGTTCGCGGCATTCTGGTAGGCGACTTCCGCCACGGCCAGGCCTTGCAAGCCGACGCCCAGCCGCGCCTCGTTCATCATCGTGAACATGGCCTTCATGCCGCCGTTGATCTCGCCGATCAGATAGCCCTCGGCCTCGTCGTAATTCATGACGCAGGTCGAATTGCCGTGAATGCCCATCTTCTCTTCGATGGAGCCGCAGGAAACCGCGTTGCGCTTGCCGGGATTGCCGTTTTCGTCGAGCAGGAACTTCGGCACGATGAACAGCGAAATGCCCTTGATGCCATCAGGCGAGCCTTCCGCGCGCGCCAGCACCAGATGGATGATGTTGTCCGCCATGTCGTGCTCGCCGGCCGAGATGAAAATCTTCTGGCCGGAAATCTTGTAGCCGCCATTGCCGTTCGGCACGGCCTTGGAGCGCATCATGCCGAGATCGGTGCCGCAATGCGGTTCGGTCAGGTTCATCGTGCCGGTCCAAACGCCAGACACCATGTTCGGCAGATAGGTATTCTTCTGTTCGTCGGTGCCGTGCACGTGGATCGCCGCGATCGCGCCGTGGGTTAGGCCGGAATACATCAACAGCGCCATATTGGCGGAAACGAAGAATTCGCCGGCCGCCTGATGCACCGTGTAGGGCAAGCCTTGGCCGCCATACTCGGCCGGCACCGCAAGCCCCATCCAGCCGCCGTCGCGATAGGCATCGAAAGCGGCCTTGAAACTCTTCGGCGTGGTCACCGAGCCGTCGGCGTGGCGCGTACAGCCTTCCATGTCGCCGTCGCGATTGGTCGGCTGGATCACGTTTTCGGCGAGCTTCGCCGCTTCGCCCAGGATCGCGTCCAGCATATCGCCGGAGGCGTCGGCAAAGCCGGGCAGATTCGAATAGCGCTCGAAGCCGAGCACCTCGTTGAGAACGAAAAGCGTATCCTGAACCGGCGCTTGATATGTCGGCATTCTTTTCCTCCAAGCTCGTCGAACATGTCCGGCAACGATGCTTCCCGCTGCCGTCTGCCTGTGAAGCCTTCCGCCAATTTGATTGACGTTTGCGTAAACGTCAATTGTGATTGAAGGCTGTTTCCCTTAATTTTGGCTCATGTCTGCTAAGCCTCGGCCGCGACTTTTCCTTCCGCCTTCGGCTAAGCGCCGAGTAGCGTCAGTTCGTCAGGTTTGAGGCAGTCGGCAGCCGTTCCGCCAGTTTCTTGCGCACGACATCCATGGCGCCGCGTAGTTCGGTGATCGATTCTTCAACGAGCTGGCGTTGCTTTTCCAAGCGGCCAAGCTGGCGTTCGCCCTTGTCGAGCGCGACACGAAGCTGCTTGGTATTGGTGCCTGCCGGATCGTAGAGGTCCATCATTTGCTTCACTTCGCGCAGCGAGAAGCCGACCTTGCGGCCTAGCAGGATCAGTCGCAGGCGAGCGATATCCTTCTTTGAATAGAGTCGGGTCGTGCCGTCGCGCTGTGGCGTGAGCAGGCCTTTATCTTCGTAGAAGCGCAGGGTTCGCAGCGTGATGCCGTAGCTGCGTGCGATTTCGCCGATGCGCAGATGATCGTCGGATGAACCAGATCCGATTTCGGACGTCGAAACCGGCTGCGCGCCGGCGCTGGACAATGCCGTCATGCTCCCACCCCTTAAGATCAAGCTCCGCACCTCGGCCGCATCTTCGCGCCTCAGTCTCAGAAGCTTACGTTTACGTAAACGGCATATAGCGTAGTGGCGTCCATGATGCAAGAGACTTGGCGCGCTTGCGTCGAGAGCTCGAAAAATCCGCGAAAAGCGATTTCTTAAGTTTGGTTAACGGCTTGTTAGTCATGCAAAAATAAAGACTTAGCAAAATCATAGGGTTATGGCGAGGGCGTTACCGAGCGTTACCCGTGGCGTTACGCCGCATTTTGGGCAGCCGCTTCGGCGTTGTCGTTGGAGGCGAAAAAATCACGCTCGACGACGGCAGAAAGAGCGCCGCGCGCGTTCGGATCGTAAGCCTCGAACGGCACGAAATTGTAAGACTTGCGAATCACCCAACGCTGGAAGTCGCCGAGTGTTTTCTTCTCGATCCTGCCGGGATAGTTGCCGATCGGCAGGCCGCCGAGCGATCGCCAATCGTGGCCGACTTCGGCGCAAGTTCCGTTTTCTAGTTGGTCCTGTAGCCGGCGCAGGCGTTCAGCCGTCGCCGCGATTTCGTCGCGCAGGTCTTGCCGGTCTGGCTTGGTCATGCTGTGGCCTTGTCCGAAGTTTGTATACAAATTTCGGACGCTGGCGCTAAATCAATCTGCAATGCTGAGAATGCAGGGCGCGACTCCATATCGACGGACCATGTGCCCAAGTGGGCGCCGTTCGAATACACGAGGAACGCAAGCGGCCACTCGCAATCCCAACCCTCATGTTTGTGAAAGAAGTCTTCGGCTGCCTCCTCGGCAAGCCAATAGCCTGCGTCTGTAGAAAAAACGCTGCGGAATTCGTACCGGGTCGCGTCCGGGTGAACGGCATACTCGTATATGTGCTTCTCCGGCTTGGCCGGCGCTTGCCAAATTGTCATCTTGCGACCTTTCGCGGCTTGTGCATTCCGTACAGCGCTAAATCTAGCTTGCGCCGCAGTTGATCGCGCTCCTTCGTCACCCGCGTCAGATCGGCGCGCAGGTCCGCCGTGGCCCGCTTGTGATAGAAGTCGGGATTTTCAGCCCGGCACGGGTAGCCTTGTTCGGTCTTGCACGAACACGACGGCCAGCCGCAATCGCGGTTCAGGTTCATGATCCAAGCCCTACCCATTTCATGCTGAAATGCCCGTGATCGTCGAGGACTAGTGTCGCCTCCAAGGTCGTACCCTTCGGCGCGTTGCGCAGAACCGTTTTGACCCGGTCGGCGAACTTGGCCAAAGCTAAGTCGACCGCCTTTTCGTTGTTCGGCGTCACTTCCCAGCCCTCCGTTTTGTCCTAGCGTCCGCGAACCTTTCGGCCGCCTCTACAACGGCGCGATCGTAAACAGCGGCGGTGGTCTTCTTGCTGGCGTGGCCGGCAACCTTGGCAGCA
>JBFWUS010000055.1:0-40545 GCA_050247155.1 Rhizobiaceae bacterium
GCCGATCAGGCTGTGCAACCCCGACCAGCTCCGCCTGATCGGGCGCTAACCGGCGTGCCCCTCACCACCCAACAAGGGGGTCCCTTTTACGTGAAAATAGGGGGTCCCGATTCCGTGGTCATTGACAAACGCTCCCTGCAAATCCATCTGCAACGCCTCGTCGCAGCCTTTGTCGGCTCAGCCACCAGCTCTTCCCAGTTCTACACCCGCGCCGTCACCGACGCGCGCGACGCCACCTCCAGCCTATCCAATGATAACCGGGACGAGGATCGTGACGGCCCGGCAGGCTTCGACAGCCGAGGCCAGCGCAAGCGCGAGTTCGCCGCTGAAGCCGCCCTGCAAGCCTTTACACTCGCCATGGCCGCCGAAGGAGTTGCATCCGCTTACGCCGACATCCTCGGCGAGACCTGGAAACCCTATGAGCGCCCATCCGAACCCGGCGCAAAACTCGCCCGCAAAGCCGGCCAGATGCAGATGGACGCTTTCTCCTGAACGCCGACGCAAGTGCCCCGGTTCTCCAGCCGGGGCGCATTTGCAAACACAGGCTTGGTTCATTCGTTGCGCCAGCTGACCCGTCTGACCCACCAGACCCGATCGAGCCTGCGAATATTGAGTATCTGCCGTTCCTCGCCTGTGGGGACGGTTACGCGTGTGGTCACGTGAAGGCCGCATCGCCCGCATCGCATAATGCGCTCCAGATTGATGCAGGGCACATCCCCAAACAGCGTCATCAAATCCTCCGGACGATACCAGCGCGGCGGCGAGCAGCCCGGGCATTTTACCTCGACCAGCGCGCCGTTCTTGATTGCGCCCGTCAGCATGTAAGGCGCGAGGCCGCGCTTCGGGCGATAGTTTTCCGGCATGTGAACAAAATAGGAACAATCCCCCAAGCGAAGTCAAGTCCGCCCGCGGCCGTGGCCGATGCAGCAGATGTTGGCGCGGCCCGCGAAGCTCGCCGCCATCAATCTCAGCGGGCTGCCGGATGCGCTCGGTCCCGCAGGCCACAGGGCCTGCTCCTGCGGGCGCACGATACGGCCGGCGGCCCAAATGGCCCGGCCTAAATGGCTGCGCCATTGATCGCCCTTCGGGGTCGGGAGCCGGTCAGCCCTCTCTGGTCGGTCCCGAGCGTCCTTTAGCCGCTCTCCTACGGCTCTCGCTCGATTGATGGCGGCTCGGCAGACCGACCGCCGCCTCGGGACATTCCAATTTTGGCGAAGCCGGATGATTGTGCCGTTCATGATCGCCGAGTTGACAAGATGGCTGGACCGTCGCCGGGAAATCCGCCGCCGCTGGCAATCGGACGCCAGGATGCTGGTCGCAGACCAGCCACGCACCGCCTACTATGAAGCTCAACGTCGCGCCGCGGCTGCTCGAACGGGCGGCGATGCGTCGGGCTTCTGGCATTGGAGCAAAACCGCGGCGGAAATCGCCCGAATCTGCCCGACCGCCGAGATGGACCTCGAGACTCTCAAGAGCGTCGTCGATCGCGAACTCGGCAAGCGCTGAGCCATCACGCGAAGAGGTGAGCCGTAGCGGATGAGCCGGCGACGGCATCGGTTTGCATGAGGTCGATTGTGGATACTGGCAGGCGCCGCTGAGGTTGGGTCCAACGCCCGCTCTCCTTTTTTGCTGCCCTGTCCGATTTCCCGTCCTTTCCGATCAACCCGCTTATGTGGAACGGCCCGCGGTTCAAGATGCATTCTTTCGACTTACCAAGGGAACGGTGCGTTCATATGTCCGGCCTTTTTGCGCGGTACATATCCGCTGGCCTCAATGAGGTTCGCGAAGCAAGGGGCTTGATCAGGGTCGCGTGCTGTGATGCACGTCGCGGGTTTCGGCCTGGCCTGCTTCGGGATGGTGTTCCGTTAGTTCATCGATTTTCCTGCACCTCGACCTGCCGGCCTTCGCCGGTCAGCTGTTGAGCGCGGTTTGCCTCCTCATGCGGGAATGCTTTCCGCAGCCAATCTTGTGGGCCCGTGATATGTCCCTCCCCGGACCATAAGCGCCCAAATCATCCTCGCCGTCTTGTTGGCTAAAGCGACGGAGACGACCTTGAACGGTCGTCTCGCGATTAGCTCACGTAGCCATGGTCGGGTTTTGTCGTCTTTGCGGACGTGTCGCAGGACGGACGCTGCGCCGACTACCAACAGAGATCGAAGTTGCGAGTTGCCCATCTTCGAGATGCGGCCAAGGCGTCGTTTTCCTCCGCTGGAATGGGATTTTGGCGTCAACCCAACCCAAGCCGCGAAGTGGCGGGCGGACTTGAAACCAGCAGGATCCGGAATGAAGGCTTTTATGGCCACGGCGGTTATGGCGCCTACTCCAGGAATGGTGGCAAGGCGGCGCATTTCCTCATCCTGCTTGGCGATAGCTATGATCTCGCGTTCAAGCTTTTCGATCTTTACGGCCAACCGATCGATTTGATCGACAATCTCTTTGAGGGCAAAGCGCGCGGCCGCCGGCAATCGCGAGTCATCGTCATCCCAAACAATCGCCGCCAGCGGTTTGACGTTGGCGGTTCCGATCGTCGAGATGATGCCGAATTCGCCCATGTGCGCGCGCAGGGAGTTTATCGCCTGAGTTCTTTGACGCACCAGCAACGCTCGAGCTCGGAACACCATGATGGAGGCCTGCTGCTCGGCTGACTTGATTGGCACGAAACGCATCGTCTTGCGCGTCACTGCTTCGCTGATTGCTTCAGCATCAGCCGCATCGGTTTTCCCGCGTTTGACGAATGGCTTCACGTACTGCGCAGGCATCAGCCGCACGTCGTGCCCAAAAGCTGCAATCTCACGAGCCCAGTGATGAGCACTGCAGCAGGCTTCCATCCCGACAACGCACGGAGGCTGCTTTGCAAAGAAGCGCAGAACCTCGCTGCGGCGCAGTTTGCGATTGAACACCGGCGTGCCGTCAGCAGCTGCGCCATGCACTTGAAAAACCTGTTTGGCCAAGTCCAACCCAATAGTGATAACTTCTGTCACGGAACGGTCCCTCCTTGTGGCGTTTGCAACAACGGCCACCCTTAGCACACTGATGCTGTCGGAGCGGGCCGTTCCACCTCATCAGGGTCGGCTATGCGAGCATGCCGCCGCTGCGGCTCCGCCTTTGCGGTGACCGCGGCCGGGCACCGGACCAATCGGGCGCCGTCGAGCGGGGATTGTCCCCGCTCCCAGGACGGAGCCATACATGTCACACGATCTCGCCCTCGCGCAAAACCACGCCCTCGACCTCGCGCGCACCCTGATGACCCCGGTCACCCTCTTCGAAGTCGATGGCGAATATGGCGTGATGCCGAGTTCAGAGCTCGACGACGATGAAGTCGAGGCGCTCTTCATCTACGATCCCTTTGAGGCGAAGCGGGCTCGTTGAGCCCGCCACCGATCTTGGCATTAGTAAAGATGTCTTGACTAACGCGGTTCGTTAGTAAAGAGCTCTTGCCTAAGGAGAAAGCTTGGTAAAGCAGCCCTTCCTTGCTGCGGGAGCCATTAATGCCCGAACGGGTTACAGGCAGTTATGCGCGTTCGATCGTCGCCGGCGACGCTGTTGAAGCGTTCGTGCCGTTCGATCTGCCGCCCTCGCGCCCTGCACTTGTCATAAGCGATCAGTTGGCGGACCGTCTTCGTACAGCGGAACAGGCGCTCCTTCGTCTCGACCTTGCCGGAGAGATGGTGCCATCGCTCGACTGGTTCATCTATGCGTTTGTCCGCAAGGAAGCGGTCATCACCTCCCAGATCGAGGGCACGCAGGCATCGCTCGTGGATCTTCTTGCATTCGAGGCCGGGGAGGAAGCCCCAAGCCCCGATCTCGAAGAGGTCACCAACTACCTGAAAGCTTTGACCTACGCTCGCGATCAGATGGGATCTGCACGGGGCTTGCCGCTTTCCATCCGGCTTTTGAACGAGGCGCACAAACGCTTGATGACTGGCGTCCGTGGAGCCAATAGGCAGCCTGGGGCAATACGGACCAGCCAGAACTGGATTGGCGGAAGTCGCCCCGGCAATGCGGTATACGTGCCTCCGCCGCCTGAGAAATTGCCTGAACTGCTCAGTGCATTCGAAAAGTACGTTCATGTCGACGACCCGACGCCAGCCCTTATCCGCGTCGGATTGCTCCATGTGCAATTCGAGACGATCCATCCTTATCTCGATGGAAACGGCAGGATTGGTCGTCTGTTGATCGGATTGCTGCTTGAGCACTGGGGTCTTCTCAAGGCGCCGCTTCTCTATATCAGCCTCTTCTTCAAGCGGCATCGGGCCGAATATTATCGGCGGTTGAACGCCGTCAGACTGGAAGGCGATTGGGAAGGCTGGATCGACTTCTTCCTGGATGGCGTTGCCACAATCGCAGATGAGGCGATCGAGTCGGCCAGAACACTTTTTACTCTAGTCAATGGAGATCGCGCTGGGCTTCTGGAGTCAGGCGGTGCTTCGATATCGGCGATCCGTCTGTTCGAGGCTTTGCCTCGCCATCCGATCGTGACAGTCGCATCGTCGATGAAACTGATCAACATCACCAAGCCGACGGCTATCAAGGCGATCGAGACACTGACCGAAGCTGGAATTTTGGCCGAGACGACTGGAAGGAAGCGCGATCGCAGCTTTGCCTACGCTGCCTATATGACCAATCTTCGCGTAGGAACCGATGATGTTGCGATACGATAAGCCGAGGTGGCAACAATGAACGACAGACCGCATGACGATGCGATGGCCGAACTCTTTCAGAAAGACCCTGCCTATGCGGCGGACCTGCTCTTCAGCATTCTGGAGGATGGAGAACCCGGAGAGCTAATGGTCGCGCTGCGTCAGATAGCTAAAGGACGCACGCCGACAGGAGGCGAACCACAGTGAGAAAAAGCCCGCTGCGGGAGGAGGTGCAGCGGGCTTCAATTTCGGAACGGCGCGGGAGGAGGTGCGCCGTCCTGGTTGCCGGCACTCATCTGGGAGGAGGAGATGGCCGACGCGCTCAACCTAGCGATTCGCCGGCGATGCTGCAATGCACAATCGCGCATGCTGCCCGTGCGAAATTGTCTTGCCCTTCACCGCGCCCGGTTGTGAAGGCAACTCCGACTGCCGCTGCTGACGGAAGCCCATGACGCGGCCCTTCGCACGAGCGTGGTGTTGGGATGGGCATCGTCCAGGTCTGGAGATATGGGCACTGCCCGCTCGCCGATTCCGTTGATGTCTGCTTGTTCGGTGACGACGCCTGTTGCGGTCCCGTGATCGCGGTTTTCGGACCAGACCAATTGCGGCCTCTTGCGATGGGTTGATCTGGCCGATGGACGGCTTCGCCTCGACCGGCCTGGGCGCAATCGGGAATCCCAAGTTTCTTCCCCTGCCGCTTCGCGTCATTCCTCGCGGACCAAGAAACTTCGCCTCCCCGATCCTCCACTTGCGTTTCGGCCGTGAAGAACGGTGCGCCGCCGGATCGCCCCCGTCCCTTCGATCCCCATCGAGGCCGCGATGGTCGCGGCTCGAGAGAACCAGATCAAGGAGAACTTAAATGGCTACCATCGGCACCTTCAAGAAGAACGGTAACGAATTCACAGGCGAGATCGTCACCCTCAGCGTCCAGGCCAAGAACGTTCGCATCGTTCCAGAGCAGCGCACCGGCGACAAGATGCCGAGCCACCGGGTCTTCGTCGGCCGCGCCGAGATAGGCGCCGCCTGGTCGGAACGCTCGGCTGAGGATCGGGCCTACCTCTCGATCAAGCTGGACGCCCCGAGCTTCACGCAGCCCATCTACGCCCGGCTCTTCGAGGACGAGGGCGGCGACACGCACTCCCTGGTCTGGTCCCGCCCGACCCGCAACAACGGCGAGTGACCGCCGCCAGCCGCCCGGTCAGAAGCCGGGCGGCATCCTCAGGCCCCAGCGGGCCGCCGATAACCCCGGCGGCCCTTTTTCCGTGTGAGACGAACCAGCGCTTCGCCGGCTTCGGCCGAATTGGCAAAAGTCTCGATCCGCATCTGGCCACGCTTGCCGATGCGGCCCCAGTTGCGCAGCAGCGAGGTTTCGCCGAAGAGTGTCGGCATCGTCGCCATCCCGTAAAAGCGCTTCATGTTGCGGCTCTCGTCGATGCGATGAAGCAGGATCGAACTGTCGGATGGCGTGGACATGCCGGCAGTTTCCCGCGACCGATGTCTCGCCGTCCAACGCATTCGATGAATCGGTTCGGCATTATCGATTCATGACCGTGATGGATTTGCACTACGGCCCATTCGAGTCACCCACCAGGGGCCGATACTCCCCCGCTTGTCGGGCGACGCGCACTTTGCGCGGCGAAGCGAAGGGCGGACCGCGTCCCCATCGAACGCTGTAGGTCAGCCCGGAGCTTGAGAGCTTAACGCCGGCTACCCCTTTCACCGTTTCGGACCAAACCGGTTCTGGCCAGTGATCGCGATCATGTCCTTGCGGCGGAACCAGATGGCGCGGCCGCACCGCAATGGCGGATTGCCAGCCGTGAAGACGATCTGTTCGTCGGATCGCATGCGCAGCACCTCGTGCGGAAGGATCAGTGGCCGCCGCGCCAATTGACGTGAGCGGGTCTGCGAGGAACCGCTCATCCTGGAGGACCGGCTGACCTGGTCAACGTCAACCGTCGTGTCGCCGCATCTCTTGGAAATATACTCCGCCGTCTCGGGATCGTTGATCGCGGCAAAAGAAACCCATGACGCCGACTCGAACCATTTCGACGAAGCGTCACGACCGCCATAGGCCTCGCGCATCTGGCCGATGGACTGGAATAGCATCAGCAGGCTGATCCCATATTTGCGGCCGGCATCCCGCGCGGTTTCGAGAATGCGCATGAAGCCGAGACGGGCCACCTCGTCGAGCAGGAACAGCGTTCGTCCGGAAACGTCGCCGTTGCGATTGCAGATCGCATTGAGCAGCGAACCGATGACGACGCGCGCAAGGCCTGGATGGTTTTCCAACGTTTTCAAGTCGAGATTGATGAAGAGGTCGGTCTTGCAGTCACCGATCCGATCGGTGGTGAAGGACGAACCGGACACCAGTGCCGCATAGTTTTCGTAGGAGAGCCAATGCGTTTCCTTGGCTGCCGCGCCATAGATGCCGGAGAAGGTTTCCGGGGTCATGTTAATGAAGGGCGCGACATTCTCCCGGACGAAACTGCTCTGTGAACTGTCATGGATCTCCTGCAGGCGCGTGCGCAATTTCGGTTCGGGTTCGGCGAGATTGGCGCGGACCTGGCGGAGCGTCCGCCGATCGTCCGGCGTGTGTCCAGAGAGACAAACATCTGCGATCAGGGCGGTGATCAACTGCTGGGCGGAGCCTCGGAAGAAATCATTTCGTCCCGCATCGATTCCCGCCTTGTCGGTCATCAACCATGACGCGACTGCGGCGATGTCTTCTTCCTTCGATCCGCCGAACCTTCCAATCCAGTCGAGCGCATTGAAGCCGGATCGCGGATTCTTGGGATCGAGGACATGCACGTTGCGGTTCGATCTCTTTCGATATTCGCTCACCATTGGCGCAACTTCGTTCGAGGGATCGAGCACGACCAGACTGCCCGGCCAGGTCAGTGCATTGGGGATGGTGACCGAGGTCGTCTTGAATCCACCGGAACCGGCGAAGACCAGTGCATGGCCCGACCCGAATCCGCCATTGAAGCCAAGCAGCTTTTTCTTTCCGCCGCTGCCCCAGCTCTCGCGGTTGGCCGCGTCGAAGCTCATGGCGGACACGCTGTCTTTGTCGACGCGATAGTTCTCGCCGACGATCATGCCGCCGCTGTCCGCGAACAGCTTTGCCGCGGTGAGCGGTTTCATCCAGTCGGCCTCGCCATGGATGGCGCGCTTGCCGGACACTCGCCGCGGCGACGGTCGAGCAAATGCGGCATTGCCATGGACCGCTACACGCAATGCGAACATCCCGACCAGCAAGGCGAGCGCCGATCCGCCCAGCGAGAACGGATCAGCGAAAGCAAGAATCGACTGTCCATCGGTGGGAGGATTGAGCGCAGACAGTCGAGTAGCCTCACTGATGACGCCATGGCCGGCAACGCCAAGCGCGGCGGCAAATACCCCGCCGCCGGCCCAGCGGATCGCTGGCGAGCCGGCTGCGGCAAAGAGCCAGATCAGGCCAACGACGCCGACGATCGCATAGGGTGCGGCGAGACCGACCTGCCCCAGCAGCCGGAACGATTGCGACGACCATCCAAGCGAAGCGAAGTCCGCCTCACGTCCCATCAGCAGCATCAACGTCGCTGCCATCAGGACGATCGGCGAGATTGCGAAGACGGCTTTTCTCAGTGTCACGGATGAATGCTGCCCTTCCGATCGCGCGAAGCCGCGACCATTCGCTCTGATTGTTGGATTGTTTCGAAAGCTCGATCATTGCGCCGAGCAGGACGGCGCGATCGGCCTCCCGTAAGCCCGCCTTGACGACGAGGCCGCCGAGCTCGATCTTTTCGCGCGCGTCGCGTTTGCGGCTTTCCGAGATCGTGCGGCGCTTCGTGTTTTCGGCCCGCTCAAGCATGGCTCTGATCAGCCTGAGCCGGCTTCGCTTGAGGCTTGGGCGGTTTGGCCGATCCCCCGCGAAACTTCTTCGCCAACTCGGCGAAGGCGTCGGCCAACTCGCCCTCCTCAATCTCGAGATCGCCCAGCCCCGCCTTGACCGCAATACGGCCAATGCGTTCGGCCTCCTTGGTCTCGGCCGCCTTCAACTGCTCCTGCAGCTTTTCGATCTCTTCGCGGATTTTTGAGGAAGTCTTGCGCATCGGCCAAATCTCCATTGGCGGTTTCGTGTGGACGCGACCATGGAGCGATCAGCCTCGGTTGGCACCTACGGAAAACCACAGATGCGCGCGCGAGCTTTGCGAGCTCTTATCCCGCCCGAAACGAAGTGAGGATTGAAGGGCGCACTTATACGTCGCGATGCGACGTGCGGCCTTTGGCTAAGAACGGGGCCGCATTTGGCGATCTATCATTTGCACGCGCAGATCATCGGACGCTCGGAAGGACGCAGCGCGGTGGCTTCGGCCGCCTACCGGCATTGCGCCCGCATGGAGATCGAGCGCGAGGCGCGGGTCGTCGACTATTCCAACAAGAAGGGATTGGCGCATTCCGAATTTGCCCTGCCCCCGGAAACGCCGGCCTGGTTGCGCACGCTGATCGACGGCCGCGATGCGGCGGGAGCGTCTGCTGCCTTCTGGAACGTCGTCGAAGCCTTCGAGAAACGATCCGACGCGCAGTTCATGCGTGAGATGGATCTGGCGCTGCCGCTCGAATTTTCGCGCGAGCAGAACATCGAGCTGGTGAGAGCCTTTGTCGCCGACCACATCACGTCGCGGGGCATGATCGCCGACTGGGCCTATCACGACATCCCGGGCAATCCGCACATTCACCTGATGACGACATTGCGGCCGCTCACCGAAGAGGGCTTTGGGCCGAAGCGCGTTCCCGTCGTCGGCGTCGACGGCAAGGTTCTGAGGGTCGTCTCGAAAGAACATCCCAAGGGAAAGATCGTCTATCGACTGTGGGCCGGTGACGAGACCACGCTGCGCGAATGGCGCGAGGCCTGGGCCTCACTGCAGAATGTGCATCTCGCCAAACACGGGTTCGATGTCCGCGTCGATCACCGTTCCTTCGCCGACCGGGGCATCGAGCTCGAACCGACGCTCAAACTCGGCGTCGGCACGAAACACATTGCGTCAAAATCATCCGGTGAGGGGTGGGCGTCAGAACTCGATCGTCTGCGCCTGTTCGAGGAGGCGCGACAGAGATCGGCTGGGCGCATCGTGGCGCGGCCGGCGATCGTGCTTGAGATGGTTGCCAGGGAGCGCAGCGTCTTTGACGAGCGCGATCTCGCCAAACTCGTGCATCGCTATGTCGATGATGCCGGGGATTTCACCAACGTCATGGCCGCCATCCTGGCGGACCCGGAAGTGGTCAAGCTCCAGGACGAGACGTTCGATCTGGCTACCGGCACAAGGGTCAAGTCACGGCTGGCTATCCGCACCATGATCCGCACCGAAGCGGAGATGGTCGACCGGGCTATCGCGCTCTCCGGGGATTACCGGTTCGGTGTCGAGAGCAAAGTGCGGGACCGTGTCTTTGCCGATCAAGCCTGGCTGCATGACGAGCAGAAGGCGGCGATCGACTATGTGACCGGATCGAACCGGATCGCAGCCATTGTCGGCCTTGCCGGCGCTGGCAAGACCACGGCGCTGAAAGCCGCAAGAGAAATCTGGGAGCAGTCGGGATATCGCGTCGTCGGCGCAGCACTCGCCGGCAAAGCCGCCGAAGGTCTTGAGCAGGAAGCCGGCATAACCTCACGGACTTTGGCCTCCTGGGAGCTCGCTTGGTCTCAAGCGCGCAACACAATCGACGACAAGACGGTCTTCGTTCTCGACGAGGCAGGCATGGTCGCCTCGCAACAGATGGCGCGCTTTGCCGGTGAAGTTGCCGCCAAGCGTGCAAAACTCGTTCTGGTCGGCGACGACGAGCAGCTGCAGCCGATCGAGGCCGGCGCTGCCTTCCGCGCCATTCATGATCGCGTCGGTTATGTCGTGCTCGAAAACATCCGCCGCCAGAAGACGGAGTGGATGCGTGCGGCAAGCGTCGATCTCGCTCGCGGACGCGTGGCGGACGCGCTCAAGACGTATCGCGATCACGGCAAGGTCTTGGGCAGTGCGACCAAGCGCGAGGCGATGACAAGTCTGATCGCCGACTGGACCCGCGACTATGATCCAAACAAGTCGAGCCTGATCCTGGCGCATTTGCGACGCGACGTTCGTATGCTCAATGAACTGGCGCGTTTATCGCTGATAGAGCGCGGGGTGATCGCGGGAGGCCATCGTTTCGAGACCGAGGACGGGGTCCGCAACTTTGCGACCGGCGACCAGATCGTCTTTCTGCGCAACGAGACGTCGCTGGGCGTCAAGAACGGCATGATCGGCCGGGTGATCGAAGCGTCCGCCGGTAAGATCGCTGTCGAAGTCGGTGACGACAAACGGCGCGTTGAAGTCGCTCAAGCCTTCTACCGCAACGTCGATCACGGCTATGCGACGACCGTTCACAAATCGCAGGGTGCCACGGTCGATCAAGTCAAGGTGCTGGCGTCGCTCTCGCTCGACAAGCACCTGACCTATGTCGCGATGACCCGGCATCGCCATGACGTTTCGCTCTATTATGGCGAACGCGCCATCGCCAAAGCCGGCGGTCTCGAGACGCTGCTTGCCCGCCGGAACGTCAAGGAGACGACGCTCGATTATGTCAGCTCAGTCGACTATCGCGCGGCCCTTCGTTACGCGACGACGCGCGGCCTGCATACGGCACGGGTCGCGCGGTCGCTGCTCGATAGGCAGCTGAAGACGATTGCGACTGCACGCCAGAAACTCGCCGGTCTCGGTGAAAGACTGACGGAAATCGCAGCGCGGATTGTCGCCAAGGCGAGCGCCTCCCCCGTCCCGCAAACCGCCGCATCCGATGCCTGCAAACAGAGCGCAGCGACGCAATCGAGCGCGAACGCTTCGCGCTCCCTACCCGAAACCAGTCAGCAGCGCATAGCCGTTCCGGCCATGCGGAACTGGCGTCAATCCATTCCCGATACCGTGAAGGAGAAGCTGATGTCCGACGAGGCTCTCAAATCAGCCTGGCGTGAAGTGTCGTCGACATTCGCGCGCGTCTATCGCGATCCTCAGGGAGCAGCGAGCGCCATGAAGGTCGACGCGATCGTGGACCGGCCATCGGATCACAAACAGGCAATGGAACAGCTTGCGGCGAACCCTGCCGCCTTCGGTGAACTCGCCGGCAAGTCAGGTCTGCTCGCCTCGAAAGCCGATCGGGAAACACGCCGCCTGGCCGAAGAAGGCGGCGCGGTGCTGCGTCGTGGGATCGAGAGCTATGCTGCGCTGAAGGCGCAATCCGCAACGAAGCTAACCGCTGACGAGACTGCGGCGCGGCAACGTGCGTCGATCGATATTCCAGCACTCTCGGCTGCCGCAAGCGTCGTCATGGAGCGAGTACGCGATGCGATCGACCGCAACGATCTGCCGGCAGCCCTTGGCTTTGCTTTGGCCGACAAAATGGTCAAGGCCGAGATCGACAGAGTTGGCTCTGCTGTCAATCAGCGTTTTGGTGGACGCTCGCTTCTCGGCCTCGACGCGAAGTCGATCGAGGGGCATTCATTCAAGGCGGCATCGGCCGATCTGGCCTCCGGCGACAAGGTCAAACTTGCTGAAGCATGGCCGACCCTGCGCGCCATCCAGCAGGTCACCACGCATGAGAAGAGTGTCAACGCGCTGAAGCAGGCCGAGACCGTGCGGCTCACGCAAAGCTCGGCGCTTAAGGCCCGCCAATGAGGACAATCAGGCAACGAAGGACTGCGGCGAGGCTTCTGGCGGGTGGCGCCGCATTGGCTGCCGCGATTGCAATCGCCGGCCGCGCTGGAGTGAGGGTGAACCTGACGCCGAGCTATCCGATCGGTCTCTGGCGCATCGTGCCGAAACAAGCGAGCTACACAAACGGCGATCTTGCGTTTGTCTGTCCGCCAAACACACCGATCTTCGCAATGGCGCTGGAGCGCGGGTACCTGCCGCGTGGAATATGTCCGGGTGGAACCGGCCCGTTGATCAAGACGATTGTCGCGACCTCGGGGCAGCGTGTCGAAATCGCCGCAGCAGTCACCATCGATGGGAAGCCGGTCGCGAACTCCGGTATCAGCCGGATGGATGCGTCCGGTCGGACGCTTGCCCCGGCGGCGGGTGGTGCCGTGCCTGCCGGTCAGGTGTTCCTGCTGTCGGACTATTCGGGTTCGTTCGACAGCCGCTATTTTGGCCCCGTTCCGTCGAGCGGCATTCTGGGTCTCGCGCAACCGGTGCTGACCCATGCCCGGTAAGTCGCGTTCCCCGCTCCTCGTCATTGCCGCGGTCGCCGTGGGCTGGATTGGCTGGATCGGCCATCCGCTGGCGTTCGGGATTGCCGTTCTGTTTCCGGCTTTGTGGGCGGCGTCAGCCAACCGCTGGACGGCTGCGTTGTTGTCGGGAGGATATTTCCTGGCGGCGTCACGCGGTCTGCCGCTCGGCGTTGCCTACTTCTACGAAACCGACATGTGGCTAGGGTTCCTGCTCTGGCTGGTAGCCGCGGCCGGCTTCGTCTTGGTGCACACGCTACTTTGGACGGCCGATCGCGGCTGGCGCCGCCCAGTTCGCTTCCTGCTCACGATGATGGTGATGGCCGTGCCGCCCTTCGGCATTGCTGGCTGGGCGCATCCGATCACAGCGGCAGGAGCGCTGTTCCCGGGATGGGGCTGGGTCGGCGTGGCGGCTACCGTCGCGATCCTCGTGGCGATGACGACGCGTTGGGTCTGGTTGGGCAGTGGGACTGCGGCGATCGCATTTGTCGTCTCGGCCGCGACGTACCACCCCGTTCAGTCGCTACCTGGCTGGCGCGGTCTCGATACAACGGTCGGCGGCAGCTCAGTCGTCAGGCCGTTCCTTGACCCTGACAAACAGAAGGAGTTGCTCGGTCAGGTCAAAGCGCCGGTGCGCGACGGGGCTCGAGTGGTCGTCTTGCCCGAGAGCGCGGCAGGCATATGGACGCCGACCACAGGACGCGTTTGGCGCGATGCGGCCGGCGATGCAACGCTCCTCGTCGGCGCCACCCGCCTGAAACCAGACGGCTACGACAATGTCATGGTCGCGGTTACGGGCGACGGTGATGCGGTGGCCTACAGCCAGCGCATGCCGATCCCAGTTTCGATGTGGCGGCCATGGACTGGATGGTTCGGCCGACCTGCCGGTGCGTCGGCGAGCTTTGTCGGCGATCCTGTGGTCGCCATCTCCGGCAAGCGGATTGCGATCCTCATTTGCTACGAGCAGTTGTTGGTCTGGCCGGTGCTGCAATCGTTCTGGCACGACCCCGAAATCCTGGTCGGGACTGGCAATGGCTGGTGGACTGAGGGGACCAGCATCGTCCCAATCCAGCAAGCCACGGCCAAAGCCTGGGCGCGCCTGTTTGGCGTTCCCGTTGTTACCGCTTTCAACCGCTGAACAATCGAGAGAAATGAGATGGATATTGAGCTGATTGAGCAGTGTGCCGACGACAGGCTCACTCCGGCAGTCGTTGAGCAGTTTATTGAAGCCGTCGGTGCCGAGCCGTTGTCTGTCAAGGTCACAATCGACGGCAAGGCCGTGCTGTTGCCGAAGATCGAGAACACGATTCAGGCGGCAGATATTGTGGCGACTTATTTTGGCAAGGCGGACGTTCGTTTTGGGATCACGCAGGTTCCAGCGGGCGTTGAACCCGTAACAGTCGCCGCAATTGACGAGACGCTGTTCGAGCCGTGCAAGAACCTGAGTATTGGCACAGAGATATTCGCGGGCATCTATGATGCTCTGGGCGACGATTGGTCAGGCGATGACGATGGCAGGTTTGGAGCAGCAATCGCGGCATATGGTTCGGGGAATGACAGACCAGCAGTGAAGCCCACCACGAAAGAAGTGGCGAAACCGTCGGTGACGTAAAGTGAAAGTCCCCACCTAGCAGGGACCCGTATTGATATCGGAGGAATTGGCCAGCCCGAGGCTGGCGATCCTGAAACGGATTAGGTGCCTCCGGGATTGGACGTTTCCGAATGTCGTCCTTGGGGCCGTGTCCGGACGGTCGGCTTTTGGGAAGCGCTTGGGGGTTAGCTGACATTCCGGGTAAGCATTGTCAGGCAAACTTTACCTGGTCAGCACACGACCCCATTGTCGCCGCTCGGAGCGCCGCGTTCGGCGCCCGAAACCTGCCGTTCATTCACTTCCACCCGACGGCAAAGTCGGGGCCGTCTGCTGAACAGGTCATCAGGGAAATCAAGCGGCTCTTCAAGATTGAAAAGAACCCACCCACTGTTACCCGCGCCGAAGGTTGCCTCACGCCGCGGTGGTTTCGTGAAGAGTAAGGCCTCGTCACCGACGACTATCACGGCACACAATGGGCGTGGTTCGCTGTGACCTTCACCGCAATCTGGCGCAATTTCTCCAGCGCTAAGTGGCGGGTTGCGGGCGAGAACTCGAAGAAAAGTAGAACGGACGTTCGAGCGTGATGCCGCGAAAGTCTGGTCTGAGCCCGAAGTGACGAATGCTGCACGATGGGCGAACGTCGATTACCGACCTCACTACGCCGGCGTGCGCGTCATCTCACGGATCAGATCATTTGTCTCTGGTCTCGTCGTTTGGTGCCGATATCGAAGGGCCAAAACAGTTCTTGATATTTCAAGGCCATCGATGGGTTTCGACACAAGGCCCATGTCCGAAGGAATAGCGGTGGCTGGCAGGATCACCGCACCTGACCCTTGCCGGGCAAGTTCAACTAACCAATCCACGCGATTTGACCGATAGGCCGCATAGAGTTCGTGACCATGATCCGCGCAGGTGCCATGCAAAACATCCCGCATCTCGCAATTCAGGCGGTCAAGCATGTCAGTTTGAGCAAGAGTCGAAAGAGAGATCGCATTTAGTTCAGACAAAGGATGCGACTTTGACACCACGACCTTGTAATCCTCTTCATAGAGATGGTCTATACGATAGAGGTCTTCATTGACCTTCTCTGCGGTGACTACAACGTCAAATTCACCATCTCGCAACCCGGCAAGAAGCTCGGAGGTTGACGCAACGATCAATTCGATTTCGGCTTGCGGCAGTCGCGTACGAGTACGCTCCATAGCTGCCGAAATCCTGTTGTGGCCAATCGTTTCGCCGACACCGACAGAGATTGGAACCCGCTCCAAGCGCATATGACGGACCGCCTCTGCCTTAGCCTGTCGCGTCTCATCGTGAGCCTTTTGCAACCGTGGCTGCATGAGTTTTCCGAGGGCCGTAAGCCTGCATCCCGCACGGTCCCTGACAAACAGGTCACCTCCAAGCTCGTCCTCAAGTTTCTTGATCGCAGTCGTCAAGGAAGGTTGGGAGACATTGGAGGCACTGGCTGCGTGGGTGAAGTTTCGGTGCTCGCAGACTGCGAGAAAATACCTGATCTGGTTCATTTCCATCGCCACATTCTCCGTTACATCTCATTTCAGGCCATCAAGACAAGTTCGATAGCCCACGTCTATCAAAGAATAGAATTTCGGAATTGGAGCCCGGCGCATCCAGCATGGGACAAGGGTGCATCGAAACCAAACGCGATTCACATCAAAACAGCAGTCGACCATGAAAACGCAAAAACCTTCAGACATTCGCCGCACTGGCTCTGATCACAACTCCTGCAACTGCAAAGGACAACCCAATGGAAAATCATACTGCCAGCTACATCGCCATGCCCGCCGCCGAAGGCCAGACCGGAGCCTTCGCGGAGTTTCTGGCTGGTGCCGCACCTATCGTGCGAGAAACAGAGCCGGGCACAGTACTTTGGTTTGCCCTGCAAGCCGACGATACGCTCGCAATCTTTGACATCTTCGCAGATGAAGAAGCACGCGACGCTCATTTCTCAGGAGCGGTTGCTGCGGCTTTGAACCAAAACGCCGACGCGCTGGTCGACGGAGGATGGGACGACGGTGTTGTCGCGAACATAAACAACTCCGATGTCCTGTCGGTAAAGGCGCCGGTTGACCTCTACACGGCAACGACCGCAACCTACATCAAGCTCGAAGCTGCTCCAGGTAAAGGCCCCGAATTGGCAGCCTTGCTGACCGCCGCCGGCCCCGTCGTCGCGGATACCGAGCCCAAGACATTGTTCTGGGCGGGGCTGCAGATTGACGAGAACAACTTCGCCATCTTCGACATCTTTGCCGACAACTCTGGCCGCGAAGCGCACTTTGCCGGACAAGTCGCCGGACTCCTGAATGAAAAGGCTTCAGAATTGGTCTCAGGCGGATGGGACGACGGTGTGGTGGCAAACGTCCAGAATTTCGACATCCTCGCTGCCAAGTAATCTCGAGGTGACTTGAGAAAGAAGTGCCCGGTGCAACCCATCGGGCGCTTTGCTGTTTGAATTTAGAGTCACGCCAAAGCGGCCGTGCCGGAACTGGCAGGCGAAGCTCGCACTCGCCTCCGGCTTGGAAAGGGCGGCTATCGGCGGGAACATGTCCGCGCCTTCGCCCAACACGTCGAGATCGCGGACGACGCGATCTACATCAAGGCAGCAAAAACACCCTGTTGAGGACGCCGGTAGCCACCAAAGGAGGGAAGTCGGCGGGAATCGGCGTTCCCGGCTTTTACCAAAGTGGCGGACCGGGTGGGATTCGAACATATACGCCGAAGTAGTCGGCTTGCGCTTGGCTACGCCGTGAGCAATGTCGGCTTTCGGGACGCCGCAAGCGGCAGTCGAACGGCCGGAAAGAGGGCGCGCAATGCTGAACACAGCCCCACCATCTCTGGCGGGGCAGTTCATCTCAGATTTCCGTCGTTTCGGCGAGCGTCAGTGCGTCGTCGATATCGACCCCGAGATATCGAACCGTGTTTTCAATCTTGGTGTGCCCGAGCAATATCTGAATAGCGCGAAGGTTGCCTGTCGCCTTGTAGATCAGGGCGGCTTTGGTGCGCCGAAGCGAATGTGTTCCGTAGTCCTCCGGGCGCAGTCCAATGGCCGTTACCCACTCATCGACCAACCGCGCATATTGTCGGGTGCTTAGGTGCCCCTCGTCGTTGACGCGGCTTGGGAACGCGTAGTCGTCGACACTGCCACCTCTCCGTTCGAGCCAAGCGAGAAGGCTCGCCCTTGTGTCCGAAGTAATCTCGAACTGAACTGGTCGCCCAGTCTTCTGCTGGATAACCATTGATCGGGTCCGTATTGCCGGTCCTGTGACAAGCGAGCCGATCTTCATTTTCACGAGGTCGCAGCCGCGAAGCTTGCTGTCGATCGCGAGATCAAACAAAGCTCGATCGCGCATTCGGCCTTCACGATCCAGGAAGAATCGGATCAGCCAGATTTGCTTCACTTTCAGCGGTCGTTTGACGCCAACCTGCTTGCCTGCGTTCCAAGCCGGCCGACCTCTCGCGGCCGGATCGTACTGTGAAATACCCATAAGACTTCTCCATTGGCCAACATGGCCAATGGGAGAAATGGTGAGTGAGCTCGGCATCCGATAGTGCCGAGTCGCATCTGTTTTTTTGCCGCATTGCACAATCGTTTGGTCAAGGCAGTATGAGGCGGCATGGCAATTGGCGCCCCGCTCAAAATAGTCGTCATCGACCAGAACAGAATCCGCGCTTCGATCATCGAGGCGGGATTGCGCGATGCTGGCCACAGCGACGTGGAGCTGATCCATGACATTGGCGGCATCGCAGCAAAGATCGAAGCCCTGCAGCCCGACGTGATCGTCATCGATCTGGAGAATCCCAATCGCGACATGCTGGAGAACATGTTTCAGCTGTCGCGCGCGGTGAAGCGACCCATCGCCATGTTTGTCGATCATTCGGACACGGCGTCGATCGAAGCGGCGGTCGAGGCCGGAGTTTCCGCCTACGTGGTCGATGGGCTTCGCAAGGAACGCATCAAGCCTATCCTCGACATGGCGATCAGCCGGTTCCGCGCCTTCTCGCGCATGGAAAGGGAGTTGGAGGACGCCCGCTCGGAACTGGAGAGCCGCAAGCTGGTGGAGCGCGCAAAGGGTATATTGATGCGCTCGCGCGGCATATCCGAACCGGAGGCCTATGCGCTCCTGCGCAAGACGGCGATGAACCAGAACCGGAAGGTATCGGAGATCGCCCAGAGCCTTATTCTGGCCGCTGGCCTTCTGGACGCGGGAGACGTGTCATGACGGTCGAAGTCACCGTCGGCTTCATGCCTTTGCTCGACAGCGCGATTCTGATTGTCGCGCACGCGAAGAACTTTGCCGAAGCCGAAGATATTCGCCTTTCGCTGAAGCGCGAAACCTCCTGGGCCAGCATCCGCGACCGCATGGCGGTCGGCCAGTTCGATGCCGGGCATATGCTTGGGCCGATGCCAATCGCCTGCAATCTCGGCATGACGCCACTGGCCGCGCCAACGATTGTGCCGATGGCGCTTGGGCTGGGCGGGAATGCGGTTGTTGTGTCCAACAGCCTGTGGGATGCGATGGCAAACGAAGGCGCAAGGGCTGACCTCAAACCCGCAGCCGCCGGCAGGGCGTTGCAGGCTGTCCTCGCCAATCAGCGCGATCGCGGCCTTGCGCCGCCGCGCTTCGGCGTGGTGCATCCCCACTCGGGCCACAACTACGAACTGCGCTACTGGCTGGCTGCCTGCGGCGTCGATCCGGAGCGCGATGTTGAGATCGTCATCCTGCCGCCGCCGCTCATGGCCGACGCGATGGCGGCGGAACACATCGACGGATATTGCGCCGGAGAGCCTTGGAATACGGCAGCCGTCGCCGAGGGCGTCGGCCACATTGTCACGGTGAAGGCTGCGATCTGGAAGTCCAGTCCTGAGAAGGTGCTGGGCGTCTCCGAGCGATGGGCAGGTGGCAATCCCGACGCGCTGGAGAGATTGCTGCGCGCGCTATACCGGTCGGCAGAGTGGTGTGCTCAATCGGATAACCATGCGGAACTGGCGGGCCTTCTTGGATCGCCGCACTATGTCGATTGTCCCTCGGATTGGCTGAAGCCGGCCCTGTCTGGGGAAATCCAGACCGGTGCGGGAGCCGTTAGCATTGCCGACTTCTTCGTGCCGCATGCCAAGGCGGCTACGTTCCCATGGAAGAGCCACGCGCTGTGGTTCTATTCTCAGATGGTTCGCTGGGGCCAGATCGCCGCCAGCGCCGCTAACGCAGAAACGGCGCGCGCAACCTATCGGCCGGACATCTACCGCGCCGCGCTGAAGCCACTGGGCGTGGCGCTGCCCGGCGCCAATTCTAAGGTCGAAGGAGCGCTTCTGTCCTCAACGCCGGTCGGCTCGTCCGGGGCGAGCCTGATGCTCGGCCCCGACGGGTTTTTCGACGGCAAGGTCTTCGATCCGGAGGCGCTCGACGCGTACCTTACAGACCCTGAAGGCATCTGATTAAGTTTTGAGCAGACGTGTGCATTGCACAAGATTCGCGCATTGCACTGCACAATTCGTTGACGACTCAGATGGGTGCGACTCAGATTGTCTACTATGGTTCATTGATTTTGTTAGATAATTTCGACAGCCAGCCAACTGGCACGGTTCCTGCTTTCATTTTTGCAGGCCCAGCGTAGGGCCAAGCAATAACGCGTCCAGTGCCGGGCGCATCAGGCAAAGCCGCCGATCAGGTTCTTCCGCGACCCCGGATGTACGGGCGCGATCGACTTGGCCGGCGGCTTTTCGTTTTCAGCCACAGCGCGGCGTCCTCCTGCCGTCCATGGAGCAAGCAGATGACTAATCCCGTTCCGATACAAGAAGCCGACGCGACAAGAGCGTTGTCGCTTTCCACCATCGCCTTCACCGTATGCTTCGCCGTTTGGACGATCTTCTCGATCATCGGCGTCAAGATCAAAGCCGATCTCGGATTGTCGGAAACCCAATTCGGTCTGCTGATCGGCATGCCGATCCTCACCGGATCGCTGGTGCGCATGCTGCTCGGCATATGGACGGATCGCCTCGGTGGACGGCTGGTCTACACCGCAACCATGCTGGCCGCGGCAATTGCGACCTTCCTTTTGGCCTTCGCGACGACCTATCCGCAGATGTTGCTTGCGGCGCTGGGCGTGGGCCTCGCCGGCGGCTCGTTCGCGGTCGGTGTCGCCTATGTCTCGCGCTTCTACCCCGCCGCCAAGCAGGGCACGGCGCTCGGCATCTTCGGCGTCGGCAATGTCGGCGCGGCGGTGACCAAATTTGTTGCCCCGTTCGTGCTGCTCGCCTGGGGCTGGCAGAGCGTGGCGCTGATCTGGGCCGCAGCGCTGGCGGTCATGGCGGCCATCTTCTGGTTCACAACCGAGGATGACCCTGTGATCAAGCAGCGCCGCATCACCGGCGCGGGCCAGCCACGCAGCTTCATGGCCGAGTTCGAGCCGCTGAAGGACATCCGCGTCTGGCGCTTCGCGCTATACTATTTCTTCGTCTTCGGCGGCTTCGTGGCGCTGGCCCTGTGGCTGCCGCGCTACCTGATCGGCGTCTACGGTTTTGACATTGCCACTGCCGGCATGATCGGCGCCGCCTATTCCATCCCCGCCTCGATCTTCCGCGCCTATGGCGGCGTGCTCTCCGACAAGATCGGCGCGCGCACCGTGCTCTACTGGACCTTCGTCGTCTCGGCGGTGTGCTGCGCCGTGCTGGCGCTGCCGGCCACCGATTACACGGTGCGCGGCATCAACGGGCCGATCGCCTTCCATTTCGAGATCGGTTGGCTGGCCTTCATCGTCGTCGCATTCGTACTCGGTTTCTTCATGGCGATCGGCAAGGCCGCCGTCTATAAGCACATTCCGGTCTATTACCCGCACAATGTCGGCGCGGTCGGCGGCCTCGTCGGCATGATCGGCGGCCTCGGCGGCTTCATCCTGCCTATCGCCTTCGGTGCGCTGAACGACCTGACCGGCGTCTGGTCCAGCTGCTTCATGCTGCTGTTCATCGTCACCGCCGCCTGCCTGGCCTGGATGCATGTCGCCATCCTGCGCATGGAGCATGCGCGCGCGCTGGCCGAACAGGCCATTGCGGCGGAATAGGAGATCGATTCCATGACCGAGAAACTCGTCATCATCGGAAATGGCATGGCTCCGGGCAGGATGCTGGAGCATTTGCTCGAAGCCACGCCTGACCGCTACCAGATCACCATCTTCAACGCCGAACCGAGGGTGAACTACGACCGCATCATGCTGTCGCCGGTTCTCTCTGGTGAGAAGGCGTATGAAGAAATCGTCATCCATGGCGACGGCTGGTACATCAAGCACGGCATAACGCTCTACAAGGGCCACAAGATCGTCGCGATCGACCGCGCGGCGAAAACCGTGACCTCCAACCATGGCGTGACCGAAAGCTACGACAAGCTGGTCATCGCCACCGGCTCCAACCCGTTCATCATTCCCGTGCCCGGCAAGGATCTGCCGGGTGTGCTTTCCTACCGCGATCTGGACGATGTCAGCGCAATGCTGATGGCCGCCCAGTCGCGCGACAGGGCGGTGGTGATTGGCGGTGGGCTGCTTGGACTTGAGGCCGCGGCGGGCCTGAAGGAGCGCGGCATGGATGTGACCGTGCTGCACGTCATGCCGACACTGATGGAACGCCAGCTCGATCCTGCGGCAGGCTATCTGCTTCAGAAGCAGCTGGAAACTCGCGGCATCACCATCCGCACCAAGGCCAACACCAGGCAGATTGTCGGCGATGGCAAGGTGCAAGGCGTCGAGCTCGACACCGGCGAGATTATTCCGGCGACCCTGGTTGTCATGGCCGTCGGCATCCGCCCCAACACCGGGCTTGCCAAGGAGGCTGGGCTGGAGGTCAATCGCGGCATCGTCACCGACGACCGCATGGTCACTTC
The DNA here is from genome assembly GCA_050247155.1 of Rhizobiaceae bacterium. GTDB lineage: Bacteria > Pseudomonadota > Alphaproteobacteria > Rhizobiales > Rhizobiaceae > Mesorhizobium_G. The sequence continues at coordinate 22,345 of JBFWUS010000055.1, forward strand.
CGATCCCGACATCCTGTCCCTCGGCGAGTGTGTCGAGGTCGGCGGCCATGTCTACGGCCTCGTCGCACCACTCTATGAAATGGCGAAGGTGATGGCCGCCAAGCTGGCCGATGGAGATGACAAGCGCTTCGTCCATTCCGACACACCAACGAAACTGAAGGTCACCGGCGTCGACCTCTATTCCATCGGCGATTTCGCCGACGGTGAGGATCGCGAGGAGATCATCCTGCGCGACGCCTCCGCAGGCATCTACAAGCGCGTCATTCTCCAGGACAACAAGATCATCGGAACGGTGCTGTTCGGCGAGACCGGCGACGGCGCCTGGTTCAACGACCTGAAGAAGAGGGCCACCGACATTTCCGAGATGCGCGACACGCTCATCTTCGGGCAGGCGTTCCAGGGGGGCGTCTCCGCGGACCCTCTTAGCGCCGTTGCGGCACTTGCAGATGATGCTGAAATCTGCGGCTGCAACGGCGTATGCAAGGGAACAATCACATCGACCATCACGGCCAAGGGCCTGACTTCGCTGGACGATGTCCGCGCCCATACCAAGGCCTCCGCATCCTGCGGTTCCTGCACTGGTCTGGTCGAGAAGCTCATGACCCTGACATTGGGCGACAGCTACAATCCGGCCGCCGTGCAACCCATGTGCTCCTGCACCGAGTTTGGTCACGACGAGGTGCGTCGGCTGATCATCGCCAAGGGTCTGAAGACCATCCCCGCCGTCATGCAGGAGCTGGAGTGGAAGACATCCTGCGGCTGCGCCAAATGCCGACCGGCTCTGAACTATTACCTCGTCTGCGACTGGCCGGGTGATTATGCCGATGACTACCAGTCGCGTTTCATCAACGAACGCGTCCACGCCAATATCCAGAAGGACGGCACCTATTCGGTCGTGCCGCGCATGTGGGGCGGCGTCACCTCGTCGACCGAACTGCGCGCCATCGCCGATGTCGTCGACAAGTTCGAGATACCGACGGTCAAGGTTACCGGCGGCCAGCGCATCGACATGCTGGGCGTGAAGAAGGAGGACCTGCCGGCGGTCTGGGCCGATCTCGGTCAGGCGGGTTTCGTTTCTGGCCATGCCTACGCCAAGGGTCTGCGGACGGTGAAGACTTGCGTGGGCACCGATTGGTGTCGGTTCGGAACGCAAGACTCGACCGGCCTCGGCATCCGCATCGAGAAATTCATGTGGGGCTCGTGGACGCCAGCCAAGGTTAAGATGGCGGTGTCGGGCTGTCCGCGCAATTGCGCCGAAGCGACCTGCAAGGATGTCGGCGTTATCTGCGTGGATTCCGGTTACGAAATCCATTTCGCGGGCGCCGCCGGCCTCGACATCAAGGGCACGGAAGTGCTCGGCCTGGTCCGTACCGAGGATGAGGCGCTCGAAGCCATCGTCGCGCTGACCCAGATGTACCGCGAGCAGGGCCGCTATCTCGAGCGCATCTACAAATGGGCCAAGCGCATCGGGCTGGATGAAATCCGCCGGCAGATCATGGCCGATCCCGACAAGCGCAAAGCCTATTACGAGCGCTTCGTTTTCAGCCAGACCTTCGCGCAGGTCGATCCCTGGTCGGAGCGGGTATCGGGCAAGGACAAGCACGAGTTCCGGCCCATGGCGGAAGCCGAGTTCAGACAGGCGGCGGAGTGATGGCGATGGATTGGTTTGATATCGGCTCGATCGACGACATACCACTGCGTGGCGCGCGCTGCATAAAGACCCCGCAGGGCAAGATCGGAGTCTTCCGCACACATGACGACCGCATCTTTGCCATTGAGGATCATTGTCCGCACAAGGGCGGACCGCTCAGCCAGGGCATCGTGCATGGCGCGGCGGTAACCTGCCCGCTGCACAACTGGGTGATCTCGCTGGAAACCGGCAACGCGCTTGGCGCGGACGAAGGCGCGGTCAAGACGATCGCGGTGCGTGTCGAGGATCGGCGCATCGCCATCGGCCTCGGCGAAATGCTGCTGGCGGCGGAATAGTGAATGGAACGCGGCCAACCAGCCGAAGTGAGGACGACCTGCCCTTATTGTGGGGTGGGTTGCGGCGTACTGGCCAAGGTCGCCGCGGACGGCGAGGTGACCGTCCGCGGCGATCCAGATCATCCCGCGAATTTAGGCAAGTTGTGCTCCAAGGGATCGGCGCTTGGCGAGACGATGGGGCTCGACGCGCGCGTCCTGCACCCGGAAATCGGAGGCAAACGCACCGATTGGGACACGGCGCTCGATCTCGTTGCCCGGATATTCTCGGAAACCATCTCAGCGCATGGGCCGGGTTCGGTCGCCTTCTACATTTCCGGTCAGCTGCTCACCGAAGACTACTACGTCGCCAACAAGCTGATGAAGGGGTTCATCGGCTCCGGCAATATCGACACCAATTCGCGCCTCTGCATGGCCTCCTCCGTCGCGGGGCACCGCCGCGCTTTCGGCGAGGACATCGTGCCGGGCGTCTATGAGGATTTCGAGGAAGCCGACCTGGTCGTGCTCACCGGATCGAACACAGCCTGGTGCCATCCGATCCTCTATCAGCGTATGCTCACCGCCCGTCGGACACGCGGTACGAAGATCGTCGTCATCGATCCGCGCCGCACAGCCACCGCCGACGAAAGCGACCTGCATCTGGGTCTCGACCCCGGCACCGACGTTCTGCTGTTCAATGGGCTGCTGGCGCACCTGGCGCGCGCCGGTGCGGTCGACGAGAGCTATGTCGCAGCGCATACGTCGGGCTTCGACAGCGCAATCGCGCTGGCGCTGGCCGATGCGCCGTCGATCGACGGCGTGGCCAAGGGCTGCGGCCTATCCGCAGCCGAGGTGTGCAGTTTCTATGAGATGTTCACCGCGACAGAACGAACGGTCACCGTCTACAGCCAGGGCGTCAACCAGTCGGCGCACGGGACCGACAAGGTCAACGCCATCATCAACTGCCATCTGGCGACGGGTCGCATCGGCAAGCCGGGCATGGGACCCTTCTCCGTCACCGGTCAGCCCAACGCAATGGGAGGCCGTGAGGTGGGCGGGCTGGCAAACCAGCTCGCCGCGCATATGAATTTCGAGAGCGCCGCCGACATAGACCGTGTAGCTCGCTTCTGGAACGCGGCAAACATAGCGCGCAAGGGCGGCCTGAAAGCGGTCGATCTGTTTCGCGCGGCCGGTGACGGGCGCATCAAGGCGATCTGGATCATGGGGACGAACCCTGCCGTCTCGATGCCGGATGCGAGTCGCGTCCGTGCGGCGCTAAAGGCCTGCGATTTCGTCGTCGTCTCGGATGTGACACGTACAGACACGACGCGTTACGCCGACGTGTTTCTGCCCGCAGCAGCCTGGGGCGAGAAGGACGGCACGGTGACCAACTCCGAACGCCGCCTGTCGCGGCAGAAAAAGTTCATGCCGATGCCCGGCGAGGCGCGGGCCGACTGGCGCATCATCTGCGACGTTGCGTCGCGAATGGGGTTTGCGGGAGCCTTCGACTATACCGATCCGGCAGCGATCTTTCGCGAGCACGCGGCCCTGTCGGCGTTCGAGAACAAGGGCGAGCGCCTGTTCGACATCGGCGCGCTGGCTGCCATTTCTGGCCGGGACTACGAGGATTTTGCGCCGCGTCTTTGGCCGCAGCCGAAGCGCAAGGCGAGGGCCGAGCGGCTGCTTGCCGACCGACGCTTCCCAACCCCGGATGGCCGCGCCCGTTTCGTGGCGGTTCGGCAGGAAAGCGTCGCCCGGACCGCCGATGCTTCCTTCCCGTTGGCGCTCAACACTGGACGCCTGCGCGACCAGTGGCACACCATGACTCGCACCGGCCACGTGCCGCGCCTGATGGCGAATGCGCCGGAACCGCTGGTCGAGATGCACCCTAGAGACGCTGTCGCCAGCAGGCTGGCCGATGGCGACCTGGCGCATCTCGCTACGCCATTTGGTGCGGCCCGCGCCAAGGTTCGCGTTACCGATGCGCAGCGGCCCGGACAGGCGTTCCTGTCCATGCACTGGAACGGACATTTCGCCGCGAATGCGGGGTCTGGCCCGCTCGCCTCGCCAGTGACGGACCCTTTTTCCGGACAGCCCGAACTCAAACATGTGCCGCTCAGGGTCATGCGCGAAGCCGTGGCGTGGGAAGGCGTGCTGGTGTCGCGCCGCGATCTGCGGCCGACGGGTTTCGTCCACTGGAGCCGACAACGCGTGCAGGGCGGCTGGGTCTATGAGTTCTGCGGGACCGAAACGCCGGACCAGGGCATTCTGCTGACCAAGCGGTTTCTCGAGGTATTCCGCGCCGACCGGCTGCTCGAATATCGTGACCGCAAGGGCCTGAACTATCGCGCGGCAGCGGTTGACGAGGCGGGCGTCATGGCCGAGGCGCTGCTGGCTGCTCCGGTTGGGCAGCTTCCGTCGCGCGACTGGCTGGTTTCTCTGCTGGGTTCGCATCAACCGCTTACGCTGCTTGAACGCAATGCGCTGCTGTCCGGCCGCTCACCGACGCCCGTGGCGTCTGTCGGGCGCATTGTCTGCTCCTGCTTCAATGTCGGCGTGAACCAGCTCGCCGGGGCGGTCGCAAACGGGTGCCGAAGCATCGAGGAGATCGGCGCGCAACTGAGCGCCGGAACCAATTGCGGCTCGTGCCGCCCCGAAATCAGGAGCATCATCGATGCAGCTCGTGTCCAGGCAGCCGAGTGAAAGCGCACCCGCGCGCATCCAACCGCTATCGGTCCTTCCCGTCTTTCTGGACCTGGTTGGAAAGCGCGTGGTCGTCGCTGGCGGCAGGGATGGCGCTGCGTGGAAGGCGGAACTGCTGGCAGCTGCGGGGGCGGAGGTGGACGTCTATGCTCCGCGAGAAACTCTCTCAGACGAGATGCTTCGGCTGACGGAGAGCGGGTCCTCAATTTCGCTGAACGACCGGGCGTGGCAACCGCAAGACCTTGCGAACGCCGCTGTTGCACTCTGCGACGCCGAAGATGAATCGGAGGCGGCTGCGTTCGAGTCCGCCGCACGCGCGACGGGAGCCGCCTGCAACGTCATCGACAAGCCGGCCTTCTGCCATTTCCAGTTCGGTTCCATCGTCAATCGCTCGCCGGTCGTTGTCGGCATCTCAACGTCGGGAGCAGCGCCTATTCTAGGCCAGGCGATCCGCCGCCGGATCGAGACTTTGCTGCCGACCTCGCTCGCAAACTGGGCAAAACTGGCGCGCGCCATGCGCGACCGGGTCGCGGAACGGTTCGCGCCAGGACCGCAGCGCCGCGCCTTCTGGGAGGGACTCGTCGATCGTGCCTTCGGCCCGGGACCCGGAAATGACGCCGAGCGGGAACTGCACGAGCGCGTGACGATCGGCGCCGCCCCTCCTGCCGGTCACGTCACCTTCGTCGGCGCAGGTCCGGGCGATGCGGAATTGCTGACGTTGAAGGCTGTACGCGCCCTCCAGGCCGCCGATGTGATCCTGTTCGATGATCTTGTTTCGGATGACGTGCTTGAGCTGGCTCGGCGGGAGGCGAAGCGCATTCTCGTCGGCAAGCGCGCCGGCCGCCCAAGTTGCAAACAGCACGAGATCAACACCATGATAGTGAGCCTCGCCAAGGCTGGCCGCCGCGTCGTCCGGTTGAAATCCGGGGACCCCATGATTTTCGGTCGCGCCGGCGAGGAGATTGCCGAGCTTGAGGCAAATGGCATCGGCTACGACGTGGTACCCGGCATCACAGCCGGCCTCGCCATGGCGGCGTCACTCGGCGTCTCGCTGACGCATCGAGACCATTCGCGCTCGGTCCGCTTCATCACCGGTCATTCGAAACATGGCGGTTTGCCGAAGGATGTCGACTGGCGATCCGTCGCTGACCCCACGGCGACCACCATCTTTTATATGGGCAGCAGGACGGCAAGCGCCATAGCCGATATCCTCATAGCGCAAGGTATGTCTCCTCAGACACCCGTAGCCGTGGCCGCAGATATCGGCCGCAAGAAAGAAATGAAATTGCATTGCGACTTGTTGGGACTCCCGACTGCCGTCGAAATGGTCGGCAACGGTCAAGCCGTTCTCATCGGGGTCGGATCGGTATTCGCGAAAGATGCTGGTTCCTCGGTCAACTCCGTGCATTGCGTCCGCCGCAATCCGCTTTAACTAGGTCTGCTTTCAGGAGTTGGATAGTCGCCGAGGAATGACCGACTTAGAGGCGCGTTGCCGACAGGCGGCTTCGTGCCGCCTAATGCTGTCGTTCAAGCGCGCTTGGTCATCTGTTGAAACATTCGATCGGCCTCTTCGGGGGACATGTCGCCGCCGTCCGACAGCCACCATCGGAGCACTGAAACGAACGCCCCGGCGACGAAATGGACGACAAATTCCTGCGGCACATCTGGATGTGCGACTCGTCCAGCCAGCTCGTGCCTGATCGAGCGCCGTACGCGGTCGAGCACTTCATCGTGCATCGGACCGCCGTTGTCCGCCATCAGCGCCGCGTGAAGGGTGCGAGCCGCCTGGGCGTGTCTGAACATCGGGAGGCTGAAACGAAAGCCTTGATCGGCCATGATGCCGTCGGCCGCCGTGTCGGAGCTCAGCGAATGCAGGTGAGCGTCGATCGTTGCGGTGCGCAACGCTTCCTTGTCGACATAGTGCGCGTAGAAGGTCGAGCGGCCGACATTGGCTCTGGCGCAGATATCGTCGACCGTCACGGCCGCGTAACCCTGCTGAGGGATCAGCGCGATCAGCGCGTCTTGTAGGGCGGCGCGTGTGCGGGCAACGCGCCTGTCGACACGAGGGTTGATCCGTTCCCGCTCGATTTTCATGGGCACACCTCGGCTTCTGTATGTTTCGGGACATCGTCTCGGAAATGTCCAAGAACTCTGTTTCCGAACACCGTGTCTTGAATGCTACGACATGTCCGCTGAAGTCGAAAGGATGGCGCGATGCAATTGAACCACGACCTGCATCGACCTACGGGACCCTCGAGCGGCTCTCGCTTGGCCATCATCGTTGCGGTCAAGTTGGCGCTCGTGGCGACCGTCTTTCTGTTCCTGTACCTCGGGGCAAACTACCTCGGAGCTGGGTTGGGTGTGCTGGCGGCCCATTTGATCGTGTTGGGAGTGGCGGCGTTGATTCTGTTGCGCGGAGGACTTGGGCATTCGGCCTTGTTTGGCGGCGCGCGGCATCGCGCGGGAGATCATTCCAAAGGCATCCTACTGCATGACGCCGCAAGATATGACGTGCTCGCCCGTATCCTGACGTTCGGCCGCGAGGGGAGGTTTCGCGAACTGATGCTGCGCCCCATGAAGCTGAAACCGGGAGAAGACATGCTCGACGTGGCTTGCGGCACGGGAACCCTGGCGATCGCCGCTGCAAAGATCGTCGGCACCAACGGTTCGGTCACCGGCGTGGATGCTTCGCAGGACATGCTGGACCGGGCGCAGGTCAAGGCCAGGGACGCTGGACTGGCGCTCGCCTTCGTTCAGGGCGCCGCGCAGGAATTGCCTTTTGAGGCTGGCCGCTTCGATGTCGTTACCGGCACGCTCATGCTTCATCATTTGTCGAAACCGGCGCAAGTCGCCTTCGCCCGCGAAGCATTTAGGGTGCTACGACCGGGTGGTCGCCTTGTATTGGTCGATTTCGGAACGCCGACGAGACGCTCAAGACTACCTCGCATCCATCGTCACGGCCATGTCGAGATGAGCGCGGTGGCGCAGATGCTGCAAGAGCATGGTTTTGACGTGATCGAAACGGGTCAAGTCGGAACCAAGGAACTGAATTTTGTGATCGCAAGGTCGGCAAGGGAGCGCTAGGCACGCTCCCTTGCCGGAACGCCGATGGCTACATGCGCTTGATGTCGCTGTAGTCGCCGTTTGTGCGCAGGGTAAGAGTCAGGTCCGCATCCGAGCGGTTGCGCCAGAACCAGCCGTGATTGCCAGTGAACGCCGCCTTGAGCGTTCCCTCCTGTTCGCTAACTCCACGGCCCTTTTCGTAAGATATCTTTTGGCCTCCGCCGTCGCCGTGCGTGTCGTAATTCACGACAGCGCCATTGGCAGTCCAGTAAAAACTGGCTTCGGCATCCGCTTCCATGACTAGCTTCACTTCGATGCCCTGACCGGGAGACAGCCTGAACGACACCTCGTCCTGTCGGCCTTTAGTCGTTACGGGCTGCTCGATCGTGGCGACTTGCTCAATCTCCTCAGCGACCGGCTCAGGCTCCGCGACGATTTCCTCGACCGTCTGCGCTGCCGGAACGGCTGGTTCAGGAACATCGGAGCGAACCCGAGGTCCGGTGGCGGCTGTGCTGTCGCCAAGGCGTTCTTCGAGAACGACTAACGACTTTTCGATACGATCAAGTCGCGCAGTCATGTCTGGCGAAATTGCCGCCGAAGGCGCGGCGGCTGCGGCGTCATCGGCGGCTTCCTTGGCAAGCTGCGTTTTGATCTGACCCATTTCGGTAAGGCCGAATAGGCGACCTACCCTTGTCGGGTCGATACCGTATTCCGACGGCAGGACTACGGTGAGCAACAGCGCGGCGGCGGAGATGGCCGCGATGATGGTCGAGCGTTTCAGCTGCGAAGAGGACGGCAGGTCCGCGCGGCGTGGAAGGTCTGTATTGTACATGGTCGGGTATCCTTAAGCTGCAGCGAACAGTCCGGTCAGCTGATATCCGATCAGCACGAAGCCGGCGGTCATCATGACGACGTTGGCGGTGTAGGCGTGACGCCAGAAGCTTGGCCGCTTGCGCCAATACCCCATGACAATGAGGATCGTTCCAAGTGCCAGTAACTGGCCGATCTCGACGCCTACGTTGAAGGCGAGCAGGTTTGGCACCAACCCGTCTGGCGAGATGTTGTAGTCGATGATCTTCGACGACAGCCCGAAGCCGTGGAAGAAGCCGAAGATCAGCGTCGCGGCCTTGGTGTTTGGCTGAAAGCCGAACCACCGCTGGAAAGCGCCCATGTTATCGAGCGCTTTATATACGACCGACAGTCCGATAATCGCGTCGATGATATAGCTGTTGATCCCGATGTTGAAGTAGACGCCGAGAAGCATCGTGGTTGAGTGCCCGATGGCGAAGAGGCTGACGTAAAGCCCGATATCCTTCATCTTGTAGAGGAAGAAGATCACACCGAGGAGGAAGAGGATGTGATCGTAGCCGGTGACCATGTGCTTGGCGCCGAGATAGATGAACGGAATGATGTTGGTGCCCGAAATCTCCTAGATGTAGCCCTTGTCGCCTTCGGCCACGGCATGAGCGAAGGCTGACGCGCCGAGCATCGGCAGTGCCAGGAGAGCGACGAGCAAGGTGAGGGTCGGCCACCGCCACGCGAATGGCCAGCGAACCCTGCAACGAGTTCCTTGCATGATGTAGTCCTATGAATTCTGGGAGGATGTTGGCCGCTTTGGCGGCCGCGACTATGCCAGTGACGGCACGCGCGGAGGTCGTTCCAGTCGCGTCCGAGCCAATTCCCGCGCGGGATTGCCTCGCCAGGCTTGCCAGTCTTGTGCTGGCGCGACCAGCCTCAGCGCCATCTCGGGCGTTACGGCTGGTGTCTGATGGGAGTGATCCGCCGGATCATGCCCGTGAGCGTGATCGGCCCGGCCTTCATCGCCATATCCGTCGTCATGCGTATGGCCATGCTCGGCCAGTTCGACAGCTAGCTCGGCATGGCGTTCCGCTTCGGCCGCTGCCAACGCGGCAGGATCATGTGACTCCGATATCCCTACCGGGGACAGCGCGACGGACCACGCCAGCGCGATCACCAGTACACGGACGAGGATTGTTCTGAATGCCATCATTCGGGTCAGACGTATAAACGGTTGGTTAAGCATTGGTAAAGCCGCGTCCGGTTGTGACGAATTGACCTATCCTGGGAGGGAGGATAGGAAACGGCCATGCCAAACCACGTTCACGTGAGCCATCCGGCCATCGTCAAACGCCTCAAACGCGCGGATGGCCATCTGCGCAGCGTGATCGCGATGATCGAAGCGGGAGAGCCATGTCTCGCCGTCGCGCAGCAGCTCCAGGCCGTCGAGAAGGCGATCGTCAACGCGAAGCGGACGCTTGTTCAGGATCACATCGACAACTGCCTTGACGAGGCCGTCGGGCAGGTTCCCGCCGCAAATCAGGCGACGATCGACGAGTTCAAAGCCATTTCGAAGTTTCTCTAATGCTTTCCGTTCTCGCCAACCGCGTCTACCGGCATCTGTTCCTGGCGCAGGCCATCGCGCTGATCGGGACTGGGCTTGCGACCGTCGCGCTTGGCCTGCTCGCCTACGATCTTGCCGGTGCAAACGCCGGCGAAGTGCTCGGAACAGCGCTCGCCATAAAGATGATCGCCTATGTGGGGGTCGCGCCGATCGCATCCGCCTTTGCCGAGCGCTGGCCAAGGCGTTCCATGCTGGTTGCGCTCGATCTCGTGCGTGGTGCCGTCGCCCTGTTCCTGCCCTTCGTCACGGAGATATGGCAGGTCTATGTGCTCATATTCGTGCTTCAGTCGGCTTCCGCCGCCTTCACGCCGACGTTTCAGGCGACCATCCCCGACGTTCTGCCCGACGAGAAGCAATATACTAACGCGCTGTCGCTCTCGCGACTCGCCTATGATCTTGAAAGCTTGCTCAGCCCGATGCTGGCCGCCGTTCTGCTGACGGTGATCTCGTTCCACAGCCTGTTTGCCGGAACGGTGATCGGGTTTCTGGTCTCGGCCGCCCTGGTTGTGTCGGTCGTACTACCCAGTCCCAAACCATCGACACCGCGAGGCATCTACGATCGCACTACGCGTGGACTGCGCGTCTATCTGGCCACGCCTCGCTCGCGAGGTCTGCTCGCGATCAACCTTGCGGTGGCAGCAGCCGGAGCCACGGTCATCGTCAACACGGTCGTCTATGTGCAGGCGAGATTTGGGCTCGACCAGAAGGCGACCGCATTCGCGCTGGCGGCGTTCGGTGGCGGCTCCATGCTGGCCGCTCTTGGGCTGCCGCGACTGCTCGACCGCATACCCGACCGCACCATGATGCTCACCGGCGTATCGGTTTTGACGGCTGGGACTTTCGCGGCGGCCGCTATCGGAGGCTACGATTGGCTGCTGCCGCTCTGGTTTGTGCTGGGACTTGGCTATTCGCTCGCACAAACACCATCCGGGCGCCTGCTTCGGCGCTCCGCCAATCCCGAGGACCGTCCGGCCATATTCGCCGCCCAGTTCGCCCTGTCGCACGCCTGCTGGCTGATAACCTATCCGTTGGCTGGCTGGGCGGGATCGAAACTCGGCCTGCCGGCCGCCGCGATCGTCCTCGCTTCGATCGCCGTGGCGGCGCTCGTGATCTGCGCTATGGTCTGGCCGGCCGACGATCCCGACGAAATCGAACACAGTCACGACGACCTGCCCGAAAGCCATCCGCATCTCCAAGGCGGCCGGCGGCACCGGCACGCCTTTGTCATCGACGACATGCACGCTTCATGGCCGCAGAAGGGTTAAGCTTCGCCCTGGACGACCTCGGTGTGCTCGGCGGTCTGTTCGCCGCCGCCTTTCTTGCGGCAACCATCCTGCCAGCCCAATCGGAGGCGGTTCTGGTGGCTTTGCTTCTGGCGGGCAAACAAACGCCCTGGCTGCTTGTTCTCGTCGCCAGCGTCGGCAATGTGTTGGGCGCGGTGGTCAATTGGGCGTTGGGGCGCGGCATTGAGCACTACCGCGACCGTGCCTGGTTTCCGGCGAGCGCGGCGCAGCTTGACCGCGCGCAGGCCTGGTACAACCGCCGGGGACGCTGGAGCTTGTTGCTCAGTTGGTTGCCGATCGGCGGCGACGCGCTCACCGTGGTTGCCGGCGTCATGCGCGAATCCATCTGGACCTTCCTGGCCCTGGTCTCGATCGCCAAGACCGGGCGCTATATTGTGCTGACAGCGATTACCCTGGGCCTGTTCTGATGTACGGTCTCTATCAAGACCTGATCGCCATTCAGCGCGACCTCTATCTGGCGCTGGCTGATCGCATTCGCGACTACGCGTCGACGGGTGATTGCTCGGTGCTCGCTACGTTCGTGCCGATCGGGATCCTCTTTGGGGCGGTCCACGCACTAACTCCGGGTCACAGCAAGATACTCCTTGCAACCTACCTGACCGGGACACGGCACAATCTGATCCGTGGATTTGGCGTCTCGCTCGCGCTCGCTTTCACACATGTCGGCATGTCGGTGATCATTGCCCTGCTTGGCCTCAAGCTCGTTTCGGCGACGCTGGGCAGCTACGGCGAAGCGCCGATTTTGGAAGGCCTCAGTCGCATCCTAATTGGCGCAATTGGGGTATGGATGATCTACCGGGCAATTTGGCGCGGACACTACGACCGCAGGCACGACGACGGTCTGGCGTTCGGCTTTACGGCCGGCTTGGTGCCTTGCCCACTCACGTTGGCTTTCATGACGTTCGCGATCGTGCGTGGCGTTCCAGAAGCGGGCATCGCCTTCGCTGCCGTGATGATGGTCGGCGTTGTGCTTGTGCTGGGTGTCGTCGCGCTGACTGCGGTTCTGTTCAGGCAGCGGCTACTCGCTCTTCTGTCGTCCTGGCCTAGACTCGTCGATCGACTGACGCGCGTGCTCCAGATTGTTGTCGGGATCGTCCTGATCACGGTCGCTGTCAACGCCATGCGCGGCTGACGCCGCTTGACAGTCGGGCACCTCCGGGTCGATACACGATCCTATGGGGATTGCGATCTCCCCACGAGGCTCCGGCTCAAGAATCGCGTCCTGCAACCCGGTAACGGAGGACGCGCTGTGCCATCTCCCACCACCATATCTGTCGAAAAGCTCGCTCGCCTCGTCGGCACTCCCGGCTGCCCGCGCTTGATCGATGTGCGCGCCGACGAGGATTTTTCAGCCGGTCCCCGGCTTGTACCTGGATCGATCCGAAGATTGCACACGGCGGTTCCGGTCTGGCGAAAGGCGCTGCAAGAAACCTCTGCGGTCGTCATTTGCCAGAAGGGCAAGAAACTGAGCGAAGGCGTTGCCGCGTGGCTTCGTCACCTCGGCATCACTGCTGAAGCCCTCGAAGGCGGCTTCGAAGCATGGTCGGCAGCCGGTCGTCCGACAATCCCTGAAGAGCGCATCCCGGAGCGCAAGGACAGCGGCGGGTCGGTCTGGGTGACTCGCGCGCGTCCAAAGATTGACCGCATCGCCTGCCCCTGGCTAATCCGCCGCTTCGTGGATCGGGACGCGGTCTTCCTGTTTGTGGCCCCGCAGGAGGTTCAAGCCGTCGCGGAGCGCTTCGATGCAACGCCCTTTGACATCGAGGATGTATTCTGGAGCCATCGAGGCGAGCTATGCACCTTCGATGTCATGGTTGAGGAGTTCGGTCTGAAGACCGAGCCTCTGCTCCGCCTCGCGCGCATCGTGCGGGCTGCTGATACGGCGCGTCTCGACCTGGAGCCGGAAGCGGCAGGGCTGCTTGCGGCATCGCTCGGACTTTCGCGCATGTTTGCTGACGATCTCGCCCAGCTTGACGCAGGAATGGCCCTCTATGATGCGTTCTACCGGTGGGCGCGCGATGCGACGGGCGAGGCTCACAACTGGCCGTCGGCAAAGGCTGAAAGCAAGCCATGAACGCGTCGACGGAGGGTGCTGCGGGCGGTCAACACGCCACTGGTGGCCACACCATTCCATTCGGCGATGCGGTTCGGGTCTGGGCGCGCGTGGCGGCGCTCTCCTTTGGCGGTCCCGCAGGTCAGATTGCAGTCATGCACCGGATACTGGTCGAGGAGAAGCGATGGATCGGTGAAAACCGTTTCCTGCACGCCCTCAACTACTGCATGCTGCTGCCTGGCCCCGAGGCGCAACAACTGGCTGTCTATATCGGCTGGCTTCTGCATAAAACCAGGGGCGGGCTAGTCGCCGGAACATTGTTCATCCTGCCGGGCTTCCTGGCGATCCTGGCGCTGAGTTACGCCTACGTGCTCTTCGGCAAGACGCCATTTGTTGAAGGGCTGTTCTTCGGCCTCAAGGCGGCAGTGCTGGCAATCGTGCTGCACGCCGTCCAGCGCATCGGCAAGCGGGCCCTGAAGACCAACGTCATGTTGGCCATCGCCGTGGCCTCGTTCGTGGCGATCTTCTTTTTCGGCGCACCCTTCCCTCTGATCGTCCTGGCTGCCGGTATAGCCGGCTATCTCGGCGGCCGCGCGGGCCTGCCTGCGTTCAAGTCCGGCGGCGGACATGGTGCTGGTTCCGCTCCCAGCCTGTCCGATGCCGAGTCAGCGCTTGGCGAGGACATCCCCGCCCACGCAAAGCCGGACCTGGGCTGGTCGCTGCGAATATCGGCAGTGTTTCTGACACTGTGGCTGGCTCCGGTCGCTACAATCATCCTGCTATTCGGCTGGGACAACGTGTTCAGCCGCGTCGCCGTGTTTTTCAGCCAGATGGCGGTGGTCACTTTCGGTGGTGCTTATGCGGTACTAGCCTATGTCGCGCAGCAAGCGGTGGAGACTTATGGCTGGCTGCGGCCTGGCGAAATGCTTGACGGACTGGGCATGGCCGAAACGACGCCCGGCCCTCTCATCATGGTCGTCCAGTTCGTAGGCTTCCTCGGCGCCTACCGCGACTCGGGCGGTCTCACCCCTGTGCTGGCAGCCACACTCGGCGCTGTTCTCACCACCTGGGTGACATTCGTGCCATGCTTTTTGTGGATTTTCCTCGGGGCGCCATTCATCGAGCGGCTCCGTGGCAACGTGGCGCTCTCTGGGGCGTTGGCGGCGATCACCGCAGCGGTAGTCGGCGTGATCCTCAACCTTGCAATCTGGTTCGCCATGCATGTGCTGTTCGAAAGGGTCGTTGAAACACGCTTGTTGGGTTTCATGCTCGATCGGCCAATCGTTTCCAGTGCAAACTGGGCCGCGATCAGTTTAACAGCAGCAGCGATACTTGCGTTGTTCAGGTACAATGTATCTATCGGATGGGTCCTCGGCGGCGCCGCGGCGGCAGGAATTGTTCTGAAGCTTTTCCTTTGACTGGCTTCAGATGCCTACGACGACCGGGCCTTCGCAATTGGTGAAGACGACTTCGCGTTAGCGTCGGAGAAAAGCCAAGAGCATACGCCGAGCGCCAGAAGCGCCCCTGCGATCTCAGCCACGATGAAGCCGGGAATATCGGCTGGGCGAACACCGGTAATGGTGTCCGTGAACGTGCGCGCAATCGCAGCCGCTGGATTGGCGAACGACGTGGACGCCGTGAACCAGTAGGCCGCACCTATGTAGAGGCCAACCAGCCAGGCGACCGACTCTTTGCGAAACTGCAATCCCGCGAGGATCACCAGTACCAGCCCGAATGCCGCTACGCCTTCCGAAAACCATTGCGCAGCGCCGTCGCGCACTTTTGTCGACAAACTAAGTAGAGGCAGCGAAAACATCACATGCGCCATCATCGTCCCGACGATGCCGCCAACGATCTGCGCGAGCGCATACCAAGCACCTTCAACCGCGCCCTGCGCCCGCCGCAACACCATCACCAGCGTGACGGCAGGATTTAAATGCGCGCCGGAAATCGGGCCGAGGATCGAAATCAGGACGACGAGCGCCGCGCCGGTTGCGAGCGTATTGGCGAGCAGCGCGAGCGCGACGTCATCGGTCAGGTTGTCGGCCATGATGCCGGAGCCGACGACGGCGCAGACAAGCATCGCCGTTCCGACCGTTTCACTTACCAACCGGCGCTTGAGATCGAAGGATTGCATACGTCAGGCCGGGAGACTCATTTTCATCATTGTGGCGGATGACGGGCAGAGCGACGCCGCTTGGCGGGTCTCGCGAATGCTTGCCGGCGCGTCCGCCCGTTCAATACGGGTGAAGCCGACCTTCTCGAAGAATGGCGCAGCGCTCTCGGTAAGGAGATAGGCGGATGTAGCGCCATCCTCGGAGGCGCGCTTCAATATCAACCTAGTGGCATAGCGGCCCGCGCCGCGCCCGCGCAGGTCCGGAGATATGACGAGCGAGCGCAGCAGCGCGTTGTCCGAATGAAGTTCGTAGCCGCCGAAGCCAACCGTGCCTTCACCGCGCTTGATACGGAAGAAGGTCCGACCGGGTTCCTCCAGATCGTCGGTTAGAAGATTGGCCGCGCCGAGCGCTGCTCTTAAATCGTCGGCTTTGCCCTCGATAGCTTCAAGATTGAGCGCAGTCGCACCGGCGAGCGCTCCGATCTTCTTCAGCTCATTTTGCAAGGCGAGCTTGTCGATCGTCGCGACCGGCAGGCTCAGGAACGCGGAGATACGATTCTTCATGAAGCGGGCGGCTTCACTGAAAGCCCGCTCTTTTTCGAGATCGCTGCCTTCGACTGCTGCCGGGTCCTCAATACCCCAATGCGCCGTCATCGGCTGGCCGGGCCAAACCGGGCAAGCTTCGCCGGCCGCGCTGTCGCAGACGGTGATAACGAAATCCATGACTGGCGCTCCAGGCACGGCAAACTCATCCCACGATTTTGAACGGAAGCCGTCCGTCGGATAGTCCATCGCCGCGAGAACTTTCAGCGCATACGGGTTGATATTGCCCTTTGGTTGGCTGCCTGCGGAGAAGGCGCGAAAGCGGCCAGCGCCTTCTTTCTGAAGAATGCTTTCGGCCAACACCGACCGCGCGGTGTTGCCGGTGCAAAGAAACAGAACGTTGTAGACGCGATCGCTCATTGGACACTCTCTCCCGTGGTCGGTGCGCAGCACGGTGCGGCAATTGCGGGCGCGCAAATTTCTGGACGGCCCGAGCAGCAATCTTCCATCAGGAAACGGATCAGGCCGGTCAGTGCGTCGTACTCGGCGCTGTAGATGATTGAGCGGGCGTCGCGCCGGGCTGTCACCAAACCTGCGTGCTCCAGCTCTTTCAGGTGAAAACTCACATTCGACGGCGACACTTCCGCCTGTTCTGCAATCATACCGGCCGCCATGCCGTCAGGCCCGGCCACGACCAGCATCCTGAGAATACGTAGCCGGGTTTCCTGGCTCAGCGCACCGAAGGCGGAAAGGGCTTGACGCTCATCCATATTTCAACAATCCTATAACTATCAAAATACGGAGTAGCCCAGATGCTGGTTTCAGGCAACAAGGATTTCTCAGATGGCGCGATACCCATCGATCCGGCCGATATCACGATTGGACGGCTCTTGAATTTCTTGGGCGACCACAAGGGCAAGGCACTGGTGTTTTTCTACGAGGGCACACCCATCAAACCTGGCTACCACGTTACGGAGGTGAAGGCCGGCAAGTTTGAGGCGCTCGACTGCGGAGCGAATCCTGAGAGCTGGACCGAAATGTTCATCCAGCTATGGGACGTGAACGAGGACCGCGCGCATATGCCGAGCGGGAAGTTCTCGGCAATAATCCGGAAGGTGACGGATCATCTCACGCTCGACCACAGCGCCAAGCTCACCTTCGAAGTCAGTGATGGCGTTCGCCCGATGCAACTCTATCGCGCGTCATTGCCGGAAATCGTGAAAGGCGAAGTCCGCGTCGAACTGTCACCGCGCCCTGCTAGCTGCAAGCCGCGCGACCGCTGGCTGGATCAGCAGAAGCTGGCAAGCAATTGCTGCGAACCAAAGCCTCAGCCCTGTTGCAGGTAGCCGCTTCGGGAGATCAAAGCCTACCCGCGAAACCTCCCCGGGAACACGATATCCTGGTCGACGAGCACGTTGAAGCGATAGCCCTGCCTGATTTCTAGCGTTGGCTGCACGTCGATGTTCTTGGAAATCGTCCGCTCGGCGACACGCCCGAATGTTTCGGCGAATGAACGGCGCGCCGCACTCTCGCCGCTGTTTTCCATGCCGAGCGCGTTGCGGTCCTGCGGCACGGCCATGTCGATGCCGGCGCCGATCGCGGCGACGAGAGCGGCTGATCCGAACAGTTTCAGATAATGGTTGTTGACGCGGTCCTTGAAGCCGCCATAGCCGGCAGCATCTGTTCCGGCCATGCCACCGATCTGCAATGTCGCGCCGTCAGGGAAGATGATGTCTGTCCAGATGACGAGCACACGCTTCTGGCCGAACGTGACTTCGGAATCGTAACGGCCGAAGAGCTTAGCGCCTTGAGGGATGAGCAGGTGGCGACCCGATGCACTGTCGTAAACGTTCTGCGAAACCTGCGCGGTGATCCGTCCGGGCAGATCGGAGTTGATGCCTGATATCAGCGTGGCCGGGATAACTGAGCCGCGCTTCAGCTCGAACGGTGACACTTGCCCTACCACGCTGTTCGGCAGGTAACCCAATTCCTTCAGGTCCTCGTTGAAAAACTCTCCCTTCGACTTCTGACCGTT
>JBFWUS010000056.1:0-39619 GCA_050247155.1 Rhizobiaceae bacterium
ATGTTCGGAAAACTCAAGAACTGGAAGCGTATCGCAACACGATACGATCGCCTCGCCGTCAACTATCTCGCCGCTATCGCTCTCGTTGCTCTTGCAACTCAATGGCTCAAATGAGTCCCCTACCTAGTGGCTGCTGTGGTCCTGGGCAGCTTCGCACTTGCCCTCGACGGCAAACTCCACCGAAACCGTGCCTGCCTTTTCGAAAGTCAGCGTGCCGGGGATTTTCTCGCCTTCGACCAGTGGCTTCTTCAAACCCATGAACATCAAATGGTAGCCGCCACCCTCTTTGCCCGGCTGCAAGGCGAGTTCGCCCTTGGCCGGCACGTCCAGGCCGCCGTCGACGGCGCGCATGGTCATCACGCCGTCCTTCATGTCCATCTGATGGATTTCGACTTTTTGGGCGACCTCGACAGTGGCGGATATCAGCCGGTCCGGCGCATCGGTCGGGTTGACGACGGTAAAATAACCGCCGCCGACCTTGGCCGCCGGCACGGTGGCGCGCGACCACGGGTGCTTGATCTGCAACTCGCCCGCCTTGAACTCGTGGGCGGTGGCCGGCGCTACGACAGCGCCAGCCAAAGCCGAAGCGATCAAAAGAGTGCGGCCGATCTGCGCTACGCCGTCAGCAAGATTCGCGAACATTGAAGCACCTCGCTCAAAAAAATCGAGCGATGAGGTACCATTTCGCGGCTGCGCACGGAACCTGCGCTGGGTCGCATGCGACAACGCGCGGCAGCGGGAGAGCGTCGCTCTGGAGAAGGACCGAAGGCGATCATCGTGCCACTTCACGTATTGTACCGTCGGCGGTAGCGCCAGGCCGACCCGTTTCGAAGGTCGTTTCCGGCGCAAGCTCGATCAGGCCGACGGCCTCATCAGCCGCGAAGGAAAGCTTGGCATCGAAACGCCTTGCCAGCGCCTTCATCGCATCGTTCTGCGAATGCGTCGTGACCAGGAGTCGCTCATAGCCAAAGCCACGCGCACTCTCGATCAGCCGCGCGAACAACTGGCCGCCTACCCCGTGATGCTGGTAGTCGTGCTCGACGCTGAAGGCGATTTCGCCAGTTGGTTCAACGAGTTCCGGCCGTTCGTGCAATTCGGCCGCACCCCGCACGTGGCCATCGACGACATAGCCGACAACCGTCGTCCCGTCGTGGAAACAGCGGCTTGAATAGGCCGCGACGAACTGGTCGTCGGTCACGCCATTGAATCGATCCCGCCGGCTGGCCGCATCGAGCCGCAAAAGATGATTACGGAAGAGCGTCTCTTCCGACGGCCTGAGTTGCCGGATTACGCCCTGCAAAAGTTGTTCAGGTTGCCCTGTCATGTCGCTTGCCTCGGTGGTTCCTCCCGAGTCGACGACTCTCGACAAGGCCTATATTGTGCACTGCAACATGAAAATCAAGTGAAAGCGGACGAAAGCCCGGTTGGGCCGAGACGTCAGATCGATTGGTAGCCGCTTTCGCGGCCGTGCCGAATCGCCAGAATGACCACATCTGAGCTTGAATTCAGCCGGTAGAGGACCACGTATGCTCCGCCGCCAAATGGAACCAACTTTTCTCGGTATCCTTCTGGCAATTCCTCGACGGGTCTTCCAGATTCTGGAAATTTGCCGAGGGTTTTGACCCCGTCGCGTATCGTTGCTACCGCTCGCCGCGCAGCACTAGGACTTTTGGATCGTAGAAAGCGATGCAGCCGCGAGACGTCACGTAGAGCCGTAGCCGTCCAGATCAGGCGTGGCATTTGGGCGGCTCAACATCCTTGCCACCCTCGAGTTCCGCCAACCACTGATCTGCCTCGTCGTCTGTCACGTGGAGACCCGTAGACTGGTAGTTTTCCCATGCATCCACGGCATCGGCCAAGAACGACGCTCGCCGCTCCTCGCGGTCGAGATACTGCTCCACCGCTTCGAGCAATAGAACGCGTGGCGAACGCTTTCTGCGTTCGGCTATATGCCTCAGTCGCTCATCGGATTTGGCATCTAGATGGATGTTTGTTGTCGAGCCTGGGCTCATTTCGCAGCCTTGATCACGATCTGTCCCGAGAGTAGATATGGCCGCTTGTCGCGTCAACCGCCGGCCCAAACGTCAAGAACATAACGATTTTCCGCCCCCATCCGCTCCATCCAGGCGTCGGCTTCGGTCGGATCGGCATCCATCTCTTCGGCATAGATGCGCGTAAGCGCGCGTTTGACGTCCGGCTCCATGCGGCTGCCGTCGCCGCAGACATAGATGCGGGCTCCGCCCTGGATCAGCTCCCACACGGCCTTGCGTTGCGCGAGGAGAAGATCCTGCACATAGGTCTTCTTACTTTCATAGCGCGAGAAAGCGACATGCAGATCGACGATGCCCTCTTTGGCCATGGCCTCCAGTTCTTTGCGGTAGATAAAATCCTCGTCCGGCGCGCGGCATCCGAAGAACAGCATTGCGGGGCCGAGTTGCGCGCCCGCCCCCTTTTGCATGACGCGCTCCTGGCAAAAGGCACGGAACGGCGCCAGCCCCGTGCCGGGGCCAATCATGATCATCGGCGTGGTGGGATCGTCCGGCATCCGGAAACCGGCCTTGGTTTCCTTGACGGCGGCGAAGATCACGTCGCCTGACGCGAGTTCAGCTATGTAAGTGGAACATGAGCCCTTGTAGGTTCCGTCCCCGGAGCGTTTTGGTCCCTCGACGACCCCGACGGTGATCGAGCAGCCCTGCCCCATTGCGTTCGGCGACGACGAGATGGAGTAGTAGCGCGGCGTCATTACCGGCAACATTTCTAGATATTGCGCGAAGCTGAGTTCGCAGGCGGGATGCTCCTCCAACAGGTCGAGCACCGATCGGCGTTTCGCGAACACCTCCGCCCGATAGTGGTCGACGCCATCCTTGGCGTCTGCACACAGCGTCGAAAGTTTCGGCTTGGTCATCGGGCAGCGGGTCGCGGCAGCCAAGGCTTGCACCTGCTTGCGGGTAGCCGGCGCCTGAAGCTCCAGATAATCAGTCAGGATGCGGCGCACGCTGACCGGTCCTTCAACCGGAAAAGCCGCCTGCCTGCCACCCGTCGTCCGCAGGCGAATGCGCGCGCCGGGCGCGAAACCGAACCGTTTCTCGACGCGCTCGACCAGCTCCAACCGGTTGCGCGGCACGACGGCCAGATGGTCGCCCGGCCGATAGCTCATCCCCTTCGCCAAGGCGATCTCGATATGGCGCGTCGAGCGGCCCGATTTCTTGACGTTTTGCAGTTCCTCATTAGCGGTGATGGTGACCGGCTTGGCGCCGGTCATGGTGATCGCCGGATTGGTCGCCGCGTCCGAGACGACTTCCATCTCGTAGAGGGGCTCCGCCTCCCCCTGCTCGGAAAAATCGATGTCGAGGCCGAGACCTTTGCCGATCCGCGGCCAGAGCGTCTTGAACCAGTCCTGGAATTGGCCGTCGAGGTCCTCGCGGGCATCCCCCTCCCCGCGCGGCATAAGCCGGGTCGCGCCGAGCGCCTCCAGTCGCTCGTCGATCATGCGCGGCTGTGCCTGATAGGTGGAGGCCCAGTCGCGATTGCCGCAGCCGAAGACGACATATTTCACGCCAGCAGCATCACCCGGCTTTGCGTCGTTCAGCCATTTCACGAAACGGGTCGCATTGTCGGGCGGTGCGCCGTTGTAAGACGCGCTGGCGATGATGACGGCGCCGTCCTTCGGTAAGTCGCCGACGACGGAGTCGAGATCGGCCAATATCGTGTCGAAGCCGTTCAATTCGGCCGAATTGTAGATGGCGCGCGCCAGTTCCTCGGTGGTGCCGAGGTTCGAGCCAAACAGCACAGTCGCCTTCGTGCCATGGCTTGGGCGCTTGGCAGTCTTCGCGGCCGGCGCCTCGTTCTGGTTGGCTACGGCCGCCCCCGGCACCAGCGCGCTGCGCGTGCGGCCAGACCTCGGCTTCACTTTGAGGGTGAAGCCATCCGGCTTGATCGACAGGGACTCCTTGAGCTTGAGCTCATATTTCTTGTGATCGAAAAGCTGGAAGCGCTGCAACAGCATGCCGATCACCAGCGTCGCCTCCTGCATGGCGAACTGGCGGCCGATGCAGGCGCGCTGGCCGTTACCCCACGGCTTGAAAGCATTCGGCGGCCTTGCAGCCTCCGCTTCGCGCGAGAAATTCTCCGGATTGAATTTTTCCGGCTCCGGTCCCCACACCGACGTGTCGCGATGCAGCATTAGCGTCAGCAGCGTGACAAAGGTGTTTTTCTTCAGCGGAAACTGCCCGCCGATCACCTCATCTCTATAGGGATAAAGCCCGATTGCCGGCGCGGTCGGCCAAAGCCTCAGCGACTCGTTCAGGATCTGCTGCACATAGGTGAGCTGGTTCACTTGTTGGAAGGTCGGCGCCACGGCAAGATCGGTGCCCAGCACACGATCCACCTCCTCATAGGCTTTTTCCAGGATGTCGGGATTGTTGACCAGAAAATAGAGCGTGAAGGATAGCAGCCCCGACGTCGTCTCATGCCCGGCGATCAGGAAGGTGATGATCTGGTAGCGGATGTTCTCGTCAGACAGGCTCTCGCCGGTCTGTTTGTCGACGCCGGCCAGCATGAAGTTCAGCAGGTCCTTTTGCGCCTGGTCGCCGCCTCCCCGACGACGTTCGCGGACAATGTCGTCGACAAGCTTGGACATGAAAGTCACGTCCTGTTTGAGCTGGTCGAGCCGTTTGCGCAGGATCACTTTTTCGAACGGCAGGCCGCGCTGCACCATGCAGGTTTCAAGCGTGCGCGTCAGCGCGTCGATGAAGGGGTGGTAGTCGCGCCGGTAAAACGAGTTGAAACGGTAGTCGAAGCCGCAGACGCCGATCGTGTCCAGCGCCAATGCCGTCATGTCGTGCACGACATCGATCTCGTCATCGACATTCAGCCGCTCCCATTTGGTGCAGAGCTGGGTGGCAATGTCGTGCATGAGCGGCAGATATCCCGCCATGGCGCGCTGCGCGAAGGTTGGCAGGAGTATGTTATGCGCCTTTGCCCAGTTAGCTTCCTGCGTATCGCTGGTGAACAGGCCGTCGCCGGCCGCCGCCCGAATGCGGCGCAGCGACCCGCGTACCGCCTTGTCGAACCGGCTTTCGTCGCAGATTTCTTCGACAAGCGAAGCGCCTGACACCACCACCAGCGGCGTACCCATCATGTTAAGCTGGAAGATCGGTCCATGCTCGCGCGTCAGTTGCATGAGGCTTTGCAACGGCGCATCCGAATCGACAGTCAGCATGTTGCCAAGCACCGCCATGCCAGGCGGGGTCGGTATCGCGGATTTCACGGCTGCTTCGGCCATGCTGCCTCCCTTGGACCTTTTTCCAGAAGCCCCTGTTTTCCGCCGATATTCGTGGTTTTGCGCTCAAAGGCAAGGGAAGCGGCGCACCGCAGAGAGTTGACGTCGCGGAACGACGAGAAAAAGGGGATTGTCCCTATCAACTTAATTTGCATTCTACTCTAGAATGGTTCTAATATAGGCAACCATGGATCGGAGCTTTCATGCGCCTCACCAGACAGACCAACTACGCAATTCGTATTCTGATGTATTGCGCGGCCAATGACGAGCGACTCTCACGCATCCCCGAGATCGCAACGGCCTACGCCGTCTCGGAGCTGTTTCTGTTCAAGATCCTTCAGCCTCTGGTGGAAAACGGCCTCGTTGAAACCGTGCGCGGCCGCAATGGCGGTGTGCGGCTTGGCCGCCCTGCCGACCAAATTACGCTGTTCGACGTCGTTCGCGTGACCGAGGAAAGCTTCGCCATGGCGGAGTGCTTCGAGAACGACAATTCGGATTGCCCGCTTGTGGATAGTTGCGCCCTTAACGCTGCGTTGCGCGAGGCGCTTGGCGCGTTCTTCGACGTGCTCTCGAAACACACGATTGCCGATCTGGCAAAGGAACGCACCAATATGCGTACCTTGCTCAAGATCGATGATCTGATGCCGCGCGCTTTGGCGAGTTAAAGCGCGCCTCGCGCCCTGCCACCAAAACGGTTCGATCGTTCCAATCGAACCGTTTGCCGGACGATGATCAATCGAGTGCTGCCGCCCGCCGGAATTAGCGAAAGGTCGCCATGGTTTAACTTGACTTGAAAAATCATGTTAATTATTCGAGCGTTACCGCGGCCAATGGGCGGCGGCCGTTCGCCAGCCATCGTTCCATTTTTGGTCGTCGCCAGCACCCAAAAGGAGATGGCGATGTTTGGCCCAATGCATGAAATTGCCGCCCGGCGCGGCGACGGGTTGCGACCCGGACTAAGAGAGCTACTAACGGGACACCAAGAGAATGTCGTCGATCTGTCGGCGTTTCGACAGGGAGGTTTCAGGCAATCAGGGTCCAACCCGAACCGGCCGCTCCCCGCAATCCTGCCCAGCAACGTCATCCTGTTTGGCCCACGGGAAGCCGTTTGCGAGGCTGAACGAACAGGCGAGCAGCGGCTCGCGCCGCGGATCGGCCGCGCCAAACGGTTGACTCGGCGGCGGGACTGAGGCCGTTGGAGTTGTCTGCCGCCATCGTGGAAGGAATGTCGATGTACATCGCCATGAATCGCTTCAAGGTAAAGCAAGGGTCCGAAGAGGCCTTTGAAGCTGTCTGGAAGAATCGTAATTCCAGCTTGGCCGAAATGCCCGGTTTCAAACAATTTCATCTGTTGCGCGGAGCTGCCAACGACGCAGATGGATACACCCTGTTTGCCTCGCATACGGTCTGGCAAAGCCAGGATGATTTTCTCGCCTGGACGCGATCGGAGAACTTTCGGGCGGCGCATCGCAACGCTGGCGAAAACAAGCCGCTCTATCTGGGTCACCCGCAATTCGAAGGGTTTTCCGTGGTTGAAGGCGCCTAATCGGCGCTGAATGCACCCACCGAGAGGCATGTGAAGTGTATGCCGCCAAGGGGCATTTCGCCTTGCAGCCGCCACCGTTGCCGCGATAGTGTCCCGCCGGGCTTGATGCGGGCGATCGAAGGGAATCTGACATGCGGGAATGGGTTGAGGGCCTCGTTGGCCCGGATTATGCCGTCCCGGTCATGGCCGGAGTTGCGGCGCTTCTTGCTCTCGTTATCCTGTACTTCGTTTGGCGCGCGGTTCGCCATTTTTCCGCCGGGACATATGTTGCCGGCGGCCGCAATCGCAAAACACGTCTTGCGGTGATGGACGCGACCGCAATCGATAATCATCGCCGGCTTGTGCTGGTCCGCCGTGACGATGTCGAACATCTGATTCTGATCGGCGGAGCCGCCGACATTGTGGTTGAACGCGACATTCGATTGGCGGGTCAGCTTCGCCGCCCATCAACACCAAATGAACCCGCGATAGAAACGGCGCCGGCCCCGGAACCGGTACCGGCCCCGCGCGCGACTGTCGCGCGGCCTTCTCCGCCGCCAGCGCCCCGTCCCGCGCCAGTAAGTCCGCCCAACGTGACAAGTCTTGCCCCGCGTCCGGCCCCTCCGCCTCCCGTCGTGCGCCCCCCTCCGCCGACGACCCGTCCGTCAATGCCAGCTCGCTCGGCTATGCCGGCCGCCAAGACGCTGGAGGATGATTTCGACGACGAATTGTTGCGCGAGCTGGAGGTCGAACTTGACGCGGATAAGCCCGCCCCGCCAGCAAAAGCCCCGGCCGTTTCGCTGGACGATGAAATGACGCGCCTGCTTGGCGAGTTGTCGAGCAACAAGCGGTAGTTTTCGGCGGATGGAAGCCACTTCCGTCAGAGCAACAACCGCACCCAAGCGTGACGGTGTTGTTCGTAAACACTTTTGCTGGGCGCTGGAAAGCTAGGATCGGCAAAAGCGCCGAGCGCGACGGCGACGTGCTCAGGTTTCCTGGCCGGCAACCAAAAGACTGTTGAGCCGCACCGAGGGCAAAAGTGATGCGTCACGGAAAATCCACTGTCTGCTGAGCGCTCATAGCAATTGGTGTCGCCTTGAATTGCTACATTTGTGGCGAGGAAAAAGGCTGCAACGCCGAAAGCGCTGCCGGTGCGCCTCTGGCATTCCAGGCAGTGGCAGGCGGACACCAGATCCGGCTCGCCGTCACATTTGATGGAAAGCTGCCCGCAAGCGCAGCGCGCGGTTCGGCTGATCATGGCTTGTTTATAAGTCATCGAAACTTGCTCGGACCAGCGGTATGGCGGTCAGGAAAACAGTACGCGACCAAGAAAAAGGGCGGCCCGAAGACCGCCCTTTCCGATTTCAGCTTTGTCGTCGCCGCTTACTCGACGATGGAAGCGACGACGCCGGCGCCGACGGTGCGGCCGCCTTCACGGATGGCGAAGCGCAGCTTCTCTTCCATGGCGATCGGCACGATCAGTTCGACATCAACAGTCACGTTGTCGCCGGGCATCACCATCTCGGTGCCGCTCGGCAGGGTGACGATGCCGGTCACGTCCGTCGTGCGGAAGTAGAACTGCGGACGGTAGTTGGTGAAGAACGGCGTGTGACGGCCACCCTCTTCCTTGGTCAGGATGTAGGCTTCCGCCTTGAACTTCTTGTGCGGCTTGACAGAACCCGGCTTGGCCAGAACCTGGCCGCGCTCCACGCCTTCACGATCCACGCCGCGCAAAAGCGCGCCGATGTTGTCGCCGGCCTGGCCCTGATCGAGCAGCTTGCGGAACATTTCGACGCCCGTGCAGGTCGTCTTCGAGGTCGGGCGGATGCCGACGATCTCGAGTTCCTCGCCGACCTTGACGATGCCGCGCTCGACGCGGCCGGTCACAACCGTGCCGCGGCCCGAGATCGAGAACACGTCTTCGATCGGCATCAGGAACGGCTTGTCGATCGGACGCTCAGGCGTCGGGATGTAGGCGTCGACCTCTTCCATCAGCTTGCGGATCGCCGTCTCGCCGATCTCCTTGTTGGAGTCCTCAAGCGCCGCCAGCGCCGAACCCTTGACGATCGGAATGTCGTCGCCCGGGAATTCGTACTTCGACAAGAGCTCGCGAACTTCCAGCTCAACCAGCTCGAGCAGCTCCGCGTCGTCGACCTGATCGACCTTGTTCAAAAACACCACGATCGCCGGAACGCCGACCTGACGGGCGAGCAGGATGTGCTCGCGGGTCTGCGGCATCGGGCCGTCGGCGGCCGACACGACCAGGATCGCGCCGTCCATCTGCGCCGCACCCGTGATCATGTTCTTCACATAGTCGGCGTGGCCGGGGCAGTCGACATGGGCATAGTGACGGTTCGGCGTCTCGTATTCCACGTGAGCGGTCGAGATCGTGATGCCGCGCGCCTTCTCTTCCGGCGCCGCGTCGATCTGGTCGTACGGCTTGTATTCGCCAAAATACTTCGTGATCGCTGCCGTCAACGACGTCTTGCCATGGTCAACGTGACCAATCGTGCCAACATTCACATGCGGCTTGTTGCGCTCAAATTTACCTTTTGCCATCGTCTCTTTCCTTGGGCGGCTGCTGCCGGTTTGGGCAATGCGGGGCGATTAGCGACTGACGGCCAAAAAGACAAGCCTTTTCGCCCGCGAGCCTACCCGCCAACACGCGTCGCATTCTGGGGATAGTCCAGATATGGGGGCGTGGCTTACGATTTTCAAAGAGGCTCGATGGAAGGAAGGATGCGAATGGACAGACTGTTCCGAGGCATCAATGTCGTTTCGATATCAGTGCCAGATCTCATCGCCGCCAAGGCCTTTTATGAAGAAACGCTCGGTCTCGGGGCACCACTCTACGATTTGCCCGAAGCCGGATGGATCGAGTTTTCGGCAGGCCGCAGCGGTGGCGGCAACCTCTCGCTGGTGCAGGCCGGTGTGGACTGGCGGCCGTCGACCGGCACAACTGTCGTTCTTGATGTCGAAGACTGCCAGGCGGCAGTCGAGGAATTGCGCCAGCGTGGCGTCACTTGCGAGGACGCGCAAGTGTTTCCCGGCTTTGTCGTCTTCGCGAGCTTCTTCGACCCGTTCGGCAATCGTCTGCAAATGTGCAGTCCAGCCCCGGCATCAGGTTAGAGATTGACTGGAGCGGGTGAAGGGAATCGAACCCTCGTATTCAGCTTGGAAGGCTGCTGCTCTACCATTGAGCTACACCCGCATCCGCCGACCGTCGCATGGTCCGCGCCGAAAAGCGAGGCTGCTCGACGGGCATCCTCGCAAACTTCCTGGGCAGTGGTGGAGGGAGTTGGATTTGAACCAACGTAGGCATAGCCAACGGATTTACAGTCCGTCCCCTTTAACCACTCGGGCATCCCTCCGTACTGCCGGAAGCGTTGCTGCGAGGCGTACGCGTCTGTCCGATACGGGACGATGTCCTGCCTCGTCAAACGCGAAGCGCCTTATGGCGATTGCGCCCATGGGTGTCAACCACGTCTCGGCGGCCAGTAACCCGATCTTGACGGCAAAGCGTCGCATTCGCCTCGGTTTGGCCTTCAGGGCGGCAACGAAATCTCGCGCAGCGGATCGCCGCCGTCGATATAGAGCTTGCCGTCTGGCTTCAGCGCGGCGGCAATTCGGTTTAATGCCCTTTCGCCGGTCTCGGGGTGCCGGCCATCGAGCGCGCCAACACGAATCGCGAAGGCAAGATCGAACGGCGCTTCGCCCGGTTCGAGCTGAAAATCTTCGGCTGTCGACTGGCGCACGCTCATGCGGCCCGATTCGATATCGGCCGTAGAACCTTCTCGCGCCTGCCGGACTGCTTTCGCTGAACGGTCGATGGCTAGGATGTGGCCGTTGCCGATCGCGGCTGCCACGGCGCGTGCTGCCGCGCCCGGTCCGCAGCCGATCTCCAGCACGCGCATGCCGGGTTTCAGCGGCAAGGCTTCGACGATGGCGGCAAGGCGTGGCGATAGATCGGAGCCCATAAGTCAATGTCGCCCGCCCTGGACCATCATGCAAGGTTCAGTCCGACGGGCGTTTACATTTGCGCCGCGAGCCGCCTAAGTGCGTCTCAGACACGGGCCATTCCAGACATGAGCAAAGATAAAAAACCCGGCACGCCGAAGGACAGCCACTATGCGCGGCTGCGCCGTCAGCATCGCGAGCAGAAGATGGGTTCGCACGGAGGCGTCCCAGTCAAGCCGCGCGCCGCCGTGCCGCCGGGCGGCGCCGCCCCTGATGGATTGGTGCGGCTCTACGGCCTTCACACCGTGCGCGCCGCGCTCGACAATGCTGCGCGAAAAATCCGCCGAATGCTGGTGACGCGCAACGCTGCGGAGCGGCTGGAACTGGGCGACGTCTCCGCCCTGCCCTTCGATGCCGAGATGGTCGAGCCGAAGGAGATCGATCGCATCACCGGCTCCGACGCCGTGCATCAAGGCGTGCTGATCGAAGCCGAACCGCTGAAGCCAAAACGGCTCACCCAATTGACCGACACGCCGCTGGCGCTCGTGCTCGACCAGGTCACCGATCCGCACAATGTCGGCGCGATCCTGCGCTCGGCGGTTGCGTTTGGCGCGGGCGCGCTGATCACCACGACGCGTCATTCGCCCCAGGAAAGCGGCGTGTTGGCCAAAGCGGCCTCGGGTGCCTTGGAGCACATCGACCATATCGAGGTGCGCAACCTGGCGCAGGCGCTGGACGAACTGCACGAAGCCGGCTTCCAAACCATCGGGCTCGATTCCGATGGACCTCTGGTGCTCGAAGAAACCTTTTCCGGTGAACGGATAGCCCTCGTGCTCGGCGCCGAGGGCAAAGGCCTACGCCAGAAGACGCGTGAGACGGTGACCGCGCTTGCCCGGCTGGATATGCCCGGCGCCATTCGTTCGCTCAATGTGTCGAATGCCGCCGCCGTGGCGCTCTATGCAGCGCGTCGTCATCTCGCTGGTAGTTAAAACGGCGAAGCGCCGGACAAGCCGACGCTTCGTTCCTCCCGATGTAGCGGTCGAGCCAAAAAGCTCATCCGCCGAATTGTTGCTCTGTCATGCGACCGTGTGGTTGGCCATGCGCTCCAGCGCCTTGACCATGCCGGAGTGATCGTCCTTGCCGCCGCCATGCGCGGCGCAGGAATTGAATAGCTCCTGGGCAAGGGCCGTCGCCGGCAGCGACACGCCAAGCGCCTTGGCGTTCTGCAGCGCCAGGTTCAAATCCTTCTGGTGCAGTTCGATGCGGAAACCCGGGTCGAAGGTGCGCTTGATCATGCGCTCGCCATGCACTTCGAGGATGCGCGAAGTTGCAAGACCTCCCATCAGCGCCTGCCGCACCTTGGCCGGATCAGCGCCGGCCTTGGAGGCGAAGAGCAGCGCTTCCGAGACCGCCTCGATGGTCAGCGCCACCACGATCTGGTTGGCGACCTTCGCCGTCTGGCCAGAGCCGTTCGGGCCGACCAGCGTGATGTTCTTGCCCATCTTTTCGAGCACCGGCTTGGCGCGCTCGAACGATGCGTCCGAACCGCCGCACATGATCGACAGCGACGCGGCCTTGGCGCCGACTTCGCCGCCGGAAACGGGCGCGTCGAGATACTCGGCCCCGGTCTGGTTGACCTTTTTGGCGAATTCTTTCGTTTCGACAGGCGAGATCGAGCTCATGTCGATGACGAGCTTGCCCTTGCTCAGACCGGCGGACAAGCTGTTGTCGCCATTGAAAAGAACGTCGGCGACATGCGGCGTATCCGGCACCATGGTGATGATGATGTCGGCGGCTTCGGCAACGGCTTTGTTACCCTTCACCGTCTTCAGACCCTTCTCCACCAGCTCCTTGGGCGCCGCGACAAAGTGGTCGGTGGTGACGACCGAATAGCCGGCCGCCAGCAGATGGCCCGCCATGGGGTTGCCCATGATGCCGAGGCCGATAAAACCGATCTTTTCCATGTTCCCTCTCCGGTTAGGTCCCTCCCCCTTGAGGGGAGGGTGGCCGCGAAGCGGCCGGGTGGGGTCGCTGCGGCAGTGCTCAATTTTCCTACTTACATCGAGTCAGGTGGAGGCTGCCCCACCCGGCCCTTCGGGCCACCCTCCCCTCAAGGGGGAGGGATCACGCCGCGTCACG
Organism: Rhizobiaceae bacterium; assembly: GCA_050247155.1. Lineage (GTDB taxonomy): Bacteria > Pseudomonadota > Alphaproteobacteria > Rhizobiales > Rhizobiaceae > Mesorhizobium_G. Next base: position 12,903 of record JBFWUS010000056.1, read on the forward strand.
CTTCGCCGAAATCTCCTTGAACCAGCCGAGCCCTTCCACCGTGCCAGCCTTCGGTTTGTATTCGGCGCCGACCCAGCCGGTGTAGCCGATGCGGCCGAGATGGGCATAGAGGAACGGATAATTGATCTCGCCGGTGCCAGGCTCGTGACGGCCGGGGTTATCGGCCAACTGGATGTGCGCGATCTTGGACAGGTTCTTCTCGATCGTGCGGGCGAGATCGCCCTCCATGATCTGCATGTGATAGATGTCGTACTGGAAGAAGAGGTTGTCGGAACCGACCTTCTCGATGATATCCAGCGCCTGATTGGTCGTGTTGAGGAAGAAGCCAGGAATATCGATGGTGTTGATCGCCTCGATCAGAAGCTTGATGCCGGCTTCCTTCATTTTCGGCGCGGCGAACTTCAGGTTCTCGACGAAGGTCTTTTCCAGCAGGGCGCGATCTACGTCAGCCGGTGCGATGCCCGCCAGCACGTTGATCTGCTTGCAGCCCAGAACCTTGGCGTATTCGATCGCCGTGTCAACGCCCTTGCGGAACTCGTCGACGCGCTCCGGCAGAATGGCGATACCGCGTTCGCCGCCCGCCCAATTGCCCGACGGGACATTGAACAGAACTTGGGTCAACCCGTTCTTCGTCAGGCGCGCAGCCACCGTTTCGGCCGGCTGGTCATAAGGCCCGAGATATTCGACGCCGGTGAAGCCGGCCTTTGCGGCGGCATCGAAACGGTCGAGAAAATCATGCTCCTGGAAGAGCATCGACAGATTGGCTGAAAAGACCGGCATGGCAGTTTCTCCCGAATTCATCACCGCGACGCCGTCATCCTCGGGTTTGTCCCGAAGATCTGCTGACCGGTCATCACAAAAATCGTTCCCATGTTCCATTTTCACACTGCCGGCAGATCCTCGGGACAAGCCCGAGGATGACGGCGCGGGCGTCGGTCAGTCCAGCATCATGATGGCGGTCGGCGCGTCTTCGTTGCGTTCGGCGAGTTCCTCGAACTCGATGATGTTGTCGATTTCTGTACCCATCGAGATGTTGGTGACACGCTCGAGGATGAATTCGAGAACCACCGGCACCTGATGTTCCTTGGCCAACTGCTTGGCTTCCTTGAAGGCAGCCTCGAAATCCTCCGGCCGCCGGACCCGGACAGCCTTGCAGCCCATGGCCTCCGCGACCTTCACATGGTCGACACCGTATCCGACCTCGGCATGGCCGACGGAATTGATGTTGTCGAAAGCGAGGTCGACCTGGAAATCCATGCTGAAGCCGCGCTGCGACTGGCGGATCAGCCCGAGATAGGCGTTGTTCACCAGGATGTGGATGTAAGGCAGCTTGTGCTGTGCGCCGACGGCCAATTCCTCGATCATGAACTGGAAATCGTAGTCGCCCGACAGCGCCACGATATCCGCATCCGGCCGGGCAGCACGCACGCCGAGTGCTGCCGGAAGGGTCCAGCCAAGCGGGCCGGCCTGGCCGCAGTTGATCCAGTTGCGCGCTTTGTAGACGTGCAAGAACTGCGCACCGGCGATCTGCGAGAGGCCGATCGTCGTGACATAGGTCGTGTCGCGGTCGAATGCCTTGTTCATTTCTTCATAGATGCGCTGCGGCTTCAGCGGCACGTTGTCGAAGTGCGTCTTGCGCTTGAGAGTCTTCTTGCGCTCCTGGCACTCGGCGACCCAGCCGGACCAGTCACGCAGCTTGCCTGCCGTCTTCCACTCGGTGGCAACGTCCAGCAGGATCTTGAGCGCCGCGCCCGCATCAGACACAACGCCGAGGTCCGGCGCGAAAACGCGGCCAATCTGGGTCGGCTCGATGTCGATATGAACGAACTTGCGGCCCGCCGTGTATTTGTCGACCGAACCGGTGTGGCGATTGGCCCAGCGGTTGCCGATGCCGAGCACGAAATCCGAAGCCAGCATGTTGGCGTTGCCGTAGCGCTGCGAAGTCTGCAGGCCGCACATGCCGGCCATGAGCTGGTGGTCATCCGGGATAGTGCCCCAGCCCATCAGGGTCGGGATGACCGGAACGCCGACGATCTCGGCAAATTCGGTGAGCAGATCGGACGCGTCGGCATTGATGATGCCGCCGCCGGCGACGATCAATGGCTTCTCCGACGCGTTCAGCATCTCAAGCGTCTTTTCCGCCTGCTTGCGGCTCATCTTCGGCTTGGCCAGCGGCATGGGTTCATAGGCATCGATGTCGAACTCGATCTCGGCCATCTGGACGTCGATCGGCATGTCGATCAGAACCGGTCCGGGACGACCCGAACGCATGAGGAAAAAGGCCTTCTGGAACGCCATCGGAACCAGATAGGGCTCCATGACGGTGACGGCCCATTTCGAAACCGGAGCGGCGATCGCGGCGATGTCGACGGCCTGGAAGTCTTCCTTGTTCAGGCGGGCGCGGGGAGCCTGACCGGTGATGCAAAGGATCGGGATCGAATCCGCCGAGGCGGAATACAGGCCGGTGATCATGTCGGTGCCAGCCGGACCTGAGGTGCCGATGCAGAGACCGATATTGCCGGCCTTGGCCCGGGTGTAACCCTCCGCCATGTGCGACGCGCCCTCGACGTGGCGAGCCAGGATATGGCGGATCGAGCCGCGAGCCTTCAGGGCCGAGTAGAAAGGATTGATCGCCGCGCCCGGTACGCCGAAAGCACAATCAATGCCCTCTTTCTCCAGAACGAGAACCGCTGCATCGACTGCACGCATCTTGGCCATGGCTTGTCTCCTCCGACGAATATCTTATCTGCCGCAACGTCGCCCCAATCAGCGTTTCAAACTAGCCGGGTAATTCGTGCGGGATTTTCAAAATATTCTTGGGAGTACCCGCGAGGTGGAACGGCAGGCGACGTTTTGGTTATCTCACATCAATCGAGTGGAGATGAGTATGTTTGAGTTTCTCCGCGCCTTGATCCCCGGACGGAAAGCAGATGCTTCGCCCTCTTCGGCCAAGTCCGCCTCGTCCTCAAAGGATCAAAACACCAGTTCATCAGGCGGCGCGAAATTGCCTGTCGGCGAAGTGATCAAGGACAGGCCGGCCTTCGGTCAGAAACCAAAAGCCGTCTTCAAGCCGATCCCGCACAAGAAGCCGCGCGCGAAACATTGACCGGTTCAGTTTGGAAACAGCTTCCAGCGGCTGGGGCGAAACACAATGCGGTCGCCGAGCGTGGCCGGAAGATTGACCGGCAGCTCGATCTCGACGGTCTGATCCAGCCCATCGACCTTGAGTTCAACGTGCCGTGTGCCGGCAACGCGCCGGGTTGCGGCAACGGTTCCGGCGATGCCGCCGCTGCGACCGTCTAGAAGCTCGACATCATGCGGCCGGAAAAAGAGTTGTGCTGGCCCGACTTGAAAATCCGGGGCGGCCAAACTCAAGGCACGCTCCCCAGCCCACAACTCTCCGTTTATCACTTTCACAGGCATCACGCTGGATTCGCCGATGAAACCATAGACAAAGGGCGAGTTCGGTTGGTCGTAAACCTCGTCCGACGTGCCGACCTGTTCGATATTGCCCTGGCTCATCACGACGACACGGTCGGCCAGTTCCAGCGCTTCTTCCTGGTCATGCGTGACGAACACCGTCGTGTGGCCGGTCGCGTCATGGATTTCCCGCAACCACTTGCGCAATTCCCGGCGAACCTGGGCATCCAGAGCGCCGAAGGGCTCGTCCAGCAGCAGAACTTTAGGCTCGATCGCCATTGCGCGCGCCAGCGCGACGCGCTGTCGTTGCCCACCGGAAAGCTGAGACGGATAGCGCCTTTCCAGCCCGGACAACTGTACGAGATCGAGCAGCTTGGACGCCCTCGCACTGATTTCCGCAGCGGGGGGCCTGGTCTCGGATGGGCGTACCTTCAGGCCGAAACCGATATTGTCGGCGACCGTCATGTGCCGGAACAGCGCATAGTGCTGGAACACGAAGCCGACATTGCGCTCCTGCACGGTCCTATTTGAGGCATCTTCATCGCCGAAGAAAATCTTGCCCGCCGTCGGCTGCTCCAACCCCGCGATCAGCCTGAGCAACGTCGTCTTGCCCGAGCCCGACGGGCCAAGCAATGCGATCAGCTCGCCGGAGCGGATGTCGAGCGAGACATCATGCAGCGCCGGGAACCGGTCGAATTCCTTGCGAACGTTTTGAACGCGAACTTCCATCAAGCGATTCCCAAAAGGTCAATGGCGGCGGCTGCCGGCGAGTTCATCGCCATAGCGCATTTCGAGCGCGGTCTTAAGCACCAGCGTGACGAGAGCAAGCCCGGCCAGCAAAGAAGCTACAGCAAACGCACCCACGGCGTTGTATTCATTGTATAAAATCTCGACATGCAGCGGCATCGTATTGGTCTGGCCACGGATGTGCCCGGACACCACTGACACCGCGCCGAACTCGCCGAAAGCGCGCGCGTTGCAGAGCAACACGCCGTAGAGCAGGCCCCATTTGATGTTTGGCAGGGTCACATACCAGAAGGTCTGCCAACCGCTGGCGCCCAGCGAGATCGCCGCCTCCTCATCGCCGGTCCCCTGCTCCTGCATCAACGGGATCAGTTCGCGCGCCACGAAAGGAAAGGTGACGAAGATGGTAGCGAGCACGATGCCGGGCACCGCGAACAGGATTTCGATGCCCCAGGACTTCAGCCACGGCCCGAGCAGGCTCGACGAGCCGAACAGCAGCACATAGACCAAGCCCGAAATCACCGGCGAGACTGAAAATGGCAGGTCGATCAGGGTCGTGAGAAACGCCTTGCCTTTGAACTCATATTTCGCAATCGCCCAGGCGGCGGCAATGCCGAAGACGCAGTTCAGCGGCACGGAAATGGCGGCCACCGTCAAAGTCAGGCGGATTGCAGATAGTGTGTCCGGTTCCGCCAGGGTTTCGAAGAACGGGGCAACGCCTTTGCGGAACGCCTCCATGAAAACAAGCACGAGCGGCAGGACGAGAAAAATAGCGAGGAAGATGAAGGCGATCGCCATCAAGGCCCAACGCCAGCCGCGGCTTTCGGTGACCGCCGACTCCATCTCATCGTCGCCTTGCGCGGCGTGAAGCACGGGATCAGCCATAGCGCCGGCGGCTCCACGATTGCAGCATGTTGATCACCAAAAGCATGGCGAAGGAAATCGCCAGCATGATCGTCGCGATGCCCGTGGCCGCCGCGTAATCATACTCCTCCAGGCGGATGACGATCAGCAGCGGCGCGATCTCCGACACATTAGGTAGATTGCCGGCTATGAAGATGACGGAGCCGTATTCGCCTACGCCGCGCGCGAAGGCCAGCGCAAAACCGGTTATGATCGCCGGCGCCAGGCCTGGCAACAGCACTTTCGTGATTGTCTGCCAGCGGTTCGCGCCCAGCGTCGCGGCTGCTTCCTCCACTTCCTTGTCGATCTCTTCCATCACCGGCTGCACAGTGCGCACGACGAAAGGCAGACCGACAAAGATCAAGGCGATGATGATGCCAAGCGGCGTGTAGGCGACCTTGATGCCCAGCGCGCTTAACGGTGCGCCGAGCCAGCCTTTCGGGGCGTAGAGGGTCGTCAGGGCGATACCGGCAACGGCGGTCGGCAATGCAAACGGCAGATCGACGAGGGCATCCACGATGCGCCGGCCGGGGAAGCGGTAGCGCACCAGCACCCACGCCACCAGCGTGCCGAACACGACATTGAACAGCGCCGCCGCCATCGCGGTGCCGAACGATATTTTGAGTGCGTTGAGCGTGCGGTGGCTGGTTGCTATCGCCCAAAAGTCGACCCAGCCGAGTGCTGCCGAGCGCAAGATCAGCGCGGCCAGCGGAATGAGAATGATCAGCGTCAGGTAGGCAAGCGTAAAGCCGAGCGTCAGTCCGAAACCCGGAATGACACTCGGCCTTTTCCATCGCCACCCCGCGGAAACCGGGGCATAGCTCATAGAGTTTTCAACCGTCCCTCTTCACCCGCCGCGTGGCGAGTCGTCCCGCACTATCTACAGGGCGGCCCATGACTGCCCAAGGATTCGTTTTCCAACCGGAGAGGCCGGACGCCATGATTTTTCTCTTTGGCGTCCGGCACACTGCTCGGGAGGAAACGAGCTATTGGGCAGGCTTGTAGATCTGGTCGAACACACCGCCATCGCCGAAGTGATAGGGCTGCGCCTTTGACCAGCCGCCGAAGATCGGGTCGTCGATCGTGACAAGCTTGATGTCGGGAAGCTTATCGGCCGCGCCGGCCGCCACTGTGTCGGGCTTCGACGGGCGATAGTGGTGCTTGGCGATAATCGTCTGGCCTTCGGGCGAATAGAGGTAGTTGAGATAGGCTTCCGCTACCTTGCGCGTGCCTTTGGCGTCGACATTGGCGTCAACGATGGCGACCGGCGGCTCAGCCAGGATCGAGGTCGGCGGGAAGACGATATCGAACTTTTCCGCACCGAACTCGTCGAGCGCCAGATAGGCCTCGTTCTCCCAGGCCAGCAGTACGTCGCCCTGCTCGCGCTCGGCGAACGTCACCGTCGAGCCGCGCGCGCCGGTGTCAAGCACCGGAACATGGGCATAGAGGTCGGCGACGTAGGATTTGACCTTGGCTTCATCGCCGCCGAACTGGGTATTGCCCCACGACCAGGCAGCGAGATAGTTCCAACGGGCGCCGCCGGAGGTCTTCGGGTTCGGCGTAATGACCTCAACCCCGTCCTTCACCAGATCGCCCCAGTCCTTGATTCCCTTGGGATTTCCCTTGCGAACAAGGAAAACGATGGTCGAGGTGTAGGGCGACGAGTTGTTGCCGAACTTCGCGCGCCAGTCCTTGGCGATCTTACCCGACTTTTCGGCGATGGCATTGATGTCGCTTTCCAGGGCCAGGGTCACGACGTCAGCCTCGAGGCCGTCGATCACGGCCCGCGCCTGCTTGCCAGAGCCCCCATGCGACTGCTGGATTGTCACGATTTCGCCTGTGTCAGCCTTCCACTTGGCCGCAAAGGCGTCATTAAATTCCTTGTAGAGCTCCCGCGTGGGATCATACGAGACATTGAGCAAGGTCGTATCAGCGAATGCGAAGCCCAGCGCGCCGAACTGAACGGTGCTGGCGACGAGAGCGGCGGCGAGCGCCTTCAGCGATCTGTTGGTCATGGGAATGCCTCCGTTTGAACAGTTTTAGTCTATCGATTTAGTAGAATTAATAAGGAAACGAAATTCTGAATGATAGTCTCATTGGAGCATCACGTTCCAAAGATGTGTTCTGTTCACCAAAGGCTTTCTGAAATTGCGAAACGCGCCCTGCCCGTCGACGCCAATTGAGGAATGATCTTCTCTCGAAAGCCGCTCTCGAACGTCGCCGAACGCATGCCGGATTTCGTGCAGGAGGGGACGCCGCATCGTACCGCAAAGGTGCTATGCGCAACCAAAGGGTTGCAGCGTCGCGACTTTCTTGCTCTTTCGTCTGGCAACAGGGTTCATCGTTCGACGCGTGAACGGGAGAATGAGGGGAGACAGATGGCGGATACGGCAAAACGGCAGCGCAGCGATCTCGAGGAAGCCGCCCTCTATTTCCACAAGCACCCAACCCCCGGAAAGCTTGAAATCCAGGCGACGAAGCCGCTGGGTAACCAGCGCGACCTCGCCCTGGCCTATTCGCCGGGCGTAGCCGCCCCTTGCCTCGAAATCCACGACAATCCTGCAGCGGCAGCGGACTATACCTCGCGCGCCAACCTCGTCGCGGTCATCTCGAACGGTACAGCGGTGCTCGGCCTCGGCAATATCGGGCCGCTCGCCTCCAAGCCCGTGATGGAAGGCAAGGCCGTCCTGTTCAAGAAGTTCGCCGGCATCGACGTCTTCGACATCGAGATCGACGCGCCGCAGATCGACCAGATGGTCTCGACCGTCGCGGCGCTGGAGCCGACATTCGGCGGCATCAACCTCGAGGATATCAAGGCGCCGGAGTGCTTCGAGGTCGAGGCGCAGTTGAAGGCGCGGATGAAAATTCCGGTGTTCCACGACGACCAGCATGGCACGGCTATCATCGTCGCGGCCGCCGTCCTCAACGCTCTAGAGCTTGCCGGCAAGGACATTTCCAAGGTCAAGATCGTGACATCCGGCGCGGGCGCGGCAGCGCTGGCCTGCCTAAACCTCCTCGTCTCGCTCGGCGCGAACATCGAGAACATTTGGGTCACCGATCGCTTCGGCGTCGCGTATAAGGGCCGCGTCGACGAGATGGATCGCTGGAAAGATCCTTACGTCAAGGATACTGACAAGCGCGTCCTAGCCGACGTGATCGAAGGCGCGGACGTCTTCCTTGGCCTCTCCGCAGCCGGCGTGCTGAAGCCGGAACTCCTGGCCGGTATGGCAAAGGCCCCGCTGGTTCTGGCGCTTGCCAATCCGACGCCGGAGATCATGCCGGAGCTGGCGCGCGCCGCGCGGCCGGACGCTATGATCTGCACTGGACGTTCCGATTTCCCCAATCAAGTCAACAACGTTCTTTGTTTCCCTTACATCTTCCGCGGCGCGCTCGATTGCGGCGCGAGCGCCATCAACGAAGAGATGAAGATGGCGGCAGTACGCGCCATCGCCGCCTTGGCGCGCGAGGAAGTCAATGAGGTCGCGGCAAAGGCGATCGGCGGCGAAACGCCGATTTTCGGGCCCAACTATCTCATCCCCTCACCTTTCGACCAGCGCCTGATCCTGCGCATCGCGCCGGCCGTGGCGAAAGCGGCGGCCGACACCGGTGTAGCCACGCGCCCCATTGCGGATATGGATGCCTATGTCGACCGGCTGAACCGCTTCGTTTTCCGCTCGGGCCTTATCATGAAGCCGATCTTCTCGGCTGCGAAGGCGGCATCCGCGAAGCGGGTCATCTACGCAGACGGCGAAGACGAGCGTGTGCTGCGTGCCGCCCAGGTGGTGATCGAAGAGGGTCTGGCGGAACCAATCCTCATCGGACGCCCGCATGTGATCGAGGTACGCGCCAAGCGCTATGGCCTGAAGATTGTCGCCGGCAGAGATTTCACACTCGTCAATCCGGAGGACGACCCGCGCTACCGCCACTACGTCGATGAGCTCATTGAATATGGCGGGCGGCGCGGCATCACGCAGGAGGCGGCGCGCACCATGGTGCGCACCGACAACACGGTGATCGCCGCGCTCGCGCTGAAGCGCGGCGATGCCGATGCCATGATGTGCGGTCTGGAAGGCCGTTTCGAGCGCCATCTGCGCAATGTGCGGCTGATCATCGGCCCCCGGCCCGGCATCAAGGACACCGACCTCGCAGCGCTCTCCATGCTGATTTCGCAGCGCGGCGTCACCTTCTTCACCGACAGCTACGTGACCGTCGACCCGACGGCCGAGGAAATCGCCGAGATGACCGTGCTGGCGGCCGAGGAAATCCGTCGCTTTGGTATTCATCCGAAGGCGGCCCTGCTGTCGCATTCGGATTTCGGCTCGCGCGATTCGCCAAGCGCGCTGAAAATGCGCCAGGCGGCCGCAATCCTCAAGGAGCTGGCTCCCGACCTGGAATGCGATGGCGAGATGCACGGCGATACCGCCATTTCCGAAGCATTGCGGCACCGCGTGTTCCCGCATTCGTCGATGAAGGGCGAAGCCAATCTCCTGGTCTTCCCCAATCTCGATGCGGCGAACATAACGCTTTCGACGGTCAAGCAGATGATGGATGCGTTGCATGTCGGACCGATCCTGCTTGGCGCGGACAAGCCTGCTCACATCCTAAGCCCTTCGGTTACGTCACGCGGCATCGTCAACATGACAGCGCTGGCAGTCACCGAGGCTGCCCATAAGGCACAGGCGACGCTTCCCCTATCGTAACCATAGTTTGTATTGGCCCCTTAACCGGGTAGCGTTAAGGTGGCCCGACGAGGAAGGCCGGCGCGGACAAGCGCCGGCAGGGGAAAAGATGCCGCGTAGCGTATTTGGGCATGCATTCGCCACGGCGCTGCTTGCGACCGTCGCGGTCGCTGTGCCGGATCTTGCCGACGCTGCGCCCGGAAGTCGCGTCTGCCGCCAGATCGAAGCGCAACTTTCCGGCGGTGGCGGACGCCCCGGCAAATGGAGTTCGGCTGTTGCACAACAGCGCGCCGAGATTGCCAAGGTGCGCCGGCAGATGCGCGCCGCCGGCTGCGGGTTCTTCAATTCGGATCGCACCTGCCGCTCACTCTCTGGCGCCGCATCGCGGATGGAACGCAATCTCTCCAGCCTTCAGCGCGGCCAGGCGCGGCAGGAAGGTGGCGGGCGTTCACGCAGCCAGTTGATCGCCGCACTCGAAGCGAACAATTGCCGCGGCGAACGCCGCGTTGCTGTTGCGCAACGGCAGCCCGGGCTGCTGGAACGCCTTTTCGGCGGCGACCGTCGCATCGATTCCGATGAGGACGCCGTGAGCAATGTGGTAGGTGGCGACACAACCAATGTGCGCCGCCGGCACGACAGCGGCCGGTCGCCGGTGATCACACCGGGCTTCGACTCGTCGCGTTATCGCACGTTCTGCGTACGCACCTGTGATGGCTATTATTTCCCGATGTCTCCCGCATCGAATCGCAGCGATTTTGCGCGTGATGCGCAAAACTGTCAGACCGCCTGCCCCGGCGCCGACGTCGAAGTCTATTATCACAAAGCCGACAAGGAGGAGGCTGCCGATATGCGCTCGGCCATCTCGGGACGGCTCTATTCCGACATGACGACGGCATTCCTCTACCGTTCGGATACAGCGCCTCAGGGCAATTCCTGTTCCTGCGCGTCAAAGCCTCAGGGCTTCACGGTGATCGCCGGCGAAAGCAAGGACATCGAGACAAAGGTCGTCGGCATCGAAAGGACGGAAGTCGCCGTTCCCGCGATGCCTTTGCCGAGATCGCGGCCCGACCCGGGCGCCGATCCAGAGACGCTGCTCAATCGCGACGGCAATTTCGGTGCGGACGAAATCCGCAAATTGCTGTCTGACGACGACGATCCGGCGACGGCCGGGCGCAAGATCAGGGTCGTCGGGCCAGTGTTCCTTCCCGACCCAGCAGGGGCAATAGATCTGCGAGCTCCGGCCCAGACTGAAGTCCGGTAAGGGCTAGCCGCAATGGCATGAACAGCGCCTTGCCCTTGCGGTCCGTGGCCTTGCGGATCGCGGATGTCCACTCTTTCCAGGTATCAGGACCCCAAGGATCTGGCGGCAGGATATCGAACGCCCTGGCGAGAAATTCGCGATCCTCGCCTGAGAATTCTATTCGCTCCTGCGGGCCTTTTTGGACGATCTTCCACCACATCACGGCATCGGCCAGCTTGTCGATGTTGCCGCGCACCGCGTTCCAGAAGGGCTCCGCGGTCTCGCCGGCGATCGCCAAAGCGCCCAGCCTATCTTGCGCCTCTTTGAACGGCATCGTGTGCAGGATCGCCTTGTTGAGCGTCATCAGATCGGCGGGATCGAATTTGGCGGCCGATTTCGACGCAGCCGCCGGATCGAAATGTGAGGCCAGCTCATTCATCGAATGCGCGGCATGAACACTCTCCGACGTGCCGATCAGCGCCGCGAGGCTCGCCACCGCCATCGGCTCGATGCCGCTCTCGCGCAGGCTGGCCAGCGACAATGCGCCGGTGCGCTTTGAAAGCCCCTCGCCAGTCGAGGTGGTCAGCAAATTGTGATGCCCGAATTCCGGTGGCTCCGCATCGAGCGCCTGGAACAGCGCAATCTGCACGCCGGTATTGGTAACGTGATCGTCACCTCTGATGATGTGGGTCACACCCATGTCGGCATCATCGACCACCGACGTAAATGTGTAGAGGTAGGTGCCGTCCTCGCGGATCAGCACTGGATCTGAAAGCGACGCGAGGTCGACGGTTTCCTCGCCGCGGATCAGGTCGGTCCAGGTGATATCCGTGCGTCGCGTCTTCTTCGGATCGCTCACGAAATTCGGCAACAGGAAACGCCAATGCGGCTTGCGGCCCTCGGCTTCGAATTTCGCCTTCTGCTCGTCGGTGAGCATCAACGCTTCGCGGCCGTAGATCGGCGGATGCTTGCGCGACAGCTTCACCTTGCGGCGCAGATCCAGCTCTTCAGCCGTTTCGTAGCAAGGGTAAAGCGCGCCATGCGCTTTCAACTGTTCGGCCGCCTGCGCATATCGATCGAAGCGTTTCGATTGATAGGCAACCGCATCTGGAAAGATGCCAAGCCAATGCAGATCGTACAGAATATTGTCGGCAAACTCCTGCTTGGAGCGCACAAGATCGGTGTCATCAAAACGTTGGATGAACCGGCCATTGTTCTTCAGCGAGAATAGCCAGTTGAACAATGCGGTGCGCGCATTGCCGATATGAATGTTGCCCGTCGGAGACGGCGCAAAGCGGACAGTCACTGTCATAATGCGCTGCGTTACCGAAACCCCTGAATTTGCGCAAGTTATCAGCGAGTTGATCGATTGCAACTAGCGCACTGGGGCACATTAGCAGAGCAATCTGAAGGGGAAGCTAACGGGCCGCATGAGATCGTGCGGCCCGTCTTTGCATTTGTTCAGCGCCTACACCGCCAGACCCTTGGTCAATTCCAGGGCCTGCCGCTCGAACAGCCGGCGATAGATGCCGCCCGAACGGCGGATGAGCTGCTCATGGCTGCCTTCCTCGGCGATGCGGCCCTTGTCGAAGACCAATAGCCGGTCCAGCGCGCGCACTGTGGACAGACGATGCGCAATCACCAGCGTCGTGCGACCCTGCATCAGCCGTTCCATCGCGTTCTGGATCAGCACCTCCGATTCGGAATCGAGGCTGGATGTCGCCTCGTCCAGAATCAGGATCGGTGCGTCCGCCAGGAAGGCGCGCGCGATCGCGACGCGCTGGCGTTCGCCGCCGGACAGCTTGACGCCGCGTTCGCCGACCAGCGTCGCATAACCCTTCGGCAAGGCGGCGATGAAGTCATGCGCATTGGCAAGCTTCGCTGCCTCCTCGATCTCGGCCTGGCTTGCGCCGGGCCGCGCATAGGCGATGTTCTCCGCCAGGGACCTGTGAAACAGGATGGGTTCCTGCTGCACGATGGCGATCTGCTGGCGCAGCGAGGCCTGCGTGGCGTCAGCAATGTCCTGACCGTCGATCAGGATGCGCCCATTCTTCAAGTCGTAAAGCCGCTGGATCAGTTTGACGAAGGTCGTCTTGCCCGAGCCAGAGTGTCCAACCAGGCCGATGCGCTCGCCCGCATCGACCGTCACCGAGAAGTCGCGGTAGAGCGGCTCGCGATGACTGCCATAGTGGAACGTGACGCGGTCGAACACGATCTCGCCATCGACGACGCGAATCGGCTTGGCCCCTGCCCTGTCCTCGATGCCGAGCGGATGACGCATGATATCGGCCAGTTCTTCCATGTCGTTGACCGCCTTCTGCAGGTGACGGATTTCGACGCCGACATCGCGCAGATAGCCTTGCAGCAGGAAAAACGAGGTCAGCACGAAGGTGAGATCACCCGCCGTCGCCTGGCCCTGGAACCACAGCCAAAGCGCAGTTCCGATCACCGCCGTGCGCAGCAGAAGCAGTGCAATACCCTGGCTCAAGCCATTGATATTGCCGCGCAACCACGTCCTACGAGTGCGCCGTTGCCACTTGTCGAGCACACCGCCGAGTCTTTGATCCTCGCGCTCCTCCGCGCCAAAACCCTTGACCACGGCGTTGCAGCTCACGGCATCGGCCAACGAACCACCGAGTTTGGTGTCCCAGGCATTGGCGAGGCTCGCCGCCGGTGCGACATAGCCAAGCGACAGCGTTGCCGCCAAGCCGATGAACAGCACTGAGCCGACCGCGATCACGACGCCCATCAAGGGCCAGAAATAGCCCATGAGCAGGGTCGAACCGGTCAGCATGACGAAGGCCGGGAACAGCGCCACCAGCACCGTGTCGTTGAACAGATCGAGCGCCCAGATGGCGCGCGTGATCTTGCGCACGGTCGAACCGGCAAAGGTGTTGGCATGCCAGTCCGTCGAGAAACGCTGTACCCGGTGGAAGCCATCGGCCGCCATGTCCCGCATCATCCGCAAGGTTAGCGTGATGATCATCGTGAAAGTCATCTGCCGGAACACCAGCGCCGCGACGCCGAGCGCCACCAGCGCACCGAACGCCACTGTGGCCGCGTGGCGTGCATGGGCGTCGGTCGCGGCGCCCGACGCGATCGCGTCAACCAGGCGACCGGCGAAGAACGGCGTCAGCACGTCGACCATCGTCGCCAGCAGCATGGCGCCGAAAATGCTGCCGATGCGCCAAGGCTGTCTGGCCCAGTGTTGGCCGACGAATCTGAAAACGCTGCGGAAGGCGCCGCCGCGCAAATCGATGCGAAAACGAGTCATATGTCTGTTCGGGCGCAACGCGCCCGGCTCCAAAATCTGAAATTGCTTGATGCGCTTTGTCGGCCTTGGCCGGAACGGCGCGGGTAAAGTTCGAAAGGCTGCGGCCTGATCGCGATCAGGCGGCGGCCGGGGCAGCATGGCAGGCGGAATTGCCCCTTGCGGAGCGCTGCCGACCTAGAACCAGACACCCGTGGCGGTTATGGAAAACTCTGGCATTCGAACTCCCCCGATTTGGGAACAGAGGGTGCGTCGTATAGTCGAGGATTACGCCTCCGCCAAGAGGCTATTCTCTCTGGCTCATTCAATATGGCGTCATTGCAACACTGGCGCTGGCCGGTGGTGCAATGCGGTATTCCGCGCTCTCACCTGGCGCGAAACGTGAAGCATGACCAGCGATGCAAATCCGCAATAGACGCCCATCGCTACCAATTGGCCGGGATAGGAAACACCGGCGTCAATCAGATAGCCGGTGATCCCGGGGCCTGCGGCGGACGCGAATACGCCGGCCGAGACGCCCAATGAGCGTATCGAACCGAGATGCTTCAGTCCGTACATTTCGGGCCAGACGACACCGAACAAGGTTGTCGAAAAGCCGTTTGAGAGGCCGACCAGCGCCATGAACGCGAACGGCGTCCAGGATGCTGTGGATATTCCCAGCAGGATACATGCCGCGCCTAGTGGCAAGAGAACGAACGGCAGCAAGGCCAAGCCCGACAGGCGGTCGATCAACTGGCCGGAGATCAGCGTGAACACGCTGTTGACCGCAGCCCACACAATAAAAGCGGAGGCAAAGACCCCCAACGACCAGCTGCGCAGCTCGACTAGATAGACCTGATGAAAGAAAGCGACCGTGACGATGAAACCCGGCGCCATGAAACCGAGCATGAACAGATAAAAGATCGGATCGCGCAAGACTTCTCCGCGTGTCCAGTCGCGCGCATCGACCACACGCGGGTTCACTTCCGCATTGCGCGGCGTGCGGTCGACGGCGACAAGCACCGAAACCAGCGGCAGGGCGATCAGCAGCACCGCTGCGGCGGCGAGCAACCAGCCATTGCGCCAACCGATAGCCCCGGCAAAGGCCGCAAAGGTGGCGATCAGCACCGCTTCGCCGGCGTTGTGGCCAAGAATGACGAGCGAAACGGCCTTGCCTCTTTGCGCGGAGAACCAGCGCGCGGTTGCCGTGTAGGCCGTATGCGGCGACATCCCCTGCCCGAACAGACGCAGCAGATAGATCGTCAAGGCGAGCCAGACCACGTTTGTCGCCAGCGCCATCGACACCGCCGCCAGCGCCAGCATCGGCAGCACGAAAAAGACGACTTTACGCACGCTGAAGCGGTCGACGATCTGGCCGAGATAAGGCAGCGTCAGGGCGCTGCCGAGCGTACCGATCATGTAGACCAGGCCCCAACCGCCATTGCTCAGGCCATATTCCGCGCGGATGTAGCCGGCCGAACTGCCGATGAACGAGGTTTGCCCGACGGTCGAAAAGAAGGTCAGCAGGAACGCGCCGGCGATCCAGCGCAGATTGTCGCGAAGAAAAGTCAGGAATTGCATGATGGTCTCGGGAGGCGCCGACTACCATTCATGCGCCGCGCCAAAAACGTCAAACCCCTGTTTGTTATGCCAACATATCAAAGCCGTTGATATCCAAGCACTTGCCTCAGGCTGCGGCGGCGGCATACTCCGCTGAACCACGACAAAGCGGGGCAACATGGCGAACGAAGCGCAAAAGCAAACGATCCTTCGACCCATAGTGGCGCGCGACCCACATGAGCATCATCGCGCCGCCACGCCGCTCGAACTGCTCTACGACCTCGTCCTGGTCATCGCTGTAGGCGCTGCCGCAGCCGGCCTGCATCACGCCGTCAACGAGAACCATATCGGCGCCGGCGTCTTCATGTATTTCTTCGTCTTCTGGACCCTGTGGTGGCCGTGGATGAACTTTACCTGGTTCGCCTCGGCCTATGACAATGACGACGTGCTCTACCGGTGCCTTGTTTTCCTGCAGATGATCGGGGCGCTGATGACCGCCGTGGGCATCAGGGATATCAACAACGGCATAGTGACGATCTTGCCCCTAGCTGGTTACATTGTCATGCGCGTCGGCATGATCGCGCTTTGGATGCGCGCCGCCAACTCACATTCGGCCGGGCGCGCCTGCGCGATGCGGTATGCAATAGGCATCGCGGTTTGCCAAATCGTCTGGATTCTCTGGTTTATCCTTGCGCCGGCCGAAAATCGCTTTCTGTTCGCATTGCCGATCATGCTGCTGGAAATGCTGGTGCCGGCCTATGCCGAGCGCACTAATCCGACGCCATGGCATCGCCACCACATCATCGAACGCTACGGGCTGCTGACGATCATCGTCTTCGGCGAGTCGCTGTTCTCGGCGGCCAGCGCCATCGGCGCCATCGCCAAGGACTACACCTGGAATTTAGAGCTGTGGTCGGCGCTTGTCGCCGGCTTCATCATTCTGTTTTCAATGTGGTGGATCTATTTCGGCGAGCGTTACCACTCTGCGCTCGACACCTTTTCAGGATCCTTGGCCTGGGGCTATTCGCACTATTTCGTTTTCGCCTCGGCTGCGGCCGCCGGTGCCGGCATTGCGATCCTCGTCGACCAGATCACGCATCATTCGGAGATTTCGCGGCAAGTAGCCAATGCGTCGATCGCGATACCGGTAGCGGTCTATCTGCTGTCGGTGTGGTTCGTACATGACCGGACCTCGGCGGCCCATCGCAAATGGCAGTTGCCGACTTTCGCCGTGCTGATCCTGCTCACCCCTCTCGTCGGGTTCGGCGCGCTGCTGACCGCGATACTCCTGGTCGTCTGTCTGGCTATGCGCATCAAGGAGGACAACGCCGCCTGACGACCATCAACCGTAGCGACTTCCGCCAACGACTTCATGCCGCGAGATGAAGGTCGACGTCAAAATGGCAATAAAATCAGATAGATGGCAACAAAGCCTGCGAACCACATCCCGATTGCGACCGGCCAGGACGGATGTGGCGCGGCCCTCCAGGCGAAAAATACCGTCGCCGCGGCCGTGATCAGGGCGACAACGCCGATTGCTGGAGACCGCGCCATCGGAATGATCTGGTCTTCAAAAATCAGAAAGAGCGCGCTGATGCAGATCAATTGAGCGGTAAGCCCGAACAGAAACGCGCGTTTCACCCTAACCTCCCTGCGCGCTACCTTCAGGCATGCATCGTAGTCGGCTGGGAACAATTCGGCCAGCGTCTCAAATTTCAAAGCGAGCCACTGACGACACGGTTGATAGCCGGACGTAGCGATTCATCCCAGGTCGGAAGTGTCTGCCCGAACGACAGCGCCCGGCGGCGTGCCGCAAAGTAGGCTGACCGGTCACTGCGGATATCGGAGATACGAGCCGCCATTTCGGCTGGATCGTCTGACCGAACGAGGATCACACCATTCGAAGCCCAATCAGCGACCGCGCCGGCCCTAGTCGTGACAGTCGGCAGGCCTCGCCTCAAAGCTTCTGCGATGGCCATGCCGTAGCCCTCATAGGCCGAAGAGAAGAGAAAAACGTGCGCGCGCTGCCAAAGGCGTTCAAGCGCGGGCTCATCCACCTCGCCCGGCAGCGTTATGTTCTCGGTCAGGCCGTTGCAGCGAACAGCTTCGTTCAGTGCGGCGACATAGGCCGGATAACGCGTGACGTTGCCCACAATGGTGCAATACCAGTTGCGATCCGGCAGGGCGGCCAGAGCGCGGATGAGAAATTCATAGCGCTTGCGCGGAACGACAGCGCCCACCGACAGGAACCGCCATTGCCCCTCCATGTGTTCGGGTGATGGTGGAGATAGATCAACCCCGGGCATCGCAACGACAACCTTGGCATTGTCGATTCCATCGAGATCAAAGACGCGCTGGGCTGTGAGCTGTGATGTGCAGATCACGAGGCTTGCTTCAGCCAAGGCCCGTCGCTCAAGTTCCGGTTCGCCTCCGGTTGTTCCATCGGCCGCACGCTCTTCGGAGATCGGATGATGAAAGATCGAAACAACTTTCGCGCCGCGCCGCCTGACCTGCTGGACGAAATGCATCAGGTAGAGATTGTCGGCGATAAGAAGCGAGCCCGGTGGCAAACTCTCAAGCGCGATTTCGAAATTGGTTTGATTGATGTCATCAGGGGTGCCGAAGAATGCGGGCAGCTTGAGTTGTTTCACCTCACATCCGGCTTTTTGTAGGCGTTCCATGAGCTTGTTGTTGTAGACCCATCCACCGGTCCGCCGCTCGTAGTCGACGCTCTCAAGATAGTGGACTGGGTGCGGTTTCATCTGCTCATTGAAGTCAGGTTGTCAGCGCTGCAAGCGCATTTCCTTGCCGTTTTCCAAGTGGCGAAAACCAAATTGCTCGTAGAGGCCATGGGCATCCGACGTTGCCAGCGCCCATGTGGAAACCGTCGCCAGGGCAGGATGATCCAGCAGTGCTTTTACGATCGCTTTGCCGATGCCGCTCCCCCTGTGCTCAGGCCAGACGATGATGTCCGAAATGCGGGCGAACAATGTGCGGTCGCCAGACGCCCGACCGAAACCGGCTTGCGTTCCATCAATGAAAGCAATCACGCAAACGGAATTTTCAAAGGCGCGGCGATGCAGATCGTCGGTCCGCGTCGCGCCCCAATAGCTGTCCTTCAGCAGCGCCGAGGTCTTCTCGAAATCCAGCCGGTCCAGATCGTCGGTGATTTCTATTGCCGCCCGGCTCACAGGCGATCCCTAAACCTGTTCGTGATCGGATAGCGCCGGTCGCGTCCAAAGTTCTTCTTGGTGATTTTCACACCCGGCGCCGCTTGCCGGCGCTTGTATTCCGCGATGTAGAGCAGATGTTCGACGCGTTCCACCGTCGCGCGGTCGAACCCTTGCGCAACGATCTCGTCCACGCCCTTTTCGCCTTCCACCAGGGCTTCCAGGATAGCGTCGAGCACCGGATAGGGCGGCAGAGAATCCTGGTCGGTCTGGTTCGGCCGCAGTTCGGCAGAGGGCGCCTTGTCGATGATGTTTTGCGGGATCACCTCGCCGGTCGGCCCCAGCGCGCCCGGCGGCACATGAGCGTTGCGCCATCGCGACAGCCCGTAGACCTGCATCTTGTAGAGGTCCTTGATCGGGTTGAAGCCGCCGTTCATGTCGCCGTAGAGCGTCGCGTAACCGACCGACATCTCCGACTTGTTGCCGGTGGTCACGACCATCGAGCCGAACTTGTTGGAGACCGCCATCAGGATCGTGCCGCGCGCGCGGCTTTGCAGGTTTTCCTCCGTGATACCGGCCTGCGTGCCTTCAAACAGATCGCCCAGCGCCTCCATGAAGCCGTCGACCGGCTTGAAGATCGGTACGATATCGTAGCGGCAGCCGAGCGCCTTGGCGCAGGCTTCGGCGTCGGCGAACGAATCCTTGGACGTATATTTGTACGGCATCATGATGCAGCGCACGCGCTCTTCGCCCAGCGCGTCTACCGATAGCGCCGCGCAGATCGCCGAGTCGATGCCGCCGGACAGGCCAAGCACGACATTCTTGAAGCCGTTTTTGTTCACATAATCGCGCAGGCCCAGCATGCAGGCGCGGTAGTCGGCTTCGTCCTTCTCGGGCAGTTTCGACATCGGCCCGTCGACGCAGGTCCAGCCTTCGGGGTTTGCCTCTTCCCCACGCTTCCACGTCGTAACGACGACCGCATCTTCGAATTGGCTCATCTGGAAGGCGAGCGACTTGTCCGCCGCAATGGCAAAGGATGCACCGTCAAATATCAGTTCATCTTGCCCGCCGAGTTGGTTAGCGTAGAGCAGCGGCAGGCCGGTCTCGATCACCTGTTTGATCGCCACCTGGTGGCGTACGTCGATCTTGGCGCGGTAATAGGGTGAGCCGTTCGGCACCAGCAAAATCTCTGCCCCGCTCTCGGCCAGTGTCTCGCACACGCCGAGATCGCCCCAGATGTCTTCACAGATCGGGATGCCGAGCCGCACGCCGCGGAAATTCACCGGCCCGCCGATCTCCGGTCCTGCCTGGAACACGCGCTTCTCGTCGAACTCTCCATAGTTCGGCAGATCGACCTTGAAGCGCTCGGCGATCACCTTGCCTCCGTCGGCCACAATCACCGAATTGTGGATGCCGCTCTTGCGTTTCAGCGGCGTGCCGATGATGACGCCGGGTCCGCCATCGGCGGTGTCCTTGGCAAAATCATGCGCGGCCTTTTCGCATGCCTTGAGGAATGCTGGCCGCACGACCAGATCCTCTGGCGGATAACCGGCCAGGAAAAGCTCCGTGTAAAGCACAAGATCAGCGCCCTGCCGCGCCGCATCCGCGCGCGCCTCGCGCGCCTTCGCCAGATTACCCGTGATGTCGCCGACGGTCGGGTTCAACTGGGCCACGGCGATGCGGAGAACGTCACGGTTTTTGCTCATGAGGGGGATGTAGCGCGCCGGATTGTGCGCCGCAATGGCGTGTCAGTGCCTACCTCTTGGCTCACGCTCGGCCCAACTTTCGGGAAGTTCGTCACCTGGAATTGGCGGCTCATTCAGTGCCTCGTTGAGGAAACGCATCCCCTCTTCTGAGTTGGACCGGGCCGCGCGCTGACGAAAATAGTCTACCGTTTCGAGCGCCGACAGTTTTTCCGCCAGAGCGATGTTGATCAACTGGTTCAAGCTGGTTCCTTCACGCTCGGCCAGCCGCTCAGCCGCAGCCTTCAACGACGGAAGGAGGCGAAGCGCATAGTTGGATTTGTTCATCTCATGCTCCTAAGCAATGTCGCTGGGTCAGCAATTGCTATGCCAAATTGTTCCGCCACAAGGAAATGCCGCTGGTTGAAGGTTACAATGTAGTCAGCTTGGCCGTTGATTGCAGCCTCCAAGACCATTTCATCGGCCGGATCGTCGAGTTGTGGGCGCCACGAATAATACACTTCGACCGCCTCTATGCGTTCAGCCAACAAATCGAGAAATGCCTCAACTGAGTTCCGGCTCAATCCCCTACTCAAAAGGTGTTTCGGCCGCATCAAAACCGCTTCGTACTCCATGAACAGGGAGACGCTGGAGACAAGCAAAACGTCTCCCAAAATAGCGCGGCGAAGCAACTCATTCGAAGCGCCGGTTCGGCTACGTCTGGCCGATATCAAAACATTGGTATCCAGCACCGCGCGCAACATCGCCTACGATATCATATCGCAGACGATATTCAACTAAGCCCCAGTCTTCGCGACAATACGCAACTGCTCGTCTGCGACCCAGATCATTGTGCTCATCGTCTGCTCATGCAGCTCGAACACATGGTTGGACATCGTCGGATGCCCGTCTTGCGGTCGGTAGCCGATTGTTCGTCTCGTCGGTTCGAGGTCCCAGCGTGAGCTTTCGTTATTCGAGACCAGATTCAACACCGCAAAGCGTACGTCATCCGGGGCGTCGACGGCTTTTTCATAAGCCTGAAGCAGGTCGCGGTTGGAGAGCCACATCTGTTGGCCCCAAAGACCATGCGGCGTGTCCAGGCTGGGCGGCGTGCCGCCGGGGCGCTCGGCCATGCCGATACGCAAGCAGATCACCGACAAGCCACGGGCTCGCGAAAAATGATGGCCGATCCGCTCGCCCATCAGCTTGGTCGCGCCATAGCCATTGATAGGAAACGGATCGTCGGAAGGCCGGATAGGGCCGTCCATGGTGCGGTAACCGCCCATCACCCAATTGCTGCTGGCGAAGATGACCCTACGAACGCCGCCGCGCGCGGCCGCCTCGAAGACGTTCAGCACCATGTCCATATTGAGATGTTGCAGCGAGGCCCAGGTGGCGGCGGGGCTTGGGTCGGCGGCCAGATGCAGCACAGTGTCGACGGCAGAAAAATGGTCGAGCCAGTCATCGGACCAGATCGATAGGTCGGCCTCCACAACGCCACTCTGCCCATGGCCTGGACGGTCAAGGCCAACGACCTCATCGCCTCGGCCTTCGAACGCATGCGACAGCCGCTGGCCAAGCGTTCCGGCCGCGCCGGTGATCAGGATTTTTGTCATTCGGCCTGCTCACCCATGTAGCTGCGCAGTTCCTCCACCGACCGGTTCGGACCGATGGACATCGCCAAAATGCGGGAGAGATGGCGATAAGGCAGACCGGTCTCACGTCGCCATTCGTTGAGCTGCCACTGGATCTTTGCCAGATCCTTCTTCGAACCCGGATTTTCGGCGATCTCCAGCCCGGCGTCGCGCAGCGCGGCGACAAAATCATTGGACAGCATGAATGCATCCCAGCCGATCCAGCGCAAAAAATACTGGCCGGTCGCGCCGCCCAGCCGGTTGCCGTGCTTGCCCAGATAAGCGACGAGCCCGATCTGGTCGTCGGCAGGCCATTCGGCAAGGAATTTGCCGAAACCGTCGTGCTCCTTGGAAACCCTATCCACGAAGGCGGCGTTTTCCTTAACGGACATGATCTTCTGGCCATTGCGCACGATGCGCGCGTCGGAGGTAAGCCCGTGCCAGAAATCCTCCGGCTGAAACAGCAGTCGCTTCGGCTCGAAGCCCAGAAAAGCCTCTTCGAAACCTGGCCATTTCGCCTCGATGACGCTCCAGACAAAACCCGCCGAGAACACCCGTTCGGCCATGGTGGACAAGATTCGATCGTCCGGGATTTTTGCCACGTCGGCATTCTTTGTGTCGGCGCCAAGCAACGTCTTCAACACGTCCTCGCCGCCCTTGCGCACGGCGGCGCGCTCACGAATTTTCTGAAAAGCAAGCATGATCGACCCCATCTTGATGTGGCGGCGGCAATCTAGCATCTCTTTGCGCAAGGAAAATGAGCCAGCGGCAAAGGATGTCTCGCATGCACAAGACTGTCCCGGAACTCGCCGCGCGCTGGTTGCGTCGCAAGCCCGAGAATCTGAGCGCCGCGGAAAACAAGGTGCTTCAAAGCGCGATCGACCGCTTGACCATTTCGCAGGATCGCAGCACCGCGCACGCGGAGCACGCCTCGATTGGCGAGAAGGTGGCCGACGCCATCGCACGTATCGGCGGTTCCTGGACCTTCATCAACAGCTTCCTTGCCTTCCTCGTTGTCTGGACTCTGGCCAACGCGTGGCTGCTTGGCCAGGAGACATTCGACCCCTACCCCTTCGTCTTCCTCAATTTGGTGCTGTCGATGCTGGCTGCTTTGCAGGCGCCGATCATCATGATGTCGCAGAATCGTCAGGCCGAGCGTGATCGCATCGACGCCGCGCACGATTATCAGGTCAATCTCAAGGCCGAGATCGAGATCATGGCGCTGCATGAGAAGCTCGACGCTCTGCGCCATGAGGAGATCGTCGCATTACGCCAGGAGGTGGCGGAACTGGCCAAGACCATGGCCGCCCTGCATCCCGATGCGTCCAAGCGCTGATGGATACGCTGCATCAGTTCATCGAAAGCTACGGGCTGATCGCCGTCTTCATCGGCTGTATCGCCGAAGGCGAAAGTGCGACCATCCTGGCCGGTTTCTTCGCCCACCAGCACGTCTTCGTTCCGTGGCAGGCTTTTGTCGCCGTGTTCGCCGGCGCCTTCCTGGGCGACGTGGCCTTTTTCCTTACCGGACGTTTGTTTGCCGACAATCCCTTGGTGATCAGGCTCAAGGCGAGGCCTGGTTTCGATCGGGCTTTTGAACTGGTCCGGGAGCATCCAGCAAAATATGTGGTCCTGAACCGGTATGTTTACGGCTTTCGCCTCGTCGGCGGCGTCGCCGCCGGCCTGTCGGATATTCCTGGGCCAAAATTCGTCGCGCTTAATGTCCTGTCATCACTGATCTGGGCGTCGATCTTCACCGCGATCGGCTGGTTCTTCGGCCTTGGCGCGGAGAGGCTGATTGGCGATGCGCTGAAAAACCATCACCGCATTGTCATAGGACTCGGCATCGGCCTAACGATGGCGGTGATCGGCGGGCTGCTCGCGCATCACCTTGCACGGCGTGATCGCGGTGGCCATGCCGGTGCCGGCAACCAGCCAGACCGGCCATCACCCTAAAGCGCGACACCCCAAACGCGCTCGACGATCGCCAGACCCCAGACTACGGCGAGCATAAGGATCGACAGCAGTACCGCCAGCGAGCCGCAATCCTTGGCAAGCTGTATCTCGGAGTGAAACTCACGGCTCAAGGCGTCGCAGGCCGCCTCGATGCCGGTGTTCAGCACCTCGACGATCATGACGAACAGCACGGAGCCGACCAGAAGCGCATAGCCGCTCCAACTCGTCGACACAAACCAGCCGACGGGCAGCGAAAGGCCCAGCAGCATCAGTTCCTGCTGAAAAGCGGTCTCGGTCTTCGACAGGCGCTTGAAGGCGCGCACCGAATTCGCGAATGCATTGACCAGCCGTTCCATCGCCCGCGCCACATATAGAGAGGAGTTCTACAACGAGAAAGCCGCCTCGCGGCGGCTTTCAAGATGATTCCTGCGAAGGGAGGACTTATTCGCCTTCCTTGGCAGCCTTTTTCTTGGCCGGAGCCTTCTTCTTCGGCGCGTCGGCATGAGCCGTTTCGGCAGCATCGTCAGCCTTTTCGGCCTTCTTTGCCTTTTTGGTTTCCTTTTTCGCCTTGGCCGGCTTCGCCTCGTCTTCCTCGTCGTCGGCGGTCAGCTCTTCCTTCGACACCTTCTTGTCCGTCACCGAAATCTGACCGAGCAGATTGTCGACGACCTTCTCCTCGAAGATCGGCGCGCGCAGCGTCGCCAATGCGTTCGGGTTGGTGCGGTACATCTCAAAAATCTGCTGCTGCTGGTTGGCCGGGTAACGGCGCACCATGTCGAACAGCGCGCGCTGCACTTCCTCGTCCGCAACCTGCACGCCGGCCTTTTCGCCGATTTCGGCCAACACCAGACCAAGGCGCACGCGCCGCTCAGCAAGACGCTGATATTCGGCGCGCGCCTCGTCTTCCGTCGTCTCCTCATCCTCGAAGGTGCGGCCGGCGAGTTCGAGGTCGCGGTTCACCTGCTGCCAGATGTTGCTAAATTCCGCTTCGACCAGCTTCGACGGCGTCTCAATCTTGTAAGCCTCGTCGAGCTGGTCGAGAAGCTGGCGCTTCACCTTCTGCCGGGTGATCGAACCGAACTGGCTTTCGATCTGGCTGCGGACGATTTCGCGCAGCTTGTCGAGCGACTCGAGTCCGAGCGACTTCGCCGTCTCGTCGTTGATTTCCAGCTCGCCCGGCTTTTCGACGCCCTTCACGGTGATGTCGAAGGTTGCTTCCTTCCCGGCCAGGTGCACGCCGCTGTAGTTCTCCGGGAAGGTGACGGTGATCACCTTCTCATCGCCGGCCTTCAGGCCAACCAGCTGTTCTTCGAAGCCCGGAATGAATTCTTTCGAGCCAAGCACCAGTGGCTGATCGTTGCCGGCGCCGCCGTCGAACGCCTCGCCGTCCACCTTGCCCAGATAGTCGATCGTGACGCGATCGCCTTCCTTGGCCTGGCCTTCCTTGGGCTCATAGGAACGCGCGGATTCAGCGACCCGCTTGACCTGCTCCTCGACCTCGGTGTCCGGCACGTCATAAACCGGGCGCTCGACCTTGATGTCGGAGAAATCCTTGATCTCGATCGCGGGGATCACTTCATAGTTGAGCTGGAACTCGAAGTCGGCATTGCCGGCCAGCACCTTTTCCGCCTCTTTCTCGTCCTCGGTCATGACGATTTCCGGCTGCATGGCAGCCTTCTCGCCGCGGTCGGCGAGGATGTCGCGGGTCGAATTGTTGAGGATTTCGTTCACTACCTCGGCCATGAACGACTTGCCGTACATCTTCTTCAGGTGCTGAACCGGCACCTTGCCGGGACGAAAACCGTTGATACGCACCTTATCCTTGGCGTCACTCAGCCGCTGGTTCAGCTTTGCCGCCATGTCGCCGGCCGGCACCGTGACTTTGATTTCGCGCTTCAGACCGGAATTGAGGGTTTCGGTAACCTGCATCGTTTGACCTTCGTGTTCTAAATCGTCGCAGCGCCTCCCGGACGCTGCGCATTGTGCCGGAATTCGTTTGCCGGGTGGCTGTGGAGCCGGCCTCGAACCGCTCGGTCATCGCCGGCGACAGGCCCGAAATCACTGCTCCACAAATGCGACTAAGTTCTTGTTTTCCCTGCCTTTCAATCAACCCTGATTGAAGCGGTTCGCCTCACCCGGTCACATTTGCGTCGCCTTGTGTCACAGCAGCGCGGATTTTTCAACAGAATTGGGCTCCCGTCGGATTTGCACCGCTTGGCAGGCTACGCCGCGACATTGACAGAATGACGGCTGCATGGGATTGGCGTCGCTCGGACGCGGATGTGGCGGAATTGGTAGACGCCCCGGATTTAGGTTCCGGTGCCGAAAGGCGTGGGGGTTCGAGTCCCTTCATCCGCACCAGATGCCCGTGGCGCCAACGTTTTCGCGTCTTTGCATTGGCGCCGTCGGATCCGCCAATCGTTTACAACTCATCCATTGTCAGCTAATATAGTTGCCGGGTGCGGTGTTGGTTTGTTGGGGG
>JBFWUS010000057.1:0-37166 GCA_050247155.1 Rhizobiaceae bacterium
GATACGGAAAAATGTGGTACATTTGTCCTGACGATCGAGGGACAAGCCCTCGATCCGCCGCCTGCGGCGGCTGGAAGAAGGCCGGAAAGGGATGGGTGACGGCAGTTTCGAGGCACGGCGGGCGTCGTCGAGAAAGGACAAGGTGGTGCGAACCCGCCTGTCGGCAGACGAATATGCGGCGATCGAGGAGGCCGCGCAGGCTGCCGGGATGACGGTGTCGGCGTTCCTGCGCTCGCTGCTTCTGGAGGGTGCGGGCGTGCAGCCGATGCTGTCAGAACAGGACCGCGCGGTGATGGGTCTGCTTGCCGATGAGATGCGGGCTGTAGGCACGAACCTCAATCAGATGACACGGGCGTTGAATGGCGGCGGCTCGATCCGGCCATCCGATCTCGAGACGAATATCGGCGAGGTGCAGATCGTGGTCGCCGGGGTTCTGAGCGAGTTGCGCGGACTGGCGAAGCGCGCCGGTCATCGCCGGCGCGGCGAGGGGTAGGCGATGGAGTTCTTCTTCGGCGCCTTTACGGACGAATGGGAACGTCGCAAGGCGGCGTTACTTCACGACATGTCGCTCGGTGGATCGCGTGCCGGGGAGGATGAGAGCCGCCGGCGCGCGGGAGGCGGAGGGGGGCTGTCTCTGGTCGGCGCGGGATCGGGGCGGGCAGGGGCTCGCTGGGTGGGTGGTGCCGGCCGGAAAGGGAGGGAGGCGCGACCGATGCGGGCGCGCTTTACCGGGATCGCCCGGGGAAGCCAGCCGGCGGTCGTCAAGATGGCGTCGTACGGCGGCGGCGTGCGGCTTGGGGCGATGCTCAACTATGTGTCGCGCGCCGGCGACGTCGAGGTCGAAGACGATCGTGGCGAGCGCATCCAGGGCAGGGAGAGATTGTCGTCACTGCGCGGCGAGTGGGAGCACCTGTTTCAAAACAGGGAGGAAAGCCGCGACATCGGCGTGTTCGCGGTCGCGATCGACGCTGTCCCGCATCGGGCTGGCGACGAGTTGCAGGCGCTGGTGCGGGAGACGCTGTCGCGCGGCTTTGGCGAAAGACGGTTCGCCTATGCTTTCACCCGCACGGATGACGGCGCGCTTACAGTCAGCGGCGTCGTGGTGCTGCGCGGCGCGGATGGCGAGCGGCTGACAGGAGACGCCAAGGCCGCCGAAATCATCCAGGAGCGATATGACACGCGGTCTTCGGTTGAAGATCCGTCTGCGGCATTCTCGTTCGCCGGATACGGAAACGGCGTCGACTATGGCACGGCCAGGCTGCGACGGCTGGTCGCGGCGTTCGAGGGCGACGTTCATGACGAGCGCAGCACGAGGATCGAGAACGACAGCTTGGCCGGCGACCTCGTGCAGAAGGATTGGCGGCACGAGCTGCACAGCCGCAAGAGCCGCGACGTCATGCACCTGATCATGTCGGCGCGCGCCGGGACCGATGTTGAGGCGTTCAGCGAGGCTGCTCGGGATTTCCTGGCCGCGCAGTTCGCCGGCCATCGATACGTGTTCGCGCTTCACGATCCGACGCAGGATCCGAAGGACGAGGCCGACGGCGGCAAGCGCCCACATGTGCACGTCCATGCAATCATCACGATGAAATCGGAATTCGGGGAGCGAATCGAGACAAGTCCGCAGGTGTTTCGCGCCTGGCGTTCGCTGATGGCCGAGAAGGCGCGCGAACACGGCATCCAGATGGAAATGACAGATCGGCGCGAACTTGCGACGGCGCCGGCGTTCGGCCGCAACCAGGTGCGCCCTGTCAACCACCAGGGCCGTACCGAACATGTGGGCACCAGCGATGCGGCCCACGATCGATACCAGGCCAAACGGTCTGAACAGCCAACGACGGCGCGCGCGGCACGAAGCGTCGACTATACCATAAAGGCAAGAGAAACGTGGGACGAACTCGCACGTACAAGTAGCGACCGCGATGTCGCAGGATTCGCATCCGCTCAGGAAAAGCGAATAGAAACAGCAGTTGCGCGAGACTCTGCCGGCTCCGATCTTGAGGCTGCGGAGGGAAATTTCGGGTCGAAATACAGAGCCAATATGGTATGGTTGGAGGCAATCGTTTCGGAGGCCGAGAATTTGCGCGAGATGTCCCGACCGGAGTTCGAGGCTTACGAGAAGCGTGTCGAGACCGCGCTGTTCA
The DNA here is from genome assembly GCA_050247155.1 of Rhizobiaceae bacterium. Taxonomy (GTDB): domain Bacteria; phylum Pseudomonadota; class Alphaproteobacteria; order Rhizobiales; family Rhizobiaceae; genus Mesorhizobium_G. The sequence goes on from JBFWUS010000057.1 coordinate 2,145, forward strand.
AATTCGAACGTCTGATCGGGGAGGAGGATCGTACGGATTACGACGAGGTTGCCGCTGCAGCACGGGACCATGTCAATGTTCGCCGCGAAATTCTGGAGCTCACCGAAGAACAGCGTCAACTGGAAAAGGATGACAGGGTCCAGGCGGCGGACGCCAGTCGCGAGGGAATGTCGGGCGAAACTGATCGCGATGATGCCCGGCGCTTGAGTACGGAAAGCGAGCGCGATGACGCAAATGCGCGCTGGGATGCCGCCGTGGCGCGCCACGGCGAGGACGTCGTCGAACGGGCCAATGATCTTCTGATCGAGATCGAGGCGGCTCGCGAACGGATTGACCGCGCACAGGACGAGGGACGCAGCACGGAAGCGGCGGAAGTCAACTACGTCCAGGCGCTCAACACGGCCGCCGAGCTGGCAACGGCCGGCAACAGTTATATGCGCGAGGTGGCCGAGCGTGATGAGGATCTGCGTCGGGCTGTCAGTGAGGCCGAGCGGGCCGGCGGCGGCAAGGGTGCTGCGACATCCGCGGATGCCGGCGTCGACGAGCGAAATCGCGATGCTACCGGCGCGGAGCACCGCTCCGATATCGTGGATGAACAGGCCGACCACGACATCGCTGCGCACGCGAACCCGGAAGCTCGGCGCGCGTCTCGTTCCGATCGGGAGCGCGACACGTCGCCTCGTTCAGGTGACGCGAGCCGCACCGACCCGGCGCAGCAACACGTTCCCAGGCTGGAGGAACTGGAGCGCGAAGCGAGGGAGCAGAAGGACCGCGATCGCGACGATTTCGAACGTTAGGACAGTGTCATGAGAGACAAGACCCCCTGGTACATCTATCCGCCTGAACAGCCGACGAAGCGCCAAGGCGATGACGCGCTCGGCTTGCTCGTCGGCTTCCTGCTTGTGCTGATTTTCGTACTCGTCGCGCTCGATCACGCCTTGTTCTACGTGTGGACGGCCGTCACCGATTGGTGGGGTTCGCTCGGCCAATAGATCGGTCAGGGACTGGCATTGTGTGAGTTGTGGTCAAATGGCCACGTGAACTGAAAGGTGGGGGTCGATGCTCAAGCTGAGCCGCGCGGAACTTCACGAACTCGTCTGGTCAAAACCTATGACGGAAATCGCCCGCGAGTTTGGTGTTCGCGATCAGCACCTCGCTCAGATATGCGATTCCCACGACGTCGCAAGGCCGCCAACGGGGCATTGGCAAAAGGTCCAGTACGGCAAGACGGTGCAGTGGATATCACTCGCGACGGACAGGTTTGCTCCGTCGGATATCGTCGTCATTCATCGGCGCAAACCAGGACTGGGCAGGCCGGCGCGGGTGTAGTTCCGATGAGGGTCCGACATGACGATCAAAGACATCCAGGCCTTCCTCGACCACAACGGGCTGCGCGAAACGATAGCGAAGCTTCACGACGCCGCGCCTCAATCCTTCGGCGCCAGCGATGCGGAGGCTTTCGCCAGGATGAAGCTCATCCTCCGGGTACTCGATTTGCCGGCGGCCTCTACGAGTGACCTTCTCAGAGTGATCGAGGAGCTCGGGGCAGATAAAGAATCCCGCTAGCTTTCTGGGTGTCACGACGACGCAGGTTTCCATCCGCCGCCTAGCGGGGCGAGCGCGGATTTAGACGGGAATCTCCCAGGAGTGCTTGACGGTTTGCATCGGGATTTCTGTCTTGATGTTGCGCACGCCCTTGATGCGGCCGAGATGTTCGATCTGGAAGCGGCGGTAGCCTTCGAGGTCCTGCGCCACGATCCTGAGCAGGAAGTCGCTGTCGCCGGCCATGAGTTGGCATTCGACCACCTGCGGTAGTTTTCGGATCGCCTCGACAAAGATGTTGACCGTGTCCTCGTCCTGACCGGTCAGCCACACCCGGGCAAACAGGGTGAGGCCCATGCCGACCTTGGCCGGGTTGACGAGCGCGACATAGCGCTCGATGACGCCGGCTTCCTCGAGAAGGCGCACCCGCCGCAGGCAAGGTGATGGCGACAGGCCGACGCGGTCGGCGAGGTCGATATTCTGGATGCGGCCATCCTGCTGCAGCGTTCGCAGGATCGCGCGATCGATCGAGTCCAGTTCCGTTGGCATCGGGTTCCACGGCTCTCTGATTGAGTGGCTGCTGATGCCAATAAATCTTACAAGTCGGCCACAAACGCAACCAATGACTTCTGAGATTGGTATAGAACACCGGCATCTTCAAACTTTTGAGCAATCAGGTGCCAAGCCGATGACCGATATCGATGCAATCACGGACAACGCCACCGGGTCAGGCCGGCTTGCCGAAGTCCGGCGCGGGCTGCGGGACTGCCTGCCGATGATGCTGGGTTTCGTGCCCTTCGCTCTGGTGCTCGGCTCGCAGGCGACCCAGAAAGGATTCAGCGTCCTCGAAGTGCCGCTGATGACCGGCCTGAACTTCGGCGGCGGCTCCGAGTTCGCCGCCGTCGAACTGTGGACGTCACCTCCTCAGATCCTGCTTATCGTCGCCATCACCTTGCTGGTCAACAGCCGGCATTTCCTGATGGGCGCTGCGCTGGCGCCGCTGATCCGGCATCTGCCCAAGAGAAAAGTGTTTCCGGCCCTGTTCTTCATGTGCGACGAGAGCTGGGCGATGGGACTGGCGGATGCCCGCAGGGCCGGCGACCGTTTCAGCCTCGGCTTTTTTATGAGCGTGGCGCTCGGCCTCTATCTAACCTGGGTTGTCTTCACCGCCATCGGCGCGCTGGTTGGGCCGGTTCTGGGCGACGTAACGCGCTATGGCTTCGACATGGCTTTCCCGGCGGTGTTCCTCGTCATGCTCGCCGGCATGTGGAAGGGTCCTTTCGCAGCGTTGCCCTGGCTGGTCAGCCTCGTCGTCGCGGCCTCGACCTTTCTTATCGTTCCGGGCGCCTGGTATGTGCCGGCCGGCGCTCTCTCCGGCGTCGTTGCGGCCTATGTCCTGGCGAGGCCGTGATGATCGACCTAATGAACCTTCTGACGATCGTGCTGATGGCGAGTGCGACCTATCTCACCCGCGTCGGTGGTTATCTGTTCCTGCGCAACCGAATCTTGAGCTCGCGTACCAAAACCGTGCTGGAGCGCGCGCCGGGCTGTGTTCTCATCACCGTGATTGCGCCGGATTTCGTTACCGGCCATCCGGCTGATATGGCGGCGCTGGCCCTGACCATGGCCGCGGCGACGCGGCTTTCGATCCTGCCGACGGTGATGATCGCGATTGTCTCTGCTGCCGTGTTGCGGAGCGTGCTCGCATGACGAAGATCGAGGAGCATCGGGTGCGCATCGGCGAGCACGGTGTGTTCGCGACGACGTGGACGCCGGCGGTGACGGCCTACCCTGAGCCGGTGCTGCTGCTCCACGATTCACTTGGCTGTGTGGACCTATGGCGTGGTTTTCCCGAGCGACTTGCGGCGGCAACCGGGCGCCCAGTCATTGCCTACGACCGGCTGGGTTTCGGGAAATCCGATGCATATCCGGGCCGGCTGGGGTTCGACTTCATCGCCACGGAGGCGAAGGACACGGTCCCGCAATTGATGGCGCAACTGGGCATTTCAGGGTTCGTCGCCTGCGGCCATAGTGTTGGCGGCGGCATGGCTGTCGAGACAGCGGCATCGCTGCCGGAGCGATGCAAGGCGCTGGTCACCATCGCCGCGCAAGCCTTTGTCGAAGATCGCACGGTGGAAGGAATAAGCATCGCCGAACACGCGTTTCAGGAACCCGCCAGTCTTACAAGGCTGGCCCGGTATCATGGCGACAAGGCGCGATGGGTTGTCGACGCCTGGACAAAGACCTGGCTCGCGCCGGAATTCGCTGGCTGGAACCTGGATACCGCGATTGCCCGACTGCGCTGTCCGGTTCTCGCCATTCATGGACAGCTCGATGAATATGGCTCCGCCGAACATCCGAACCGCATTGCCGCGGGACGTGGAACCGCTCTCATCCTGCCTGAAACCGGGCATGTCCCGCATCGCGAAAACGAGGCGCTCGTAGTCGAGGCGATCAGAGGGTTTCTCGAACACGTTAGGTCGACGTGGTAACACGGCATTCTTCAGGCCGCGCCAGTTCGCCGGCCTTAGTCGGATGCCAATCCGAGGTCGAACGGATCAGGGACTGTCGCCTCGAAGATTTCAAGGTAGCTTTTGCGCTGCCGTGCGTTTCCCGACGCTTCGCCCCCGACCTTGTCTGTGATCAGCCGTTTCAGCTTCTCGGCGGTCGGCCGCAGCCGACCTTCCGCCTGTTGCATCCGATCTACGATCGGCAGTTTGTTGGCGGCGCCGCCGCTTGTGTCAGCGGGCTGCGAGGCCGACCCCGTCCCCTGAATGTTTGGTGGCTCGGTCGCTGACGTCTGCATGAGTCGAGAATCTCGATCTCGCGAAGGCGATCGCACCGCCGAAATGGGGTCCGGCAACTCAGAAGCCGCCGTTGTAGTATAGGCTTCCGTCGTGGCCGGCACCGGCTGGTAGGGCAGATATTCGATTGTGGGAACGTCCGGAATATTGGCCTGCGACCAGGAGACCGCCGATTTGAACGGCTCGGTCTCGAAGAAGCGCAGCTTGTCGCCATAGATCGGTTTCTGGCCCTGGACGATGAGGATCAACTTGTCCGCTGGCATCTGCCGGATCTCCTGGGGCATCATCAGGTCGCGCTCGCGGATCTGCTCGACCTTGGTGCGGCGCGGCAGACCGAACAATTCGATCGTGCGCGATTCCGATTTGTAGCGGGCAGTTCGTTTGCCGAGCGCGCGGGAGGCATAGTCGGCCGTTGCCTGGTCGTTGGCGCCGAGCACCAGCTGGTAGCCGCAATTGCCGAGCAGGGAATGGCGCGCCGTCTCGCCGTAGATCTCGTCCAGGTTCTTCAGGTCCTGGATGATGAAGGCCATCTTGATGTTGTACTCTGCAACATAGGGCATCTTGTCGGTGATGTCGGACATCTTCTTCAACTGCCGGAATTCGTCGAGCAGGAAATAGACCGGCAATGACCGCGACCGGCGAGCCCGCATCAGGATGTCGAGCGTCTGCTGCACGAACAGCGTCAGCAGCGGTTTCAAGAGGACGACGTCGGTGATGTTTGGGGCGAGATAGATCGAGATCGGGCGGCGCTGCAACGCCGTCAGGTCCATGTCGGTGACTGTCGTCGCCGCCACGATTCGGTCGTTCTTGAACGGCCGCAACGCCTTCTGAATGTCGAGCAGCGCTGAGGCAGCGGCTCGTTCCGAAAGCGCCAGATAGGCGTTGAAACTCTCGACGGTGAACTTCGACAGGTAGCGTTCCTGCTCCTTGATGAGGGTCATCAACGCCTGGAGGTCTACGCCGCTGTTGAAGAAGGAGTTGACCTCGCCAAAATGCCGTCGGCCTTCGTAGTGAGGGCTTTCGAGGATGTAGCTGATCACGCTAGCGATGACCTGCTGGGCGGTGCCCTGCCAAACGGAATTCTCGGACTCGGTGTTCTCGGGAACGAGGATGCTCGCCATGTTCTGGATATCGGTCGTGCGGTTTCCGCGTTCGGTGCGAATGAAATCCAGCGGGTTGTAGCGGTGCGTCCTGTCGGAGCCCGGTGCGAACAGGAACACCTCACTCCCGGCCTGCTTTCGGTAGCCTGCGGTTGCCTTGAAGATTTCGCCCTTGAGATCGGTGACAATCATCGAGCCCTGATGAGCGATGGCGTTAGGATTGACGTAGCCCACGCCCTTGCCGGAACGTGTTGGGCCGATCACCAGGTGGTGCAGATCGTCATTCGCACGGAGGATTTTTCTGCCGACCCGTCCAAAGATGTGGCCATGCCTGCCGAACCATTTCCCGCGCCGCATCATCGCGATGGTCTGGAACGAGGCGTCGCCGAGCGGGTGTTCCGGCATGCGCAAGCCGATTGCGGCAACGACACTCCCAAGCGCCGCGGCCGGAAGGACAGAAAGCAAGGCGACGATTTGCAGGTCGCGGCTCCTCGAATAGAGCCAGAATTGCTGGACCGGGGCGAACGGATTGGTGGTTATGGTCAGCTCGAGAACTCGGGCATCGCCGTAGATCAGATGGAGACCGACGCCATAAAAGAGTGTCCAGGCCGCAAGCCCGATCACGACACAGAAAAGCAGATAGAAGGCCCGGAAACTTCCGCTCATTCCTCCTGCCTTGCGAAATAGATCTCCGATACGCCGCGCCGGCCGCCGTCGCGGCGCAGCTGGATGACGATCGGAATGACCATGCGGATGTAGGACATGAGATCGTGCTTGGAGTAGCCGGCCGACATGCCGGCCTGCTGCATCATCATGGCGAGCTGCTCGTAGGCGCCGAGCGGTGTGTCGGCATGAACCGTCGACATCGAGCCCGGATGGCCGGTGTTGATGGCACGAAGAAACGAGAAGGCTTCCGCGCCACGGATTTCCCCGACGAAGATGCGATCGGGCCGCATGCGCAGCGAAGCTTCCAGCAATTGCTGGATCGTTACACTGGCGGTGCCCTGATCGCCCCTCGAAGCCAGCAGGTGGACGCAGTTTGCGTGGGGCGGAAACAGCTCGCGCGTATCCTCGAGGGTGAGGATGCGTTCGTTCGGATCGATGCTGTTCAAACAGGCGTTGAGGAAGGTCGTCTTTCCTGACGACGTGCCGCCGCTGATCAGGATCGAGATGCGGTTGCGGATGGCGGTGTCGATGAAATCGTAGATGGCGTCGGCGCGCAGGAACTTGATCAAACGACGATCGATGTCATTGAGACCGCCGACAGCGACGGCAACTTTCCCGAGCGCGCCGGTGTCGCGATAGTGCTCGAGCGTGAAATTGCTGACGACCTGCTTGCGGATCGAGATTGCGCCGCCGTCGGGAGCTGCCGGCGGGAGGATGACCTGAATGCGCTCTCCGGTCGGAAGGGCGGCACTCAGCAGCGGATTCGCGCGGCTGACGAACTGGTTGGTGACGCCGGCAACGCGCTCGCCGATGTTCTGGATTTCGTCGGCAGTCAGTTCCGCTATTTTGTAGGGCGCCATGAAGTCGGCGCCGAGCCGTTCGACATAGACCGTGCCTGGCCTGTTGATGGCGATCTCGATGAACGTCGGATCATCGAGGAAGGTGCGGACCGGCTCGAGAGCGCGGTTGAGAAAATAATGCGGGCTGTTGACCGCCTCGCCAACATTGCCCGCAGCAATATTATTGGTAGCCACGTTCACGGCGGATTTCCTTGAGGGCTTCGGTGACTGGATCGTCGTAGAGGGCTGCGAAGTCGAGGTCCTGGCGGACATAGACAAAGATGCGCTCGCCCTGAGGGACGCTGATCGTCGGCGGGATGCGCAAATTCTCCGAGAGCGCCTGGTTGGCCATGTCGGAGAATGTCTGGGCAATGGTCTCGCGAGCGAGCGCTTCAGCATCGTCGGCGTCGCCGCTGGAGCTGCCGAAGGCCTGGCCGCTGCCATAGCCGGTCAAATAACTTGCGCCTGCGCCGACGATGGAGAGCAGGATCGCGGAGCCGAAACGCTCGCGGTATTTGTTGTCGACGCGGCCGGTCAACCCGGATCGGCCAAGACTGTCTGCGCCGATCGAATTCAGCCTGACGGTCACACCGTCGTCGCGGATCAGCCGGGTCCAGATGACGAAGATGCGTTTCTGGCCGCGGGTGATTTCCGACTGGTATTCGCCGATCAGCCGGGTGCCTGTCGGGATCAGGACGCGGCGGCCGTCGAAGGAGTGGACATCCTGCGAAACGATCGCACGGACCTGTCCGGGAAGATCGCTGACGATCGCGGTTTCCAGAATGCCGGGGATCATCGTGCCTTCGGCGATCAGCGCATCGATGCGCTCGATCCGGCGTGCTTTTGCCGAACGGTCGGCGAGGCTTGACGCTGCGGCGAGATATTTGCTGTTTCGGTCCTCGCCGGCGACGCTCAGTCCGTCCCCGGATTCGCCTGTGAGTGAGCCGTCTTCGCCTTTCACAGCATCGATCACGATCTGTTTCGACTTGTAACGCTCCGGAAATTCCTCGACCTTGGGTTCCTCAGCCGGCGGCGCGACCGGATCGGCGACTACGACAGAGGGCGGCGGCGGAACGTTGAATGGCGTCGTGTCGCTTTCAGGCTCCGGCGCGGGTGGCGGCGGCTCGGGGAGTTTTATCACCGGGGTTTCCGGTTCCGCCGGCGGTTTCTCGCCCTCTCGGACGAAGGACGGCGGCCGAAATGTGGTCGTGGTGAACTCCTCGTCGCCGTCGATCATGTCGCGCGGCCGATCCTGGGCCGACGCCAGCACGAAATACGCCGCGACCGCGCCACCGAGCAGGAGAAAGGCGCCGCCTAGGAGCTGGCTACGCCGTACGCTCCTGTCGCGGACGGCGGCTTCGTCGCCGGAGAGCATGGCGTCGAGTTCGGGCGCGCGCTTCATTTGTTGCCGCTCCTCCAGCGTTTCCTTGCCGCAGGATCTTCCTTAGGTCCAAGAATGTCGGGATCGGGCGCGCCGAAGTCGGGCTGACGCAGGTTGAAGATGCAGGTCCACTCATTGCCATCGCGTAGCGTGTATTGGGGCGCCACGCCGTCGATGACGAAGTAGTCGCCTTCCTTGCGGAAGTTTCGCAGGGTTTCGGAGAAATCGGCATTGACCGCGAAGATAGCCGGCACACGACCGATGAACTTCATGAACGTCTTTGTGCCGTCGTCGAAGATGACGGACGGCTTCAGCGCCGGGGCGCCCGAGAAGGAATAGTCGATGTTGACGTTGGCCTTGTCTATCCCGGACATGTTCGGGTTTGCCGCCCGAAATTCCGCTTCCTGGCGCAGTTTGGCGTTGAGGTTCTTCTCCGGATAGAGGAAGCGGATGCCGAAGACTTTCTTGCCTGCGTCCGGCGCGAAATCGTGCAGCTCGAGATAGTAGATGCGCTTGGTCGTGACGATGTTCATGTTGGTGACGACGTTCTTAGCGACCGGCTTCACGAACAGGATGTTGCCCTTTTCTGAGGGGACGACCTGCCAACTGTCGGTATCGCCGAGTGACAGTGTCTCGAACTTCTCCTCCTCATCAAAAATGATCATCGTGGAAATGCCGTAGGTGGCGTAGACCCGCACGACATTGTTGGGCTGGTAGGCGACGGTGGTGACGCGCGCATCAAGCCGCCCTGGCGCCGGTGTCTGCGCCGCATGGGCGGCAGTCGCGAGCCAGCCGCAGACCACTGCACAAGCGAGGCACCGCATCATCCCACTTCCGATCATTGTCGATCCTCGGGCGTGACGGTCTCCTGGTCGCGCCGGTAGTCGTAAACCTGGAAGCCCAGCGGGTTCTCGAAACGCCATTCGTTTCTGGCGGGCGTGTCCGTGTAGCGGAAGCGCACGACGGAGATGTAGTCACGTACGATCGTATCGGCGTCCGACTTTTCCGCGACGGCGAAGCGGACGATCGAGGTGCTGGCGTTCGGGAAGGTCACCGACTTGATAGTGACGAGGAGCTTGCGCAAGCGGCCGTATTTTCGTGCCGGGTTTTGCGGATTGGCCGTGCTGTAGAGCTCCTGCAATTCGCGCGCCGCCTCGGCCGTCGACAGCAACGCCGCGATCCCGAAATTCTCCTCGATCGCGAAGGGATCGTAGCCCTCGCGGGCGCGGACATAGCGGACGATGTTGGCCTGGGTGATCGCCTGCTGTTCGGTCAGGCTAGCCGGGCGGGTGAGGCCGGTTTTGACCTCGATGAAGCCGGTGTTCTTGTCAACCTCAACGATATAGGGCTCGAAACTCTTCAGCGGCACCAGCATGACCAGCGCAAGCAGGCTGAGCAGGGTGATTGCGCCAAAAATGGTGGTGACGAACCAGGCGAGCGCGCGCGAGCGCTTCGCTTTGCGCACGATCTCGTGCTCCCAGCGCTCGCCGTCCTGGAAATAGCTCCGAAGGGATTCCTGTCTGGTTTCAGCCATGCCACGCCGCTCTCAAATGGTATCCTCCGCTCTCTGCTCTATCGCGGCGTGCTGTTGGCGCTGATGCGGTTTTGCATGGCGAGCGCCGCGCCGTTGCCGCCGCCGGCGGGCGCGGCAGGGGCGTCGTCCGGGGTCTTCACTCCACGCGCGCGATACCAGCCGGCGAGGCGGTTACCGCCGCGCCCTGCCGCGATGCCGCCGCGTACCGCGCCGCGCGGAACACGAATGCCGGCGTAGCGCGCCATGCTGTAGCCCATCTGTCCGATCCCCGCGGCGATGCCGCCCGCGATCCCTTGTGCGATCGCCTGGATCTGGAGCAGGATGAAGGCGCCGGCGGCGCAAAGGAGCACGAAGGCGGCAATGTCGCTGAGCTTCAATGTCCGGCTTTTCGCGGCAGCCTCGATCGCCGTCAGCTCCGGATCCATGGCTGCGATCAGGAAGGCGGCGATGACATAGATGAAGAGCGGGATCAGCGCATAGATCACGACCTGGTTGAACCAGCCGATGCCGTAGCTGCGTGTCTGTTCGAACAGCATGCAGGCGATGAAGATGGGGGCGGTTCCAATCAGCACCCACATCGCGACTTTCGCCAGGATGAGAATCGCCAGCGCCACCGCCATGAAGATCGCCGTGCAGGCCATGATGAGAAAGCCGATCAGCGAAGGCAGAACGGCGAAATAGCCTGACTGTTCGGCAAAGGCGGAGGCCGCATCATTGGCGGTCTTCCAGATCATCGAAAGCCCGTTTGTCGGCTCGGTGATGCCGGTCGAGGATGCGGCCAAGATCGCGCGGCCGACATCCTCTGGTGTGTCATTCAGCCAGGAATAGAAGAAAGTGTTGAAGTGCTCCCACTGGCTGACGAGCGCCAGGATCAGCATCATTCGGACGACGCGGCCGACGACCTCCCCGACGCCGATCCGAGCCGATCCGACGAGGAGCTGCACCGCATACCAGGCGACGTAGACGACGGCCAGGACCTGGAGCAAAGGCATGACTTCGCTGCCGACGACACCATAGGCCTGCTCGGAGAAATTGGCGCCGGACGCCTCGATCCGATCGAGGAGCTCACCGAGGAAGTCTTCCATCAGCCAGGCTCCCGCGGCACGGTCAGACCATCAATCGCGTCGATCGCCGTATCAGGTGCGCTGTTTATGGGGGCAGTATTCACCGGGAGCATCGGGCCGCACCCCTGGGCCGTGACCGGGAAAGGCGAGACGGGTTCGGGGGCGTAGGACAGCAGGTTCGCAGGCCGCTTACAGGGCGCCGTCTTCTCCTTCGGCGTTCCACACCCGGCGACGGCCGCCGCGAGGCCGGACAGGATAACCAGGGCGATACAACGGTTCCTAGTCCTCACCGTAGCTCAGCGCCTTCTTACTGTTGGAAATGTCGGTGAGACGGCGCTGATTGTCGGCCTGCAGCGAGGAGACGGCGCCGTTCATGACGCCAATGAGCTCGTTGATGGTGAGACCCGCCTGCACCTGAAGCTGCGTGTTCTGGTCGATCGACCCTTTTATGTCCTCGGCCGTGCCGATCTGCCCGCTTGCCTGCTCGAAGGCGCTCTTGCGGGACGCTACAGCCTGCTGGGAACCGTTGATCAGTGCGGCGACGCCGAGCACGGTCGAGACCAGCTGCTCATAGGACTTGTCGCCGGAAAAGTTGCTGTTCTCCTCGCCCGAGAGCGACTTCACCAGCTGCAGCCCGTTGATGAAGACCGTGGCGACCTTGGCGACCTCGCTGCTCATGCCGCCGAAATTCGGCACGCCACCCTGGATCAGGCTGTCGAAAGACGGCATCGAGGCGACGCTGAATCCGTTACCGACGGCCAAGTCCTGCATCGGTTTGGCCACGCTGCCGCGGTCGCCGGTGACCGCCTTCAGCGTCTCCTCGACCGTGGTCAGGATCTCCTTGTTGGTGCCGAGGATCTTGTCCGTCGTCTCGGCAGTCTGCCGCGCGACCTTATAATTGGTCTTGTCGATGACAGGAATGTCGGCAAACGCGGCCGTCGCGGCCAGCATGGCGGCGGACGGGATGATCAGGCGTTTCATTTAGTCTCTCCCTTCATTGTGTCTCGAGAAGCAGCTGAATTTCCGATCCCTGCTCACGCCGTTCGACGCAGGCTTCTTCTTCAGAATCCCATTCCAGTCCTCGGCGTGCGTCGCAAAGGCCCGTGATTTCGCGCCGACCGTCATCGCGATCCGGGAAGTCGGTCGTCTGCGAGGAACCGGACAGGCCGGAGGCGGTGACGGCATTGCGCGAGTTGACAAGATCGGCCATCGCCGTGCCCATCAGGATCGCCGCGTTGATCATTTCAAGATTGGAGTTTCGTGCCGCCGAATTGTGATCCCAGCTGTCGTGGATCGTTCCGCTCTCCATCGCCGCCAGCTGCTCGAGCCAGGAGGCGACGTTGCCGAGACTGTCGCCGGTGGCTGAGGACGTCGCCATGGCGTTGATGGTGGAATCGCGCATGCCGGTGTAGGCCGTGTCCCCGCCGCCGAAGTTCAGCGGAATGGCGTCCTTGTCGGAGCCGCCGAATGCCGGAAGCCATTTCTGTGTGATGTTGCGGACATAGCCCTGCGTCTCCTTGAAGGGCGGGATGCCGCGGTATTTGTCGACGTTGCCTGGGCCGGAATTGTAGGCAGCCAATGCCAGATTGACGTTGCCGTTAAAACGCTTCAGCTGCTGCTTGTAGTAGCGTGCGCCGCCGCGAAGATTCTGCTCGATATTGTAGGGGTTGACGCCCAGGCCCTCGGCCGTCTTCGGCATCAGCTGGGCAAGGCCGAGCGCGCCGGCGCCCGACTTGGCGCAAGGGTTGAAGCGGCTTTCCTGGTAGACCAGCGCCAGGAACTCGTTTTCATTGACGCCTTCCTCGCGCGCGATGCGCCGGACCAGTCCGGCGATTTCCGGGTTGGCTTCTGCCGCGCCGACCGGATCGTCCTTGCGGCCGGGACGATACATCGAGCAGGTCACGCTCTTGTTGACCGTGAAGCGGTCCTTGTCGACCTCTTCGATTTCGGTGGTCTTTTTCGTCGCGCTCCTCGCGTTCGTCGAGCACGGTCCTGTCCTTGACCGGGATGTCGGCAAGCACCGGCCCTGCCAATAGCAACGCCGGTGCGCCGACGAATGCAGTGAGCCAAAACCTCATTGCTCCACCTCCCATCCGCAGAATTTTGCCAGCCAGTGTTCAGGTTCGTCGCCAAGACGGGCGCGCAGCGCCTCGCATTCCTCGATCGTTTCCTTGCGGCCGGAGAGAACTTTGACCAGGTCGGGCATCACCGAGAGGTCGAGGCGGGCGATCACGCTGTCATTGCCGTGCTTGATCAGGAAGGTCCGCTTCTCGGGCGGCGTGTTGCGGATGAAGTTGAACTCCTTCACCGTCAGGCCGAAGCGGCGGATGTAGCTTTCCTCATCGGCGCGCGGGTTCGGAAAATGGATGTTGGTGGCAGACTGCTCGATCAGTGTGTGCGAGACTTTTGCGCGCGCGATGTCGGCCGCCGATTGCGTGCCGAAGCCGACGATCCCGTTCAGCTTGCGGATCGTCTTCATCTTGTCGACGATGTAGGCCGAGAAAGTTTCGTCGGCGAGGAGCTGCCAGCCCTCATCCATGAAGAACATCACGGGCTCGCCGGTCAGCAGCTCGTCGAGCCGGTGGTAGATGTACATGAGGGCCGGCGCGCGTAGCTCCTCGTTGCCGATGATGTTGGTCATGTCGAAGCCGAAGACCCGCCGACCCGAGAACGACAGCACGTCGTGCGGTGCGTTGAAGAGCCAGGCCTTCTCGCCGTCGATCCATGGCCGCAAACGCGAATGCAGGTCGTTCGCGTCGGCGCGGGATCGCCCGACCAGAAGTCCTGCCAGATTGCCGAGCGTGCGCTGCGCGACAGGCTCCTGGCAGAGCCGGCCGATGGCACGCTCGAGCGTGTCCTCTTCCTCCTGGCGGAATGCCTGGCCATTGCCAGGACGCAGCATCGCTTTCAAAAGACGAAGAAGGAATTCGCGATTTGGCGCGGTGTTCTCCAGCTGCAGGGGATTGAAGCCGGTCGGCGTTCCCGGCGTCAGAACTTCATAGTCGCCGCCGATGGCGCGGATAAAAATCTCGGCGCCGCGGTCCTTATCGAAGAACACGCCCTTTGGCGCAGGCGAAATGCGCATGGCCTGCGCCAGCAGAAAGGCAAGCACCACGGTCTTGCCCGAGCCGGTCGGGCCGGTGACGAGAAAATGCCCGATGTCGCGGCGATGGAAATTGAACCAGTAGGGCGTCTGCGACGTGGTCTCGAGAATGGTGATCGGCAGGCCCCAATGGGTGCGGTCGATCTGTCCGGTGGCAAAATTGTGCATCGACGACAGACCGGCGAAGTTGGCGCTCGACAGCATGGCGTTGCGGGCGATGTAGCTGTGATTGCCGGGAAGCTGCGCCCAGAACGCCGCCTCGAGATTCACGTCCTCGCGCAGCCAGTTGATGTTCATGTCGGTCATGCAGGCGCCGAGCTCGGAAACTGACTTGCTGACGCCGTCGAGGTCGCGCGACAGGCAAAGCAGCGTCAGGTGATGGAAGCCGAATACCGCTTCCTGATTCATGAGACTGTTCAGGGCATGGTCGATATCGGTCTCGACCGAACTGCCGGCTTCGTCGGAGGCCGCGATCTGCCGCTGCAGGCGTGAGATGCGTTCCATTGCGATCGGCTTGTCGGCTATGGTGAAGGACTGCGTCAGGATGAACTCGTGATTGACCTGCAGCAGCCCATCGAGCATGCCCGGCCCGGTGAAGGGCGGGTATTCCTTGACCGACAGCATGGCCCCAAATCGGTTCTCGTCGTCGATCGCGGCCTGGGCCTGCATGGTGCGCTTCCCGAAATGCAGCCGGGACGTGCCGACATAGTTGCGCAGTCCCATGCGCGGCAGGCGCATACGACGCGGCACGCCGCAGGTCAGGACCGTGTTGAAGAATTCCGACGGTTCCGAATAGGGCTCGCCGTTGCGATAGGCGATGCCGAGCGCGCGTGCTCCATACTTTTGGAGCTCGTTGGTGATGTTGCCAATCAGGTCTTCCAGCTCGGTAACGGATTCCCGCAGCTTCTCGTCCTGGATCGGTCGGCCGCCGGTTCGATCGAACAGTCGCTTGACGGTCTCGCCGGCGCCGAGCGCGCCACGCATGCCGGAGCGGACGACGGTGAGATAGAGCTCGTTGGTGAACATGCGCTTCTTGCGCAGCTGATCCATGTATCGCCGGTTGAGCAGGTCGCAGAATGGATCGTCGAATGCGCCTGCCAGCTCGGTTTCGACCTGCCGCCGGATGACGGTTGACCACAGCGAAAACCGGCTCGATCCCAGGGCGCGGATCATCGTGTTCTGGACGACCGAGCGCATGTTGAGTTCTGCCTGGTCTTCTGTCTGAAAGAAGAGGCCATCGAGCTTGATGACGGCGAGCAAAGCGCCGCTTTCCAGATTGATCACCGTGTCGGACACGTGACGCAAATACGGGATGTGCGTCGCCATCGGCCGCTCATTGTGAGCGACTTTGCCGAAACCCAGCTCTTCCCGAATGACCTTCAGCATTGCTGCCTCCTACGGTCCGTAGGAGTTGGCGCCCCAAAAGACCTTGTTGCGCGTGCGAGGGGTCTTGCGGGTCACGACCTGAACCACATCGAGGATGCGGCTGTCGCAGGCGCAAAGTGAGAACAAGAAGAGGTAGCTCAGCGGCGCGACCAGCAGCGACCAGAATGTGTAAGTCACCAGCCAGGCGACGATGGTTATGCCGACGATGATGACGACGGCCATATAGGGAATGCCCCAGAGCGTCGGCGATCGCGTCAGTCCGATCACGAGGGGGGTAAGGGCCGGCCGCTCATCGACATGGTCCGCCATAACTAATTGCTCCCGACCGCGGCCATCAATTCGTCGACGATCGCAGGCGCACCGAAGACAAGACCCATGCCGATCACGACCGCGCCGGCGGTGAACCAGGACAGCCGCCCGGCGAAGGCGAGAAATCCGAGACCGATGACGGCAATGATCGCGATCAGCCGTCCGAAGGGACCGGTGATGAAGTCGACGATCATCTGGACGGCGGTCTGCAACGGCGCAAAGGCGCTGCTGCCACCGCCACTTTGCGCAAGGGCAAGATCGGCGCCCATCATCTGCGCTGTCAGCAGAATACCGGCCGCGATGCCACAGTGGATTGCTCGCCTGTTCCAGGTTGGAGACGTTTCCTGGTTCATGTCCCACTCCTCAAAACAAGATCAAAAATGCATCACGCCGGCGACGAAGGTTCCGGTCCTTTTGGGCGCGACGACGCCGACATCAGGCGCTTCGTCTTCGGGCGTGCCTGGCGACCTCGCCATCTTTCTGGCGGACGGCATCGGAAGCCCGAGCTGATGATTGACGACCTTGGCGACGTAGCTGACGGTCTCGGCAAAGGGCGGAATGCCGCCATACTCGTAGATGCGATGTTCGCCGGCGTTGTAGGCGGCCGCAGCGAGCAGCGGATTGCCGAATTCGTTGAGAAGTATGCGCAGGTACCGGACACCGCCGTCGATGTTGGCGGCAGGATCGCAGACCTGATCGACGTCGAACCGGTCGGCGGTCGCGGGCATCAACTGCATCGGCCCGCGCGCGCCCTTCGGCGAGTTTCTGTTGCGATCGAAATCGCTTTCGGTGGCGACAATCGCAACGGCGAAGCCGGGATCTACACCGTGCCTGATCGCCGCTTCCTCGACCAACGCCTTGATGCCGGTGGCGTTGATAGGGGAGGGACCGCATTCCGGTACGATTGCGTCATACGCCTCTACGGGTATCGGGTCGGATGTCGGTTCTTCGTCCTTAGGATAATCCAAAATGGGATAGTAATTGGCTTGTTCTTGGCTGCTTTGAAGCGAATCAGAAATACCGAATTGCTTCGTTGATAGAGCAAATCGTTCAGCCGCAGGCGACTGTTCCAACGTCCCATCCTCGCCGAGCACGTACTCGTGCGTGGGGGCGGTCCATCTGGTTTTGAAGACGCCTGAAGCCGCTGCGCCCCCGGCGCTAACTGCGGTCGTAAACCTGCCATTTGTTGGGAAAAACACCCGGTTTTCTGCGGAGTCCTGGCCATTCGCGCAAACCGTCGTGATGCACGTCGCGGTCAGCGCGACTGCCGTTCGAGTCCGCCAGCTTGCCGTATGTTTCGCCACATCCATTCCCCAATCGGGTGTTGAGGTCACTACGGCATCAGCGTAAGATTCCTCGTATTCGCTACACCGCAATGGGGTAGCGATACACGGAAATGCATGCTAGGCAAACCCTAAATCGCATATCCAAAAAGGGATATGCTCTGGTTACCGGGACATGAGGTCAGAATGATGAAGCGAGCCGCCGCGACTTTGCTGAGCGTCGCCTGTTCGGCCTTGCCGGCCTTCGCCGTCGGGGACATCGACCAGAATTACATCAAGTCCCTGGCTGCCCCCGGAAAGACGGTTCTGGTCATCGAATATTATGACGGGGACGGGAAAGTCACCGAGCGCAAGGGCTTTGCCTCGGCCACCGGCTTCAAGGCGGTGGCGCCGACCGATATCGGGGTCGACGACAAGACAATCCTGCATCTCTACGGGCTCGAGCCGTGCCAGGGCGAGATGGTCAACAAATCAGAGAATTTCTCGGGCTCATGCGCCGACTTCGCGCAGCAGCAACTCGCCACTATGCTGCAATCGCCGAAAGTGATCTTCTGCCGCGCATTCGTCAGCGAGCAGAACGCGCCAAGGCAGGACGCCACCTGCTACGGCTACTACAACTATCCGGGCAGCCTCGACACGATTGACATGTTCGAGGAGCAACTGCTTTCGCTGGGAGCCCTGAAAATTTCGAACAAACCCGACGGTTCTCCCATGCGTCCTGACCTGGTCGAGGCGGAGAAGATCGGCAAGGGCGGTTTTGGCATGTGGGCCGATCCCAGGATCAAGGGCCAATGAGGCCCGGCGTCGTTCTCTGCGTCGCAGCAGTGCTCGCCGGCGATCGGGCTGCCGCAGCGCCGGCAGGATATTTTGACCTGCAGCCTGGCGTCACGCTCGAGACCGGCGAGACCTGGATCGCCGAAGGCAAACGCTACCGGCTCTATGGCGTCCAATCCTGTTTGCGCGGGACGGCTTACACCGATCATTCGAGAAAGAAGCAGGATTGCGGGGAGGCATCGCTCGCTATGCTCGCCGCCTACATCAAGGACACCGGTCCAGTTTGTGCCCCGGTTGCGGAAAACGCTGGCATCACTTTTGTTGCCTGCTACGCCACCGTTGGCCGCGAGCGGCTGGACCTTGCCAACATCCTGATCGCCAGCGGTTTTGCGTTCGCCGCCCTCGACGCCGGCGGCATGCCGTTTCATGCACCTTATGCGGTGGTCGAACAGACGGCACGGGAAAGCCGCGCCGGTCTCTGGCAGTTCGATGACGTGCAGCATCCCTCGATCCTGTTGTCGCGAGCAGCCAACGAGCATAGTCGGGACAGCGGCCAATGACGATTTTCAGGTCTGCCCTCAGTCTCGTCACCGCCGGGACATTTTCCATGCCGGTCCTTGCAGCAGATCTCGCCGGTGGTCCGGCCGTGCAAAGGCGAGGTGAGACAGTGATCTCGGACGTTACGACGACGGCACGGGTCTATCGCGGCCGTGTCGCCGTCATCGACGGCCGAACGATCTGGTTTCCCGAGTATGTGGTAAAAGTCCGGCTTTTCGACATCGATGCGTGCGAATTGCCGCAATGGGCTTTCGATCCGAAATGGAACGAACGTGAGCGGATCAAGGCGCCACCCCCAGTCCCCTGTGGTCCTCTGGCCAAGGCTTGGCTGAAACGCACCATAGGATCCGCGATTGTCAACTGCAGCGTCGCAGCTTATGGCATCGACGGCGTCCCGCTCGCCCGATGCAGCGTCAAAGGCAGGGATATCGCCCTGGAAATGCTGCGTGTGGGATGGGCGCGTGTCGCCACGCCCTATCCCGTCGACTCCGCCTACCTCGCCACACAGCGCCACGCGATGGCCGCGCGCTACGGTATGTGGGCGACCTATGTCCTCGACATGAATGAATGGCGCCGGAAAGCCGTCGACACCACGCTGTCGCGCCAGCCGATCGCCGACTTCAATCTGCTCAGGGAGCGAGAGAGCGAGATTTCGCCGCCCTTTCTCGATGCACGTAAGAAGCCGAGACGGACGGACCGATAGTGACCATGACAAGCTGGAGGATATTGATGAAGCGCTGGATCGTTGCCGTGGGGCTCGCGACCGTCACAATCACTGTCTCAGGAGCTGCCGCTGCGAGTGAGTGGGGCTGCAAAATTCTGCTTTGTGCCTCATCCTCAGACCCGTCCTGGCGCGGCGTGCCAGCCTGTCATCCGCCAATGTACAGGCTGATCTCCGCGATGAAGCGGCCCGGCTTCTCCTGGCCGATCTGTCCAGAGGGAGGAGCGGGGAAACCTGGCCATGAACCATACGCCGACTGCCCCGCTGGCTGGGCTGCGACGACCGACCCGAATAGCGGCCGGCGCGGTAGCCTGAAATCGCACTGTGCGAGGACAGTCAACCTATGCAGCGAAAACCGAAGGACGCGCTCCGGCCGGGACGGTGAAAGCTGCACGCGGACGGAGATCATGGCGCGCGGACTGCGTCAGGATCCGTATTATTTCGAAATTAAGGACGATACCGACGGGACCGTTTCGCGGCACTGGTTCGGTTTGACGAAATAGGATGCCCGGTCAATAGTTCCGGATCATCGTCAGGAGTTCCTCCATCTCGTTGTCATCGAACCAATCATTCGCTGTCGCGACGACCGCAAACAGGTAGCTTAGCCGCTCCAAAGCTTCTCGACGATCGTGGGGCTCGTAGGCGATAATTTGCGATCTTGCGTTTCTCTCCCTTTCTGAAGCGCTTTCTGTCCTCTCCCGGAGTTTCGCGAAGTAAGCCTTGTGGTCTGATATCAGCATGCTCAAGCAGGCGTTTCTGCGTCTTCTCGCAATGAACACGTCGGCACCGAAATCGGTCCGCCATGGAACCCGGCTTAGCAAAAGAGTCCGCTCCAATGATTGCACCCTATCAACAACAAAAATGATAGGTTAGCGGCGCATTTGGCGATATCCCGGAATCCCGTGATTGACGACTATAGCAGCGGTGCGCGCAAAGCGGCGGTTGCTTCGAACTCGAGCTATGGCTCTCGCAGACTAAAGGAGTGGTCTAAGGCAAGGGATTCAACAAGGCAGCCCGAACCCCGAAGGCGATGACGTTCCTCAGTGGCCACCTGCCAACATCACTTTCAGACGATGACGACCATCGATTGCTAAGCCCTGCCGATGCTGAGTTGCTTTCGCCGCCCGCGCTGTACCTTTACGTGACGGTCAGCCGTTGCGAGATTTATTTCTGATCAGATCGTCGGACTAAGCGCACTCCAACTCCGCCACCATTTTCGGCGATAAACTGTATCCCGGCCGCCTCGAGTGACTGGGATAGCGCGATCAGCGTGGTCTTGCGAGGAACGTTCTGTCCGCTCTCTATTCGGGCAAGTGTTCGGATGGTGACACCAGATGCAGCCGCAAGATCATCCCTCGTCCAATTGAGGAGTGCGCGCGCAGCGCGTATCTGCTCGGGCATAATGTCCTTTTTCATGACATTTCTTCTTGATAACGTCACAAAAAGTGACATAAGGTCGATTTGAACAGATTCGGCCGCACGGGATGCCTTCAACATCCTGTGCAGCCTAACCACGCCAAGCTGTATGGAGCTCGGATCATGGCTGATTCCGACAATACCACGACTTTGCCTTCCGTCACGTGTGGACAGAGGTGAAGGAGCCTATCTGTGATCATCGATGAAATAGCTGCGATGATGGAAGGGCAGGAGGCCGCCGACCCCGCAGTTGTCGCGTCACTCGCCTGGACCGCTGCACATTCGAACACCCTCGACCTCTGCCTCAAGCAGCAACGCCTTGAAGCAAGACTCATGAGGGAAGGCCTTTTTTCTACGGTGACTACGGAAGGACTCCGCGCGGAAGAATTGGTCTACTCCGAGGTTAAGGCAGCCGAAGAAAAGGCGGCCAAATCAGAACAACACTTGTTAGAAAACGTTGCGAATACGCCTGCGGTCTCGCTGGTCGGGGTTATAGCGAAGCTCGCCGTCATTTCACGGGAAGCGGAAGACAATAGCGACCTTGCAGACTTTCCAGTTAGGCATGTCAAATCGGCGCTAAGTGATCTCCTGACGATTGTTGGCCAACCGGCGTCAAACGTTTCGACCATGCTTGATGGCTCGAAAGAAGCAGGTCTCGACGAACTCAAGGATACCACGCCGAGGCGATCTGCCAGCGTAGGCAGGAAGGCGTAGATGACCGGTTCCATCGACAGACGTCACGGCAACGATTTCACCAACAAACGGAGCGCCGTGCCTCGCGGAAGGCCCTAAGCGAGGGCTGCCGTCGACTTCCAATTGTTATCAGAAAGGGAGAAATGGAATGATCGGTTCCCTGGCACAGAGGTTCACCCTGTCGGCTATGGCAGCAGTGTCGCTGCTCTGTTCGAGCGGAACTGGAGGGGCCCATGCTGAAACAACCAGGGAACGTGTGCTGCGCGAAGGCCGGATCGTGATCGGAATCCACAATCGGTCACCCTGGGGTTTTCGGGACGAAAAGACAGGGGAACCCACAGGATGGCATCCTGATCTGTTGAAGGCCGCTTTCGCCGAGTTGGGCGTCAAGAAGCTCGAAATCCAGGTGACCGAGTTTGGAGCGCTGATCCCGGGGCTGCTTGCCGGCCGCTTCGACGCGGCTGCATCGGGTCTGGCCATCACGCCTGAACGTTGTGAACAGGTCGCGTTTGGCGCGCCAGACCTGCAGGCGCCGGACGCGGCGATCGTGCTTGCCGGAAATCCGAAAAACATTCACGGGTATGCGGATATATCCGGCAATGAATCCATCATCATGGGCGCGGGCAGGGGGAGCGTCGTCACCAGGAACGCCACCGCAGCAGGCGTGCCCGAGACCCGCATGCTGCTCTTTCCGGATATCGAATCGAATGTCTCGGCGCTGCGCGCCGGTCGCATCGACGTGGCCGTGATTTCTTCGCCGACGGTTATAGGCCTTTTGGCCGGCAAAGGCGCTGCCGGCCTTGAGCGGGCCTTGCCCTTCGATGTGGGCAAGGCCCAGACGAACTTCGCTGCGATCGCCTTCCGTAAAGAAGATGACGACCTTCGCGCTACCTATGACGAGCAACTGGCCAAGCTGAAAAAGACCCCGGCGTTTACCGCCATCATGCGGAAATATGGTTTTGGCAAACCCGAAGCGGTGGCGTCGGGCGTCACCGCCGCCGAACTCTGCAACGAACAGCCATAGCGTGTCGGCATGAGCCTGTTCGACATTTGGCTGGGCATTTTGCAAGGGTTTGGGACAACGGCGACGGTCACGGCCTATGGCCTGGTCTTTGCCGTTCCCTTCGCGCTCGCCTTCGGCATCGCCCAGTACCTGACGGGCGGCGTCGCGCATTTCCTGGTGACAGCCGTCATCGAGTTCTGGCGCAGCTCCGCCGTTATCATCCTGCTGTTCGTCTTCTATTACGCACTGCCGGTTGTCGGCATCACTCTGTCGGCCTTGACGGTCAGCGCGATGGTGCTTGGATTGAACGCCGGCGGCTATGCCAGCCAGGCGGTGCGCGCCGGTCTGCAGGCATTGCCGTCCGGCCAGAAGGAAGCGGGTGCTGCACTTGGTCTGTCGCGTCTCGAAATCCTTCTTCTGATAGAGCTGCCGCAGGCGTTGGTTGCGATGAGCCCGACCTTCGTCAATACGCTTATCCAGCTGATCAAGGCGACGGCGCTGGTGTCGCTCGTCACGCTGACCGACATGACTTTCCGCGCCAAGGAAATCGCACAAATCGAATATGATCCGGTCGCGATTTACACCGCGCTGCTGCTCGCGTTTTTCGCCGTCTGCTACCCGATAACCCTTGCTGGTCGCTGGCTGGAGAAGCGAATCGCAGCACCCGGGAGCCGCGACGGTGGGATTTGATCTGGCCTTCGCTCTGTCAAGTGTGCCGACGATCCTCGGTGCGGTCGGCACAACGCTTTACGTCGCACTCGTCAGCTGCGTCGGTGCCTCGGCAATCGGCTTTTTCTTCGAAATGGTCCGTCGTAGTGGTGGCGTTGGTGGTTTCATCATCGGATTCGTGATCGACTTTATCAGATCAACGCCGGTTCTCGCCTGGCTCTATTTTCTCTATTTCGTTCTGCCCTTCCACGGCATCCGACTTGGAGCGATGAGCGTGGGCATCATGGGGCTCAGCCTCTATTACAGCGGCTATCTTGCCGAGGTTTTCAAGGCCGGGACCGATGCCATTCCGAAGGGGCAGCCGGAAGCGGCTCGGGCGCTGTCGCTCAGCCGGCGCGATACCGTCCTTTATGTGATCGCCCCGCAGATGATGCGCAACATTGCAGCCCCGCTGGGCAACTATTTTGTCTCGATCCTCAAGGCCACGCCCTATCTGGCGGTGCTGGCTGTTCCCGAGATGTTGGGCCGCGCTTTCGATATCGCGTCCGAGACGTATCGCTACGCCGAACCGCTAACCGTGGCAGGACTGATCTTCCTGGCGCTCGCCTTGGTGATAGCGCAAGCCGTCAAGCGCGTAGAACGGTGGCTGCTTACAAGCGGCGGCGCGCGATAGGTCTCGAAAGGCTGGAAAGATATATGCTCGCAAAATCCGAACCCATCGTCGAAATCGAAGGCCTGAACAAATGGTTTGGCGCGCTCCATGTGTTGCGAGACATCGACCTCAAGGTCTCGAGTGGCGCGCGCATCGTCGTGTGTGGCCCGTCAGGCTCAGGGAAGTCGACGCTGATCCGGTGCATCAATGGCTTGGAGACCTACCAGGCAGGGGTGCTGCGTCTCACTGGAACGACGCTCGGCAAGAATGCGAAAGAGACTGCTCGGGCGCGGCGTCAAACCGGCATGGTGTTCCAGAGCTTCAACCTTTTCCCGCATCTGACCGTGCTGTCGAACTGCACGCTGGCGCTGCGCCGCGTCGCGGGTAAGAGCCGCAGCGAGGCCGAGGGGATCGCCATGGCGCATCTGGAAAAAGTCAGGATACCGGAAAAGGCGAACGCCTATCCGGGACAGCTATCTGGCGGACAGCAG
Organism: Rhizobiaceae bacterium; assembly: GCA_050247155.1. Classification (GTDB taxonomy): domain Bacteria; phylum Pseudomonadota; class Alphaproteobacteria; order Rhizobiales; family Rhizobiaceae; genus Mesorhizobium_G. The sequence continues at coordinate 26,133 of JBFWUS010000057.1, forward strand.
CAGCGTGTCGCGATCGCACGCGCGCTCTGCCTTAGCCCCCGCATCATGCTTTTCGATGAGCCGACCTCGGCGCTCGATCCCGAAATGATCAAAGAGGTGCTCGACGTCATGGTGGCTCTGGCCCGCGATGGCATGACGATGGTCTGCGTCACCCATGAAATGGGTTTTGCCCGCGAAGTTGCCGACCAGGTGGTCTTCATGGATGGCGGGCGTATCCTCGATCGCGCGCCGGCGCGTGATTTTTTCGGCGGCACCGGGCATCCGCGCTCGCGCCAATTCCTGGAAAAGATCCTGACGCACTGAGAAGTGATGGAGGCGGTGATGGCGGGTTACACGCAGGTCTGGACGCCGCTCGATTATGAGGCGGATGGCAAGCAATGCGACTGGCTGCGCGTACCGTTTTCGACCGATCTGTCAGGCTATGGCGTGGTACCAATCCCGGTAGTTTGCATCAAGAACGGCTCCGGTCCGACGGCCCTACTCATCGCCGGCAGCCATGGTGATGAATATGAAGGGCAAGTCGCGCTCGCGCAATTGTCCCGCGAGATCGAGCCGGCAGATGTATCGGGCCGGATCATCATCCTGCCGTCGCTGAACACACCCGCAGTCGAGGCGGGCCGGCGGGTCTCGCCGCTGGACGACGGCAACCTTAACCGATCTTTCCCCGGCGATCCGGTTGGCCGACCGACGGCAATCATCGCACATTATGTCAGCAGCGTGCTCGTGCCTATGGCGGATTTTGCCATTGACCTGCACGCAGGCGGGCGATCGTGTGACTACCTGCCATGCGCCCTAATCAGGGGTGGGGGGACTGAGCAGGAGCAACGCGCGCTAGCCGACCTCGCGGGTGCGTTCAGCGCCCCGATAACCTCCATCAGCGACGGTTCCGGCGGGGGCGGCAAGACCACGCTCTCTGCCGTGGGGCAGGGAGCCGGGGTACCGGTGCTCACAGCCGAGCTCGGTGGCCGTGCTACCCTGTCGGCGACAGGATTGGCCGTTGCCGAAAAGGGGCTGCGGCGTGTGCTGAAGCGCTATGGCATCATGCCAAATGTTGTCACGGATCCGGCTTCTCCGACTCGATTCATGCGTGTCCGGGGCAGGAGAGCCTTTGTTTACGCGATGCGAAAGGGGATATTCGAGCCGGCGGCGGAACTGGGTGAGGCCGTTCAAGCCGATCAACTGGCCGGCGTCATGCACGCGATCGATCGGCCATGGCAGGCACCGGAACAAGTCGCTTTCGCTGAAGCAGGCACGGTTGCCTGCCGCCGCGCTCCCTCGCTGACCGCGCCGGGCGATTGCCTCTACAAGCTTCTGGTCGATATCGACGCCGTATGATCGGACGCCAGTCGCTCGACCGGAGCGATCATAATCCGCTCGCGCCCAAGGCGCCCTTCGACGATCGCGCCCGTGGGCGTCATGCCGCAGGCAAGATTCAAGCGGAGGGCCGGCAGATTATCGATGTTCACGCTTGACATGACATGCGTGACCGCCGGACGTTCGGCCATCATCCACTGGCCAGCAAGGCGCATGGCAGACTTGCCGTAGCCGCGGCCTTGGAAGCGCCTGTCGACCCGCAGATTGTGCAAACTCATGCATCCTTTTTCTGCCCAGACCGGCAAGGCTGCGCCTTCGCGCGCGACGATGAACGCCACGGCCTCGTCGCCGTCGACCAAGACAAACGGATGCTGGCGGGGAGGGGAGGCTTTCATCCGGTCGAAAATGTCGTCGATCTTGCCGCCGCAATAATCTTCCTGGTCAGGGTCTATGTCGATCGCCGCAATGATGGCTCGTTCGTCAAAGCCGACGGCTCGCAGCGAAGGCGTCATGGGTGCACTCCTGACAAGGGCTTCCGCTATTTGGGCAGCGGTCACGCGGAGGCGCATTACGGAATTCGGGGATTGACAAAAGAGTTCACAATTGAACCATGAACGCCTAGCTGGGAACGCACGGTACGGACGACATCCTTGTCCGGTCGCTGCTTCAATCATCCTTCGCAGTCGGGCAATCTACACGGCGACACGGCACAGGGCGGCGTCGGCCGCATGCTCCAGCCAAGACGATGCGATACATACGGCGCGACCGTAAACGGTTCCGGGGCTCAGTCAGCAGGTGCAACGTGAACCCGGGCGTGGCGATATCTCGACCCCGGAAGAAAACACGGTGCGTTCGCCACGACGGCTGCCTAATCCGCTGTATGGTCGTCCACTAGAATGGGCTTACGGATGCTGTAGGCGCGTCGCGTGCTTTCCAGAGCGTCGGCGGTTACGTTAATCAAAAGCGCCACGATATCGCCGTCCGGATCTTCTGTCACCTCACCGAGCTCAGTGACGGCCCACCCCATAGCGCGCAACCGTTTTGGCCAGAACGATTCGCACACGACACTGATCTGCCGAATCCCAAGTTTCAGGGAAGCCTCAAGCAGGCCACAAAGGATCGCCCCGGCTACAGGCGAGGGTGCGCCTCGGCTGCGAATTGACGGAATGATGAAAAAGCGGGTCCATTCGTAAATGTCGGCGCCACGCGGCGGTCCGGCCCGAGAGAGGTGCGGAAACACCGTACCCAGCAGATGCGGCTGCAGCGTCGGAACAAGACGCGAGCCGCCGACGATCTTGTTGCTGTCGTCCAGGGCGAGGAGGTACAACGCATGTTCGGTGTCGAACGCATCGATCTCGACACTGATCGGCCGTGCAACTGCCCGCCATTGCCTGCGCTTGACATAGATGTCGTGGCGGATGCGAAAGTACCGTTCGAGTTGTTTCCTGTAACGCTTCCTGTTGGCCCAATCGACCAGAACCATACGAACCATGACGCCACCTCGCGTAGGTCGTAGGAGAAGCGTCCCGGTATCCCTATCCCGGAATTCCGGTATTGCTAAATCTGAATTTCCTGTCTGCGCAGAGCCTTGACGATCGCGTGCGAAACGTTGTTCGCGCCGAGCTTATCGCGGATGTTGCGGTGATGGTGTTCGACGGTGTTTATCGTCAGCCCCATGATACAGGCGGCGTCGTCGTTTGTTTTGCCGTCTGCATTCCACTCCAGGAGTTGGCGCTCGCGCGGCGTCAAGGGGCGCTGATTCTCATCCTTCTCCTTGCCTTCCAGCCCGCACAGTTTGCGGAATGTGTGCAGGCATAGGATTTCGATCAGGGGGAAGGAATCCGGTGGGATCTCTATTCGATCACTTGCGGCGGTCACGACGCCCGGGCCGACCAGTGGCACGTGGATTGGAACACAAATGCCATCCTTCATGCTGAAGTCTGCTGCCTCGTCCATCACGAGTTGCGCCCGCGGGGTGATGCTGTCAGTTGCCACTTCACGCCAAAGGAATGGCTGCGCTCGATGGCGACACCGCGCGGCGCACGGGTCATGCAGAAAATGACCCTGGGCAATGTAACGGTCGTACCAATCCTGGGGCCAACCGTCTCCCAGAATCTCGCGATGCCACTCCGTATCGTGGGGCACTGGCAAGCCCGTGATTAGATAATTGTTCAGGCCGTAGCGTTCCAGAGCGACGCCGAAAGCGTCAAGGGTCGCATCAACCGAATAGGCTTCGTCTATTTTCTTTATTGCTGACAGAAGCTCCAGAATCGCCGCAGTGTTCATCGAAAGACCTCGCACGGTCTCGCAGCGCCCCTTTCTTAGCTGCAAGTTGTGGGCGAGTGAGGTGCTACGCTCAACGCCAGGTAGTAGTTTGACGCGGGCAGCGATAACCTTCAATGACGGTCGAGGCGAATGTCTATCGTAGGAGTCAAGTAATCACCATGACGACGCGATTTGCAAAGCCGCTCACATCCGCCGCAAGTCGATCCTGCGGCCGCTAGTCCTTCTTTGCCGAAGAGATGCGCTTTGCAGTGGGCCCGGTTCGACGGTCCGGCTTGTGAGGCGTGATCAACGCGTGCGGCTCAACATCCAAAGCTTCCGCGAGGATTTCCAGCGTATCCAGCGTTGCATTGCGACGTCCGGCTTCAACACTGCTGAGATAGCCCCGCGTGCGGCCCGAAATGAGAGACAACTGTTCCTGTGACAGCTTTCTTTCCCGTCGAAGCCGCTGCACGTTCAGTCCGAACACACCGCGCAGTTTCATATCGAAACTGTTGCGACGGTGTGCATTGTAGTGCGACACACTATAGATGACAAAATGCGTTGACAGGGCTGCTGTTCATTGTTTGAACAGCTTCCGATCAAACGATTTGCGACAGAGGAAGAGCGATGCCAAGACGATCGCTTCGAGGGCTCGCAGCTGATACGGCCGGACATGCAGCAAGGCCGGTCTCCAGCTTCGGCAATGACAACGGCAGCGCACTCGGGAGGCGAGCCGCGTCACACCTTTTAGGCTTTGCCTGTATCCGGTGCGGTTCCAACTACCCAGCCGATATAACCATCGACTCGAAAGGCTGTCCGGCATGCCTGGCTGTCGCGCCAGCAAACCTGCGGCCGCTCTACACGCGAGCAAGTGCGTTAGCCTCGCCGAAAGACAAAGCGCCGTTGTCACTGTGGCGTTTTGCGGACATGCTCCCGTGCACTGCCGTAGAAGCTGTTTCGCTGGGAGAGGGGCAGACGCCGTTGACCGAAGCGCCACGGATCGGTCGGCGTCTGGGCGTTGTAAATCTCGCGATCAAGGATGAGGGCCGCAATCCCACCTGGTCCCACAAGGACCGCTTTTCCACCGTTGCCGTTTCGGTCGCGCGGCTGCAGGGCGCAAAAGTTGTCGCAACGGCATCGTCGGGAAATGCCGGCGCCTCGCTTGCCGCCTATGCTGCTCGTGCCGGTATGGAATGCGTCGTGACCACGTTCGCCGGCGCCGCCGGCGCTATGGTCTCGCAAGTCCGAAAATATGGCGCGACGGTTCTGCCGCTCGTCAATAAGGTCGACAGGTGGACGATGCTTGCCGAGGCGGCGTCACGCTTCGGCTGGTTCATCGCTTCACCCTATCATGGACCCGTTGTGGGGAGTCATCCCCTGGGCATCGAAGGCTACAAAACGATCGCCTACGAGATCGTCGAGCAACTCGGCGGCAGGGCTCCAGACTGGTGCGTGCTGCCGGTCTGCTATGGCGATGCATTGTCGGGTGTCTGGGCAGGATTCCAGGAGTTGTTTGAACAAGGCGCAATCAGACGCCTGCCGCGGCTCGTCGCTGCCGAAGTGCACGGGTCCCTTTCGCGAGCCCTTGAAAGTGGTAGCGATGCTCTGGACGAGCGTCCGACCGCCTTTGAGAGCCTTGCCGTTTCGACCGGGACGCCACGCAGCACGTATCAGGCGCTCAAGGCCTTGCGTGAGTCTGACGGCCGTGCTGTGGCTGTCGGCAATGATGGCCTTGTCGCGATGCAAGAACAACTCGCCTGCGATGAAGGAATTTTTGCCGAGCTTGCGTCGGTCACGCCCTTACTGGCAATTGCGACCCTGCGCGACCATGGTGTCATCCGGCCCGACGACCGTGTCGTTGCGGTTGCGACCGCGAGCGGCCTCAAGGACCTGGACCGGTCTTTGGCGCCTCAGCCGGGGAACGACGTCTTCCAGTCGACAGACGATGCCTGGCGTTGGCTCGATCGGCACGGTGCACGACTGATGAGGTAGCGTCGTTCTGGCCGACCGTCACGCCGCTCCCCGTTTCTGGGAGTGCAGCATATCCTCCAGACTACGCCGTGCCCACGCGAAACGCGTCCATTCCCATTCGGCGCGCGGCTCGATAGCCGCCAGCGTTTCCGGTTCTTGCATATGTTGGCACGGCCAGCCGGGGAGCGTTGCAAGCCAGTCGTCGTTGTAGACCGTGTCGGCGTGGCGATGACCCTCGTCCGGCATAATGACCGCAACTCGGGCATCAGGTCGTTTCTCGGCTACCCACTGGCAGACTAGTGCCGCCGCGCCACTGGTCGGACCCATAAACAGGCCGTGTTCGCGCAGCAGCCGATGCGCCGTCTGATAGGCCAGGTAGGCACCCACCCAATGCACATCGTCGACGAGCTCGTGGCGCACATTCGCAGGCAGGACGCTGTTGCCCAGGCCGCGCAACATCCGTCGGCCGACCGGCTGACCGAACAGGATGCTGTAGTGAGTGTCCACGGCAACGATGGTGAGATGGGGAAAGACAGTGCGCAGGAAGCGCCCGGTTCCGCACAAGGAACCGCCTGTGCCAATGCATCCAACAAGGCAGTCAATCTTTCCTATCGATCTGATGAGCAGATCTGCAAGCCGGGCGTAGGCGAGCCAGTTTCCCGGGCTGTCGTATTGCCGGGTCCAGAAGCAGCCAGGCTCATCCCGCAACACGCGCTGAACATGTTCCAATCGCCCCGGCTGATTGCCGTCGCCCCGCGGGTCGTCCAACGCCGCAACCGTCGCGCCGATACGCTCGAGCCGGGCTCGATACTTCGCATCGATAAGGCTGGAGGCCGTCACCAGCGTCAGCCGATAGCTGCGGGCCGCGGCGAGAAGCGCCACCGCCATCCCGAACGTGCCGGATGTCGTTTCAACGACATGGGAGCCGCTTTTTACCCGACCTTTGGCGGCCGCGCGATCCAGAATGTAGCGCGCCGGCATCAATTTCATCAGAGGAAAGGCTGCCGCGACCAGATTGGGCGCCAACGACGCCAGGCGCGGTGTCTCCAGGGCGCGGAAATAGTCGATGTCCGGCGTCACCATGATGCGGCCTCGCCATTGATGAGATGAAACTCGATGTCCTGGAACCCGGCCTTGCCAGCGCACTCGGCGACCAATTCAGCCTTTTGACGGAGATCCTTCGCAGCCAGGTCGAACATCACGCCGATCAAAGACCCGCTGTGGGCAACCTGCACGCCACAGGCTGCGGCTGAATCCGCGATCTCGACCACGCTCTCAAAACCGTCCTTGGGCAGGTGGCGTTGGCTGATCTGGGCGCTGGCCGAAGCCGCACGCCCAAGAAGGTAAGGATCCTGCAAGCGGACGGCACGGGCGACCAGGGCGCGCAGCACGCGAAACTGCTGGATTTCGGTAGCGTCGTAGCGGGCAGGCGGTAGATGCAAGGTATCGATGGGCAATCCGCCGTTGGCTTTGAAGCCCACGAGCAGAAGAGGTGGCAGGGCGCCGCCGAAATCTTCGACTACAAAACCTTCGCGTTGGGCGAACAGAACGGCGTGATCGTCGAAGGCGATGGCGTCGCTTGCGCGTTCTGCTGCAACGGCAAGTCGGCCGATGCGCGAGGCGCGCAGTTGCACATCATTGGCGGCCGAAACGGCGCGGATCGCGGCAACCACGTCGGCCGTCGATGATCCATATCCATGGCCAACAGGGATTGTGCTTTCGATCGAAAGGGTGCCACCACAAGGCACGTTCAAAAGGTCGAGGGTGAGCCGGGCCGCGACAGCCGCCTTGGCTTTGTGAACGGGGTCGACGGTGAGATCGGTCTCCTCTGATTTGGCGAACCTTGCCTCGGATCGCATCCGCCTCAACGGCAACGTTACGAGGGCCCGATGCAGCCTCGCCGTCTCGTCCTCGAAGACGCCCTGAATGAGTTCACCGTGGTGACCGGTCGCCGTGCCAATAGAAGTTTGCAGCGGCTCGACCACCCGTGAAACCTTGACTGCACCTGTCACCACCGCCTCCATGCGGCTCTATGCCCGCCGAGCAGGGTGGCGCCAGGGGCTCGCCAACTCCTTGGCGGAATTCCGGGATTGACGGGCGTTCGACGGACGGGGGGCGTCCGGGTGTTGCAGCTTTCAGGCGACGCAGCCCAGATGAGGCAGGGGCCTGCCAGGCGACGCGGAGTGCGCGGCCGCCATACCATGTCAGTCGCATAAGATAGCTTATGGAACTAAGCTATCGATTTTGCTTAACTATTTCAGCTTCCGGGCGGTTGTCCGTCAACGGCGATATCGGCAAGACGGATTAGTTCGTGGCGATCGACGACGCCACGCTTGTAGGCGAGGATAAGTGCTCTTGCGATCGCTTCGGCCTCAACGCTCGATCTCGCAACTCCGCGTCGTTCGAGGATGGTGTCGAAACAGCTCTGAAGATCATCGATCTCGGCCGGCTCAAACATGGCGATACCCGGAACGTTCCGCATGGCTCCTTCCTCAACCCTCTGACGGGCTCATATGTGTATTGCTTGCTGGTCGACCAACCTGTGTCCGCCATCGAAAGATGAATCAGGGCTATCACGGTGGGTGCGCTCGGCTGTTGTGTTCGGGCCACGACTTGCCCGCTGCTGGTCACACAGCCTCCGCCTCAACGATCTCAAGCTCGTCAGGTATGGTAGCATCGAAAATCCGTCCCCAATTGCCTGATTTGTCGCGCGGCTTGCCGGCTTTGACCGGCGCTGTTGCGAGTGACTTCAACCGCCGTGCAGCCTTCACGAAATCCGCGTCGAGCGAGCTCGGTTCGGCGCCGTTTGCACGGCCTCTCGCCGAAGCCCTTCTGACGGCAGGCGCCGAAGCCTGGCCTTCGACCTCCCCGGCAGGAACGTTTGAAGCTGACGAACGCCTCCTGGCGGAAGGCCTTGCCACGTTCTCGGGGCCGGCTTTCACTTGCTCCGGTTTGGAAGCATCTTTGTGTTCAGCAACATAGGCGCTGGTTGTCGCTGGAACCGGCCGCGGAGGGAGAAACTCGGTTGTCGGGACGTCCGGCAAATGGGCCTGCGAGAACTTCTCCATCTCACGGAACGGCGCTGTCCGGAAGAATCGCAGCTTGTCGGCGAAGATCGGTCCCTGCCCCTCGGCAAGGATGACCATCTTGTCGCCCGGCATCTGTCGCACCTCCTGCGGCATCATCAGGTCGCGTTCCCGCAGTTGCTCCACTTTGGTCCGGCGGTGCAGGCCCATCAGCTCGATCGTGCGGGATTCAGTCTTGTAGCGGACCGTGCGCTTGCCCAGGCCCTTTGACACGGCCTCCGCCGTCACCTGGTCGTTCGCCCCGAAGACCAGCTGGTAGCCGCAATTGCCCATGAGTGAATGGCGAGAGGTCTCGCCATAGATCTCGTCCAGGTTCTTCAGGTCCTGAATCACAAAGGCCATCTTCACGTTGTAGCCAGCGACGTAAGGCAGCTTGGTTGTGATCTCGCTCATCTTCCGCAGCTGACGGAATTCATCGAGCAGGAAATAAACCGGCACCGAACGCTCTTGATGCTCGAGCATCAAGGTATCGAGCGTTTGCTGCACGAACAACGCGAGCAGCGGCCGCAGCAGCGTGATGTCGGTGACGTTGGGTGCGAGGTAGATCGAGATCGGACGGCGCTTTAGTGCACGCAAATCCATATCGGTCACCGACGTCGCTGCCACGACGCGCTCATTGCGGAATGGCCTGAGCGCCTTCTGAATGTCGAGGAGCGCTGAGGCCGCGGCGCGCTCGGACAGGGCGATATAGGCGTTAAAGCTCTCCATCGTAAAGCGAGACAGATAAGGTTCGCGTTCCTTGATCAGCGTCATCATCGCCTGCAGGTTTGCGCCGCTATTGAAGAACGACGTGACCTCACCAAGTGTCCTCTGCCCTTTGTAGTAGACGCTTTCGTTTATATAGCTGATCGCGCCCGCGATCACCTGCTGAGCGGTCGCCTGCCAAATAGAGTTCTCGGATTCCGTAACTTCCGGGACGAGGATGGCGGCCATATTCTGGATGTCGGTGGTGCGGTCACCGCGATCCGACCGAATGAGGTCGAGCGGATTGTATCGGTGCGTCCTTTCCGACCCCGGCGCGAACAGGAAGACCTGACTGCCCTTCGATTTGCGATGGCCGGCCGTGCTGCGAAAAATCTCCCCCTTCAAGTCGGTGACGATCATGGAGCCTTCATGCAAAAGCGCATTGGGGACAACATAGGAAGCTCCCTTCCCCGAGCGTGTGGGGCCGATGATCAGGTGATGCCGATCATCGTCCACGCGAAGAATCCGACGACCGAAACGGCCGAGGACTTTCCCCTTGCTCCTGAACCATCCATCACGGCGGAGTGTCATGGCGTTCTGGAACCGGGCGTCACCGAGTGGGCTCGCGTTCGGTCGAAGACCGACATAGGCGACAATCCCTGCGACAAGAGCCGCAGGAACCATAGCCCCAAGCGCCACGACGCGCAGAACGCCGCTGTCCCCATAGGCGATCAGCTGCTGAAACGGGGCAAAGGGATTCGTGGTGATGGTCGCCTGCAGGATTCTGCCGTCTCCGTACAGCAGTTGCAAACCGAGGCCATAAACCAGCAGCCAGACGGCAAAGGCGACGGTCAGGCAAAAGCCGAAATAGAAAACGCGAAGCGACCCGGTCATGGCGTATCCGTGCGCCCACGCGCGAAGAAGATTTCCGAAACGCCGCGGCGGCCCCCTTCCCTGCGCAACTGGATCACGATCGGAATGATGCTCTGGATGTAGGAGATCAGATCCGCTTTTGGGTATGCAGCCGACAAGCCGGACTGCATGACCATCATTGCAAGCTGCTCATAGGCGCCAAGCGGCGTGTCAGCGTGGACAGTCGACATCGAGCCTGGGTGGCCGGTATTGATCGCGCGCAGAAACGCAAATGCCTCAGATCCCCTGACCTCACCGACAAAAAGACGATCGGGTCTCATTCGTAGCGAAGCTTCGAGCAGCGACTGGATCGTCACGCTGGCCGTCCCTTGGTCGCCGCGCGAGGCGAGCAGATGGACAGCATTGCTCTGTGGCGGGAAGAGCTCGCGCGTATCTTCCAAAGTGATGATCCGCTCATGCGGATCCACCGATTTGAGGCAGGCATTCAGGAATGTCGTCTTGCCGCTCGAGGTTCCTCCGCTGATCAGGATCGACACGCGATTGGTGATGGCCGTTCGAATGAAGCCGTAGATATCCCTGGCAGACAGTTGCTCGATCAACGCATGATCGGTCTCGCTTAGACCGCCGACGGCGACTGTCACCTGATTAAGCGACCCCTGATCGCGATAGTCGTCGAGTGTGAAGTTGCTGATGACCTGCTTGCGAATGGAAACAGCGCCGCCGGCGGCCGCAGCTGGCGGGAGGACAACCTGTATCCGCTCGCCCGTCGGCAGAGCGGCGCTGAGGATCGGACTCGAGCGGTTGACGAACTGGTTGGTCGTGGCCGCGACGCGCTCGCCGA
>JBFWUS010000058.1:0-37003 GCA_050247155.1 Rhizobiaceae bacterium
CGCCGCACGATCCTTCGACGCAATCTCCGATGCACTCCGCGACATCTGCAGCCTCTTCGATCCAATCCAATGCAGAAACTTCTTCAAAGCAGCTGGATATGAGGCCAATTAAACGCGACGCGCTTTAATCAGAACCGCATCGTTGCGCTGAGCCTGAATGAGCGGCCGGGATCAAGGTGCGGCCTCAAGGCTGGATCGCCGAAATCCTGCCCGAACGCCGCCCGGTTTGTATAGGTCTCGTCGAAGATGTTTCTTGCATCGGCGCGTAGCGTGAAATTGGGTCGCGAAGGGGGCGTCCACTCGACGAATGCATTGACCACTTCGTAGCCCGGTAACGCCTTCTTCGGTTCATCAGGATATTCCGGTCGGGAGACAAGCGTGTCGTCGTTCTTGAGCGCAATCTCGATATCGCCGCCGATCCGCAAGCCGTAATCGACGAAGGTGTAGCCAGCACCGATCATGATCGACTGACCCAGAGGCGTTGTCAGGTAGCGGCCGATGTCACTGTCTGGATAAAGTCCGTCCAGCTCGCCCGTGACGTCGGCATACTTCACGCTGACGAAGCCAGCTTCCCAGTCATAGCGCCCGCCAACTTCCCAACCATGCGTATCGAGATCGTGGGTGAGGAGTGATGTCGAAATTGGATCGAGCGGAGGCCGCCCGTAGGACGGCAGACGGGCGTTCTTGATATCGGTCTTGAAAACGTTGGCTTCGAGCGTGACGCCATTGAAACGCGCTTCAAGGCCGGCGGTCACATTGTTCGACGTCACCGGTTCCGGGCCGTCGCCGTAGGTCCAGTCGGGGTTCTGGATGTAGTTCTCCGCAAGGCCCACGCCACCCCACACATGCGAAGTTGCCGCCTTTGCTGTCAGGAAATCCGGGACGATGTCGTATTCTCCGGAGACGTTACCGCTGACACCAGCATTCGTCCAATCGGACCCATCAACGCCGGTGAACCATTGATGGTCAGCGCGGCCGCCGAAGGACAGGCGGGCGCGGTCGAAGGGTTCGAGACGAGCTTGCGCATAGGCGCCGATGTTCTGCGCCTTCTCGTCGGTGGTGTAGCCGAACGTGGGGTCGACATACTCGTAGGCTGCCTTGTCACTGTAGAAGTCGAAGCCTGCGGTCACACTCCCCATTTCCAGCGCAAACCGGTTCTCAGCCTTGCCGTTAAACGAACTCGTCTCGCCAACCGAGAGTGAGGAATCGACATCGAGGTTGTCCGGCACTTCGAGGTCGGTGGCGCTGTAGGCGATGACAACCTTCGGGTCCCACCAGCCCTCAGGCGACGTGTCGGTATAGGTGAACACGGTGTTCTGCCGGGTCAAATCATACGGCCGGACTGTCAGCCCACCCGGCCCCGGCCTATAAAAATTGGCGCGGAATGGGCGCAGTTCATCATCTCCGACCCGCTCGTGGCTCAGCTCGAACCTATTGCCTTCGACGCTTTCATAGGCAACCTTCCCGAGCCCACTCAGCAGATCGGTGGCCGTGCCCTCCATCTCCTCGCCATTGCCGGCGGTGAAGTTTCCGCCGTTGGCATAGTTGATGTAGCCGAGATATTCGAAACCGTTGCTGCGCCCATAGGCGCTCAAACCTGTCCCGAAGGTATTGCTGTTGGAATCCCAGAAGCCGGTGACAAAACCTCCGAAGCTTCGCCCTTCCTCAAGGAGATCTGCGGCGTCCTTGGTCTCAAATCCGAGCGATCCACCGAGAGCGCCGGGTCCAGCATCCGCCGGCGCTACGCCCGCGGAAACCGTCACCGCCTTGAGCAGCGCTGGATCGATGACGAAGTTGCCGTTGTGGTGGAACACTTTGTTGTTCTGTCGCGAACCGTCGACAGTAATGATGAGGTTGGTTTCCTCCACGCCGTTGACATAGATTTTCTGTGTCATCGGAATCGCGCCGCCGACTTGAACCTGCGGTTCGCCGGCGAAGACCTCGCGCAGGTTGGCGGGCTTTTTCCGGTCTATCTCTTCCTTGGTCACCTTGATCACATCGGCGCCGTCAGTCTCGTCCGCGCCCGCGCCGACATCGACAATGATCGCATCAAGCTGAACTTCCTGCGCGACGGCTCCTGCAGCCGCCAACAAGCAGAGCGCGGTACCCGATACAAGGACGCGGCGAAACGCAATGGACATGAGACCCCCAAAAAGACGCCTGCTATCCCCGTCAGGCATCCCGCTGATAAGGCGACCGAAAGCCGGAGGCAATAAAGATGATTAAAATACTCATCTTTTTGCAACGTCCTGCGTCGACTGTGACGGACGTGCAACAGATCAGGCGTGATGGAGAACGAGCCTGCGGCCGCCGATGACCACGACATCCATCCGAAAGCCGTAGACATCCTCGAGTATAGCCGGTGTCAGAACATCGTTGGTCGGTCCTGCCGCGACAATGCGTCCACTCTTCATTGCAACTACTCGGTCGGCATAGGCGGCGGCGTGATTAACGTCATGCAAGACCACGACCACGGTGCGGCCAGACTCCGTAGCCACGCGCGTCAGTGTCTGCATCAGGCTGCGGGCGTGGTAGAGGTCGAGATTGTTCAAGGGCTCGTCCAGCAGCACATAGTCTGTTCCCTGGCAGAACACCATTGCGACCCACGCGCGCTGACGCTGCCCACCGGAGAGAGTGTCCAAGAACCGTCCCGCAAGATCGGTGAGATCGAAACGTTCCATGGTCGCAAGGATGATATGTCGATCTTCCGATGTCAGGCGCCCCTGGCTGTGCGGAAATCGGCCGAAGGACACCAACTCTTCCACGCGAAGGCGCGTTGCCGGTCCTGTATCTTGGCGCAAGATCGCCATGACTCTTGCGAGGTCGCGCCCTGGTGTCGAGTCGACCGCGAGACCTGCGACACGGATTTGACCACGCTGCAGCGGCTGTAGACGCGCGACCAACGACAGAAGCGTCGACTTGCCGGCGCCGTTAGGCCCGATCAGCGCAGTGACACCGCCTGCCGGCAGCGTGAGGGAGATGTCGTCCAGCACGACAACGCCTCCCAGCTTGTGAGTTACGTCGGCGATCTCGATCATCGCCGCGCTCCAGTGAACAGCATCGCGAGGAACACAAGTCCGCCGGCGAACTCGACGATCAGGCTCAGCGTTCCCGTGCCTCCGACCAGATGCTGCAGCAATGTCTGACCGCCGACAAGCACGATGATCGACACACAGCAGGCAGTTGGCAGAAGAACAGAATGGCGCTCGCTGTTGGCGACCCGCACGGCGATCGCCGAAACCAGCAGTCCCAGAAAGGTCAGCGGACCGACAAGTGCGGTGGAGGCGGCGACAAGCATCGAGACGAGGATCAGCAGCGCCGTGACCGTTTTGCTCCATTCGACGCCAAGGCCCGTCGCCGCGTCGGCTCCAAGCGAAACGACGTCCAAAACGTTCCTCATGTGCCAAGCTATCCCGGCGCCCAATATCGTTATGATACCGGCGACAAGCAGCGTGTCCGCCTGCACCGACGCGAAGCTGGCGAAGACGGCCCCCTGCAGCACGGCAAACTCGTTCGGATCGATCATCCGAGCCAGCATGCTGGTCAACGAACGGAACAGGACACCGAGCACCACGCCCGTGAGCAGCAGCGTCGTGAGGTCGGCGCGCTGACGCAACATCGGCAGAAAGAGAAGCAACGCCATTGCGAGCATAACAGCCGAATTGCCGGCGAAGGCGATCAGTGGGTCGATGCCGGAGTAGCCGAGGCCAGTGAACGTGAAGACGAGCGCGGTCTGGCACAGGATGTACAGTGCGTCCAAGCCCATGATCGATGGCGTGAGAATGCGGTTGGCCGAGATCGTCTGGAAGACCACAGTCGAAACGGCCACGGCGATGCCAACGACCAGCATTGCGCCGAGCCGCAGGCCGCGCAGTTCGAGCACAAACCCGATGTCCCCGCGCAGACCAATGGACATATAAGCCACGCACGACATCAGCGCCGCGGCGACAAAAGTCAGGCGCGTATTGGTTGGATTCGCCGCGCGACCAATGAGCTCAGGCACCCGCGCGCCTCGGCATCATCGCAAGAAAGAGAAGCGCGCCGACGACGCCGAGTACGGTGCCGACCGGGATCTCATAGGGATATCGAACGAGCCGCCCGAAGATGTCGCAAGTGAGCACAAGCAATGCTCCCGTCGCGGCAACCCACGGCACCGAACGGCGAAAATTGTCACCAACCAGCCGCGACACGATGTTCGGCGCAACGAGACCGACGAAGGGAATCGTCCCCACCACGACCACCGTGACGGCTGAAACGACCGACACGATGACGAGGCCGAGTTGAAGCATGCGTTGATAGTTGAGACCGAGCCCGATGCTGGCTGCCTCGCCGAGCGCAAGAATGCTCAGCCGGTCGGCAACCCACCAGGCGACGGCGACAAGAGCCGCCGCGATCCAGAGCAGTTCGTAACGGCCGCGCAATATCCCCGAAAATTCCCCAGAGGTCCAAACCTCCAGGTACTGGAGCATGTCAGTCTGCCAGGCGATATAGATCGCCACGCTGCCCACGACACCGCCGTAAACGAGGCCGAACAAAGGGACGAGGAAAGGCTGCGTCGGCGGCAAACGATGCGCAAGCGCGAGAAAAACGGACGTGCCGGCTAGCGCGGCAACGGTTGCGCCGATCGACTTTGTCGCGATGGAGGCGCTGGGCCACAGCAAGGTCATCATCAGTATCCCAAGCCAGGCGGACTGTGCGGTTCCAGTCGTGGCTGGGTCGACAAAGCGGTTGCGCGCGAGCGTCTGCATGACCAGACCTGCAATGGCCAACGCGCTTCCCGCCAGCAACGCTGCGAGCGTGCGCGGAAGCCGGCTGACGAGCAAAAGCTGTAGGGCTTCGGGATCGGCAAGCGATCCTGGGCTGAGATCGCTGACGCCGACAAACAAGCTGAGCACAAAAGCTCCGACCAGCAGCGCCAGGATCGCCCACACAGTGGCACGCGCGGCGCCGGGTGAAACGTCTTCAGTCATTTCACTCCGGCGTATGCCTTGGTGATGGCGTTCAGCACACGCGTGGTGGACTGAATGCCCCCGGCGGCGATGTAGAAATCAGGCGCGGGCACATAGAGCACCTGCCCCTTCTTCCAGGCGGTCGTCTGGGCGACCAGTTCATTGTCGAGTGTAGCCTTCGCATTCTGCTCGTCAGAGCCGATGGCGGCGGCGCGGTCGAGCACGATCAACCAATCGGGGTTGGCATCCCGCACGAATTCGAACGAGATCGCTTCGCCATGCGTGGCGGCCTCAACGTCCTCAACGGCCGGTGGTAGATCGAGTGCGGCATGCACCCAGCCGAAGCGCGACCCCTTGCCATAGGCAGTGACCTTTGGACCGCTGGTCATGAGGATGAGCGTCTTGCCTTTGTCCTTGACGGCGGCTCGCGCGGCCGCGATCGACGCGTCGAATTTGGCCGCAACGGCCTTTGCTTCTTCCTGCTTGCCGAGGAGGTCGCCGTAGGCCGACAGACGCTCCTTGGCCTGCTCAAGCACCGCATCGCCATCCATTGTCATATCGATGCTGGGCGCTACGCGCTGAGTAGCCTCGAGCTGTGGCGACGAGCGGCCACCAAGCACAATCAGGTCCGGCGCCAGGGCCGAGAGAGCCTCGAGATTGGGCTCGAAGATATCGCCGACGACTTCCGAACCTTCTTTCAGTCGAGCGAGCTCCGGGACGTAAAGGCTCTCGGGAAGGCCGGCCATCTTGACGCCGAGACTGTCGATGGTGTCGACGGCGGCAATGTCGAAGACCGCAAGTTTCTGCGGCGGCTTGTCGATGGTAACCGGACCTTTGGCCGTCAGGATCTCGGCTGCAAAGCCAAGCGAAATGCCAGCGGCGAGGAAAACGGCAGAAGCGAGCGAACGGAACAGTTTCATTAAAGGTCCTTTGCTTCTATTCGCTCCAGGCAAGCGCTGGAAGATTTTCGCGGAAGGCAAAACGCAGCAAATGCGATTCGATCACATGCTTGGTCTGCGCGAGGCCTTCGATATTCTCCGCGGTGACGTCGATGCGCAGCGTGTCGTCATCGGCCGCCAAAGTGGCCGTGCCGCAGGAGAAGGTACACCTGCCGTCACGCTCGTCGAAGGTGACGGGCACCTTGTGCCCAAAATGTTTGCAAAGCTGCTGGAGATAGCGGCTCGCATTGGTCGTCTGGCAGGTGGCGGAAGATGAGGGCACTTGGCTGAATATCCCAGTTTGAGGGGCGTTCATACAGTCAGCCATTTTAGTTGACAATGTCGCTCATCTTATCAACTTCGATGAAGTTGGTTGCGCGCCTCTCTCCGGCTAAGTTGGAAAGCTGACCCGGCACGTCTGCTATTGGGAAATCCTCGTTTTGGGCCAATGTCTGAGAAGGTGAAGGATTTCGGGCGCCGGCAGGCGTACCAAAGCCCCTCATGCAGGAATCCGCGGGCCACAATCAGCGGCTATGGAGATTTCTGTTTTCGGCTGATGTCGGCGATAGCGTCAACTCTGTCGAAGATCGACCGCATGGATGCGGTCAGGCTGGTTCGTCGCCTTATCGCGCACAATTGTGGGCATGATGCGCGGTCGGACTCGCTTTTGCGGGCGTCGATGATCGCGAGCGACAAGTGTAGATCCGGTTCAACTACGCCATGTCGCGAACAATGTTCGTCATAGATGATTGAAGCTCGTCAATTTCAAAGGGTGAAGCAGTGAAGCCCGAAATCATCGGTTTCCCGCCTGTTTGCGATGAGACGAAAGTGTGATGAATTCTTCGCATCAGTTCGCCGCGCATGGCGATGACAGCCGCGCAAGCCGCAACTATCTCGCTTTCCGTCTCGGGCGTCATCGGCAATGCGCCGATGTTCATTGCCTTGGCGAGTTGGCTCAAATTATTGGCGATCCGCGACTGGCCAAGGGCCGCAAGCACGCGAGCCAGCGCCTCACAATCCTTGACCGGGTTCATCGTTCGTCGCCGCCGCGTCCGCAAACTCTCCGCCAGGATCAGGTCGCGGATAAATGCGCCGAGAGGCAGCTTGCCTGCACGCTCCAGCAGCGAGCGCCGTTCAGTCTCGGTCAGTCGTATGGAAAAGGGTCTTGCCGCCGGGCCCGGCCGGGTTGTCCTGGCCGACAGCGGTGTCGGAGGAGCCAGCATGCGACGCCCGTCAAGGCGCTGGCGGCTTCGGCCTTGCCAGCGATGTGTCCTTCAGGACTTGCTCCCAATTAGCTAGTTCGGCAAAGATTTGGTTCGATTCGGCGCCTGTGAGGCGCACTATCTTCCCGCAGGAGCGGAGACTTCCTTCCCCCATGCTTCAGCGCGCAGATTCCTATGACGGCCTCTACCGCGATTTCCGCTGGCAAATTCCCGAGCGTTTCAATATCGGCGTTGCCGTGTCGGATCGCTGGGCTGCGGAAGACCCGGACCGCATCGCTTTGCATGATTTCGGCGGCGGGGCGGATCGTGTCGCCCAACAGCCCAAAACCCTCAGTTTTAGAAATCTCTCGCGGCAATCCAACGCCCTTGCCAGCAGCCTGCGCGCCATGGGCATAGTCGCCGGCGACCGGGTCGCGCTGCTGTTGCCGCAGAGTTTTGAAACCGTCATTGCCCATGTCGCGGTATACAAACTTGGTGCGATCGCGGTTCCTTTGGCCCTGCTGTTTGGACCCGAGGCGCTGGAATTCCGGTTGCGGTTCTCAGGCGCCAAGGTGGTTTTTACCAACAGCAGCGGCGCCAGGACGATCGCAGCATTGCAGTCGAAATTGCCCGATCTGCAGCATGTCGTCGTGGTTGGGCCTGAAGGAGCTCAAGCGGACGAGACGGATTTCGTCAGTCTGCTCAACGACGGCAATTTCTCACCTGTCGACACCGCGCCGGACGACCCGACACTCATGATTTTCACTTCCGGCACAACTGGCCCACCCAAGGGCGCGCTGCATGGTCATCGGGTGCTGCTGGGCCACCTGCCAGGCTATGAGATGGCCTACAACTTCTTTCCGCAAGCCGACGACGTCATGTGGACGCCGGCCGATTGGGCCTGGGCTGGCGGTTTGCTCAATGCGCTGCTGCCGGCGCTCTATCACGGCGTGCCGGTGGCCTTCGGGCGTTTCGAGCGCTTCAATCCGGCAACGGCTTTTGACCTGATGCAGGCAGCCAAGGTGACCTGCGCTTTCCTGCCGCCGACCGCGCTGCGCATGATGAAAAATTCCGGCGTCGACCCGGCCGGCTATGATCTGAGGCTCCGCGCGGTCATGTCTGCGGGCGAACAGCTTGGTCGCGAAACCTACGAATGGGCCGAGCGCGCGTTCGGCTTCGCCATCAACGAATTTTATGGCCAGACGGAATGCAATCTGGTGCTGGGCTCCTGCGCCGAGATCGGCGCAAGCAGGGCTGGCGCCACCGGAAAAGCAGTGCCGGGCCATCGCGTAGCGGTCATCGACGCCGACGGCACCGAACTGCCGCGCGGCCAGGTCGGGCAAATCGCTGTCCAGCGGCCTGACCCCGTGATGTTCCTGGGCTATTGGCAAGATGAAGCGGCGACGGCGAAAAAATTTGTCGGTGGTTGGATGGCCACCGGCGATCAGGGCCATATCGACGAAGAGGGCTATTTCCACTTCTTCGGCCGCAACGACGACGTGATCACCTCTGCCGGCTATCGTATCGGCCCCGGCGAGATCGAGGATTGCCTGTCCGGCCATCCGGCCGTCGCCTTGGCCGCCGCCGTCGGCAAACCGGATACGGTTCGCACCGAGATCGTCAAGGCCTACATCGTACTGCGCGACGGCTTTGCCGGCGATGCGGCGCTAGCCGCGGACATCAAGCAGTTTGTTCGGGCGCGCCTGTCGGCGCACGAATATCCGCGTGAGGTCGAGTTCGTGTCGGAAATCCCGCTCACCACCTCTGGAAAAGTGATCCGCCGCGTGTTCCGTGAAATGGCGCGCGAAGAGGCGCAGCGCATCACCGCGTGACGCCTATCGCGTTCTGATCAGATCGCGCACTCGGTTGCGGATAAGCCGCGCCATGTTGCGGGTTTCACGATAGAGATGCAGCTGTGAGGCGGCTTGCCGTGTTGGCCGCCCGCTATCCGGCGTGAGCCCGATCAACATCGTGCCGAGTGGCTTTCGCTCGCTCCAGAGGCGGCTCATCACGGGATGGTCCGGCACCGCGCAGGAATCTGTGAGCGCGATGTTGGGATCGTCGAGGTGTTGCTTGGTGACCTCGATCATGAGGAGCGTGCCCGGTGAATAGGCCGCATAAGTTTCGTCGTAGGCGGTCTTCCAGGTGTAGGCTACGCCGGCCTCGATGAAGACAACGAGGGCTGCAATTGCCTGCCCATCCAGCTTCAACACATGGATGCGCACCATGTCGAGGTCGGCAAGCCGGTCGATCGCCTCGCGAGCGAAGGCGGCCCGGAAACGGTCGATGGCCATGGCCGTGCGTTCGCGGCCCTTCCAGCCGCCAGCCTCCAGCGCCAGAAACGTCTCGACGCCTTGCCTGACGTCCTCGGGCGAGCGCGCCACGACATGCTCAAGCACACCCTTGTCGGCAAGCCGTCGAAACAGGCGACGAAATTCCCGATAATGGTGGGCGCTCAGGGACTGCCGCAGATAGTCATCTCCTTCCAACGCGCTTTCCAGGAAGGGCCGCTGCACGACGCCGGTCACTTCCAGCGGCAGGCCTCGCTGCTCGGCCAGGCTCTGCAACGCCGCCGCAGCCGCGCCGTCCATTCGCATATCTGGAAAAGCGATGACCTTCGGCAATTTCAGGTGCGGCCGAGCCAACATGGCAAAGAAGTCGCCCACTACCCCTTCGGGATCGTCGCGGTCGATTAATGGCGTGCCGAGCGGCCCCCAGGGTGTCGACCAGGTTCGAATGATCGAAACGCCTAGCGGAACGGCCGGTCGTTCGACTGAAAAGGGCGCCAGCAGGCGCAAACGGCTCTTGTACTCGTCGCCGTCGCGTATGACCGCCAGTCGGACCTCCCTGTCTTCCAAGCGCGGCATGGCCGGCGCGAGGAAGCGAGGGTTGAAGAAAAGGTTCGGTTCGATCGTCCGCGAACAGAGGTAGTCGAGTTCCTCGACCAGGTCGAAACCGGCCGAGGCCGGATAAATAGCCAGCCGGCGGTCCGTTCGATGCTTGGCCAGCAGTTCGACGTGGGCGGGGTCGAGCGGGCCGTCCTGCAGACCGGCGAGTTCGGCTATCATCGCGCCGGAAGCGCTGCCGCCCCATTCTTCGAGCAGTGGTGTAGCCGCCATCAGCTTTCCGTCCAGGCTTTTGGCGCCAGCGCCAGCATCACAATCCCCAACTTTCGCCAGACAGTAAGCGCCAGCATGGTCGCCTCGAAGATCATGGAAAGCGTCGTGGCGATCGCCGCTCCCCACAATCCGAACTGCGGTATCAGCAAAATTGACAAGGAAAGGTTGACACCCAGTGTAGCGGCAAAAACTGCAGCGCAGACATTCTGGTGACCGCTCATCGTCAACAGGGCCTCCGCCGGTCCGACGGCCGCGCGCGCCACGACGCCCAGCACCAGCGGAAACAGCAGCGCATACCCCTCATCGAAGCCCGGACCGAACAGCATCAGCATCGGCTCGCCGACCGCCAGCACCGCTACTGCCATCGCCAACGAGGGCCAGAAGGTCCATGACACGGTCTCGCGGGCGAAGGCGCCAAGCCGGCCCCGATCACCGTGGGTGAACTGGGCGTAACGCTGCGCAACCCCCGTCTTGACAGCGAAATAGACGAAATGCACCAGCGCCAGCGTCTTGACCGTGGCGAAATAGATGGCGACG
Source organism: Rhizobiaceae bacterium (assembly GCA_050247155.1). Taxonomy (GTDB): domain Bacteria; phylum Pseudomonadota; class Alphaproteobacteria; order Rhizobiales; family Rhizobiaceae; genus Mesorhizobium_G. The sequence continues at coordinate 10,746 of JBFWUS010000058.1, forward strand.
TCGTTCGGTTGCATGAACACGCCGACCATCAGTACGTCGGCATTGGTCAACAAGAAGAAGAAACTTTCGATCAGGAAGATCGGCATCGAGACAATAATCCACTCGCGCAGCAGGATACGCGTCGGTCCTGGTGGCACCCGCTTGCTGACCCGTGCTGACATGCCGATCAATTGCAGCAGGGTCGTCGCATAGGTTGCCACGATCGCCGCCAGGATCGCGATGCGCGCATCGGCCTGCATGCCCGCGAGTAAGGTTATGCCGACCACGGCGAGAATGAGGATCGGCCTGGTCAGATAGGTGGGCGCCAAGGCGGAAATCGGCCATGAGTTTGCCCTGGCCACGCCTTGCAGGACGTCGGAGAGCGCGATCATCGGCAAGCATGTCATGCCGAGGATAAACGGCACGACATAGTAATTTTCGATGCTGTCCGAAAAGAGCCACACGCCAGCCGCGCCGATGGCGGCGATCAGCGTCGAGGCAACCAATACAAAAAGCCGGCTGGTAAACAGGATGCCCCGCAGCTCGGGAAGCATGCCTTTCTCTCGGTATTCGGGCAGATAGCGGATGACAGACGTGTGGAAACCCAGGCAGGACAGGTTGCCGATAATGATCATCGTCGTCCAGACGAGGACGAAGATGCCGTATTCGAAGCCACCCAACCAACGGGCCAACAGGACCTGGCTCACGAAGGCTATGACAGCGCTGACGATACGAACCGTGAATGCAATCAGCGACATGCGCCCTGCCGCGCCGCGCTCGTCAGCAGACGAGAGCAGCCCATCGACCCGATCCAGCCATGGCCGGATCTTTTCGATGAAGCGCTCAGGCAAAAACCTTTCTGCCGTGGTCGTGGCGGAAAACCGCACTATTGAACCCGCCTGTCCTCGACGCCGCAGTGTCGCTGCCAGTCTTAGGCCGGAGTCTTTAAGAAACGGTTGGGCGGATCTCGCTGCGGCGCAGCATGCGAATGCCCCGAAATCTCAACATGCTAATTTCTGGCCCAGGCGTGGCTACCACCGCGCCAAAATCCTGCCGCCGACCGCCCCCACAACAGCAAGCAGCGCAATGGCCAAGCTGTACCAGGTGGCGACGAACATAGGCGAGTCATCGGCGCAATGCGCCGCGTAAAAGGTTGCGGCCACGCCTCCAGCAAATATGCCTGCAACAGCTCCGGCAAGACCCGGACGCGCCGGTGCACCATGGCGAAGTACGGCCAGAAACACAACCAGCGGAGCCAGGCCAATCAGGGGAATGAAGGTCATGCAGAGAAGATAATTGTTCCCAACCAGCCGCCCCACCCATTGGTCGGTCGGCATGACCATCATTTCCAGAACAATCCCACCGACGAGAAGTGCGGGAGCCAAAGCCAACAGCCCCAGCGTCTTTCGGCCCATACCTTCCGGTCGCGAGGCCGCTTGAATCACCGCGAGTGCACTGCCGGCAAGCACGCCAGTCACGACAAACTTGAACAGGAACCGGACGGTTTCCATCGCGCTCGCGATATCCGGACGCATGCCAAGCATGGCGAAGAATGCCACGGCCGCCAGCACGATCGCGGCGCCAACCGCAAGCATCCATGCGCGGTCCATCGGCATTCCTGCCGCCTGTCCGTCGGCGCTCAGCGCCTGGATGAGATCGTCGGTCTTCATCCTTGCCCGAACCTTTTCGACAATGCCTTCAAACCACGATGCAAAGCAACCCGTACCGCGGTCTCGTTCATGTTCAGCGCGGCGGCGGTCTCGCCGATCGAGCGGCCGTCAACCGAGATCGACGACACGACGCTGCGTTGTCCAGGAGCCAGCGTATCGAGCGCCCTGCCAAGATCGCGCTCGCTCAGCCTATCATCATCCTGCGGCGCGGCCAGGTCATTCTCGAAATCTCCGATGTCCACTTCGACATGCCGGCCGCGCCTGCGGAACGCGTCAATCAGTTTGTGCCGGGCGATGGCGTAAAGCCAGGGCAGAACAGGTGAATCCGTGCGCCATGTGTGGCGTTTGAGATGGATGGCTAGCAAAGTTTCCTGCACGACATCCTCGACATCGATCCCGCCTTGCGCCGTCCTGCGTCTGACATAGCCGCGGATCAGGGCGGCGCCATTGCGCAGGAAAGCCGCGTATGCCTTTTCGTCGCCCGCGAGCGAGGCGTTCAGCAGGGTGGCCAGTTCGGCATTGTCCTTGCCGTGCACGCGGCCCATTGCCTCTTATTCGAGCGGAAGTGCGCCTTTGTTACGCGGCCACCGGTATTTCGCCAAGCCCCGAATCCACCCGCAGCTACAGAGGAAAACGCTTCAGCGAGCCGCCCAGAGGAGCCCACGCTCGAGGATGGTCCGCATTTCGGGCACTGCGAATTCGTCGGCTGTATGCCCGAGCGAACTGTAGAAGACTTTGCCCTTGCCGTGGCGACGCTTCCAGACCACCGGCATCGTCACGCCCTCGATCGTCGCAAAATGCTCGCCGGTGAAGGTCGTGGTTGCCAGCACCTCGTTCGACGGGTCGACATGCATGTAATATTGCTCGGACCGGTAATCGAAATCCGACAGCCCCTGCATGATAAGGTCGTCCGGCCGCGTGATGTTGATGCGATAGTCGATGATGTTGCCCGGATGCGCGACCCACTGCCCGCCGACCATCAACTGATAGTCAGGCTCGTTGCGGAAACTGTCACCCATCGTGCCATGGAAGCCCGCGAGACCGGTGCCGCCAACGACAGCCGAAACGAGATTCTTCAGTTCCGGCTTCTCGATCGTCGACATAGTGATAACCGGCACGATCAGGTCGAATACGCCAAGCCCGGGATCGGCAAAAGGCGCGGTGCCTTGCTCCAGGCGAACGTCGAAGCCATTCGCCTCTAGAATCTCGCGCACTACGTTGGCGCTGCGCTCGGGCGTGTGTCCGTCCCAGCCACCCCAGGTCACCAACGCGCGCTTTGACATTCTTGCCTCCTCAGCGGCCCACAGCCTTGTCGATCAGCCTTTTGGCATCTTCGCCCGACCATTCCGCCGGGCCGTTCATGCTGGCGAGCAGGCAGCCATCCTTGTCGATCAAAAGCGTCACCGGGAGCCCGAGCGCCAGCCCGTCCTTCTTCAACGTCTCGAACAGGGCGAGCGTATTGTCGCGATAGTAGCCGAGCGACTCGACGCCGATCTCCGAGAGAAACTTCTTCGGCTTCGTGTCGTCGCCGGTATCGACATTGACGGCGATGACCTCGAATTTTTCTCCGCCCTTTTCCTTCTGCAAGGCATCGAGCGCCGGCATTTCGGCGCGGCACGGCGCGCACCACGTCGCCCAGAGGTTCATCAGCATAGTCTTGCCCGCCCGGTCGGCCAGCGTCATCGGCCTGGTGTCGGGCGAGTTGAAGGCGAGCGCCTTCAGCGACTTTGGCGGATCGGCGGGCAGCATGGCCGCCACCTGCCCCTTCGCCTCGGCGGCCACGGCCTTGGCTTGATCGGATTTCGCGACGCAGGCGGCGTCGTCGGCGCCGGCGACCGCCGGCGCTGCTGGCTCAGCCGCCGGTTCTGGTGCCATGTTGCCTTGCGTGCCGCCGGTGACATATACGGCAGCCGCGCCGGCGATCAGGCCGGCGACCGCGGCGAGCGCTATCCATTTCGGCGCGGGAAACAGTTTTGGTTGCTTGTCGTCGGACATGGCAGGCGAAAAAATCTCCGGGCACGGGTTATAACGATGAGCGAGAAGAAGGCCAGCAACCAGATGTGGGGCGGACGTTTCGCCTCAGGACCGGCCGCAGTCATGGAGGCGATCAACGCCTCCATCGGCTTCGACAAGAAACTCTACCGGCAGGACATTCGCGGCTCCATCGCCCATTCCGAAATGCTGGCCGCACAAGGCATTATCACCAAGGACGATCAAGAGAAGATCGCTCACGGGCTGAACACGATTTTGAAAGAGATCGAGGGCGGCAAGTTCGAATTCTCGACGCGGCTGGAAGACATCCACATGAATGTCGAGGCCCGCCTCGCCGAACTGATCGGCGCGCCGGCCGGCCGCCTGCACACCGCCCGCTCGCGTAACGACCAGGTGGCGGTCGATTTCCGCCTCTGGGTCAAGGACGAATGCTTCCGCGTCGCTGCGGCGCTCAAAGGTCTGATCAAGGCGTTCCTCGTCCGTGCGGAAGAACATGGCGCGACCGTCATGCCGGGCTTCACCCATCTCCAGACGGCGCAGCCGGTGACCTTCGGCCATCACTGCATGGCCTATGTGGAAATGTTTGCCCGCGATCTGTCGCGCGTGAACGACGCCATCGAACGCATGGACGAATCGCCGCTGGGCGCCGCTGCCCTTGCCGGCACGGGCTTTGCCATCGACAGGCACGCGACGGCCAAGGCGTTGGGCTTCCGCGAACCGACCCGCAACTCGCTGGACTCGGTTTCCGACCGCGATTTCGCGCTTGAATTCCTGTCGATCGCCGCGATCTGCGCCACGCATCTGTCGCGGCTGGCTGAGGAAATCGTTATCTGGTCGACGCCGCAATTCGGTTTCGTGCGACTGTCGGATTCTTATTCCACCGGCTCGTCCATCATGCCGCAAAAGAAGAACCCCGACGCGGCCGAACTGGTGCGCGCCAAGACCGGTCGCGTCAACGGCCATCTGATCGGCCTGCTGACCGTCATGAAGGGCCTGCCGCTGACCTATTCGAAGGACATGCAGGAAGACAAGGAAGCGGTCTTCGACGCCGCCGAGACGCTGGACCTGATGCTCGCTGCCATGACCGGCATGGTCTCCGACATGACGATCAACGCCGCCGCGATGAAAAAGGCGGCAGGTTCGGGCTATTCGACCGCGACGGACCTCGCAGACTGGCTGGTGCGTTCGCTCGGCCTTCCGTTCCGCGAAGCGCATCATGTCACCGGCCGCGCCGTCGCTTTGGCTGAACAGAAAGGCGTGGGGCTGGAAAAATTGTCACTCGACGACCTGCGCTCGATCCACGACGGCATCACCGACGACGTGTTTTCGGTGCTCTCCGTGCAGAATTCGGTGAAAAGCCGCACCTCTTTCGGCGGTACGGCCCCGAGTGAGGTGAAGAAGCAGGTGCGCTATTGGAAGAAGCGGCTGGCGAAAGATTGACGCCAGCCATCGGCGTTGGGGCCGCCTACTGGCCGCCTCCGCCCGACATATCCATCCATGCCGGCTCGAACACATGGCCGTCCGGATCGGCGAAGCTGCGCAGATACATGAAGCCCATATCCTGCGGCTCGCGGACATCTGCCTTGCCGCCAGCCTTGCCCGCCGCTTCGGTGATCGCGTCGACAGCCTCGCGGCTATCCTGTGACAGCGCCAGCAACATGCCGCTGGTCGCGTGGGCATCTGCGATCGGCTTGGATGTAAACGTCTTGTAGTAGTCGTGCACGAGCAGTTGAAACGTGATCGTGTCCGACCACATCATGGAGGACGCCTTCTCGTCGCTGAACTGCTCGTTCTTCACGCAGCCAATCGCTTCGTAGAAGCGGGTCGCGGCGGCGAGGTCTTTGACCGGCAGGTTCACAAAGATCATTTTGGGCATGTCGTTTCCTTCTTGCGATTATTGTGAGTTGGCGGCTCAGGCCGCCTCTTGTTTGATCGTTTCGCTGGGATGGATGCCGATTACCTCCAGCCGATCCGAACCGACGTTTTCGAAGCGATGCGGTACGTTCGCAGGTCCGACAACGACGTCGCCGGTAAAGGCGAGCATCTTTTCGTCGCCGACCGTGAATTCGGCTTCGCCTTTTCGCACCACCCAGGTCTCGGGATAAGGATGCAGATGCAATCCCGTTCCCCGGCCGGGCTCATAGTCGACCAGGAAAAACGAGACGGCGCTGCCGAACTCATGGCCTTCGAAACGCACAGTGCCGCTTTGGCCGGGCTGGTGTTCTTGGTGGCGGCGGACGGTAATCATGGGGTGATCCTCTCAAGGGTCTTCCTGAACCCAAAACTATCTTGACGGGAAGATACCTCTCATAAAAATATCTTCCTGTCAAGATATATATCTTCGTATCAAGACATCTTTTCCCTAATGGCGTCGGGATGTATGCTCCAGATGTCGACGATCGGTGGAAAAGGCATGACCGGGCAGGCTGAGATCACGGATCAACTGGAGGATCATGTTGACCGCCGCCGGCTGCAATGGGCGCGCGAACTGCCGGATCTGGACACGGAGCCGATGGCGATCCTTGGCCGCGCCTATCGATTGTCCAACCTCGTGCGCCCCAGCATCGAGGCGACCTTTGCGGCATTCGGACTTGACCGCGGCGAATTTGACGTCATCGGCACCTTGCGACGGTCTGGTCCGCCCTATCGGCTGACGCCGACGGAGCTTTACACGTCTCTCATGATCTCCTCGGGCGGGCTGACCCATCGTCTCGACCGGTTGGAGAAGGCGGGGCTTGTCCGCCGCGAGAAGTCCGAGCGTGACGGCCGCAGCCAACTTGTGGCCCTGACCGAGACAGGCATAGCCCGCGCCGAGGAGGCGTTCCGCCGCGACATGGCAAACGAAGCAGCCTTCTTGAAATCCTTGAGCATCGAGGATCGTGAAACACTGGCGCGTCTGCTGCGAAAGCTTGTTGCAGGCATCGAAAACGATCCGCCGGGTTGATGATCTAAACGGCGCTTTTCAGAAGATTTTTCGCCACGGCTGTGCGAATATACGCATCTTCGCATCTAGAGCAGCCACGCCATGGCCTATGCCCAGTCCAGGATATGCAAAGGCTGCTGGCAGCAGATGCGCGTACCCGTGCCTCTGCGTGGGCCGGCTTCGTTGCCCTTCCGCGCCGTCGGCATCCGCCCGAGTCGTATGAATCCCAACACCTGCACCGTCTGCGAGCTGATGTTCACGCGCATCATGAAAGCGCGCCAGATCACGGTCGACGTGACCGTGCTGTTCGCCGATTTGCGCGGCTATACGAGCCTGTCGCAATCGCTGTCGGCCGACAACGTGTCATCGCTCCTGGACATTTTTTACGACGAATGCGCGGACGCGATCTGGGAACAGGACGGCCTGCTCAACAAGACCGTCGGCGACGCTGTGATGGCGATCTTCAATTTTCCGATTCAGCATCCAAACCACGCCGAGCGCGCCGTGCTGACCGCGCGCGAAATCCAACGCCGCTGCGCGGCCGCCGTGGGTCGCGCCGGCAGCGAACTGGATGTCGGCATCGGCATCGCCTCCGGCGAAGCCAGCTTCGGGGAATTCGGCCGCGCTCACAAGGATCTGACCGCCATCGGAACGGTGGTGAACACCGCCGCCCGCGCACAATCCGCCGCCCAACCGGGTGAAATTTTGGTCACCAAAGCAGTTTGCGAGCGCGCGCCCGCCGAAACGACCGGACGCCGAGGCGGCGAATACGCCCTGAAGGGTTTTGAAGCGCCGATGGAGCTGTTCGCGGTCTAGGGAGAGAACGGCATCTCAAAATGCGCCTGTGCCGCACTGGCCCGGGGTGCATTCTCTCTTGATCTCAGCTAAGAGCGATCGACTTTGCAAACTGGACTTTTTGGATGACCGTTTCCCGCTTGCTCCTTTCTGCCGCCCTCATCGCTTCGGTGGGCATCGTTTCCGCCTGCGGTCGCAAAGCGCCGCTCGACACGCCTTACGAAGCGGGCATGCAGGCGCGCAAAGACGCCGAAAAGGCCGGCCAGCCCGCACCGCCGGAGCCGGAAAAGCCGGTTGAAGACAAGCGCTTCATCCTGGACGGTCTAATTTAAGCTCTGCGCGACGACCACCCATGAACCATTTCGACTATCGTGATGGCGTGCTCCACGCCGAAGACGTCGCCCTGCCCGACATCGCGGCGGCGGTGGGCACACCGTTCTACTGCTATTCGACAGCGACGCTGACGCGCCATTACACCGTGTTTGCCAAGGCCTTCGAAAGCCTGGACGCCCTCGTCTGCTATGCCATGAAGGCGAATTCCAACCAGGCAGTGCTGCGCACGCTGGCCAGACTGGGCGCCGGCGCCGACGTCGTCTCGGAAGGCGAGTTGCGCCGCGCGTTGGCCGCCGGCATCCCGCCGGAAAAGATCATGTTCTCCGGCGTCGGCAAGACCGCACGTGAGATGGATTTTGCTCTGGCAGCCGGCATCCACTGCTTCAACGTCGAATCCGAACCCGAGCTGGAGCTGCTGTCCGCGCGCGCCGTCGCGGCCGGCAAGACCGCGCCGATCTCGCTGCGCATCAACCCGGATGTGGACGCTAAGACCCACAAGAAAATCTCGACCGGAAAGGCGGAGAACAAGTTCGGCATCGCCTGGCAGCGCGCCCGTGCCGTGTACAAACGAGCCGCAGAACTGCCGGGCATCAAGGCGACCGGCATCGACACGCACATCGGAAGCCAGATCACCGACCTGCAGCCCTATGATGATGCCTACAGGCTGCTCGCCGAAATGGTCGAGACGCTGCGCGCCGACGGCCACGCCATTGAACACATCGACCTCGGCGGCGGCTTAGGGATTCCCTACCATTTCGATAACGCCCCGCCGCCGCTGCCGTACGAATACGCCGAAATCGTCAAAAAGCACGTCACAGCGCTCGGCGTGAAGGTGATTTTTGAACCGGGACGGCTCATTGCCGGCAATGCCGGCATCCTCGTCGCGGAAGTCATCTACGTGAAGGAAGGCGACGCCAAGAACTTCGTCATCGTCGATGCGGCGATGAACGATTTGATCCGCCCGACGCTCTATGAGGCCTATCACGAGATCCGGCCCGTCGTGCAGAAGCCGGCCAGCGGCCCGCGCATCCGCGCCGATATTGTCGGCCCGGTCTGCGAAACCGGCGATTTTCTGGGGCTCGACCGCGAATTGGCGCGCCTGGAGGCTGGCGACCTGATTGCCATCGGCACCGCCGGCGCCTACGGCGCGGTGCAGGCCGGCACCTACAACACCCGCCTGCTGGTGCCGGAAGTGTTGGTGGACGGCGACCGCTTCCATGTCGTGCGCCCGCGCCCGACCTATGACGAACTGATCGGGCTGGATTCGCTGCCAAGCTGGCTGAAATAGGCTACCGGACGGCGCGCCTGACAGATCGCGACTTGTGGGTCTATACAAAATTTTGTATAGACGTCCGAATGAAGGTGCTGCGGTTTCGGGGAAGCGCTCTCAACGATCTCCGCGCTTTTCCGAGTTCGGCAAAGCGTGAAGCGGGCTTATCAGCTCGACAAAGTGCAGAATGAGCTAACGCCGAGCGACTGGAAGCCAATACCCACGGTCGGCAGCGGTGTTCAGGAAATCAGGATTCGGGACGACAGCGGCGCGTACCGCGTGATTTACGTCGCCAAATTCGCCGACGCGATCTACGTGCTGCATTGTTTCCAGAAAAAGACGCAAAAGACGAGCAAATCCGATCTGGAGTTAGCCGCGAGACGCTATGGCGCTCTGATAAGGGAACTGGGCCAATGAGCAACGAAGCTTTCGCAAATGTGTGGAACGCCATCGAAGATACGCCCGCCGAAGCCGAAAATATGAAGCTCCGCTCAACGTTGATGATGGCGCTGGAGCAACACATCCGGGCGAAGGGCTGGACGCAAATCGAAGCTGCACACCGGCTGGGTGTGACACAGCCTCGCGTGTCTGATCTCTTGCGCGGCAAGATCAACCTGTTTGCCCTCGATACGCTTGTGAACATGGTGGTTGCAGCGGGGCTGCAAGTGGAGCTTAGCGTCCGGGAAGCGGCATAGCCAGAATCAACAGCCGCCAAAAACACGGCCCTACGCGACCACGAAATCATAACGTCCGAACGCGCCATCCGGTGCTTCGGTCAGCTTCAACAGCAGCGCGGCATCAAAGATGTTGTCGCCGTCATTCCCGGCTTCATCAGGAAAATAGAGTTGCGTGGTGAGCACCGGGCCATTCGGCCGCTGCACTTTGACATGAAAGTGGCGTGTGCGGCCCGGATAGAGCCCCGGCACGATCGTCTCGAACCACCAGCGCCCCTGCTCGTCCGAAAACTGATGGCCACGTAGGCGATATCCTTGATTATCGTATTCGCCCTCATGGCTGCAATGCCAGAGTTCGATCAGTGCATTCGATACCGGCCTGCAGTCTCTCGTCAGCACGAAACCTGCGATGGTGATCGCTGCGCCGTCGCTGGCATCGGCACGAAAATCGCGCTTCAGCGGCGTGTTCGGCGTGAAATAGGGCCCCTCTGTCTGGGCAAGGGTTGGTTGGCCGCAGCTTGGTGTCAACGTCAGCTCTTGCGGTGGCGTTTCTGCTGCATGGGCAACGGCTGGCATCGCCAGAAAGCCGGCCAGGAATGCCCGTCTGGTTTGGCGCATGGAGTATCCCTTTGTCGTTTCCTTTGCATATCGCCCCCGCTCGCGGCTCGGGAAAGGCGCTATCCATCACAATCCCGCGACCTCGCCTCGCCTTTGCCGTGTTTGCTGCTATCTTTGAGTCGACTGGGATGCGCTTGCGCCGCGTCCCCGGAAAGGGCCGATGGCTATCGAGAGCAGCGACGGCGACAAGGTGATTGGATTTGCCCGGCGGTTGGCCGGCACCAGAATCGCGACCAGACTGGCGATGACGGTTGAGCGCCTCTGGCCACTCATTCTCCCCTTTCTCATCATTGTCAGCCTCTTTGTCAGCCTCTCATGGCTAGGTCTCTTCCGGCTGCTGCCGGAGTCTGCCCGGCTGGGGCTCGCGGTGCTATTCGGTCTGGCGACGCTTGCCTCGCTCTGGCCGCTCCGTAGCTATAAAAAGCCGACCGCCGCCGAGATCGACCGCCGCATCGAAGGCGCCAACCTGCTTGAGCACACACCGGTGCTGGTCCAGACGGATCGGCCGGGCGGCAAACCGGACCTGTTCGCCGACGCTCTTTGGCGCGAGCACCAGAAGCGCATGGCCGAAAAGCTGCGCAATCTGGCCGGCGACATGCCGCGCGCCCGTGTGCCCGAGCGCGACCCGTGGGGTCTACGCGCCGTCGCGCCGCTGCTCTTGCTGGTGGCATTGGCGTTTTCCTACGGCCCGCTCGGCGGTCGTCTCACCGATGCCTTTACTGCGACGCCGGGCATGCCGCCGGTGCCGCCGCGCATCGACGCCTGGGTCACGCCGCCGGCCTACACCGGCAAGCCGCCTATCTTCCTGACCGCCGAGAACAACCGCGAGGCCAAGGCCTTCACCGTGCCCGCCGGCAGCGACATCGCGCTGCGCGTCACCGGCGGCGCGGGCAATGAGACGCTGAGTTACGGCGACACAGCCGGCACAATCCGCGACATCGAACCGGCTGCGCCTGCGGCCAAGCCGGATGCCAATGCCGCTCAAACTTCGTCCGCCGCCAACATGCCGCTCCAATTCGCGGGCAAGCTGAATACCGACGGCGTTCTGTCGCTGAAATCCGGCGAGACAGAATTGCAGCGTTGGGCGTTCACCGTGATCCCCGACGAGGCCCCGGCAATCCGTTTCACAGACGAGCCTAAGCGCGCGCTGAATGGCACGCTGGAGCTGCACTACGAGATAAAGGACGATTACGGCGCGGCTAGTGCTGCGGCGGATATCGCGCTTGCCGACAAGCCCGATCCGAATGCTCGTCCGCTCTACGCCGCGCCGGAATTGCCGCTCACTTTACCCCGCCGCGACGCCACTCCACCCGTAGCCAAGACCAGCCGCGATCTGACCGAGCATGTCTGGGCCGGCGCCCGCATCGCGATGACCCTGAAGGCCACCGACGCGGCCAAGCAGGAAGCCCGCAGCGAAACCAAGACATTTACCCTGCCCCAGCGCACCTTCACCAACCCACTGGCCAAGGCCGTGGTCGAGCAGCGGCGGCTGCTCGGGCTGGATGCCAACAAGAAGGCGTGGGTGCTGACGCTGATGGACGCCATCACGCTGCGTCCTGAAGATACCTTCGATTCCATGGCGCATTACCTCGCCATCATGAGCGCGCGCACGCGGCTCAAAATGGCTCAGAGCGATGACGAACTGCGCGGTGTCGCCGACTATCTGTGGCAGATCGCCCTCGGCATCGAGGACGGCGAACTCTCGACGGCCGAAAAGCGGCTGAAGCAGGCCCAGGAGCAGTTGAAGCAGGCGCTGGAGCGTGGCGCGTCCGACGAAGAGATCGACAAGCTGATGCGCGAGCTGCGCGAGGCGATGAACGACTATCTGCGCGAATTCGCCGAACGCGCGCAAAAAGACCCGAACATGGCGCAGAACATGCCGCAAAACGGCCAGGAGCTGCGTCAGAGCGACCTCGAAAAGATGCTCGACCAGATCGAGAACCTCGCCAAGTCGGGCAGCCGCGACGAGGCGCAGGAGCTTCTGTCACAGCTTGAGGAGATGATGAACAATCTCCAGGCCGCCCGGCCCCAGCAGGGCGAACAGGGCATGCAGGGCGAGATGCGCAAGCAGATGAACAAGCTTGGCGAGATCATGCGCCGCCAGCAGGAGATGATGAACGAGACGTTCCGCATGCAGCGCCAGCAACGCGGCCAGCAAGGCGAGCAGGGTGAGCAAGGCGAACAACAGCAAGGCCAGAACGGCGAACAGGGTGAACAGGGCCAGCAAGGGCAACAACAGGGCCGTCCAATGACGCCGGAAGAATTCGCCGAGGCGATGAAGCAGCTTCAGGAAGGCCAGGGCCAGCTTCAGGGCGAGCTGGAGCAGCTTCAGGAAGGCCTGCGCGGCATGGGCATCCAGCCTGGCGAAGGTTTTGGCGAGGCCGGCAAGGAAATGGGCGAGGCGGAAGGCGCGCTGGGCGACCAGCAGGGCGATCGCGCCACCGGGCACCAGGGCCGCGCGCTGGAAGCGCTTCGCAAGGGCGCGCAGGACATGATGCAGCAGATGCAGCAGGCCATGCAGGGCGACGAAGGCGGCAGCGACCAAGGTGGCCGCCAGCAGCAGGCCGACCGCGATCCGCTCGGCCGCCCCCGCGCCACCACCGGTCCGGATTTTGGCGATACAGTGAAGGTGCCGGACGAGATCGACGTGCAGCGCGCTCGCCGCATCCTCGACGCGATCCGCAAGCGCCTCGGCAACGCGCTGAGCCCGGAACTGGAGCGCAATTACCTCGAGCGCCTGCTGGATATGCGGTGAACGCCTCACGCCGATGTGATGCGCAGAAAGCCATCTTGATCTGATGAGCAAAAAACTTCGGAATAGCTTGGCCCGCTGCTCGGTATAAGAGCACATGAAGCCCAGGTTGGACGTTGTCGCCCATTTGGACGGTTTGTGGCGTTACGCGCGGGTGCTGACGCGCGATGACGCGGCTGCCGAAGAATTGGTGCAGGAAGCATTGTCGCGAGCGCTTGCGCTCGCCAGGACGTTCGACCTGTCGCGTCCTTTGCTTCCCTGGTTAATCGCCATAGTGCGCAATACCTATCTGACGAACATCAGCCGAGAGAAGGCCGAGCAGCGGCGAATCCAAAGTCTCGGCGCTATTTCCAACGCTGCCAGCTTGCCTGCCCAGGAGTACAGCACCGATCTTGCTCAAGTGCAGCGCGCCATGGAGACGCTGCCGACCGAGCAGGCTGAGGTGCTCCATCTCGTTGGCGTCGTCGGATTTTCCTATGCCGATGCCGCCGATGTCTTGGGCATACCCCAAGGGACGGTCATGTCGCGCCTCAGTCGCGCGCGGTCGGCCCTGCGGCAGGCTCTGGAGCCCAAGAACAGCCGCACCGGCTTAAGGGTGGTGGGAGGCCGAAATGACATCTGACAATCCGATTCGGGATGAGGAGATTCATCGCTTCCTCGACGGCGAATTGTCCGCCGCGCAGCGCGCCGATCTGCAGGCGCGGCTCTCTCTCAACCCTGCTCGCGCAGCCGAGGTGTTTGCGGAAGCACAGCGGATGGAAGCACTGCGTCAATCGCAGCGCCAACACATCTTTCCACAGCGCGCCAGTTTGGAAGCCGCCGGCAGGCTGGAGCGGACGTTTTGGCGCCGAGGCATCATTGCGACCGCCCAGTTGCCCGTCGCCGCGATCTCTCTCTTCGCGGCGGGGTGGGTCGCCAGTTCCGTTGTCGCGCCTCAGCTCGGCCAGACGGTGGACCAGAACTTCGTCCTCGCCGCGCGAGAAGCGTTGAGAGTCGCTCAGCTTGATGCTGGCCCTTCGCAAGAAACGGAACACAAGCAGCAAAAGATCGAACGTCTGGTCGGAGCGATCAACATCGGCGTTCCACCGCTTCCGTCAAACTGGAAGGTTACCGACGTTCAGGTGCAGCCCTGGGAAGGCAGACAGAGCTTGGTCGTGACGGCGATCACTCCAAGGCTTGGGCAGATTACGCTCGTCGCTGCCCCGATGGCTGACGAGGAAGCCGTGCCTCTGACGCTGGCAGCGGACGGACGCATTCCGACCGTCTACTGGCAGTCGGGCGGGACGGCGTATGCGTTGATGGGGCCGGTCGCTTCGGAACGGTTGCAAAGAGAGGCGAAGGATATCGAGGTTTCGACGCGTCGCAATCTGGGACCGAAATTTCGGGGCTAGCTGGCCCGACCGCACAGAAGGAGGAATGATGTCAGCGGAAATTATCAGAGACCATTTCGTCGGCTTTCTGGGGATCGACGTCGCTGTCAAGTTCGACGAGCCATCAAACCCGCGCCACGTCGTGCTCTATCGGCCGGACCGGCTGCCGGATGGTTTCGTGACACAAGCTTATGAAGCGCTGGCGACGACGTCTCCGGACATCGCCGGACAGATTGAAAGGCTCCTGGTCTCATTCGAGACGCGCCTGGGCCGAAGGCTTCGCAGGGTGCCGCTCCCACGTCCGGATAGAACAACGCCGACCGCGCTTCCAAGGGAAGGCGTTGCGCGCAATGGATGACATGACCCTCGCAAGATCAAAACCCTATTGTTCCGCCTGTCCGGTTTGTCACGACGCCGCGCTTTGCGCGGAGCTTGACATGGACTCTGTGAGTTTCATTGCAGCAGGTGTGGCGGCTTCAGTATCACCACGACCGTCAAGGCGACGCTGACAAAACAATCCCTCAAGATCAGGCGCGATTGGCTGAAGCGGACACGCCAGCGTACATCAGACGCATGCGTGCCGGACAGATGGGGTCGGCGATTTCGGTCGAACACACTGCCTGTCAAGGAAAGAGCGAGCGCGTCAGGCTGAGCACGCTCACTCTCGGCCCAGCACCTGGGCTTGATGCTGGGCCGATTTGGCAGTCGCCGAAGGCTAACCGACAGCGGTCATCGCCGGTCAACTGACTGGGTCGTAGCGTTCCTCACGCCGCCAGCGCGCGTTCCACGCGATCTCGCAGTTCCGCCAGCGCAAACGGCTTCTGCATGACGTCAATAATGACGCCGTTTAGTTCGTCGGCACGCTCGCGCTGGTCGGCATAGCCGGTAAAGAGCATGATCTTCAGCTTGGGATAGGCGGTGGCGGCCTGGATGGCCATCTGGATGCCGTCCATTTCCGGCATGCGGATGTCGGAAAGGACGAGATCATAGTCGGCCTGCGTATCGGAAATCCGCGCCAGCCCGACAGTTCCGTCACAGGCAAGGTCGACGGAGTGACCCAACCTTTCCAGCGCGCGCGCTGCAAGAGCCCGAACCGAATCGTCGTCTTCCACGATGAGTATTTTAGCCATCGCGCAATGATGGCCGCCATTTCTTGACGAAGCCTGAAAAAATACCCCGGATTCGGCCCGTTAACCGTCTCAAATTGCCGCAGCGGAGCTTTTTTCGCCAATAGGCTTAACACGCAGCCGGGTGATGCGGTTCTTCTCCCGTTTCATCACGACAAAACGCTTGCCGTGGAAGGTAAATGCTTGACGTTCCTTGGGAATTGACTGCGCTTCGTGGATCACGAGGCCGGCAATTGTCGTCGCTTCTTCGTCGGGCAGGCTCCAGCCCAGCGCGCGATTTAGGTCGCGGATCGGCACAGACCCATCAACCACCACAGACCCGTCGGCTTCTTGGCGCACGCCTTGGACTTCGACGTCGTGTTCGTCGGAAATATCGCCGACGATTTCCTCAAGAATGTCCTCAAGGGTCAGCAACCCCTCCACCTCGCCATACTCGTCTATGACGATGGCAAAATGCGATTTGCGGCGCAGAAAGGCGTTGAGCTGGTCCTGCAAGGTGGTCGTGTCGGGCACGAACCATGGCTTCATCGCCAGCTTCATGATGTCGAGCTTGGTGTAGTCGTTGCCGGCCTCGCTAAGCTCGCGCAGCAGATCCTTGGCGTGCAGTACGCCGACGATGTTGTCCAGCGAACCTTGCCAGAGCGGCATGCGTGTATGCGGGCTGGCCAGCATTTCCTTGACGATTGCTTCTGCCGGCTCGTCGGCATTGATCGAGCGCATCGCCATGCGATGCACCATCACGTCCGAGACCTCGAGGTCGGTCAGAACCTCGAGCCCGGTGCGGGGGGCCGGTGACGACTCGGATTCCTCATGATCGTCCGGTTGAGCGACGGTAGCCGCAATTGGACCGCCGGGCCTTGCCACCCTTTTGCGCCGACGGATCAGCCGAAAGCCGAGCAGTTCAAGCACCATCTTGCCCAGCGCCATGGTCAAGAGCACGACGGCCAGCAGTGTCAGACCGATAGTGGACCATGGCTCGCCGGTCATCCCGGATGGTTGTCCTTCAAAAACGCGATCATTTCAGAAGCCGGAACATCCTTGGCGATGAAGGATTGGCCGATGCCGCGCGTGAGGATGAAGGTAAGCGCGCCGCGCGTCACCTTCTTGTCCTGCGTGATGAACTCGAACAGTTTTTCTGGGCCTGGCAAGTCGCCGGGAATATCCGCGATGCGCCAAGGCAGGCCAACGTCGCGCAAATGCGCTTCGACGCGCACCGCGTCATCCGGGCTGGCAAGGTTCAGCCGAGCAGAGAACCGATGCGCCAGCGCCATGCCGATGGCGACGCCTTCGCCATGCACCAGCCGCTCGCCGTCATACTGTGTCGCGCCTTCCAGGGCGTGACCGAACGTATGGCCGAGATTGAGCAAAGCCCGGTCGCCAGTCTCGAACTCGTCGCGCGCAACGACATCCGCCTTGGCGCGACAGGATTCGGCGATAGCCTCCGTCCGCGCCGGTCCGCCGGCAAAAACCTCGCGCCAATTCTTCTCCAGCCAGGCGAAGAAGTCCGGCCTGTCGATCAGCCCATACTTCGCGACCTCGGCATAGCCCGCTCGGAATTCGCGCGCCGGCAGCGTGTTAAGCGCATCGGTGTCGGCCAGCACCAGCTTCGGCTGGTGGAACACACCGACGAGGTTCTTGCCATGCGCGGAATTGATGCCGGTCTTGCCGCCGACGGACGAATCCACCTGCGCCAGCAACGAGGTCGGCATCTGCACGAAGCGCATGCCGCGCCGCACGATGCCGGCCGCGAACCCGGCAAGATCGCCGATGACGCCGCCGCCGAGCGGTATCACGATGTCGCCGCGCTCCAGCCGCGCCGCCAAAATAGCATCGACGACCTCCTGCAGTGCTGCAAAGCTCTTGGTCTTCTCTCCAGCCGGCAAGATTACCGGCGTGGCGGCAATGCCGCCGACTTTCAGCCCTTCGACCAGCCGATCGAGATGCGCAGCGGCTACATTGCAGTCCGTCACGATCGCCGCGCGAACGTTGGGCAATCGCTGGGTAATCTCTTCCCCAGCGCGCTCGATCAATCCCGGCCCGATGAGAATATCATAGGCCCGGTCGCCAAGCCCGACCTCGACTTTGACGGGCTCGGTCATGGCGTCGCGTCTTTGCTCGCCAGATGAGCGGCAAGCGCGGCCACCACCTCGTCGGCGATCACTTCCTTGCGCTCGTCGCGGGTTTCGACCGTCACATCGGCCAGCGCATAGACAGGATAACGCTGTTCAATGAGTTTCTGCATCACGCCGCGTGGGTCCGGATTTTTCAGCAACGGCCGGTTCTGCTTCTTGGATACTCGTTCCATCAGAACGTCGATATCGGCCTTCAACCAGACCGACACGCCGTGCCCGGCGATCGCTGCGCGAGTCTGCTCGTTCATGAAGGCGCCGCCGCCTGTCGACAGCACGCGCGGGCCGCTCTCCAGCAGGCGCGAAATCACGCGCTGCTCCAGCGCACGGAATTCGGCTTCGCCATAGAGTTCGAACAGATCGGGGATAGTTGTGCGCGACACTTCTTCGATCTCATGATCGCTGTCGATGAAGTTGAGGCCCAGCAGCCCCGCCACCTTGCGGCCGATCGCGGTTTTGCCGGCTCCCATCAGGCCGACGAAAATGATCGACCGTTGACCTAAACGGTGGAGGATGTCGTCAAGCTGCGGTGTCTGCGCCTGCGTGTGCATGTTGCGTGCCTCGTCGCGCGGCTTTCGACATGAAATGCCATGGCGCGTCAAGCGCTTCGAACCTTGAAACGGCCATAGCCGGCCCGCATAAGCAAAACTGACCCAGAACGGTGCCGATTCGCCCCGATGCCCACGGTTTTCAGGTTCCTGACGATTATCGCCGCGATTGTCGCGGCGGCCTATGCCGTCATGTTCCTGCTCGTGATGTTCGTCGAGCCGCGCCAAGCCGAAATGAGCGTCAACGTGCCGCTGGATCACATCAAGATGGCGCCGGAGACGACAGGCACGACCAATCAGGGCAACGCCGCGGCGGAGCCGCCCGTCGCCGGCAGCCGGCAATGAACAGCAGCGCCCGCATAGACGCTTTCCTGGAAATGCTTGCGGCCGAGCGTGGCGCGGCGGAAAACACATTGCAATCCTATCGCCGCGATCTGGAAGACGCATCGAGGTTCTTGAATGGCCGATTGTCGGATGCCGATTCCGCTGCACTGCGAAATTATCTGAACGACCTTGCCGAACGCGGTTTCGCACCGAGTTCGCAGGCACGCCGGCTGTCGGCCCTGAAACAATTCTTCAAGTTCCTCTATGGCGAAGGCCTGCGCGGCGACGACCCGACCGGCGTGCTGGACAGCCCAAAAAAGCGCGCCGCGCTACCGAAGGTGATGAGCGAGGCCTCCACCGGACGCTTGTTGGACCGCGCGGCGCTCGAAGCTCTGCGTGACGACGTGTCGGCAAACGACCGCCTCTCGGCTCTGCGCTTGCACGCCTTGGTCGAGACGCTGTACGCCACCGGCCTGCGCGTCTCGGAACTGGTCAGCCTGCCGGTCACGGTCGCCTTGCGCGACGAACGTTTCTTCGTCGTCCGCGGCAAGGGCGGCAAGGAACGCATGGTGCCGCTTTCAGCTAAGGCTCGTACTGCAATGCGCTCATGGCTGGCGGAACGCGCAAGCCGCCCGGCCTTCGCCGAAAGTCCTTGGCTTTTTCCGGCATCATCGGAAAGCGGCCATCTGCCGCGTCAGGTTTTCGCCCGCGAGTTGAAGGGGCTGGCCGCCCGCGTCGGCATTTCCGCCGCAAAGATCTCGCCGCATGTGCTGCGCCACGCTTTTGCCAGCCACCTCTTGCAAAATGGCGCGGACCTGCGCGCGGTTCAGCAGCTGTTAGGACATGCCGACATATCGACCACCCAGATTTATACGCATGTTTTGGAGGAACGACTCGTTCGCCTCGTGCAAGACCATCATCCGCTTGCCGATCAGGCCACCTGACGCTATGTGAGGTCTGCATTCCGCGGTCGAAAGCCGCCTTTTTGTCGATCAAGATTGTTCCATAAGCGGGTTTTCGGTTTCTGTAGGCATGTACAATTACCTCGATTTCGAAAAACCGGTCGCCGACCTTGACGGCAAAATCATCGAGCTGAAGAAGCTCGCCGAAAGCGGCGAGTCAGTCGACGTGGCCGATGAAGTGTCGCGCCTCGAAAAGCGCTCCGCCGACGCCTTGCGCGACGCCTACAAGGCATTGACACCGTGGCAGAAGGTACAGGTGGCCCGCCATCCGGACCGGCCGCACTGCGTCGACTATGTCGCCGGCCTTTTCACCGATTTCACGCCCTTGGCGGGCGACCGCGCCTTTGGCGAAGATGCCGCAATCGTTGGCGGTTTTGCGCGCTTTCGGGGCGAATCCGTAGCGGTGATCGGCCAGGAAAAGGGTTCTGACACCGCAACCCGCCTCAAGCACAATTTTGGCTCGGTGCGGCCGGAAGGTTACCGCAAGGCCGTTCGCATCATGGAACTGGCCGACCGCTTCAAGGTGCCGGTCGTTACCCTGGTCGACACGGCGGGCGCCTATCCCGGCGTCGGCGCGGAAGAACGCGGCCAGGCTGAAGCAATCGCGCGCTCCACTTCCGCTTGCCTGGCGCTGAAAGTGCCGTCGGTCTCCGTCATCATCGGCGAAGGTGGGTCCGGCGGGGCCATCGCCATCGCCACCGCCAACCGGGTCTACATGCTCGAACACGCCATCTATTCGGTAATTTCACCCGAAGGGGCCGCTTCGATCCTTTGGCGCGATACGACGCGCTCAAAAGACGCCGCGACCAACATGAAGATCACGGCACAAGACCTGCTCGACATGAAGATCATCGACGGCATCATCCCGGAGCCGCTCGGCGGTGCGCACCGTGGCCCGGAAAAGGTGATCCAGACCGCCGGCGACCAGATCGCCAAGGCGCTGAAGGACCTTTCCGGGTCCAATATGGACCTGCGCGAACAGCGCCGTGAGAAATATCTCGCCATGGGACGCCACCTCTGAGAGGTGCTTTGGCCGGGAATTGTGGCACCCGCCTCACGGTCCTGCCACAAATTTGCCGCCGAGCTTCCGCTATCAACCTGCCGTGAAGCCCGCTTGGCAAGCCTTGCGGTAAGGGAAAATCAAGCATAGGCCGCATAGGCCTTGAGCGGGAACAGGGACAATCAAGTTCGGCATGGTCGGTAAACTGATCCGCACCGGTATTTTTGCAGCGCTGCTGGCGACCGTCGCCGCCTGCAACGACCGAACCGTGAAGGAATTCACGGCCAACGCCTACACAAGCTTTTCGCCGGCGCTGCAGGCCGAAATGAAGCGCAAGGGCATGGAGCGCGGCTCGCCGATTTTGGGGCGCATCTTCAAGGAAGAGAAGGTGCTCGAAATCTGGAAGCAGACGCAGACCGGCAGATACGCCGTCATCGCCAGCTATCCGATCTGCATCTATTCCGGCAAGCTTGGGCCGAAATTCACCGAAGGCGACCGCCAGGCGCCAGAGGGTTTTTATACCGTGCGCCCGGCGCAGATGAATCCGAATTCGAAGTTCACGCTGGCCTTCAATATCGGCTATCCGAACGCCTACGATCGCGCCAACGGCCGCACTGGCTCGAACCTGATGGTGCACGGCGCCTGCTCGTCGTCCGGCTGCTATTCGATGACCGATCCGCAGATGAAGCAGATCTTTGCCTTCGCGGCGGAGGCGTTCAAGGGCGGCCAGAGCGAATTCCAGGTACAGGCTTATCCCTTCCGCATGACCGCCCAGAACATGGCGCGCTACCGCAACGACCATAACTACGCATTCTGGAAGATGCTGAAGGAAGGCTACGACGAATTCGAAGTGAACAAGAAGCCGCCACGCGTCGACATCTGCGAGAAGCGCTACGTCTTCAACCGTAAGCTGCCCGACGGCACAAAACTCTCGGCCACCGGCAAGTGCCCGGTCGCGCCGTCTGAAAGCGCGAACTCGGCGGCTTTTCAGTCATATCAGAAGAGCTATTCGGCTGCCTTCGACTCAGCTCTGTCCAAGGCCGACGCCAATCCGGCCAAACCGTCGATCCGCGGCGCCGACGAAGCCAAACTGGTGTCCGACTGGACCAAACGGCGGGCGCGCGGCGAACGGATCTCGATGGAGCCGCCATCGTTGACGGCCGACGGCAAGGTTGTCGCCACATCGCGTATGGGCCGCGCCAACAACGAAGCCGGCCGCAAGATGGCGGCCAAGGAAGCCGCCGAAGCCGAGGCAAAGCGTATCGCCGAGGAAAGGGAAGCGGCCGAACGAGCTGAGGCGCAACGCAAGGCAACGGAGAAAGCCGCTGCCGAAATGGCGAAGCTCGAGGCGCAGGCCGCCGAGCAGGCTGCCAGGAAGGCCGAAGCCGACGCGAAGGCGAGCCGGGGCAAGGTGGATGCCATCGCCGACGACGAAGCGACTGCTGAAAGCGGCAGGAAAGTGAAGGCGATCGAAGCCGACGAGGCAACCGCTACTGCCGCGCCAGCCGCACCGCCGGTCGAGGAAGATCCCGGTATGCTGGGCAAGCTGCGCAAAAAGGCTTCCGGCGCGCTCGGCAGCTTGCTGGGCGGTTGATCGCGACCCGGCTTGCCTTGTCCGAAACCGCCGAAATTTACGACCTGAAGGGGCTAAAATGCCCCCTGCCCGTGATGAAGGCGCGCCGTCGGCTGGCTGATCTTCCAACCGGCGCGCAGATGTGGCTGGAAACGACGGACCCATTGGCTGTCATCGACATTCCCGCTTTCTGCCAGGACGATGGTCACCGGCTGATCATGTCTGAGGCCACCGATGGCGGCCACCGGTTTCTGGTCGAGCGGGGCTGACAGGCGCCCGCACGGCGGCGTATCGGAGCATGCTGATCTTCCCAGCTTCGTCGTCGGCCACGCACCTCACACTTCATACCCCCACTCTTCAAACGACCGTCTCCACGTCGCGCCAATCCGCCGGCGCAACTCCGGCTGCATTTCGGGGAATGCGTTCTTCTTATAACCGGCAAGCGTCGCCACATACTGCCTCAAACCCGACTCCGCCTCGCCAAAGTAGGGTAGCGACAGCGCGGCGTACAGTTTCCGCACTGACTCGACAGGATTGCGGTCCAATTCCTCAAAGCTCATTTCATGATAGTTCCCGGCAGGAATGAGCTTACGTTGCTCGAAAAACGCATCGTAAAGTCGCGTGTACTGCCCCAGGGTATGGTCCTCCAGTTGCTCCGGTCGCGGTCGCTGCACGGCCATCATGGTGTTGCACATGAACGTTTTGATCGAAGATTGATACACATGGTAGGGATTGCGATGGATATGCACGAACTTCGCATCTGGAAATAGTTTCAAGAGCATTGCCACGCGTGCCGTGTGCGGCGGCGACTTCAACACCATGGGCTTCTTGTGTTTGAAGGTTAGCTTCTGCAAAAATTTGATCAGCGCATCGTTCCAGGCTTCGACGTCGCGACGGTTCGCGCCCTCAAAAGTAAGATACTTGTCGTAGTCATGCTGGTGGCTCGGAAACACCCACCCCATGAATGGCGACCTAAAGCAATCCAGGCTTAGCGCGAACTCGTCTTCCTGAGTCGAATCGAGCGTCAAAGCCATGTTGTCCATCGCTCTTGTCTTGGGGACGAAATGTCCCAGCAAGGGCGCACTCATCGTTTCGGTCGTCAGAAATGTGTGAGGGAAAAGGCACTGATACGTGTTGGGAAACGCAAAGCGCTTGTCGATCGTCAATAGATTGTGCAGGTGCGTCGTCCCGCTGCGCCAATGCCCCAGCACAAAAACTGGTGGCGCAATCGCTTCCTGCTCCCACTTTTTTTTGAACCGCCACTCTTCCAAGGCGCGAAAAAAACTATTCGGAACGGCCTGCACCGTCACCGCTATCGTCCGCGGAACATAGCGCGGCGCAACCGCAAACCGATTCTGCGCCAGCAGCCGAACCCAGTCCCCGAATGTAAGTCCCGCAAGCGGGCCGGGACCGATGCTATTCAGAAACGTTTCCTGCCAAGCCATCCAAAAACCCTGTAGCTTTTCCCGACACCTTCGCGCTGCAAGCGCCCGGAATCTTAGCCCAACTGGCTGATTTTCATGCGGTGAACCGAATGGTTCTCCGCTAACAGCGTTCTGCTTAGATTTCCCTGTTACTCTGACAATCCTGGGGGCGAACGTCGACGTCTGGGTCATACAAAAATTCAGCCATACGCTCGTTCGAGGTCTCCTGCGACCCCAGCTCCAGCCGCTTGGCGTTGGCGATGGTCAGCAGTTTGGTCGGGCAGAGAGCGTACGCGAGGTCGCGCGATTGAGGTTCAGACCGGTTGTCATGACGTCGCTTGCCTTCATTCTGGGGGTATTGCCCCTGGCGCTGGCGACGGGCGCAAGTTCGGCGGCGCAGAACTCAATCGGGATAGGCGTCATGGGCGGCATGATCCGGGCAACCGCTCTCGACATATTTATGGCGCCGTTCCTGTTTGCGATGATTGTCCGCCTTGTTTACGGCAAAAGCAAAACCGCCACGTCGCTCGGTGGATAGACCCGACAGGTCTTGGCAGAAATCAACACACCACAATATGACGGCGCTGGCGGCGGACAGATCCGGTCGATGACCGTCTGGGGCGTTACCCACGCATTTCCACAACGACGAGATACAGAAGCGGTTCTACCCCAGGTTCTAGTGTTGAAACAAATATTGACATAGTCTCAATTAAAATGCATTGTCAGTTTGCGCAGTGGAGGTGGTTATTGAAGATGTCGTTGGGCGGGCGCCTTTGGCTATGGCGCAGATGAGCGGGTGTGGCCGATGGATCACTGTCGGCCCATAGCTACGATTGCCGCGCATCTGGGTGACCAGGGACCTGCCGATACCAATACATACGGCGATGCTTGCAAAGATCTCTCGCCATTTCGCGCAAACCTGAACCGAACAGCAGTTCGGGACAGGAGCAAAAGACATCCGGGAGGAGAAGCATGAGGGAAGTGAGCCACCCACGGGGGCCCAATACTGCGCTGCAAGCACTTGCATCGACCGTGAAGCGCGTTCCGGACAAAGTTGCGCTGGTAGCGAATGGAAACCGTATAACGTTTCAAGAGCTTGAACAGCGGTCCGACGGTCTGGCGTCGGGTTTGCTGAAAGCGGGCCTGGCGCCTGGCGACACAGCCCTTTTCCAGATGGGGACCGTTCCCAATACGGTCGTGGCTTTGTTCGGATGCCTTAAGGCAGGCATTCTCCCTGTCTGCACGCTGCCCCAGCATCGCGGCCACGAAATCCGGTCAATCAGCGCGATAACCAAGCCGCGCCTGCACATTGTACAGGCCGACTATCCGTCGAGTTTCGACCTAGTGCAGTTTGCGAAGGAAATGCGGGGCGAGATCGAAACACTGACCCACACGATGGTCGTCCACGGATCTCCAACGGATGATGAGCTTGACTTCGCGCAACTGGTTGAAACGCCGCGCGACCCGGCAATCGACAGCATCATACCAAGGCCAGATGACGTGCTCATGCTTCAGCTCTCCGGGGGCTCGACCGGATTGCCAAAGATCATACCAAGGCTCCATGCGGAATACGTCGCCTATGCTACTGCATGGGCCGAACTGCTTGGGTTGGGTCCCGATGACGTGCATCTGTGGTCCCTGCCTCTGATCCACAACGCAGCAATGATCTATCATCTTTTCCCGGCTATCATCGGCGGGCGTACGCTTGTTCTGATGCCGAGATTTGACGCGCGGGAGTTCTTTCGTCTGATCGAGGAGGAACGCGTCACCTATTCGGGAAGCATCGGCCCGGTCGCCAGCGGCATACTGGCCTACGATCACATTGCCGATCACGACATTTCCTCGCTTAAATTCCTCACCACCCTTAGCGGCGCCGATCGGATCGAAGCGCATGTCGGCGTGCCTGTAATGAATGCTTACGGCATAACGGAGGGATTGCTCACCTGCGCCAGGCCGAAGGCGTCGTCGGCTGCGCGGCACACGACCGTTGGTGTCCCCGCTTCGCCTGAAGACGAAATTCGCCTACTTGATCCATCCGGGGACGAGGTCGCGTTCGGTGAGATCGGGGAGCTCTCATTTCGCGGGCCTTCGCGATTTTCCGCTTACATGGGTGATGCGTCGCAGATGAGCGGCAAACTTACGCCAGATGGATTTTTCAAGACGGGCGACCTGATGCGCGCACATCTGATCGACGGTGAAGTCCATTATTCATTTGAAGGGCGAGCCAAGGACAACATCGATCGCGGCGGCGAAAAATTCGGAACGGAGGATATCGAGGCGTTGATCAACCAACACCCTGCTGTCGCCGACTCGAAAGTGGTTGCCATGCCCGACCCGCAATATGGCGAGAAGGCATGCGCCTACCTGATCGTGGTGCCCGGCGCCGCTTTGCCCAACGTGGGGGAACTGGGCGCCTTTCTGAAAGCGCGTGGCCTCGCAGCCTTCAAGTGGCCCGAGCGCATAGAACCGATCGACGCCTTCCCGACAACGCGTGTGGGGAAACTCGACAGACAAACTTTGCGCGACATGATCGCGAGAAAGCTTCGCGAGGAACAGGCCTGATCCTAAAGCGTGTCGCGATCTTTTCAGATTCGCCCCATGCGCTTTAGCTTCTTGATTGGACGCATGTCTTTATCCCGAAGCCGTTTCCCACTTTCGGGAGACATGCCTTAGAGTCCGTTTGGAAATTCATGGATGAGCGTTTCTGCGGATGAGAATGCCGCCCATTGCGACGTGGATCATGGCGGTTGAGACATCGATGCGCCGCTCGTAGTCGCGCACGAGCCGTCGCCAGC
>JBFWUS010000059.1:0-36370 GCA_050247155.1 Rhizobiaceae bacterium
AGGCTGAGTGCTGGTACCTGCAGATCGGACTGTTCCTCAGCAATACCGGCGGCGGCAAGCGGCGGGCGTGCTTCCAGGCGCTGCTCGAGATCGGTGGGCTGAAGGTGACCAGCCGCCTCACTGGCGACGCGGGCGAAGGTCTCTACCGCACCGATGCGCGGCTGCTCCTGCGTGACACCACGCTCGTCAGTGCAACTGTGGCCAACCCGCCCGAATTTCTTGCCGGCGCGAAGCGCCCGGCCGGCGCCAATCCTTTCGACCAGTGGCTGGGCAAGAAGGTCCCGGCCTTGAGTTTTGCCGATGACCTCCTCGCTCCGCCCCCCACCTCGGGCGTCAACGAATACGGCCTGACCTTCCACGATGGCGAGTTTCGCAGCGGCGAGCGCACCTTCCTGCTCTGGCGCATGAATGGGCGTCGCCTGCTCAAGGCGCTCGCCCACGACCTGCTCGGGCGCGAGGCGGCTGGCGCCGTCGGCGCTCAGGATGAGATGACGGATTTCGGCCTGGAGATCGCCACGCAAGGCAGCGCGCAGCAGATCAGGCTCGACTGGCGGGCGGCTGCCGGCGGCGCGCCCGGCGCGCCGGACAAGGGCGCTCCGGCCGCGTCCAACGACAAGTGTCTGGAAATCAAGGGCGCCAAGGAGATTGCCTTCAACGTCCCGTTCGCTTCTCACGGGACATTTCTTGTGGGAAGCTTCGCCGATCCGCTCACGCTTGATCTGCCCGCGATCTCGCTCGAGATGCAGCGCCCGCGCACACAGTCGATCGTGCTACGAGGCGAGGTGGACGGCAGCCATTCGGCAAGCCACCTGCTGCTTTTCGACGGGGCGCCGCAAGCCCCACAGGGCCAGCCGGTCGCGCCTCTGGCGCGTGCGAGCATCGGCTTCTCGCTCAAGCAGTCGGACGACATGGCGGATGAACGCGACGTGGTGGAAACGCAACCTGGGCAGTCGAACGAGCCGTTCCTGGCGATCGGTCTTGGGCGCGCCCAGGCGGGCGACCTCGCGGTCCGCACGGTTGGCTGGCGTAGGGGCCGCGCGCCTCGCTTCCTCGAGGTGCTGCCCGCGGGGGCCTCGCCGATCCGCTCCCTGATTCCGGCGAACCTGCCGAACGTACCAGGCGTCGACCCTGGCTGTCCCGGCGCGAAACCCGCACCGCTGCCGCCCGGCGCGTTCGATTTCGACGCTTTCGAGACGCCGCGCTTCGGTGACGATGGCTGGCGATTGTCGGCCAGGATCGCGGCGACCAATGCGCTGTTCAAGATGTTCGGCGATGCCGGCGACGCCGGTCAGAAGGTCACGTTCACGATCGACGAGATCTGCATCGATGAAGAAGACGACCGCGTGGTCCTGCTGCGGACCAGCCTGACCTTCGCGCTCGGTTCCGGCGCCGATGCCTTCAGCGCGTCGGGCGCAGTCACCTTCCGTTTCGACTTGCGCGACCTTTCGCTGAGCGTCGCCGACGGAGCCTCGCTCGCCTTTCGCCTGCCGAAGCAGGAGCTGGCCGACAATGAGGCCCCCGCGTGGACGACCGAAGCACCGCTGCCGCAAAAGGCCACGGCCTACCACTACAGCGAGGAGCTTCCGCTTCTCGGCCTGAAGATGACGGCCCTTGCGCGGAAGGAGGAGGGGGACGAGAGCAAAACCATCGACGTGCTGACCCTGTCGATCAAGTGCGGCCGCTTCGTGCTGGCGCTGCCGGCGGATCGCTCGATCGTTTTGCGCTACACCGGTCTCGGCCGCGGCAGCCTGAACTTCTGGGTAACCGAGTTTGTGCTCGGGCCGGGCGGGCTCGACGCGACCGGCAATCTGATCTCGAACACTTTGAGTGTGAAGGGCCTGAAGCAGTCGTTCATCCTCAAGCAGGCGACGCTGCGCATCCGCTCGAGCCGGCTCGACTATCTCTCGGTGTCAGGCTCGGGCGTCCTGCCAGAACTGCTGGACGAGGCGCCGGTCAACATCGCCATCGCGTTCAAGCAAGGCAGTGATGGACGCATCGACCTCGACAGCCTCGACGCGGAGCTCGGTGAAAAGGACAAGCCGATCTTCTCGCGCGGAACGCGCTTCAAATTCGAGATCCAGCAGCTCGGCCTCACTTACCGGCGCGCGCCCGACGGCGGCGAGCGGCATTTCTTTTTCGAGCTGACCGGGTCGGCGCAATTCACGCCGGAGCCGAACGAGTTCACCAGCGGGCTGCTCGAGAATTTGAAATCCGCGCGGCTGGATTTCGTGCGCGTGCCGCTGACCGACGAGTTCGCCGAGCACATCAGCCTGTCGATCGAGCTCAAGCGCCCGATCGTCTTCAAGGTCTTCGGGGTCTTCCGCATGGAGATCCGCTCGATCGGCTTCCATCCGAAATTCCCGAAGTTCCGCACCGCGGCCATCATCATCGGCGGCCAGGTCGAGTTCGCCGACATGGGCGACGTGATCCGCGCCGAGATCGACTTCCACGCCATGTATATCGGCCTGCCCGAGTCCGGTTCCTCGGTGCCGCAGGTCCATTTCGACGGGCTGCGGGTCGATATTTCGACCTCCGAGGGCTTCCGCATCGGGGGACGTGTCGACACCTACAAGAGCGATGTGCTTGACGGCTTTGCCGGCGAGGGCACGGTGCAGATCCCCGGCTTTCCGGAACTTTCCGCCGCCTTTGCTTTCGTGCGCGTGCGCGAGACGCCGGAAAAGGAATGGCTGCGGGCCTGGTTCATCGCCATCGAGGCGGCCAAGATCGGCTATCTCGTGGGCGGAGCGCTGCCGATCTATCTGCGTCAGGTCGGCCTCGGCTTCGGCTACCGCTACACGCTGCCGCTCATCCTCGAGCTCGAGAAGCACAAGGAGCTGCCGGCGCTGATCAATGCCATGCTGAAGGAGGTCGGCAAGCACCAGACCCTGGCGCGCATCGATTCCTGGAAGCCGGAGACGAAAGGCCGCCGCTGGACGATTGCGCTCGAGGCCGTGCTCTCGCTCGGCTCGGCCAACTCTTCGCCTTTCGAGTATAACGAAAAGGCCGAGCGCCAGATCCGGACGATCTTCACCCAGATCTTCGCGGCTTATCGCTCCGACTTCACCCTGGTTGCCGCGGCCAAGCTTTGGTTCCCGGTCAGCGTCGACGACTTCTTCCGCAACGTCGAGAACATGCGGGGGCGCCCGCTGGCGTCCGGCTTCTTTGCGTTCTCTGCGCCGCAGAACCGGCTGCTCGCGCATGTGCGCAAGAGCCAGGACCCGTATCTCGGCGAGGATCCGAACCAGCCGATCCCTTATCCGCTCAAGCTCGCGCTGGAGAAATCCTATTTCGAAGCGACGCTGCTCATCGAGCCGGGGCTGGTGCACGCCGAGCTCGGCTGGCCCGACCGGCTGGGCTTCGACCTGACCGTCGGCCCGATGCGGGTCGGCTGCCGCGCCGGCATCCTGATGCGCATCGAGCGCGACCTGCTGATCTATGGCTATTATTTCAGCGCCTATGGCGAGCTGAATCTGGGCGGCGGCGTGGATTTCGGCTTCGTCGGCGTACGCGTCGAGGCACAGGTGCGCGTCCAATACGCGACCCGCCTCCTCATCGGCGCCAATTTGCGCAAACCGCTCGCCTCCAACATCTACGGCGCGATCGGGCTGGACATTGCCGTGCGCTTCCTGGTGCGCGCCTGGCTGCGGCTCAAATTCAAGTTCTTCAAGATCAGCATCGACATCTCGTTCTCCTTCAGCCTGCAGCTGTCGGTGCTGGGCGAGATCGGGTGGGCCGGCAATGGTGAGCTCGGCTTCCGCGGTCGCGCCCAGTTCATCATCGGCGTGTTCGGCCGTTCGCTCGCCATCAAGATCGACGTTGGCATCAACAAGGGCGCGGTAGAGCAGGCAAAGAACGTGCTCTCCAGATATGCCGGTTCCTTCCTCGAGCCGGGCAAGGCGCCGCCGCCGATGCCGGGCATCGACGACGGGCTTCGCGAGGGTCATTTTGCTACGGTTTTCGCCGAGGGTCCGCAGCTTGGCATCGCCGGCGGGGCACTGGAGCCGGTCGAGCCCAAGCTGCCGCCCGATTGCTTCGTCACCGCACATATTGTGGGCGAGAACCGGGCATTCGACGGCGACAAACTCTTTTTCGCTTGGATCATGCCCGGCCCCAACGGGCAGCGGTTCTATCCGGTCACGTCGCACGACGATAGTCCGGCGAATTGGCACAACTACGTTGAGCTCAACATTCCTGCGGAGCTTTTGACGAACGGTTCATACTACGTCGCCGACCAGGGCGGCTGGGCGAAGCTGAATTCCGGTCCTACGACGCTCAAGGCAAGGCCCGGCGCATTCGTCAGACTCGAATCCCAGGACGACGGAAGCACCGATACAAGGCTGACGCTGACGAAGCTTCTGGCTGGATGCTACGTGCCGACTTTCGTAAAGGGCACGAAGCCGGAGGACGAGGAAGCCTTTCCGGACAACTGGCCGTCCCTGCAACCGAAGCTCGTGCCGCCCGGTATCATTGAGGTTGGCCAACGTCTTTACGATGACCGCGTGTTCGATCCGACCAATGCTGCGCGTGGTCCTCGCCGCATGCTCGACCAAGGCAATGCTTTCGACATCGCCGTACTGAGTTCGATCAAGCGGGGAGACGACATCAAGGCTCCTGCCAAGCCCGAGGACGCACCCAAGACCCCGGAGTATTTCAGGGAGCAGGCCCTTTCCAGCCAGAGCCTTCTGCTACAGGGCTTCTATGACGACCTGACGCGCATCGCGAGCACCACACGCTTCCCCACCAAGGACGGATTGCCGCAAACTGTGCCGCTTGGAGACAGCCGGCCAACGCTCTTCGACCTCGGCGTGCTCATCTGCGTCAAGGCCAAGGAGATGCCGGGATGGATGGCCAAGCGCATCAAGGATGGCACTTATCCGAGCGTCGCAATCACGGCTCATGACGGCAATAAGGAGGTACACAGCCTCAAGCCGGCCGCTGACGCTGCCAGCATCGATTTTGCACTCAACCCGCCGGTGGTCCGCGATGCTGCCGGTTATTTCGACGAGGAAGTCGTCGCGCTGGCATGGCGGCTCGACTGGGGTGGCACGGCGCCGGAGCCAGGCGAGCAGCTTGCGGCCGAGGCAGTCGCGGATGTCGAGCACTTCCTTCGCGCTTATGAGATCAGCTTCGTCGATTTCGCCACTCAGCGCGTCCTCCACACCATCAATGCCAAACCCTGCGAAGTGCTTGCGAATCCGGACGGCGAACAGGTCCGCCTGGCCCGTTACAGCTACACAATAGCCCGTGACGAAATCCTGCCTGCCGAGACTGCCGCCGCCGGCCGCAGCCTCATCGCGACGGTGACGCCCGTTAGCCAGGCCGGCACGCGCGGCGCGCCTTTCTCCTTCACGCTGGATCTCACGCCGGTCATGACGCCGTTGCCGGCGGACGATGCCCAGCTCGATTTGCGTTATGTCGAAAAGGCATGGACGGCCTCTATGCGCTGGCGGCAGCCGATGCTGCCGCAGGCTGCAGGCACTGCCCGTACCGTCGGCTGGCAGCTGATCCTCAGGCCGCTCGCCGAGGTGCCGCTCGGCGCTTATCCGGAGGAAGCGATCGACGTCACCGATCGCGGCCTGATGAGCACGACGGGTCAGGCGCTGATCGAAGGGGACATTATCGTTCCCCTGGCCCTCGCCACAAAAAAGGACATACCGTTCGGCTACCTCGATGTTACCGGCGCGCAACCTCCGACGACGCCCGATGAGGAACGCGCCAGGGGTGTCAGCGAGCTGCCGAAGGTCCTCGACTTCGGTTTCGCTTGGACGAGTGGCGCTGCGACCCCCTATTTCGATCACAAGGGTCAGCGCCTGAGCGCAGAATCGACGCTGTTCCAGGCGGCCGACGGCTTCTTCCGACGCCGTTCGGCGGACAAGAATGGCGGCCGTTCCTGGCGCCTGTTCCTGCGCGCCGTCACGCATCCCGGCGCCGTCAAGCAGGAGGCCGATCGTCTGACGGACGCGCCGGTATCGGGCCTGTCGCCCGTGCGGCTGGTTCTGTCCATCGATCTCAATGCGGCTCCCCGGCCGCTGCCCTATTTCGAATGGCCGGCGGTCGTCGCGAGCGACCCGAAAGCAGCGGTCGTCGCCTGGCGCGATCTGGGGGCGGACGCCGATCTCCTGCACGTGCCGGTGGTGGGCGACAGCGGCGAAATCAGCTTCGTTTCGAAGCCCGGGCGCGAGCGTGCTGTCACCGTGACCTGGAACGCGACGCCGGCCGGTGAGGCGGTCGATGCTGCAACTCCGCTGGCCGCGGTCGCAGCTTACTCCGTGTACGAAACCCTTCTCGACGGCCTCATCAATTTCGATCTTCCCTTGCTCAGCAAGCGCGCGAAGCGCTTGCGCCGCATCGTGCCGACAGACGCCGCGCGGGCGCGGCTGACCCCGGCGACGATGGCGGATACGCAGAACTGGGAAGCGCAATACCCGGTCTTTGCCCGCACGCGCGCCCAGCTCGCATCGGAGGGCGTCGATGGCGAAGACATGCTCGACCGTTGGCCGGGCACGTATTCCTGGGCTGACAGCGAACTCGACTGGCCCGACAGGTTGACCCCGGTGCAGCGTGCCGAGATCGCGAAGCATGCAAAGATCGGCAAGCTGCTCGAGCTTGGCGAGGCCTTTGCCCGCGCGCCGGTCCATCCATACCTGGCGCTGCTCTTCGCCCGCCTGCACGATCTCGAAGACGACCTGAACGCCAGGCTTCAGGTGGAAGTGGCGCTCGGCCCGCCGACGGCCATCGCCGATCCGGTGAAGTGGCTCGATGCCAACAGTGACCTGATCGACCCTTATGGCTGGGCGGGCCTGACGGCACTGGGCCTCGCCGCGGCATTCGCGTTGCGCGAACCGGTCACCGGAATACTGGTCGACCAGGGCGAGGTGCTCGAGCGGCTCACGGATGCCCGCGCCGGCCTGATGGACCTCTTCGACGAGGCGGCTATCGATGCGACGCCCGAGCTTCTCGGGGCGCTGGAGCGGCTCAGGAAAGTCGCCGGCCGGCATCTCATGACCGAGCTGCCGGTCCAGCACCCGCAGGCCTATCGCGCCGGGGCCGACTCGGCCCGCCTTGCCGATGTCGGTCTCGCCATCGTGCAGGTCTCGCTGCGGCCGGTGCCGTGGCAGATCGCGCATTACGACATCATCCGGGTCGGGGAGGCAAAAGCCGCGGGCGAGCTGGTGCTCAACGGTCGGGTCGACATCGTATTTGCCGGCGTGGACCGGCCGGCAATCAGTGGCGAACGCGACCAGCGGTTTGACGTTGGCCTGTTCAAGCCCGACGAAACCCTGCTCGTGCGCGAGTTCATGGGCAAGGGCAAGGGCTTGCGGCAGCTGTTGCGCAACTTCTTCAAAATAGATGCCGGACCGCGCGAAACCAGCTTGCTTGCCAAGCTGCCGGCAGCCCGGTTCGTGATCGGCAAGCTTCCCAACCGGCTCGACCTGACGCCGTTCGGCCGCTTCGAACCGCTGCCCGGCAAGCTGGGCAACGCTACAATCGTCCCGCCCGGCTATTCCGAAGAACGCTACAGGCTCTGGATCGACTATCTGGCAGAAGCATTTGCCCGGCCGGCTCCCGGCGACGATGCCCCCGACGCGCGCGAACGGGCGATTGAGCTCCTCAGGGGCGTGCTGTTGGGCAATAACAGCCTCTTCGATTCCTACCGGATTTGGGGCGCGCGCCTGTTTGCCACCGCGCCTATACAGAGCGTGTTCGACCGGCGTGGCGCCGAGGTGACGTCCGGCGACGGGCTGGCGCTGGCGATGGCCGCGGCGCAGCCGAAATCGGTCGAGCCGGTGCAAATCGCTGCCGACGGTCAGGGCCGGCTGCGCCTCACGCGCTTCCTCAAGGAGGAATGGGCCACCGCGCGAAGCTATTCCGTCACCTGGGAAGGCCGCTACGACCGCCTGCTCAAGGCGATCGAGCGCAAGGCCGTCTGGGATGAGGACAAGGAAGAGGCGCTCGATCGTGAGCCGCCGCTTCCCGCGGCCGCGGGTCGCAAGGATGTGTCACTGCCACGCGTGCGCGCGCTGGAGCCGCCGGCAATCCTGTCGGCGCGTTCGCTGCGCGCGGCCGATGGGCGTCCCTTCAACGAGATCGTTGTCGCCCATTCGGAGGCTCAGCTGTTGGAAAGCAACGGCGAGGTTGCGGCCAAGCTGGAGTTCGGCGATCTGCGCCGGAGCTACCAGAGGGAATTTGCCGAGCCCGACTACATAAAGCTGCTAAGGGCTACCCAATTCGCCAATGGCGAACCGCTGCTCGACGGCGCAGCCGTCTCACGGGCGACAACCGTGGAGGGCGGCTGGGAGGCTTGGCCGCTGCCGCCGGATTTGAGCGAGCACGACCAGACATTGCTTTTTGCGGCGCCGGCGGCGCGCTGGGGCGCCAGGCGTTATCAGGATGCGGCCGAGCCATTCTACTACCGCCAGACGGTGACGGTGGAAGCGACGGCGGCGCGTCGCCTGATGACGCAAGGCCATTCCATTGTCATTCCGTCCGGCGATCCCGACGCGCTGACGCCGCTCGGGGCCGGGCACAGCGACGGCCTGCCCGCCGCGGCGAGCCCGCTCAAGTGGAAAGTCTTCTGGACGCCGACGGGATGGGAGGCCGTGTGGACAGACGAGATGCGCAAGGCGCGCGCCGACCGTTTCGCAGACTGGTCCGCTCAACTCATCTTGCCCGGGGAGCTGAAGCAGAAGGTCGTCGGTTTGCTGGGACCTTCGGGATACCGCGTGAGGGCCCGGCTGCCGCGTTATGCCGAGAGCCTGGGCGCGGAATTGCGCGCGGGTCCCTTCGCCCATGAACTTGTCGTACGCGCCAAGCGTGCCCCAGCCGGACTGCTGCCTGACGCCGACGCCCGGCTGATCATTGCCGACCTAGCGCCCGGCCAGACCTTCGCGCCGATCGCCCAGGTGGCGCCGGTCGCGCGATCGTCAACCGCAGACGAAGCCGCGGTGCCGCCTTGGTCGAAGGCCTTCAAGATCACGGCGCTGAGTTCGGACTTCGAGACGGCCGGGGCCGACATCACCAGGACGACCGGGTCCAACTGGAGCCGCGGCCTGTTTGCGGAGCTCGATATCCGCCCGGCCTTTGCCGCGATGGTCAGCGAGGATTTCGACGCACTTCCGCCGATGGCGGAAGTCGACAAGCTCATCGGCCCCGAATTCGGCAAGATGATCGCGCAGGACGAGCTGCCGAAGTCGGGCGGGCTTGCCAGGCTGGCGCCGCTGGCGATCCGGCTGATCGTTCCCAAACCCGACGAGGTCTCCGGCTCGATAACGATCGGGCTCGCGAGCCCGCTGGCGGCCCCGCGCTGGGCCTTCCGTCCGTCGCTCGATCCGGCTTCGCTGGCGGCCCAGGCCCCGGCCGGGGAGGCTGATCTGGCGATCGCGCTGCGGCTGTTGCTCGACATCGACCGGCGCCATGCGGCCGCGCTGGCATCGTGGGATGCGCTGGCGAAGCCCGGCGCGGACGACGGCCTGCTCGAGCGCATCGAGCAGGCGGCGTTCGCGACCGTGCTGGTGCGCGGCCTTGCCCATGAAAACGACATCGTCAAAAAGCTGCTCGCGCTTGGCTTCGAAATATTCGAGCGTGTCGTCAAGGACGGCGTCGGCCGTTGGCAGCAGGTCGTCGGCGACATCGTGTCGGAGAAGAACTGGAAGGTCGCGCTGGTCGGACAATATTCAACTCAGCTCACGGTCGAAATCGTCGAGGAGCAATTGACCAACCTCTACGACCGTCCGGCACACGCACTCAGCAAGCAAAGGCTGGGCGCGGCGATCGGCGAGCTTGTCGGCCAAGCCTATCGGCCGACGGCCATGCGCGAGCCGCAGGTCTTTGCCCAACGTGGCAACGAGGCGCGGGTGCCGTGGGGCGGGGAGGCAAATCCATGAGCAAGATCCTTGCCTATCGCGCGCTCATGCCGGCGCACTTCACGCCGCGCCGCAAGGCAAACGGGACGCCGGAAACCGATCAGGACGGTTCGCGCAAATGGGTGGCGACACGCCTGCCAGCCATCCGGGTCTATGGCCCGTTCTGGTCGTTCGGCTTCAATGTCCACGACGCTCCGAAGGCAGCGCAATGGCCCGGCGACAAGGTGCCGGCGCTGCGCGGCCTGCGCGCCCTGGCCGAGATATCCGAGGGCAAGGCAAACCCGCAGCTCGCCAAGCCGCACTACCCCGCCTTGCTCAGCGTCCATTTGAAGTCGTTCCTGCAGGTAAGCCCCGAGCCCAAGGGCAAGCCCGGCAAGGACGAGTTCTGGGAATCGCGGATGAGCCTGTTGGCGTTCCGCTCGATCGACAAGAGTCACATCAGCGACGGCGGCCAGCTCAAGACGTTCGATCCGAACGATTTTCCCGTTGCGAACGGAACGGCGGTGACGGGGCCGGCAACGCTGCTTGTCGCACCGTTCGGCGATCCTCAACCCAAGCCGGAAAAGACGTTCAAGGAAGACAAGAACGGCAACACCAAAGAAGTCGATGCCGTCGACGACCAGCA
This sequence comes from Rhizobiaceae bacterium, assembly GCA_050247155.1. Taxonomy (GTDB): domain Bacteria; phylum Pseudomonadota; class Alphaproteobacteria; order Rhizobiales; family Rhizobiaceae; genus Mesorhizobium_G. The sequence goes on from JBFWUS010000059.1 coordinate 10,489, forward strand.
CCTGCCTGCCATGCAGCTCATCCATGGACAGGTGCGTTTCAACCCCGGCAGCGTCTACCTGGGCAACGCGCGCAAGGCGTTGGGGCTTTCCGCCCCCAACGCGGAGATTCCGCTTGCGGACACGATCGTTCTTCTTCCCGACGGGTTCGCGCTCGCCGGTGCGATCGAAGTGCCGTGGATGGGTGCGGATTTGGTTTCCGGCTGGTTCAAGGCCACCTTCCGGTGGCTCGATCCGGACAAGGATCGCACGGCGGTCGACGGCAAGGAGGTTGAGCTCCCGCCGGCGCCGGTGCTTCGGCCCTGGTTCGATGCCGGGACCGACAATGCCATCGGCCGCCAGGCATGGCGCGACGTCATCGCCCGGTTGGAGTCGCTGATGCGTGGCGCCGTCGACGACGATGCCGCCCCGCATTGGCTCGACATTCGGCCGAACGTGCAGCTCGCGGCAGAGGATTTCTTTTGGCCGCTCGAATATGACGGCACGAAGGAAGAGCCGTCGATCCTGCTCCACCGGCCGAAAAAGAAGATTGTCATCATCGATGGCGCCGGACTTCTCGTCCGCTTGGCCGACCGCCCGCTCTCAACGGCTCCACTGTCCGCGGTGACGCTAGAGCCCGAGGCATTCGTCGTCACCGGAAGCGACGACAGTCAAAGCTTCACGATAGAGACCGAGGGCAAGCTTCCTGCCGGCAAGAATGTGCTCGAGGCGTCTTACGCCTATGTGGGGCCCGAGAAGGACAATCCGCAGTCGGAAACGATGGCGATCGATATGCTGGACGCCAAGGGCAAGCGGCTTGGCCGCGTCGACCTTGCAGTACCGATGATCGAGACCGCCGAGGGTCTGCGCCAGGCCATGGGATTGCCGCGGCCGCCGCAACCCGCCGACGCCGCCGCATTGCCCCAGTTGTGGGCTTTCACTCCGCTAGACGAGGGTTGGCTGCATTGGCCGCTGCCGAACGCTACGCCCGGCATCTTGAGTCGGCTCATCGGCGACGATGTGTCGTCGGCGGAGCCGCCGCCTGCCACGAACGAGGCCGGGGACGGCATTTCCGGCGCGATCTTGTTCGGCAATCGCCCGGGCGATTCCGGCCACAGTCCAAAACAGCGAAACTGGTCGCTTTCAATCGGCGAGCCCAGACAAGGCACCCTGTCGGCAACTCTGCGACTGCTCCTCGACAACGACGCTCGTTTCACCGCCGCGAAGGTCGAACTGCGCGACTTCGCGATCAGCTTCGACGGGGTCGTGCCGCTGACGCCATTCCGGCAGACGCCGGAACGATTGTTGCCCGACCATGCCGAGCGAGCGCTTGCCACGGGCGGATTGCGGGCCGTCTCGCCGTCCAGCCTGAGCAAGCTTGAACGGGATCTCCTGGCTACGAAAGGCGCGCCGCGTTTCTCGGTCGCGCTTGGCAAGCTCAAACTAGAGAACGGCATCGAGGGCGGGGGGAAAACCGGCCCGCGGCGAAACGGTGTGGTCGCGGACCTTTCCTGGTCGCTGGTCATGCCGGCGGCGACAGAATTCGACGTCCCGTGGATCTGGGTGCGGCACGCCAGCCTGCCGACGGTCCAGACGATGCCGATGGCAACGGCGGGCAAGGCCCGCAACAAGCCGGCCGAAACGCCTTCGCTTGCCCCGTTCGTCTACGCCGGGAAGGGCACGACGCTCACCTATGCCTGCAGGGCCGGCGGGCTCGACATGGCGCGCCCGACGATCGCGCTCGATCCCACGCTGAAGGATTCAGTCGGCGCTGGCGCGTTCCGGCGGCCGCCTGGCGGCAGGGCAGCCGACGGATGGCCGATGGCTGAATGGCCGTGGCGCGAAGAGATCGGAATGGCGATCACCACGCTGCCGTCGCTGACGCTTTTCCCCGGCCAGAAAGGCGCGCCAGGCCTCGCGGCGGGCAAGTGGTCGGTCTATCCGCTTTCCGGTGACGTGACTGCCATGGCGCGTCACGACATCGCGCTACGCGATCAGTTCCACGCCTTGTCGGTCGCGCCGACCAAGCCGGAGCCGGGCAAGGAGGCGCCTCCGCCGCTGGCCCTGTTCGCGCCGCGAACGGACAATGCACCTTATGGCGACGCGGCGACCAACGGCTACGACCTCGTCTGGACCGAGCTCAGCCGCAAGGCCGGCCTTGCTGCGCTCGACCGGCGCGACATGCTGGCGGTGAAAGACGGCAAGGCGAGTCTCGCCGGCGTCTTTGGAGAGACCTCCTACTCCATCACGAATGTGCAGTTCGACCTCAGCGTCGGTGTCGTGCGCGCACAGGACGGGCAAGCCAAGGACACGATCCTCGCCGTCACGAGGATCGGTGGCTGGTTGCTGCAGGGTGTTACCGGTGTCGAGCCCGGTTCGATGGCGTTTGCGGGCCTCCCGCAGGACGACGATCTGGTCGGCATCTCGGGAACCTTCGTGCGCGGCGCCGACAAGGTCGAGGTGCGCCACGGAACCGCCGCGCTGCGATCGCAGGGCAAGGTCTTTGCCGACCAGCACGGTATCGAGGCAGTGCGCCCCGCCCTCCCTGCGGCCAATGGAGTCATCATCAGGCAGGTCACGAATCGCGCCCTGAAGAAGGCCCACGATCTGCTGACGCTCGTGAAGCCGAGGAAGGTCGTCGGTACCAGCTTGACCTTCTGGTGCGCCGACGTGCCGGTCGGCGCCGGGTCGACGTCCTTCCTCGCGTCCTATGCCGACAACCATGCCACGCGCCTCAACGGCGGCACCCTCGACAATGATGCGCTCGCAGGCTTCCGGTGGACGCTCGCCAATCCGGACGCCCTCGCCGACACGGTGGTCATCGACGGCATGGTTTTCGAACCGCTGATGCTGACGGGGCTGACGGTCGATCCCCTGACCGTAACGATTCGAGGCCGGCTGCTGCTCCCAGTCGGCGCCTCCCATGCGCTCCCGCGCGCAGGCGGAAGCGCAACGCTGACCCTGACTGCCGACCTCGCCGGCAATCTGAAGCCGCAACTGCAGGGCACGGACATCGTGTGGCCGCTTGTCGACCCACAGACTGCGGGCGGCTTCGTTCCTACGCTGGCGATCAAGGCCCTGCCGGCAAAGGGAAATGACTTTCCTGCACAATTCAGCTTCGGCTTTGCCGGATCAGTCTTCTCGGTGCCGCTCACGCTCAAATGGGCTAGCGACGAGGAACGATTGCTGGAGGCGACACTCAACGGCGCGAAGGGAGCCTTGACGCCCTTTGGCGCGATCGAAACCAAGCAGCTCGCCCTGACGATCGGGCGAGCCGGGGATGGGCAGGACGGCCGGCCCGCGCTGATAGAGGCCCACAGCGCAAAGCTGTCGTTCCTGCCGCTGCTCGGCCCCGTTGGCGCGCGGCTCCAGGCGGAGGTCAATCATGATCTCCTGGCTTCGCACGATCCGAACGCGATCAGGACCACGAAGCTCGACGGACCGGCCGGGGCTGGCTTCGAGATCGAGCCGGACGTTTCGGATGTGGATCCCGACGCCTCCGATGCGGACAAGCTGCGTGCGGCTTTTGCCTTCGACGCTGATCATCTCGCGTTCCGCTGGCGGCTGCCGGGCACAAAACCCTGGCCGCTGTTGCTCGACGCCTTTGCCGTCAGCGAAGCAACCGGTGCGTTCTTCGCAACGCTGCGGGTCGATACGACGCCTGCTGCTTTGAAGCTGCTGCCGTCGATCCAGGTGGTCGGTCTCGACGAGCATTCCCGCTTCGAGCTCTCTACCTGGTCCGCCGACCAGCCAGCCACGCTGCAGCTGGTGCGCCGGCGACGCCCTGGGGAGGCCGCGCCGCTATACCGGCTCTTCGGCTCCTTTGCGGTTGCCAACGCCTTCTCCTGGCCGCGGCTGTCCGTGACCCTCGCGGGCGATTTCGAGCAGGCGACCCTGCAACCCGATGCCAAGGGCCGGATCACCCACAACGCTGTCGTCGCCTTCGGCGGTGACCTGCTGCTCGCAGACCCGAATGGTGGCTTCATGGTCGCTGCCGCTGTCGCGCATCGCTTCGAGATAGCCGGTAAGACCTGGACCTGGCGGGCGCATCAGCTTGTTCGATTGCTGCCACAAGCGGCGTTCAGCAATCGGCTGGCGGCGCTCTCCACCCCAGGCAGCAAGAAGCCGGCCGATATGCAGAAGCTCGATACTGGCTTCTCGCCGCTTGTCGGCCAGGCCGGCGCGCCGCTGACCGATTATGCCGCGGTGCCCCATTTCCTTCATCTGGCGGCAAGCGGCCCCGGCGGCATTGCCGGACCGTTGGCGGACCGGTTGCTGGCTGCGATCAAGGCGAAGCCGACCGCTTTCCTTGCTGTCGATCTGTCGGCCCATTTGTTGCTGGGCTTCGACCAGACTGATGCGATGCCGCTTGCCGGGCCTCTGATCCTTTCTTCCGTGCCGGCGATCGCCTTCTGCCTTGACAGGAGCCTCGACGAGGAGCGCGAGCTGCCCTGGAGCACAAAGCCGGAGGTTGTGGCGATGCTGGCGACGCAAGTCGCAGCCGACACCAAAATCCTCCAGTCCGCGACCGACGGTTTCGAGGCCCGCAAGCTCCCGCGGCTGGAACCGGCCGTGGCCGGCAGGCTGGTGGCCCGGCTTGGGGACGCGAGCAGCCGGGCAGGGGAGTCCGCCGCAGCGTCGCTGCTGGCGCGTCATGGCGACGAGGACGGCCATCGCCCGGTCTTCCAGGCCGTCGTGCTCCGCCAGCAGGGTGCGGGCTGGCAACCGGCCTGGGAGCTGCCGGGCGCCGCCACGGCGATGCACCTTTCCGCGCTGCTGGATGCCGGCGTGCGGAGCACGGAACCGGTTGTTGTCGGCTTCCGTCCGTTCGGGGGCGTTTCCGGCGACGATCTCTTCCCGACGCCAAAGGACTCGGCAAAGCACCCGCTGACCGGTGTAACCAGGATAGACGTCGACCTGTATACGCTGGCGATGCGTCGCTTCCGCCAGCGTCTCGTTCGCGATCTGGTTGCCGGGCCGGGCGCCGCGCTCTCGGAATCCGATGCGCCGCGGCCAGTTTCGGTCTTGCTGCGACTCGTTGCCCGGGCGCGCGACGGCGACAGCCAGAGCGTCGTCGTCGAGCAGCGTGAGAACGTGTCGACGACGCAGCTTGACACCATTCTGGACAATGCCGCCGATTGGGGGCGGCTCAGCCTCGAACGCCTCGCGCCCTGGGCGGCCGCGGGTCTGGCTTCGATCTTCATCGACGAGCGCGGCGGGCAGTCCGGCTGGACTGGAATTGTCCGCAGCGGCCGAACGCCGGCCCGCCGGACGATTTCGCCGCAACCCATCGCGGGCGCCGACATGCCGGCGCAACGGCAGCGCGAGAACGTGGCCCGCGCCGCCGGCGAGCCGCGTACCGTGGCGGGTTACCAGCCGCTGCTGGCGGAGCCGCGGCTGTTCACCTCCGAGCCGGCCTGGACCTATGGCGAGGAGCAAGCCGATTTCCGGCTGACCGCAACCGGTGTAGCGATGGCATGGTCGCTTTCCGCCGGCAGCGGCGCGACGCTGGGCGATGCTCCGGGCTCGAACAACGCATCGGCCTATTGGATCACCGATCGCTTCCGCTCGGCATTCCGTCCCTTCAGCGCGGCCGGCCCGGAGATCACCTTCGCCCTGCCTGAGCCATACGGCGCGCAACTTCCCGGTTCGCTCGTTCCTGCCCATCACACCGAGGCCATGCATGCCGCCGCGCGCGCTCCGGACCAGGGGAGCGGCACCGCGCAATCCTTCGCCCCGGCAATCGTGACGACCAGCCGGATATCGTCGCGCCCCGGCGCGCTCGCCTCCACCCGGACTGGCCTGATCACGGTCATCGAAGGCCGCGACGAGCGCCAGTGGATGCTCGACGCAGCGCAGACGCCGCTCAGCATGCGGCAACCGCGCCCGCCGGTTCTTGCCCGTAACGATCGCGCCCGCGCCAGCTCCCAGGAGGGTGGACCGTTCCACCTTTCGCGCAACCCGACCGTCATCCTGCATGGGCCGCGCGCCGCGCCTTTTGGCGCCAGCACCTTGCCGGTCGGCCTGGATCGGCGCCCGCGCTCAAAATTCGCCATGCGGCTGGTGCTCGAGTCGCCGAAGGCCGGCATCGTCGCGCCGGAATGGGATGGCGAGGTCAAGGTCAAGCTCGATGCCGTGTTCGGCGACGGGGAGAACCCGGCATGGACGGTCAAGAGCGCGACGATCGTCGTCGGCGCCGAGCGTTACGCCTGGAAGCCGGTTGCGACGACGCTTTCGGCTGAAACGCCGACCATCAGCCTGACCGACTTCCGCGGCCGCGCCGGCGGAACGGGCGTGGAGCAGAGCGCCCGGGATGCGCTGCGCGCCGTCGCTCCGGCGACGCCGGCAGCGCTGGAAATCACGCTTGCTTATGATCGCCCGGAGGGAGGCCTGCTGCGCCAGATCAGGTTCGACCTGTTGAGCGCCGGCGCTGGTATGGCCGTTCCCGGAGTGGAGGCCCCGCTGTTTTTCCGCTTCGACGATCCTGAATACAACGATCAGCTCCAGGGCCTTGCCAAGCTGGCGCGCGAGGGGTCGCCGAAGGTGGCGGGCGAGGATTTTGTCTTTGCCGCCGACATGGCCGACATCCGGCCCGACCAGCGGCTGGAGCTGGCGGTGGCGCTTCGGCCGGTGGCTGCGGGCGCTGACGTGACGATCAAGTTCGAGGCCAACCTCACCGGCCGCCTCGGTTATGGGGGCGAATTGGTGGTGGTGACGGTGGAGCGCCAGCGCGCGGGCCAGATCGCTGCCACGCGTCTTGGCAGCAAAGAGGTCGCCATCGAAAATGCCGAACCGGCGGCCGAGTGGGGCAAATTTTATCTGACCGGCGCTGGTTCGAAGGTCATTCACGCGATGAAGCTCGACTGCGCCCTGCTGAGGGTGTCGGCGGAAGCCCCCGAACCGGCGCTCGCACCGGACGACCAGCTCCAGCTGGTGCTGGCGACCGAAGGCTCGGGGCAGCCGATCGTCACTTTGCGTTTCGACGTGGTCGCCACGCCGGACATGCCGGCGAACCAGTCCTCATTCGGCGTGCTGATGCTGAAGCCTGATGGGAAATCGGTTCCGGTGCACCTCTTCGCGGCTGGCCCGGACGCTGAAGTGATTGAGCTTGTGGACCCACTCGACTTGGTCGAAGGCGTGGTGCGTAGGCGAGCGATCTTTCAATGGCGTTCATTCCATCGCGCCCAGGAGTTGGACCAATCGCCGTCTGCCGTGAACCCTGCGCGTTTCGCGCTGCAGAAGATAAGCGGCACCGGGGGAACGTGGCTTCCCGGTGAGGTGCAAGATGGATGGCTTGCCGCTCCGTTGTAGCTGGCGATGAAAACGGCGAGGCAAAAGGGCGGTTGGTAGTAGACAGGAGGCAGCGCGTTGGCATGTCGTTGGTAGAGCGGGCGGATGCGAGGCGCGCGAAATCCTCGGGAAGGCTTTTCGGGTTTAAAGAAGCGCCGCAACGGCAACCTCCCCTCGTCTGGACCCCGTTCCATCATTTGACCATCACGTATGGGCGGCCATCATCTGAAGAGCAGGCTAGCAAATCGGACGCGCGGGACAGGGAATGAGTGGTTCCGGCCTCGCGGGTTTCGGCCGCAGCCTGGCGTTTCTGGTCGGAATCGACCGGTACACGAATGGGGTGCCTGAGCTTCGCACGGCCGTGGCCGATGTAGAGAGCGTGGCCGACGTGCTGCGAAAGGAGCACGGGTTCAGGACCAAAGTCAGTACTGACGAGAACGCTACGATAGGGCGATTGCGCTGGTCGCTCAAAGCACTTCGAAGGTGGGTGCGTCCTGACGACCGCGTTCTGTTCTACTTTGCCGGCCACGGGATCGCGGTGGAAAGCGACGAAGGGCCGAGGGGCTACATTCTTCCACAGGATGCTGACCGGAACTCGATCGCGGGGTGCCTGCCGATGGTCGAGCTTGATGAAGCGCTTTCAATGGTGCGGTGCCGGCACATGCTGGTGGTGCTGGACTGTTGCTTTGCAGGCGCGTTCCGCTGGTCGAGCTTCCGCCATCTCGCGCTTCGGCCAGAGAACCTGCATCAGGAGCGGTACGCCTGGTTTATCCGCGACCCCGCCTGGCAGGCGATCGCCTCGGCAGCGCACGATCAAAGGGCTATCGATGTTGTGGCTGGAGAGCCCTTGGGGGAGCGGGGCGATGGGGGCGAACATTCGCCATTTGCCCGTGCGCTTCTCGATGGGCTGAAGGGGGCTGCGGATCGCGCACCGGCCGGGGGCACTGGCGATGGCGTGATTACGGCAACGGAGCTGTTTCTATATCTACAGGATAAGTTGCTGCCTCCGCCGCTTCGGCAAGCTCCGATCCTTTGGCCACTCAAGAACCACCATAGAGGTGAGTTCGTGTTCCTGGTTCCCGGTCGGCAGCTGGACCTTCCGCCTGGCCCCCCACTGGACCCGAACGCCAATCCCTGGCGAGGTCTCCAGCCGTATGAACGTGCACATGCCGACCTGTTTTTTGGGCGGAGCCGCGCAAGTGAGCGATTACGCGCGCGGGTCCTGGCAGAGCAATTTGTGGTCGTGACGGGCCCATCTGGCATCGGCAAGTCGAGCCTCGTGCGGGCGGGTCTGCTGCCCCGGCTGCCCGCCGGGATCGAGCCCCTCGTTGTGCGGCCTGGGCCTCAGCCATTTGGCAGCCTCGCGGCCGTGCTGCGCGATGCCACCCCACAGGGAACGAGCTCACCCGACGCAAAGGTCCTAAAGGCAGACGTTTACGCGCTGGCAAAGTGGGTCAAGGCCCGAACGGGTGGTCGCGAACTCCTGCTGGTGCTCGATCAAGCCGAAGAGCTGATTACCCAGAACCGGGAAGCGAAGGCTACCCAGGACTTTCTCGCGCTCTTCGCCAGTGCCCTGGATCAGACGGATGCGCGCCTGAGGTTGGTGATCACGATCCGTTCGGAGTTCGAGCCGCAGTTCGCTCAATCGCCCTTGAGCAACCGCTGGTCGACCGCACGCTATCTCGTTCCGCAGATGACGCAGGACGAGTTGCGCCGGGTCATTGAAGGACCTGCAGCGGTCAAGGTGATGCGCTTCGAAGAGGATGGTCTTGTCGACCAGCTCATCAACGAGGTGGTCAACATGCCCGGAGCGCTGCCGTTGCTATCGTTTGCGCTGAGCGAAATGTACGCCCACTACCTGACACGCCAGAGCGATGACCGAACGCTTACCTGGTCCGACTACAACGCTCTCCAGGGCGGCGTGACTGGATCGTTGCGGGTCCGAGCCAATCAGGTGGTTGACAGTGTTGACGAGGCGCACCGGGCAACTGCACGCCGCGTACTTGAACGGCTCGTGTCCGTGGACGCGGGTGAGTTTGCGAGGCGTAGGGTACCGAAAAGCGAACTAGACGCGCCCGATCCAGAGGAGAACGCGCGGATAGACGAGGTGATCGAACGCCTCGATGCCGCGCGCCTGATTGTGACCGATGAGGCTGATGGAAAAGACATTTTGGAACTGGCCCACGATGCCCTGATCCTCGGCTGGGATCGCCTTCTCGCCTGGGTCCGCGAGGACTTGGAGCGCATCATCACGCTGCGACGCCTAAGCCCGGACGCCAGACAGTGGGCGTTCTCACTCCCGAGGAGGCCGAGTTTACTGTGGTCCGATGCGGCTCGACTTGCGACCATCAAAGCGTTGCGAATGTTCGCGTCTCCGGGCCTGAATCGAGTTGAAGCCAGCTTCGCCCAGGCCAGCATTGAGCGCGCCAAGCGAAACCAAAGATTGCGGACAGCGGTGGGGGCGGCACTTGTCCTGCTCACCATCGGCGCCGGGATAGGCGCATATTATTCGTGGACGCAAACTCTCGTTGCGCGCCGCCAAACAGAGAATGCTGTCGCGAACGAGACAAGGTCGCTGACGGCGCTTTCGATCGTGGCGTCGGAGCGTGGCAACCACGGCGACGGCTTGACGTTGGCGCTCGCGGCGTGGCCCCGCTCGGCGTTGAATGATGTGAGGCCGCGCCTCGAGACGACGCTGCAGGCAATTTCGCTCGCACTGAGCGCGTCCCAAGGAGAGATCAGCCGGCTGGAAGCACCGGGCCGGATACACAACGTCTGGTTCGACGAAGCACGCATGACCGCCATCGGTGAGGTCGGCGATGACACGATTGCAGTTTGGGATTTGCGTCCTGGCGGAGTTCCTATGAGGAAGGTCAACATTCCAGAAAAGGTGTGGAGCGTCGAAGTATCGAACGATCGCAACCGGGTGCTCACGAGGTCGGACGATGGCTCCTTTCGACTGTTTGATCGAGAGCTGAAGCAACTCGGCTCCACGATGAAACATGGAGATAGAGTGTCAAATGCGATGTTCTCGCCATCGGGCACCCGGATCGTAACCTGGTCAAGAGATGGAACCGCACGGTTGTGGGATGCGCAGGACGGAACACCGATCGGCCGTCCGATGCAACACCCCGAGGCAGTCGAAGCCGCGTTCTTCAGCGCAGCCGGTCGCTATGTCGTTACGTGGTCAAACACGTCACTTTACCTCTGGGACCCGGCGACCGCATCATTGATCAAAGGTCCGTTGGAAAGTGGATCGCTGGCTCGAGGCGTGCTGACCTTTGATGATGACCGGCGGATGCTGTCATGGTCCATCGATAAGGACATCAAGCTTTGGGACGTCGAGTCCGGTAGTCGTCTCGGCGAAGGCCTGATGCACGACGGGCCGGCGGACGGCGCCATCCTGCTCGATGGCAATACGAAACTTCTGACGTGGTCGTCATTCAGTGACCTGAGGCTATGGGATGTACAGACCTATCAGCAGATCGGCAATGTCATGACCCATGAGTATTCGGTCGATGGCGTTACCGTCACCGAAGATGAGAAGATCGCGTTTTCCTGGTCTGGGGAATACCTGTACGTCTGGGATCTGCAGTCCGCTGCTGCCCGCTGTCCGCCAATGCAGAACGACGGAAGCGTGCGCGGCGCCGCATTCTCCAACGCGCAGGATAAGATCCTGGCGTGGACTGAAAAAGGGAAGCTCCGGTTGTGGGACATCAAGGCATGCAAGGAGGCCGTCCCAGAGATGGCTCATGGGCCCATGACCTATGGATACCAGTCGGCGAGCTGGGAAAAACCCAAGCTTTCGTTACCCTCCAACGGAATCGTGGCCATAAACGGGGCCACGTTTTCGCGGGATGATCATCGCATTCTTTCCTGGTCTGAGGACGGCACCTTGCGCGCGTGGGATACGGCGACTGGCCACCAGATCGGTCCGGAGAGAAGGCACTTCGGTGTGGTCGGCGGGGTCGCATTGTTTGACGGAGATAGCCGCGCGGTGTCGTGGGCGGGAGACCGTTCTATTCGCGTGTGGGATCTGCGGACGGGTCAGCAAACCAGTAGCGCGGTTCGAACCGGGGAGAACGGTATTGGTGGAGCGCTGCTGACTCGGAATGAAAGGGCGATCGTCTATTGGTCCGGCGATCTCCTGGCGACGGTAAACGCCCACACCGGGGCCGCGATTCTCCCGCCGATCCAGCATTGGGGAATTCGCGGCGCCAAGCTTAACAGTGACGCGACGAAGATTCTTTCGTGGTCCAGGACCCACGGCATCGTGAAGCTTCATTCGATGATCGACGGACGATTGCTGATCCCCGAAATTCAGCATTCAACGTCCTGGACCGAGGCCGAATTCACGCGCGACGAGCGATCAATACTCTCTTGGTCGAACGGCATGATCAAAGTCACGAGTGCGGAGACCGGCCTGCAGATCGGCGATTCGATGGAATATCCCGGCCTAGCGGAAATTGAAGGCGTCGTTCAGCGATCTGACAGCAAGCGTTTTGCGTCCTGGTCGAGAGATGGTGTGATAAAGCTCTGGGACGGCACGCAGCCCGGGAGGCAAATTGGCAACGACATCGAGCAAGGTCGGGTGCCAGCGGGCGAGGGGCCCCGCTTGCGCCGCGGCGCGTTGTTCCTCCCGGACGGACGCCTGCTGGTCTGGGGAAAGACCGGAGAGCTGCATATCTTCGATTCGGAAACCGGCGCCGATTTGCAGCAACCGATTGTCCATGGGTCGGAAGTGCTCGGCGCGACCGTATCGCCGAGCGGATCGAGGTTGGTGTCATGGTCCCTGGATGGAGTGGTTCGAGTCTGGAGCCTTCCGAACCTCAAGCCCCTGGCTGGCAGCATGAACCATGAAGACGTCGTCGACGGTGTCGCTCTGACCAGCGACGGGAGGTACGCAATCTCCTGGTCAAGTTCGCACATCATTGTGTGGGAAACCGAGTCCGGCAAACGGATCGGGTCCAGGATGACGCATGAAGAACTCATCGGTGGAATTTCTCTCTCGCGCGATCAATCGAAAATAGTTTCCTGGACGTTTGACGGCTCCATCCATCTTTGGGACCTCCAAAGCGGGCAGCAAATAGCAGCACCCCTACGCCACGGAAGGGGATCCGACGGAATCGGGTTCGCTTTTTCGAGCGATGGGACGCGCCTGCTCAGCTGGGGTGATGAATTCTTAAGATGGTGGAACATCGACTTTGGGGCGGGTGATTTGTTGAAAATCGCCTGCACAAAGGCGCGGTGGGTCGATGTGGGCAACTACCTAGACAAGTTTGGCGTCACTGTTTCCGAGCCAATCTGCGCGCCGGAGGCCATGCCGGCTCCGCTTGATTGGACCGAAACGGTGCCAGCGACCGCATTGCTTAGACTGGACAACCGATACGATTATCGCTGACGAACTTCCAGAACGATCCCGCTGGATTTAGGGCGACGCAGTTCATGGAAAATAGCGGGAGGTGGCCTACTTCGCCGCGCAGGCCTTCGCGACGCGTTCATGTATCGCGACTGCTTCGGAGGAGTTCCACGTCTGGCGCCTCACCAGTCTGGTGCATGCCGTCGCTATGAGGGCTGTGTCGGAAATATCCAAAAATGCGAGGCGCTTGCCGCCGGCGGCGATGATCATGCCGTCTGGACGTGTCGTTACCGCCGCGGCCATCCCATCGAAATGAAGCAAGTCCGGTCCGATCTGCACGAGGTCGCTATTCCACATCCTGATCGCGCCATCGGACCCGGCGCTCAGAAGGGTGGAGCTGAAACGATCGAAGCTTAGCGACATCGCGATGGTCGAGTGCGCGTCCCGCGATGCCATCTGCGCGCCGCCTCTATCCCACAGAGACACGGTCTGCAGGTTTCGTGTTCCAATCGTGCCCGCAGAAGCTAGCCAGTCGTTCCACGCGGTGAAGGTCACCGCGAATACTGCGCCCTCATGCGCCCGAAACGTCGGCAAGATAGGCTGGCAGTTGCCGCCGCGAAGCTCGACGTGGCCGGCCCCCATCGATCCCAGGAGCATCTCATGCGTGCTTGGATGTATTGCTATCCGAATGGGGACATCCCCGACCTCGCAAAGCCTCTGGGGATCGCCCATCCACGGCAGCTTCCACAGCGTCTTGCCCGAAGAGGCTATTACGCCGGTATCACCCGGAAGCACAGCGAACGCTCCGTAGGGACTCTCGGCCCCACCAATTTCTCTTGGTGGGCCACTCGAACGCCACAGTCTGACGGCGCCTGCGCTCAGGGAAACGACGGACAGATCGGACCGACAAGCGAGGCCGTCGATCGCCTCGCCGTTGCCGTCACTCAAAACGGTGGTTCGCTGGTTCTGGTCGACAAGGACGATGCTGCCATCGAATCCCCCAACGGCGACGCTCAAGGCATCCGGACAAAGCGAGACTCTTGATATGTCGAAACCGAAATCAAGGAATCGTGCACCGAACACGTTCTCGGTCAGGTCAAACTTCTTGATCTGGTTGTCGAGCCATCCGGCCTCGAGCAGGTACCTGTTGTCGGGAGTGAACAGCAGCCGTGACCCGTATCCGCCGTTCATGATGCCCGAGAAGCCGGGGCCTGTGCCGACGTTTGCCAAGCGGATCTTGGTCGAGCCATTTTCGGTGTAGGCATATGTCTTTCCGTCGGAAGTGGTGGCGATCGCATCAACGGTCGACGCCGTCAGGCGACCGAGAACACGCCTTTCGCCCGACTCGAACCAAGCGGCCTCTATCGTTTGCTCCGGAGTGCCGAATATTATGTATTTGGCGGCGAAGTTGACGTTCAACGCCATTCCCGTTCCCAAGGTCAGCGGAATTGTCGCGCTGGTACCCTTTGCCATGCTGAACAGCGTCGCCGAATTTTCAGCCAGGAAGGCGATGGCGCCGCCATGAATGTCGAAGGCCAATCCCCATACGTCCGATGTTATCGGCAGGGGCTGCTCTCGAATGACACGCCCGGTGTCGACGTTGAATTGCACCAGCGTCGCGCTTCGCGTTGCGTAGTAGAGAATCCTCGTTGCTGGATCAAAGTCGACCCAACCAACGGGAACCTCCGAGGCTGCACCGCGCCAGATAGCTCTGCCCGATGTATCGAGGACGACGTGCTCAGCGTCCACGATATAGCCGATACATGCCCCGGTCGAGCAAATTGAGACATCCTCACCTGCCTTCCGGTCCCCCGTGATTTCCGTTCTCTCGCCGCTGTCAAGGTTGACGGTTGCTCCCAGGCGAGGCTCGACGCCTACGTCGTCTGCATCCCGGCGATATACCAGGAGGACATTGGCGGAACCTTTTTCGATGCGCATCGCTGTGATTTGAGGTCCGGGCTCGGTGAGCCGCCAGACTTCGCGCGCCGCACCGAGAGACTTCAGCAGGGAGGAACGAACCTCCGGGAGGATGCGTCCGAAGTGTGTCTCGCTCAGGTGAGCTGCCTCCACTGCCGAGACAAGGGCCTCGTACTGTCTGGGGGTATCGATTGTCGCTTCAACATTTTGGCCAGCGGCAAGTAGCGCGATCGTCTGCCTTCGCTCGGCAGCCTGAATAAACAATTGGATGCCGAAGGCGATGGCGATGCAGGCGGCGCTGACCAGAACTGCACGAAGCGCAAGAATTACCCAAAGGCGCGTACGGCTGGCCTCGATGAAGTCCATCTCGGTGCGAGCCAGGCTTTCGCCGTAGGCAACTCGCACGCGCCGCGTTCGATCGCGTCGGATTCGATCGAGCCACAAGGTACTTGGGTTCTTTGCCCGTCTCCACTCGTCAGCGGCTTGCGTCAACTGACGCAGGTCAACGATAAGCCGAGCGTCGGTTCGCACCCAGTCCAGAAGACGATCCCAGCCAAAAATCAGGGCGTCGTGAGCCAGTTCTAGCCGGCCCTGCGGCCGGTCGCTCGGAGCCGTCGCGCCGGGTTGAAGTTCATGCTCCTGTGCCTCGGATACTAAAAGCCGGTGTTCGACGAGGCTCTCGAGCAGACGATAGATCCTGGATGCCTCTTGCGGATCATTCACGTCGAATTCCCAGCGAGGCACACGCCGCCTTGTGAACTCGCCGGACTCCACTGAAACGAAGCGCTGCAGCAGCCGACGGGCGACTGGAAACAGGATGCCGTTGTCGCTCTCGATCAGGTGGTTGGCGCGAATACGAAGTGCCCCAGGAACGCCGCCTTCAAGCGCGTCGTAATCCTCCCGGGAGATGGTCCTGTCACCGCTGCCCCGTGCGAGGTAGTGATTATACATTTCGCTCAGAGCGAAGGAGAGGAGCGGGAGAGCTCCAGGTGCGTTGACGACCTCATCCGCAAGCTGGTTCACCAACTCGTCAGACTCGAATCGGAGCACCTTGGCGGCGGCAGGCATCTGGATGACCTGGCGAAGTTCTTCGTGAGTCATGGGCGGAACAACGAACCGTGCATCGGTCCATCGCGGACCTAGCGCCGACTGAGCGAACAGCGGTTCGAATTCCGAGCGCACTGTGAATATTACGCTCAGTCTCTGGGGGACCTCGGCGAGGGCGACAGCAATCGACTCCAGGAAGCGAGTGGTTGTCTCCCTGTCTCGATTCTGGGTCAGGAGTTCCTCGGCCTGATCAACGACGAGCAGGATATCCCGCTCATCGCCTTGTGCGTTCACCCACTCAGCCAGTGCGTTCCGGTTCGTTTGAAAATCCTCCTGTTTGATGTGGGCGCCCTTGCCATTTCCGGTCTGTAGCGCCGAGACCAGGCTGGTGAATGGTGCGGGGCCGGGCCTGAACAGAATCGGCTCGATGGTAGGAGGAAGTCTGGGCAACAACCCGGCGCGGATGAGGCTCGATTTGCCGATGCCGGATGGCCCCGACACCACGACCAGCCGCTGGGGAGGAGATCGCGTTTCTCCCTCGAGTGCGGAGATTCCCATCACCCGATCGACGAGATTGTCGATCACGCGGCTCCTGCCAAAAAACAAGTCGGCTTGAGCGACTTCATAGGGTTTGAGTCCTCGCCATGGGTTCGCTTCCGGGTTCAACGGCGGCGCAGGGGGAAGATCGAGATCCTCCCCAGGAACCAGGAATAGGAACTCGCCCCGGCGATGCTTCCGCATGGGCCAGATTACCGGCGCCTGCCTAAGCGGCGGAGGCAGTAGTTCGTCCTGCAGGTACAGAAACAGTTCGGTGGCGGTAATCACGCCATCCCTGGCGCCCGAAGAGTTCGCGCGATCAGCCGAACCATCGAGCCCGCGTAGCAGTGCGCGTGCAAATGGTGAGTGCTCCCGGCCATCACCCCTCTTGCCCAGCGGTTCACCGGCGACGACGTCGATGGCCTTCTGGTCATGGGCTGCAGAAGCGATCGCCTGCCAAGCATGGTCTCGGATCAGCCACGAGTATCGTTCTTGGTGCAGGTTCACAGGATCGAGCGCCAGGTCGCGTGTGCTGGACCAGCGAAATGATCCCGCGAAGCAACAGTCCAGAATGACGAGCATGTGGCGGCACGGCAGTTTGGAAAGCGCCTCATCGAGTTCGACCATTGGGAGGTAACGCTCTGTAGAACGTCGATCTGCATCATGAGGTAGGAGGTACCCACGGGGTCCATCCTCGCCTTCAACGGCTATTCCATGGCCCGCGAAATAGAACAAAAGCCGATCCTCGGCCTCGATGCGAGCCGGCAACCTCTCGAGAAGGTCGCGTAGTCCTGCGAGCGTGGCGTCAGTATCGATCAACACCTCGGCTACGAAGCCATGCCGCGTCCTCAAAAGCTCGGCCAGCTTCTCCGCGTCTGCTACCGGGGTTTGAAGCTTTGGGACGCCATTTCCGTAATTATCAACGCCAATGACAACCGCCAAACTGCCACGGAATCCGGAAGGGGCACTCATGATGTTCTGGCAAGGCCTAGGCCAAGCCCCCCGCGAGCTGAGTTCAATGCCGGCTTTATCTCCCCAGCGTTGTAGGTCTATTGAAGTATTTAACGACCAGGGCCTGCGACTGACTACTTGTTCTGTTGCGATTCCGAAATGGCGCGCATCGGGCATTGTCTTCTGCCTGATGCTGGTGTGAGGATGCTTTAGTCCAGCGCGGCCAGGAGGGCTTTCCGTCCCGCGTCGGAGCTGAAGAATGTCACATGATCGCAGGCGACTTCAGTAACCTGCGGGTCCGGGACACGGCCGCCCGGCACTGCCTTCGCGCTGCTGACGCTAACCGCGATGTCGTTCGGTTCTCTCAGAAATGCCAGTGAAGTCGCAGCATGCAGCACTTTCTTAGGCGAGACCTTGGAAAGCAGCCTCTCAAGTCTTCCACCTTCAACGGCTGCCGGAATGAGCGAAGTGTTTCCAACCAAGAGGACATATGGGATCTCCGGATCGCCACTCTGCCCGAGCTCGGCCAGGATGGCTGAGCCTGGCGCCATTTCATCGAGCATCACATCTACTGTTTCGACCGCTCCCACCAGGTCTGCAAGGACCTTCACTGGCCATGCGACCTCGGTCAGCCGGTTGAGCCCAAATGCAATCGCAGCGGTGGCCCAATCCTGTATCGTCGGCCAGGGCGAGCCTGCATGCGGCGTGCCGAGTGTCACCAGGCGCTGCACGACCTCCTTTCCACCCTCGCGCTCGATGAACCAGCGCATGACCAGGCCACCCATGGAGTGCGCGGCCACGTGCAGGGTCTTGCTATGACCCGGGCCAAGCCCGACAGCGGCGAGCCGTTCCCCCAGATTTTGAGCCGTCGCCTCGATGCCGGTATGGATGTTCTCATAATCGAACGCCAATACCAGATCATAGCCCTCGCCGATTCGGCGCGACGGTCGGTCCACGGCAAGAACCTCCGCTCGCGACGACGCGGTCATCCCGAGCGTGTCTCCGAGGATGCCATGCACGTAGAGTAGAATGCGATCCGCGCGCGCCACTGCCTCGCGAACCGCGTTGGGTTCTGTTGTGTATCGGGGCGTGCCCTGAGGGTCGAAGGTCACCGAGGCCAGACGTGGGTAATCGAACTCCGTTCCGAGCTTCGAACTCAGCAGCTTCTGAAACAGGATACGGACTGAGCTGACAATGCCGCGCTCTACGTCGTTCGCCGTCTGGAGCGGTGCGGGCAGTCGCTGCAACTCGATTTCCAAACCGTCTTCGACTGGCCGCGTTACACCGAGAGGCAGGAAGAACTCGCCGTCCCACGCAAAAGGAAGAATGTGCTCTCCCGGTTGAAGTTTCGCCGCGGCGCGCAGCCGGAGCGGCGCGTCGGCATTGACCGCCTCGGGGTTCTCGACATCGAGCAGTTGCACTGCTCCGAGCCCCGGGTCGGTCCCGCGCGGGGTTTCGAACAAGAACGGCTGCGACGCATCCGTGTCGTCGCGGAAAACTGCCGGCAGGCCGAGCTCTGCCAGCCCGCGGCCAGCCTCGGTGGGGGAGATCAGGCGTGCCTTGGCCTTGAGGGATGGATGACCAATAAGGGTAACTCCCGCGCCCAGAGACTGCTGCTGGCCGGAGGGAGGGACCTCAGCCGCTTCAAGCGGTCGAACGACGGACAGAACTAAGCTGCTTGTGGTCCACTCGGGGAGCGTCTCTCCCCCAGCTGGCTTCGTGGACAAGCCCCGATGGTGAACGCGTGCTGACAGCCGATCAAGGGCATTGCGGGGCACGGGGCCAACCGACTTCACCGAGCGGGTGACCACGTATCGCTCGATTTCCTCTTGATCCAGCAAGGTGGGATCGAATTGCTCCGTACTCACGATCAGCTTTAGCAGATCGTGGACCTCGGTCCGACCTTCGCGCCATTTTTCATCCGGCAGGTCTCCCCAGATCGGATCACCGTTGTTGAGCGTGATTGCTCCATTTTTCGGAACCCGCACGGTACCCCCGGCAATCAGCCCGGAACTGATCGAATAGTCCTCTCCCAACCACAGGAGCGCACAGTAGACATCTTCCGGGCCCTTGTTCCTGAGCTCGATGCGGATTTGCGGCTGCTGCCACGCGCCGTGAGCATGTCTGTACTCCAGACGGATCCCGCGCCGCGGGTCCATCTCGCGCCATTCCTGCTTGCCGTCATCGTCCACAGGCTCGTGGATGATGATCTCCACCGGCGTGTCGCCCAACCGGCTGCGGGGATTGTCAAGCCGAGCCACGGCTTCCCAACGGGCGGCATGCTCCAGCCGCTGGACGACGGCTTTCGCGCCCGCCTCGCCAAGCCCCACGACCTCGGCTATCAGGGGCCGCTCGGAGGCCGCCTTGCTTATCCGGAAGGAGCCGCTCTCCACGTCCACGCGAAGTTCAGCCTTGTTCTCCACGCTGGCCTCGCGGACGATGGATGACGGCCCGCCACCGTCTCCAGCCGAAGCCAAGGCGGTACGGACACGCTTCAGCGCGTCAGGCTCACCTTGAAGATATATGCCGAGCGCCGGCAAGGGAGTCGCGATCACAACCGCCCGATATGTCGACGCTTCATCGATTTCGCTGCCCTTGACCTCCAGCCTCACCCGGCTTTGCTCAGGCCTGACCGCCACCACCTCGGCCGTTGCCACAGCCGTATCGAGTTGGCGCCAATCAGCGGCCGCGGACTGCCCGTCGAAGACTGCGAGCGTCGTCGTCTCCCCGCCGGACGGCGGAACAATACCGTGTACCGCGCCGCCGTCTATGACCCAGCCCAGATCTCGGTCGCGGCGCAATGTGAAGTGCGCACGCTGTTGGCGCACGGCACCGCCGAGAAAGAGACGCTGCAGATCGCTTGGATCGCTCGCTTCGATCTGCGGTACCTGTTGCGCAACGCGCAGACGCACCTGGGCCTCGGCCCGCTTGAGAAGATCGCGGTATGTGATCGAGCCGCGGGTTTGACGTAGCGCCGCGAGCAGGGCCGCGGTGAAGGCGCCGTGCGCCTTGCCGCTCTCCCTCGTTTCCTTCGCGGTCTCGCTGGACCGGCACGCTGCCAGCAGCAAATGCCTTCCGGACGGGATGACACCCCAACCTGCATTCAGAGACCGATCTCGGTCGAGGGCTGCGACCGTCATTGCGCCGTCCAGGAAGGTTTCGACCGGTCGGTGCCGTCGATCGGTAGGTGCGCGCCGCACCGTTATTCCCTCTTCAAAGGCGGCCCTGGTGCCACTGCCAGAGTGGCAACAATCGAGCACGCACAGAACGTGCGGGTCGCGACGAGCGACCTCCTCGATCAGAACCGCGAGCTCCTTATCCGCAAGATCCCACTGGCCCTCATCACGGCTGTCGTAGCAGACGAGCGTTTCATCCAGGCGGTCCGGCTCGACATGCCAGAATTCCGGCGGCGCGTCCTCCTGCGATCCATGGCCGCTGTAATACAAGAGCGCGACGTCATCCTTACCGGCTTTCGAGAGATGTTCTCGAAAGCCATCGACAACGCCGCTTCTCGTGGCCTCAGCATCTTTCAGAACGCGAAGTTTGAGTTCGAATTCCCCCTCTGTGGCGAAATCTTCCAGCAATTCCTTTACTGCCTCTATATCGTTCACGCAGCCATGCAGGGGCGGCACGGGTAGGCGATACTGATCGATCGCAACTAGAAGGCCATACAGTGTTCTGGACATCTGGCTATTCCTATCCGCACGGGGTTAACTCCTGGGGCGCAAACGAATAGGGAGAGCATGCACCCGCCGCGTCTCATCTTCATGTCCGGCTTGTGCCTTTGCAAGCCACGACATCATTCCCAACGCGTTTCGGCGTGCAGCAAGATGAAGAGGAAGTACGCATTGCCGGCCTCGGTCTTGATGCTCTAAGAAGCTGCGTACGTTCAGCGTTTCGCTGCCGCAATCATCTGGGACTATGATGTTTGCTCACATTGAGGGATTTCGATCGAGTTGGGCGGTTGCGATTGGGATAGACCGCTACACGGACGGTGTGCCTCAGCTCCGTACGCCGGTTTCTGATGCGACAAGGCTTGCGGAGATTTTAGAACAGCACCATGGGTTCAAGGCGCAGCTCGTTGTCAACGAGGAGGCCACCCTTAGCAAGCTGAGAGCGCATCTGTGTGATCTCGCCAGCCGCGTGGGCAAGGACGACCGGGTGCTGTTCTACTTTGCCGGCCATGGCATTGCTTTGGAAAGCGACGAGGGGCCAAGGGGCTTTCTTCTTCCGCAAGATGCAGCTCGGAATTCGACGGATCAGTACTTACCGATGGTTGAGCTTAGCGACACGCTATCGGCCCTGCCGTGTCGCCATATGCTCGTCGTTCTCGACTGCTGCTTTGCGGGCGCTTTGCGTTGGGCGAGCACGCGGGATCTCGCTCTCGCTCCGGAGAGTTTACATCGGGAGCGCTACGCGTGGTATGTACAGGATGCGGCCTGGCAGGCGATCGCTTCAGCAGCGCACGACCAGAGAGCCCTCGACGTCGCCGTAGGTGAGGCGTTGGGTGAGCGAGGCCGGTCGGCGGGGCACTCTCCGTTCGCAACCGCTTTGATGGACGGCCTAGCGGGAGCGGCCGATATCCCTCGTTCAGACGGTACCGGCGACGGTGTGATTACGGCGACAGAACTGTTCTTGTACTTGGAAGAGCGACTGAAGCCTCCGGCAGGAAGCGGCCGGCCCCGGCAAACTCCGATCCTTTGGCCGCTGCCAAAGCACGACAAAGGTCAGTTTGTTTTCCGCGTCCCAGGAAAGGAGCCAAATCTGCCTTCAGCGCCGCCATTGAACGAGGAAACGAATCCGTGGCGCGGCCTGAAGCCATATGAGAGCACGCATGCCGATTTGTTCTTCGGCAGGCGCAATGCGAGCGAGCGGCTGCTTGAGCAGGTGCTACAAAACCGCCTAGTGGCAGTCACCGGGCCATCCGGTATCGGCAAATCAAGTCTCGTGCGGGCTGGGCTTCTTCCCCGATTGCCGGACTCGTTCCGGCCTGTTGTTGTGCGACCTGGTCCGACACCCTTTGCCAGTCTCTCCATGGCCCTGCACGCTGCTTGGTCTAACGCCCCGGACGCGGAGAGATTGAGAACGAACCCGAGCGCCCTTGCGGCCTTTGTGGCAGAACAACGCACAACCCCGCGGGATATGTTGCTTGTCGTTGATCAGGCCGAAGAACTGATCACGATGAACCGTGATGCGGACGTCACTCGACAGTATCTTGCCCTGCTGGCCAATGCGCTGAGCGCCGAGACGCGGTTGAGGATTGTGTTTACGGTCCGCTCCGAGTTCGAACCACAGTTCGCTCAATCGGTTTTGAAGGACCAGTGGTTATCGTCCCGGTATCTGGTTCCTCAGATGACACAGGATGAACTGCGCAGGGTTGTAGAAGGGCCAGCGGCCGTAAAGGTGCTGCGCTTCGAATCTGCGGAACTCGTGGACACTCTCGTCAACGAGGTCGTGCAGATGCCGGGAGCATTGCCGCTCTTATCGTTCGCGCTGAGCGAGATGTACGCGAACTATCTTCGTCGGCCGGGAGATGACCGCACACTCACTCGCGAGCACTACGAGGGTCTCGAAGGGGGCGTCACAGGTTCGCTCCGTGCCCGGGCTAATAAAGTCATGAGCGACTTTGATGAGGCGCACAAACCGACGGCTCGTCGCGTTCTTGAGCGGCTCGTCTCCGTCGAGTCGGGCGAGTTCGCGCGTCGGCGAGTGCCGCGTCGTGAACTTGAAGCTTCAGACGCGGACGAAGCCGTCCGCGTGAGCCAGGTGGTTAAATGTCTTGTCGACGCACGCCTTATCGTGACCGACGAGGTGGATCAGGAACCCTATCTCGAGCTTGCTCACGACGCGCTGATCTTCGGCTGGGATCGCCTGCTTGCCTGGATCCGAAATGACCTTTTGCGGATCGTCGCCCTGCGTCGCCTCACACCCGATGCAGAAGCGTGGTCTTCAAAGCCCAAAATGAACGCTGGGCTGCTCTGGGACGACGCCACGCGTAGTCCTATTCTCAAAGACCTCATCAACGCTCCGTTTCCCGGCCTCAACCGAACCGAAAGAAACTTCGCGACAGCAAGCACAAGGCGAGCCAGGCGAAACAAGCAGATCCGATGGGCAGCGCTTGGAGTCCTCCTTCTGCTCTCGATTGGAGTAGCGAGTTTCGGTCTTCTCTGGCGCGAGCAGCGAAATGAAGCTGTCGCCCGTCTCGTTGCGTCCGAAGGATTTCGCATAGCATCGGACGACCCTAACGCCTCCCTGCCATATTTCCTTTCGTCGTTGGCAGTAAAAGAGACCCCGAATGCGATCAGCGGTCTCGTAAGTGTTCTCAACGATGATCCACACATCGCAATGCGACTGCTGCCGTTGCCTAGCGATTTGTCCTCATTGGCTGTCCGGCAAAGCGACAACACGGCGTTGATTGGCTTGAAAAATGGTGAGGTGCTCCTTTGGCCCATAACACCTGATGCCAGCGGGGCAGGCGAATCTGCACTTGGCAACGCTCAACCATTCGTAACTCTCAAAGGTCTCCAAGAGCCTATTTTAGCCGTAGGGTCCAGCTGGGACGGATCGTCGGTGGTCGCACTCGACAAAGCCGGCAATGTTCTTCGGTGGTCACAACCGAGGTCAGGTCAGTCTGCGGTCAACACCGAAAAGTTCAATATGGAAGAGGTCGCAAGTTCCTACAATGACGGATCGCCTTACGCAGTCGTAAGCAACGACGGCTCGACAATTGCCGTTTCCACATATCTTTCAGGCGTTCGCCTATGGCAGAGCGGCCGCATGACTCAGATCGATGTGTTGAACTTTGCTGCCGGAGCAATCGCCCTGTCGCCTGATGGCAAAACGCTCGCAGTGGGTCTCGCTGGTGACGAATCTTTGACGACAGCCGCCATTCTCATTGATCTGTCACGATCGACCCAGGCCAGGACGACGATACCCATGCCCGGTCGGAACTATGGATTTGGCGTCTCGATGGGTTACGCATTTGAGGCGGCCGGCGCATTCTTGGCTGGCGGAACGACCGAATCCAATCTCTACGTTGTGGACATCGCCAATCCAAACGATGTCGCTCGTGTCTTTCGCCCGTTCGATGCAGAAATGGCCGCCGGTGGGGAGATCGAGCGCGTGCTGCTCGGGCGGGGCGCCAAGTACGCCTTAGCCCTGCATCGGCGGAGTTGGCACATTTGGGATGTGAATACAGGTGTCAGGATAGGCAAGACACTCGAAGATCAAATTGGCATAGCCTCACTTGACGCTACCGGGGAAAGGCTAATCCTCAGTCAAGGCCCTTCTCTCCTTCACGTTGTTGACTTAGCTTCAAAGCAGTTGAATCACCTTGCTTGTATGAAGGCCACAAAATTCTTGAGCGAGAGCGACTGGATCGGGATAGTTGGGAATTTTCCGCAGCCCTGTATATGCCCCGAGCACCAACAGTGTGCGCCCTGATTGCGCGATACCCATGATGGCCGCTGTTTCGGCGCAGGCTCGGGGACACCATAGCAGGGTGCCTATCTGACCATCTGCGCGTCGCGACCTGCTACCTGAGACTATCCAGCTGAACTGAAAATGGCGGATTCGACCCGCAAATGGGTTCCAGTCTCTCGATGCCGTATTTTTGCTCGAGGACGACCAGATCGTGCTGTTCTCCGATGGATGTGCAGCCGTAGGTCAAACTTCGCAGTCGGTCTGTCTCCGCGAAGGGAAGCACAATTGCCGCTGTTGCAGAAATGGCGAGTACGTTCTGGTCATCGGTTGAGAAGATCGCAGATCCAACGGACTTGCCAGCATAGCGCGCCCTTCCGACAGCCATCGAGCTAGCTGTATCCCAAACCTGAACGGTCCCATCTTCTGAAGCGGTCAGGACGAGGCTGCCATCGTGAGAGAAGGTCGCGTGCTTCACCTCACTGTCATGACGAAGCGGATCTCCTGCCGGCCGCCCGGTGTGAGCATCCCATAGCCGGGCGGTTTTGTCGTCTGATGCTGTCAGTACGAAACGCCCGTCAGGCGAAAAGACCGCACTCCAGATTCGAGCATCGTGTCGAAGTACCGCACCGACAGGGGCTTTCGTGGAGAGGTTCCAAATTCGTGCGGTGGTGTTTCGAGACGCCGCAACCACAAACTTCTCGTCAGGGGATAGACTTGCAGCCCTTGGGATTCCCAAAAAGGTCAGGGGTTGCCCGACAGGTTCGCCCGTACTCGCATCCCAAAACCGCGGCGCGCCCTCAATGGATACCGTCAGCAATTTCCCGTCGGAAGTGAATGCTGCATGGTCGACCCACCCGGCCGCGATTTGCTTGCCTATCGGGTCTTGGGATAGGACGTTCCAAATCTGGCCGCCATCCCTGGAAGAAACAAATAGGCGCTCGCCATCTGCTGAGAACGCGACAGCGGTTGTGACGCCGCCCACCGGAATCGGCCGGCCGAACGGCTTACCATCCGACGTGGTGAACAATTGCCGGTCATTGAACTCGGCTCCTTCGGTCATCAGAAGTCTACCGTCTGGGGAAAAAGCCGAAGACTCAGAACCCGGATACCGCTTTCGAGCGACAACCTTGCCGGGTTCGTCGCCCACGGCCCAAAGCCGCACCGTGTAGTCATCCGATGTAGTAGCTGCTTTTTCTCCTCCCTGGTCAAATACCACCGAGTTTATCGAGGCTTCGTGTGCCATCGCGGCGACGCGTGTGACTTTTCATGGAAAGAGGACCCCGTTTGAGGGGTGATTTTCGTCCAAACGGGACCCCTTAACGATGGGGTCATCAAGATGCCTCCGGTTTGATCGGAGGCATTTGTGTTTTGGATGTTGGTGG
>JBFWUS010000060.1:0-35739 GCA_050247155.1 Rhizobiaceae bacterium
CTGCTCAGTTGGAGCCAGCTTGGGGTGACCGTGCTCGCAACCTCAAAGTGTCGCGGCATACCCCGTAATCGCCCCTCACCGCCTCGCTGCGCTCGGCACTTCACCCCATTGGGGCGAGGAACCCAAGCTGTAGAAACTACACCAAATCCGCCATCAGCCCGGCAGCCACACTCAGCCGTGACACGGTGATGTCGCCGCCTTCGGTGAGCGCTTGCAGCCTATCGCGCAGGCGGCCGATGCGGTCGCCGCCTGCGTCCAGCCAGAGCGAAACCGGATCGTCGGCCTTGCCGTCCTTGGCTTTCGCCTTGCCGTCGCCTTTCAGCGCGGCGATGGCGATGCCGCGCCGTGCGGCGGCGATGGTGTCCTGCGCGCGAGACAGCGCCAGGCCATCATAATAATCCGATGGCGAGAGGCCGCGCGCGGCGTCCTCGATGCGGCCGATGCGGAAGGCTTCGGTCACCGCGAAATAGGCCTTCGCGGCGTCGAGAATGTCGGCTTTGGCCTTGCTCGCGACCAGCGCTATGTCCTGCACCAGCTCGGAAAGCTCCAGCCGCGACAGCCGCGCGCCGAGATCGCCTTTCACGCCGGCTGCTTCCAGATCAGCGGCGCGAGCGCGGATGCGCTCCCGCATGGCGGCGGGCGCGAGCTCCACGATCTTCGGCCGCAGCGTGTGACGCGCCTTGCGCAGGGCCTCGATCTGCACGCCGAGCGGCGAGGTTTCGTCGCCATTCTTCAGATCCCAGGCAGCGGTGATGTTGATCAATCGCGAGACGGCTCCATAAAGATCGAGCTGCAACTGGCCGTCGATCTTATTGTCCAGCGCATCGAGACCGGCGAAGAGGTCCTGCATGTCGAAGCCGTCGCGCACCACGGCAAATGCCCGCACCACCTCGCGCGGGCTGCGGCCGGTGGCTTCCTGCATCCTGGTGATGAATGCCGGGCCGCCGCGATTGATGATGTCGTTGGAGAGAACGCGGGTGATGATCTCGCGGCGCAGCCGGTGCGTTGCGATATCGTCGGCGTATTTCTTCTCCATCTTGTCGGGGAAATAGGCGGAAAGATCGCGCGCGAAATGCGGATCGTCGGGCACGTCCGACGCGACGATCTCGGAAAACAGCACGATCTTGGCATAGGCCAAGAGCACGCCGAGCTCGGCGCGGGTGAGCGGCTCGCCGCGCGCCGCGCGGTCGGTGAGTTGCGCCGGCGAGGGCAGGTTCTCGACCGTCCGGTCGAGCAGGCCGCGGCCTTCCAGAATGGTCATGAAGCGCGCCTCGTGGCCCATGTCGGCGAGACCGCGCCGGTGCGCCAGCGAAATCGCCAGCGTCTGGCCGTAATTGTTGGCCAGCACCAGGCGGCCGACCTCGTCGGTCATTTCGGCCAGCAGCTTGTTGCGCGCCGGGCGCGCGAGCGCGCCGCGCCGCATGGCGTTGGCCAGCGCGATCTTGATGTTGACCTCGACGTCAGAGGAGTTGACGCCGCCGGAATTGTCGATGGCGTCGGAATTGCAGGCGCCGCCCAGCAGGCCGAACTCGATGCGCGCGCGCTGCGTGACGCCGAGATTAGCGCCCTCGCCGATCACCTTGGAGCGCAGTTCGGCGGCCGTGACGCGGATGGCATCGTTGGCGCGGTCGCCGACCTCGGCATTGGTTTCGCTCGACGCCTTCACATAGGTGCCGATGCCGCCAAACCAGAGCAGGTCGACATCCGCCTTCAGGATGGCGTTCATGATCTCATTGGGAGAGGCCGTCGTCTTCTCCAGTCCGATCGCTTTTGCCGCCTCGGCGGACAAAGTGACCGACTTCTGCGCCCGCGAGATGATCGCGCCGCCCTTGGAGAGCTTTGTCTTGTCGTAGTCGGCCCAGCTTGAGCGCGGCAAGTCAAACATGCGCTTTCGTTCCGCAAACGAAACGGCCTCGTCCGGATCGGGGTCGATGAAGATGTCGCGATGATCGAAGGCGGCGATCAGCCGGGTCTTTTCGGAGAGCAGCATGCCGTTGCCGAACACGTCGCCCGACATGTCGCCGACGCCAACGACGGTGAACGGCGTCGTCTGGATGTCGCGGTTTATCTCGCGGAAGTGGCGCTTCACCGCCTCCCACGCGCCCTTGGCGGTGATGCCCATCTTCTTGTGGTCGTAGCCGGCCGAGCCGCCGGACGCGAAGGCATCGTCCAACCAGAAATGGTGTTTTTCCGATATCGCGTTGGCGGTATCGGAGAAGGTCGCCGTGCCCTTGTCGGCCGCGACGACGAAATAGGGATCATCCTTGTCGCGCCGCACGAGACCTTTCGGCGGCACCACCTTGTCGCCGTCGAGGTTGTCGGTGATCGACAGCAGCGAGGAGATGAAATTGATATACGCCGCCTTGCCAGAGTTAAAGACCTCGTCACGGCTGCCGCCCGCCGGCAGGCGTTTCGGGAAGAAGCCGCCCTTGGCTCCGACCGGCACGATGACGGCGTTCTTCACCTGCTGCGCCTTGACCAGGCCGAGCACTTCGGTGCGGTAATCCTGGGCGCGGTCCGACCAGCGAAGACCGCCGCGCGCCACCGGGCCGAAGCGCAGATGAACGCCCTCGACCTCCGGGCCGTAGACAAAAATCTCGCGCCATGGGCGTGGCTCGGGCAGGCCGTCGATGGCGCGCGATTCCAGCTTCAACGCCAGAGATTGGCCACGTTCTTTCGTTTCGGCGACGAAATGATTGGTCCGCAGCGTCGCGTCGATGAGATTGGCGTAACGGCGGATGATGGTGTCGTCATCGATGTTCGGTACGTCGTCCAGCGCATCCTTGATCTTCGCCTTGAGATGCTTGGCGGTCACCTCGCCCTCCGCGCCGCTCTTCGGATCGAAGCGCGCCACGAACAGTCCATAAAGCCCGCGCGCGATCTCGGGGTAGCGGTTCAGCGTGGCGGCGATAAAGCCCTGGCTCTGCGGAATGCCGGCTTGCTGCAGGTAGCGGCCATAGGCGCGCAGCAGACCGAGCTCGTGAGGCCTGAGGCCAGCCGTTTGAGCCAGCGCGTTGTAAAAGTCATTGTCGGCCTCGCCGCGCCAGATGGACAGAAACGTCTCCTCGAAGAGCA
Source organism: Rhizobiaceae bacterium (assembly GCA_050247155.1). Classification (GTDB taxonomy): domain Bacteria; phylum Pseudomonadota; class Alphaproteobacteria; order Rhizobiales; family Rhizobiaceae; genus Mesorhizobium_G. Next base: position 3,076 of record JBFWUS010000060.1, read on the forward strand.
GTCCGTCGTCCTTCAGATCGAGCGGCCGGTCGAAGCCGCTTTCCAGCTCCATATCATGCACGAAGACGGATTCGCTGTTTTCGTCGGCGACCTCGAAGGTGCGCTCGCTGATGACGCGGAAGCCCATATGCTCCAGCAAGGGTACACGGCGCGACAGCGACACCGGTGCGCCGAAATGGAAGATCTTCAGCGCCACTTCGTTCGGCTTGTGCGCGTCATGCTGATAATAGTCGATATCGATGCGATTGTTTGCATCGAGCGCAACGATGCGCCGCGCATCGACCAGCGCCTCGTCCGGCGTAAAATTGTTGCGATAGCTGTCCGGAAAACGGTCGGCGATGGCGATAAGCGCAGCGTCCGCGCCGGCATTGCCCGCCGCCTCGCGCACGGCGTCTTCCCAGGTGCGCACGATATCGCGCACGGCGGCTTCCAGCGTCGATTGCTCGACCTTTGGCGTCTTGCCGCCGGACCGGCCGATAATGAAGTGCACGCGCGCAAGCCCGCCCTCGGGGAAGGAAGGATAATAGGCGGAAAGCCGGCCCTCATAGACGTTCTTGAGATAGGCGCCGATCTTTTCGCGCACTTCCGAATCGTAGCGGTCCCGCGGCACAAAGACCAAAACGGAAACGAAACGATCGAACTGATCGACGCGCGGCAGCACGCGAACGCGCGGCCGGTCGACAAGGTTGAGGATCGCCTCGGCATTCTTGCGGAGCACCGGCGGCGTTATCTGGAAGAGTTCGTCGCGCGGGTAGGATTCCAGTACGTTGATCAGCGCCTTGCCGGAATGGTCGTGCGGGTCGAAACCGAGCTTGTGGATGACCGCTTCCGCCTTGGAGCGCAGATAGGGGATCTTCATCACCGAGCGGGTGTAGGCAGTCGAGGTGAACAGGCCGACGATGCGCAACTCGCCGGCGAGCTTGCCTTTCGCATCGAACGTCTTGACCCCGACATAGTCGAGATAGGCGCGGCGGTGGATCACCGACTTGGCGTTGGCCTTGGTCACGATCAACGGATCAGGGCCATAGAGGAAGGCTCGGACCTCTTCCGTGGTGGTTGGGCTGGAGTGGGTGTCGCGGCGAAGAACGGTAACATCCGGGTCGGACAGAATGCCCAGGCCTGGCTCCTTCATGCGTTTCAGCGTACCGCTCTTTTCGGTACCGGAATAAGAAAACTCGCGCATGCCGAGGAAGGTGAAGTTCTCGTCCCGCAACCATTCCAGGAAGGCGATGGCTTCCGCGACAGCCGCTTTGTCGAGCTGTATCGGCGCATAGCGGAACTGGGAAATCGCCTGGTCGAGACGCGCCAGCATCGGCTTCCAGTCGCGCACCGCTGCGCGAATCTGGCCGAGCAGCTTCTCCAGCCGCTCGCGCAACTGGTCTTCTTGCGCCGCATTGAGCCTGGGTACATGGACATGGATCAGGCTGACGCGGTCCGGAGTCGCGTCGCCTTTGCCGCCTTGCCCGTCGGCGACGATCTGCTGCACGCCGGATTTGGTGTGCCGCACGTCGAAGACGGGGTGAATGACCAATGATGGCTCGCCGGCAACATCGGCAATCTCCCCCATGACGGAATCGAACAGGAAGGGCATGTTGTCGTTGACGGCGGTGATGACCGTTACCGGCCGGCCGTTGCGCATCAGGCCGGCATCGTCGTCGATCGCGATAATGCTGCCGCCCTTGGCATGTTTCGACAGCGCATCTGCCGCGAACTGCGCGGCAAGGTCGAGCACTGCCCCGTCATAGGCGGCGATATCCTCCGCCGGCGCTTTTTCGCGCAAATACGCCACCAGGCTGGCGGCAATGGACGAAGGCTTCGCCGGCTTGGCCTTGGCGACGCTCTTCTTGGCAGCGGTCTGGGTTTTGACGCTGGTCGGCATGATCGAGTTGTCCCTCCCATGACGAACGCGGCCTCGACCGCCGCGCACATCCTTGTCTCGAGGCCGCCTTGACGCTTCTTGCGGGGCCACCCCTTATTTGCTGCTATTGCAAGCAGATGTCATGTATTTGACGCTGCACTTGGCGCTCTGTCGAGGGCAAATTTTCAAATTAGCAAAGGCTGGGAGAGCATTATGTCCAAGAAGGTCACCGCGCTGGATCTAAAGCCCTCCGGCGAGTTGAGCGACGCGACAAAAGCCTATTTCGACAAATGCGTCGAAAAGCTTGGCCTTATACCGAATGTGCTGCTGGCCTACGCCTTCGATGAGAAGAAGCTGCGCGCTTTCACCGACATGTACAACGACCTGATGCTGGGCGAATCGGGTTTGTCGAAGCTGGAGCGCGAGATGATCGCGGTGGCGGTCTCCAGCGTGAACCATTGCTACTACTGTTTGACCGCGCACGGAGCGGCGGTGCGTCAGCTCTCCGGCGACCCGGTATTGGGCGAAATGATGGTGATGAACTACCGGGCGGCCGGCCTGACCCCGAAGCAGAAGGCGATGCTGGATTTTGCGGTGAAGCTGACCGAGGAACCGGCCAAGATTGAAGAAGGCGACCGCGCCGCACTGCGGGATGCCGGATTCTCCGACCGCGACATCTGGGACATCGCCTCGACGGCCGCATTCTTCAACATGTCGAACCGCGTCGCGGCGGCGATCGATATGCGGCCGAACAAAGAATATCATGCGATGGCGCGGTGAGGTAGCCGATGGGTCTCTTAGGCTGCTGGCTGATATCGCGCGACCATAATCTCATTTTCGCGCTTACGCGCTTGAGCGATGTCAAAACTGTTCTGCATACGCATAAGCGTATCCATGCTTACGCCGAAGGCCTTTTCGATGCGCAGCGCCATTTCGGGCGAGAGCGCCGAGCGCTCGTTCAGAAAAGCGGAGAGCGCGGGGCGCGTTACGCCTAAAACGGCGGCAGCGGCGGTCACCGAAAGCCCTGCCGGTTCGATGATCTCAGCTCGCACGAAGCCGCCCGGATGCGGTGGGTTCTTCAGACGGAAACTGGTCGGCTCGTTCATGGACGCCTCCTAGTGATAGTCTTCATAACTGAGGTCGACGATTTCAATTTCGGCGTCATCAATCCGAAACGTGATCCGCCAATTCTTCGGAACGAAGAGACTCCATGTTCCTCGACGATCGCCAGTCAGCAAATGCGCTTTCCAGGTTGGCACCGCTGACAATTCTTCTTCGAGCTCCATATCCTGCAAGAAGCCTATGATGTTGCGTATCTTGCCGGCATATTGGGCAGGAAGTCCGCTCGCTTCGTCATGCAGGATCAGTCGGCGCAACGCTTATGCCTGACGGACGCTATCCTCATCTCTTCCAATCAAAGCAAAGGCGGTGATTTGTAAAGCGTAACGAGACACAAGACGATCTTTGTTCCAACGGCTCATCGTACCTACTCAACCCCCGCCCTCGCATAATCAGGCACACGGAAACGCCTTCGATACGCCCCCGGCGCCAAACCGGTCAGCCGTCGAAACAGGCGCCGGAAGAAGGCCGGCTCCTCGTAGCCCACCTTCCAGCTTATTTCATCCACCGACGCTTCCGTCCGCTCCAGCCGCCGCTTGGCGTCCTCGATGCGCAAGCGCTGCACATAGGCAATGGGGCTCAGTCCCGTGGCAGTGGTGAAACGTCGTTTGAAGGTGCGATCCGGCAGGCCCGAGTGTTTCACCATCTCCTCGATCGGATTGGCGACGGAAAAATAGCGGGCTACCCATTGCTGCGCCGTCTGGATCGCTTGGTCGCCATGGTCGCCCCGCCCTTCGAACACCATGTAGGGCGCTAGCCCGTCCTGATGCCATTGCAGGGCAAAGAAACGCGCAACAGTCTGCGCCGAGGCCGCGCCCGCATGCCGGGCAATCAGGTAGAGCACCAGATCATGCCAGGTCATAGATGCGCCGGACGTGATCAGCTCCTCCCGATCGCCGGAGACGACGAGGACGCGGTCAGGATGGGCGCGAATGTCGGGATAGGCTTTGGCAAAGGTCGGCGCGTAGCCGAAATGCACTGTCGCATCCTTGCCGTCGAACAGCCCGGTTTCCGCGATCAAAAAGATGCCTGAACAGGCCGAGCATAGAAGCGCGCCGCGGCGGTGCATCGCCGACAGCCATTTCACCAGCTCGGGATAGCGGTCCTTCGCCCAGCCACCAGGTCCGATGACAACCGACGGCACGATGACGATATCGGTCGCCTCGATCTCCGACACGGCGCGCTGCACCATGATGGGCACGTGGCTCGCCAGCTCCAGCGGACCAGCTTCCGCGCCGACGATCTCGACGTGGAACGGCGAATCCTGCGGCCCACCGCCAGGCGCCGGCACAATCGCAAAGGCATTCATGACGTCGAAGATTCCGCTGAGCGTCGACAAGGCGGCGTCGGGAATCGCCAGCAGGCTGACCCGAAAAGGCTCGGTTCCGGTTTGAGGCGCGGTGCGGTTCATGCGGTTGCACTGATGCTGGAAGCGGCTGGATCACCTCGATCGCATCTTATTTCAACCTGTCGTGGCGCAAAAGGCCCGGTTTTGGACTCTCCCGCTCTGCCCTTGGCGCGTCGTCGCTGCGATTTTCCGGCCACTGGTTTCACAAGGAGAACGACAGTGGATCACATGCACACAAACAGCATCGACACCGCGAAGCTCGACGCCATGGTGGCGCGCGCCATCAGCGACATTTCGGCTGGCTATGGCGGCGTGATGGTGAGCCTGGGCAATCGGCTCGGCCTCTATAAGGCGCTGGCAGGCGCCGGGCCGCTGACGCCGCGCGAGCTTGCGGCACGCACCGGCTGTGCGGAACGTTATGTCCAGGAATGGCTGAACTCGCAGGTCGCCGGCGGCTACGTCGCCTACCATGCCATCAGTCACACCTATGAGCTGACGCCCGAGCAGGCGCTCGTCCTGGCCGACGAGGAAAGTCCGGTCTTCATACCCAATGCTTGGTCGGTGCCCGCATCCATGTGGGCGGATGAGGAGAAGGCAATCGAGGCTTTTCGCACCGGCAAGGGCATCGCCTGGGGCGACCATGACGGCCGGCTGTTTTGCGGCGTGGCGGCGTTTTATCGCAATGCCTACAAGGCGAGCCTCGTGTCGCAATGGCTGCCCTCGCTTGATGGCGTGGTGGACAAGCTGGAGGCTGGGGCACGGGTGGCCGATGTCGGCTGCGGTCACGGTCATTCCACCGTGCTCATGGCGCAGGCGTTTCCAAAATCGCGCTTCGTCGGCATCGATGGGCATGAGCGCTCGGTCGAGGAGGCACGCGGCGTCGCGGCGAAAGGAGGCGTTGCACAAACCGCCACATTCGTGACGGCCAAGGCCGATAATTATCCGGGCCGCGAATACGATCTGATCTGCTTCTTCGACTGCCTGCATGACATGGGCGACCCGGTCGCGGCTGCCGCGCATGCCGCAAAGGCCATCGCGCGTGATGGAACGGTCATGCTGATCGAACCCTATGCGAGCGACCTTGTCGAAGAGAATGTGTCGCCGGTCGCGCGCATGTATTACGCGGCTTCGACCACGATCTGCTGCGCGCATGCTATTTCGGAAGGCGGGCGCATGGTGCTCGGCGCCCAGGCGGGTGAGGCACGCCTTGCCGAAGTGTTCCGCAAGGCGGGTTTCAGCAGGTTCCGCTGCGCCTTCCAGACACCCTTCAACCTTGTTCTCGAAGCGCGGCTCTAGCCGCGCTTCCGATCCCAAATCATGGAGACGGAGACCATGGCTATGACCTCAACGCTGACCGGTCGACACAGGGCCGATCGGGCATTCTTGAAAACAGTCCTGGATGCGGCAACCGGCTGGCGGACGAGGCGCGATCACCACATCTCCGCCAGAGTGTTGTCCAGGATGGACGATCATATGCTGACGGATATCGGGGTGACGCGAATGACCCTGGCCTTCGGTCGTTCGCCCGACCCAGAGGCTTGAAGTTGAAAACACTTGCCCCGGAGCGCCTATTCGGCCGGCTCCGGGGCAAGGACTATGGTGTCCGGCATGTCGCGTGCGGGCAGCCTTCGCCATACCAGCCACGATACGATCGACATCAATCCCAATACCGGGATGATCGTCGAGATGGCTGTCACCGGCTCGCCGATCAGCGCGGCCGCGGTGCCGCCCAGCAGGCCGGCGCCCATCTGCATGAAGCCGAACAGGGCTGACGCCGCCCCGGCATTTTGCGGAAACTGCGCAAGTGCCGCCGTCGTCATGGCAGAGATCACAAAGGCAATGCCGAAGGCATAGGCGGCGACCGGCAACATGACTGATAACAAGGTCGGCTCGGCCAACCTGAGCAGCACCGCCAGCGCCAGGCTGCCGATGCCGATCAGCACGAGACCGATCGGAACCAGGGCCAGAGCGGAAAAGCGCCGCATGAGCGCGCGCAGGGTCAGGGAGCCGGCGAAAAAGCTTGCCGACTGCATAAGCATAGCAAGGCCGAACTGGCTGGGCGTCAGCCCGACACGATTCATCAGCACAAAGGGCAGCATGGTCGCCAACGCATAGAGCGCGCCAGGTGCGCCCGCATTGGTCAGGCTGGCGGTCATGAAACCGGCATTGGAGAGCAGTTTCCAGTAGCTCGCCACCAGCGCGCGCGGTTGGATACGGGTCGGGTCGCGAACCACGGTTTCCTTGAGGGCCAGAGCGCTAACCAGAGCCAGCACGACGCCCGCGCCGGCCATGACGACGAAGACGGCGTGCCAGCCGAAAGCTTCCATCACCAGACCGCCGATGGTCGGCGACAGAGCCGGGCCGACCGCGAGGATGATGCCGATCAGGTTCATGATGCGGGTCGACTGCTCGTGGGTGAACAGGTCGCGCACGATGGCGCGCGACATGGAAATGCCCGCAGCCGCGCCGACGCCCTGCAAAAGGCGCGCGATGATCAACGTCTCGATATTTGGCGCGAACACCGCCAGGAAGCTGGACAGTGTGTAGATGGCCATGAACGCCAGCGTGACCGGCCGGCGACCGAGTCCGTCAGAGATTGGGCCGCAGATCAGCTGTGCGAAGGCAAAGCCGGCGAAATAGAGCGACAGCGACATTTTCACCGCCGCTTCGGTGGTGCCGAAGGCATTCACGATTTCGGGCATCGCCGGCGTGTAGAGCGCCATCGAGATCGGACCGATAGCGGCCAGCATCGCGCCGATGATGCTGACGCGCCGCTCGCTCATCAGCGGCTTCGATGCATCCTCGCTCATGCCGCCTCATCCCATGCCGAACGCGACGATAGTTTGTGCAAACAAATACCCCCACCCCTAACCCCTCCCCACAAGGGGGAGGGGGATTCGCCAGCGTTGCCGCCAAGTCCCCCTCCCCCTTGTGGGGAGGGGTTAGGGGTGGGGGTAACATCATGAACGACTGGGTGAGAATTCATGCCGCTGCTCCCACCGACCGAGCAGCCGTCAGGTTCGCACGAACGGTCTTGAGTATCTCAAGAAAGCGCGCCCAGTCCTCGGCGGGTACTCCGTCCGACGCGTCTGCGCGCAAACCGGCGCTGAGCGGCGCGATCTTCTCCAGAAGATTTTCGGCGGCTTCCGTCAAAAGCACACGCTTGGCGCGGCGGTCGACCTGGTCCGGCACGCGTTCGACGAGGCCTTTGGCTTCCAGACGATCGAGAAAACCTGTCACCGTCATTGCCTCCACGCCCATGCGTTCGGCCAAATCTGTCTGTCGCACTCCGCCCGCGCGAGCGATGTGCACCAGCGTGCGACCTTCGCCCGGCGTGAGGCCGAGACCCGCCTCGGCAATACGCCGATCCAACTCGGCGCGGATCAGGCGGGCCACGTCAGTGACGAGAAAGCCCATGCTGTCTGGGTCGACGCGGCTCGGCATTTAGTAAGGCATCCTTATTATCACTGCCACATAGTAAAATCGTCGATCCTGGTCAAGAGCAGTTGCGGCTGGACGTGTCCGCGCCTACATCGACTCGACCACTCACTTCAGCAGCGAAAGGTTCGTCATGACCGCCAGCAAGATCGAAGCTCCGTTGACTCGCTGGACAGGCCCGCTTGGACTGCCGGATTTCACCGAGGTCGACGACAAGGACTTTGGGCCGGTTTTCGACCAAGCCTTTGCCGCTCATAACGCCGAGATCGAGGCGATCACGTCCGAGAAAGCTCCGCCGAGCATCGAGAATACGCTGGCGGCGCTTGAGCTCGCAGGCGATGCGCTGGACCGCGTGTCGTCGATCTTCTGGTGCCGCGCCGGCGCCCACACCAACGACGCGATCCAGGCGATGGAGCGCGAGGTTTCGCCGAAAATGGCGCGCCACTGGTCGGCCATCTCGATGAACGCCAAGCTGTTTGAGCGAATCGACGATCTCTACCAGCGCAGGGAGACATTGAAGCTCGATCCCGAAACGCGGCGGGTTCTGGAAAAGACCTGGAAGAACTTTGTCCGCGCCGGCGCGAAGTTGGACGACAAGGGCAAGAAGCGGCTGGCCGTGATCAACGAGGAATTGGCTTCGCTCGGCGCGACCTTCAGCCAGAACCAGCTTGCCGACGAACGCGACTGGGTGCTGATGCTGGATGAGGTCGATCTCACGGGTGTGCCGGATTTCCTGAAAAGCGCGATGGCCGAAGCCGCCGAGACGCGCGGCGCGAAGGGCCGCTATGCGGTGACCTTGTCGCGCTCGATCTACGAACCGTTCATGTCGTTCTCGGACCGCCGGGACCTGCGCGAAAAAGTGTTCGACGGTTTCATCATGCGCGGCCAGATGGGCGGCAAGACCGACAACACCGAAACGGTGAAGAAGACGCTGGCGCTGCGCGCGGAAAAGGCGAAGCTGCTGGGGTACGAGACATACGCCGCACTCAAGCTCGACGACACGATGGCAAAAACGCCGCGCGCCGTGCTGGGCCTGCTGGAGCCTGTGTGGCGCAAGGCGCTGGAGAAAGCCTCGGCCGACGAGGTCGAACTGCAGCGCATCGCAACCGACGCCGGCAGCAACGACAAGATCGCCGGCTGGGACTGGCGCTATTATCAGGAGAAGCTACGGGCCGAAAAATTCGCCTTCGACGAGGCGGAACTAAAGCCCTATCTCCAGCTCGAAAACATCATCGCCGCCTGCTTCGACGTTGCCACGCGCCTGTTCGGCATAACCTTCGAGGAAGTGCCTAACATCCCCGGCTGGCACCCGGACGTGCGCACCTTCAAGGTGCTGGACGCCGATGGCAGCGAACTTGCGATCTTTCTGGCCGACTATTTCGCCCGGCCCTCGAAGCGATCCGGCGCGTGGATGAGCGCGCTGCAATCCGGATATCGCCTTGGCGAAGGATCGAGCCCCATCATCTACAACGTCATGAACTTCGCCAAGCCGCCGGCCGGCGAGCCGGCGCTGCTGTCGCTGGACGAAGCCAAGACGTTGTTCCACGAATTCGGCCATGCCCTGCATGGCATGCTGACCAAGGTAACCTGGCCGTCGGTGGCGGGCACCGCGGTCTCGCGCGATTGGGTCGAGCTGCCGTCCCAACTCTACGAACATTGGCTGACGGTGCCGGCCATCCTGGAAAAGCACGCGCTGCACGCCAAGACCGGCAAGCCGATGCCGAAGGCGCTGCTGGACAAGCTGCTCGCGGCGCGCAATTTTGCCGCCGGCTTCAACACGGTGGAATTCGCCTCCTCGGCCTTGGTCGATATGGCCTATCACGAGCAGGCCGTTGCGCCCGAGGAACCCTTGAAATTCGAGGCCGAGACGCTGAAGCGGCTGGCCGCGCCGGAGGTCATTCCGATGCGCCACCGCACCCCGCATTTCGGCCATATCTTTTCCGGCGACGGCTATTCGGCCGGCTATTATTCCTACATGTGGTCGGAAGTGCTCGACGCCGACGCCTTCTCGGCGTTTGAGGAAACCGGCGACGCCTTCGACCCCGCACTCGCCGCCAAGCTGAAGGAACACATCTACGCCGCCGGCGGGTCGAAAGATCCGGAAGACCTCTACAAGGCTTTTAGAGGCAAGATGCCGACGCCGGACGCGATGATGGAAAAGCGCGGACTGGTGTAACCTCACACGCTGGTCAGGCTGCGGTCGCACCGGCCGGCGTCTCGAGCGACAGCCGGCTATGCTGCGGCACGACGATGATTTTTAGCGGCTTGGAATGGCCGCGGATATCCACCGTGCGCTTTTCGAAGGCGGAAAAGTCGATGCCACTCAACACGGCCGCCGAACTGGAGATCACCAGGCTGGCGTCCAGTTCCTTGGCGACCGATTCCAGCCGGCTGGCAATGTTCACCGTGTCGCCGATCACCGTGACGCCCATCACCTGGCCATAACCCATTGAGCCGGCGATCGCCGTTCCGGCATGGATACCGATAGCGACGCGCAGCGGTTCGCGCAGTTCGGCGGCAAGTTCCTGGCTGACATGCGCCAGATCCTCGACGATGGCTGCCGCCGCCGCGACCGCCTGCCGGCAAGCCTCCTTGTTGGAAGCGTTGAGGCCGAAGATCGCCATCGCGCCATCGCCGATGAACTTGTCCAGCCGGCCGCCGGTCTTTTCGATCGCCTTGCCGACGACGGCGAAATAGCGGTTCAGCAGGAAGACGGTGTCGAACGGCAGGCGTTTGTCGGCCAGCGCCGTAAAACCCCGTATGTCGCAGAACAGCACGGCGACGTCCTGCTCGCGGCCGGGCGCAGCCTGTGCGGCGACCAGCGTTCCCGTACCGCTGGTCCCCGCGGAGAGCAGCGGGATGACCGAAAGATCGTCCATCGGCCGAAGCTGGCAGGCGAGCCGCACGTCCGGTTCGGCATGAATGCGGGCAAGTGTTGCCTGTTCAGGCGCTTCCGGTGGCGGCAGTTTCGAAAAGCCCTCCAGCACGCGCACCCGGCAGGTCGAGCAGCGGCCACGGCCGCCGCACACCGCATGGTGTGGAATGCCGGCCAAACGGCTGGCTTCGAGGACGCTAAAGCCCTTTGGCACGCGGACTGAGCGTCCGTCCGGGTAGCGCACTTCGACCAGATTGCGGCGCTCGCGGCGATCCCGCACGACGCGCATGACCAGAACCAGCCCGAGCAGCGCGCCATAGACAGCGTAGACTGTGTACATGCCGCGCATTTTCGCCGCTGTAACCGCGTCGAATAGGGTTTGAGGCACATCATCGACGATGGAGGGCGCGGCAACTACGGCCCGGCCGGCGTTGACGAAGCCCAGCAGGGAAAGGACCGGCAGCAACGCGGCGAACACCAGCAGATACGGCCCGACCGCCGCAAACCAGGGCCGGTAGCGCAGCCAAAAATAGACTCCTATGCAACCGTGCCCCCAGATAACGAGCACGGCCACGGTCTGCTTCACGCCCGTCAGCGGCGTTTGCACCCAAAGCGCATTGGCTACGAAGGGATAATTCGCGTTGGCGCCCGACATCGCTTCGTAGGTCTTGATGCCGATAATGTGCTCGGCGATCAGCACCGGGATCGCCAGCCCCAGCACCAATTGCGCGGCTTCCTTGACCGGCATCACCAGCGAACGCCGGCGATACAACGCCAGCAGCGCCAACCCGATATGCGCGAGCGCCGCGGCAAGCAGCACGATGCTGCCGACGGGATTGCGCCAGGGCGCCATCAGAACGCCTCTTGCCATGCCAGCGGTGTCTATGGAGATCAGCGCCAATGAATGATTGACGAGATGCAGCGTGACGAAAGCCATCAGGATCAGCCCCGATGCCAGACGAACGGTTCGGAACCAATCCTCCCGTTTGCCGGTCGCCGCGATATGATAACCCGCCGCGATATCGCTCATGAAACGCCCTTTTGCCGACTCACGGCAGATTGGCAGCGGATTGTGGCGCGGGCAATGTGGCTCAGATTCTTACCCTCCCCACAAGGGGAGGGTCGATCCGAGCGTAGCGATGGATCGGGGTGGGGGGTGGAACTCTGAACTCACAGCGGCGGAAATACCCCCACCCCGTCTCGCGACCACTTGCTGTGCAAGATGATCGCTCGCCGACCCTCCCCGCAAGGGGGAGGGTGAGACAGCAGCGATGCGTCAGACGGCCCCTTTCGCACCTGCGAAAAAACCTGTATGAGCCCGCCCAACTGTTTGGCGGCCGATAGCATCCTTGCGGTGTGCCGCCTGAAATTTCCCGAGTGAGACCTATGAAACTCCGCAATATCGCGATCATCGCGCACGTCGACCATGGCAAAACCACGCTGGTCGACCAGCTTCTGAAGCAATCCGGCTCGTTCCGCGAAAACCAGCGCGTCGCCGAGCGCGCCATGGACTCCAACGACCTCGAAAAGGAGCGTGGCATCACCATCCTGGCCAAGGCGACGTCGGTAGACTGGAAGGGCACCCGCATCAACATCGTCGACACCCCCGGCCACGCCGATTTCGGCGGCGAGGTCGAGCGCATCCTGTCGATGGTGGATTCGGCGATCGTGCTGGTCGACGCCGCCGAAGGCCCGATGCCGCAGACGAAATTCGTCGTCGGCAAGGCGCTGAAGGTCGGCCTGAAGCCGATCGTGGTGATCAACAAGATCGACCGGCCGGATGCCCGCGAAACGGAAGTCATCAACGAGGTGTTCGACCTGTTCGCGGCGCTCGATGCCACCGACGAACAGCTCGACTTCCCGATCCTCTACGGCTCGGGCCGCGACGGCTGGGTAGCCGAAAAGCCTGAGGGACCGAAGGATCAGGGTCTCGCGCCGCTGTTCGATCTGGTGCTGAAGCATGTGCCGGAACCGACCGTCGAGCCCGGTCCGTTCCGCATGATCGGCACGATCCTCGAAGCCAATCCCTTCCTCGGCCGCATCATCACCGGCCGTATCGCGTCAGGCTCGCTGAAGCCGAACCAGGCGGTAAAGGTACTGCACCATGACGGCAGCCTGCTGGAAAACGGCCGTATCTCGAAAATCCTCGCTTTCCGTGGCCTGGAGCGCCAGCCGATCGACGAGGCGCAGGCCGGCGACATCGTTGCCATTGCCGGCCTTCAAAAAGGCACAGTCGCCGACACGTTCTGCGACCCTTCGGTAACGGAAGCGATGACGGCGCAGCCGATCGATCCGCCCACCGTCACCATGTCCTTCCTGGTCAACGACTCGCCGCTGGCCGGAACTGAGGGCGACAAGGTGACCAGCCGCGTCATCCGCGACCGGCTGCTCAAGGAAGCCGAGGGCAATGTCGCGCTGAAAATCGAGGAATCGAAGGACAAGGATTCGTTCTTCGTCTCCGGCCGCGGCGAATTGCAGCTTGCTGTTCTCATCGAAACCATGCGCCGCGAAGGTTTCGAGCTGGCCGTCTCACGCCCACGCGTGGTCATGCAGAAGGATGAAGAAGGCCAATTGCTGGAGCCGGTCGAGGAAGTCGTTATCGACGTCGATGAAGAACATGCCGGCGTCGTCGTGCAGAAGATGAGCGAACGCAAGGCCGAGATGGTCGAGCTGAAGCCGTCGGGCGGCAACCGCCAGCGGCTGGTATTCCACGCGCCGACGCGCGGCCTGATCGGCTATCAATCGGAGCTGTTGACCGACACGCGCGGTACGGCCGTGATGAACCGGCTGTTCCACGCCTACCAGCCCTACAAGGGCGAACTGCCCGGCCGCACCAACGGCGTTCTGATCTCCAACGAGCAGGGCGAGTCGGTGGCTTACGCGATGTGGAACCTGGAAGATCGCGGCCCGATGATCATCGATGCTGGCGTAAAGGTCTATCAGGGCATGATCATCGGCATCCACAGTCGGGACAACGATCTCGAAGTGAACGTGCTGAAGGGCAAGAAGCTGACCAACATCCGCGCCGCCGGCAAGGATGAGGCGGTGAAGCTCACCCCGCCGATTCGCATGACGCTGGAGCGGGCGCTGGCCTGGATCCAGGACGACGAACTGGTCGAGGTAACGCCGAAGACCATCCGCCTGCGCAAGCTCTATCTCGATCCGAACGAGCGCAAGCGTTTCGAGAAAACCAAGCTGGCCGGGGCGGCCTAAGCCGCCCACTCGGCCCTACCAAGCTCCACCGAACACGCGTTCCGCATCGTCAGTTGCAAGTTCAATGGTGATCACCGTCCGATCGCGAACAGCTTTGCGGAGCGCCGCTGCCGGCGTCAGTAATCCCGCTTGACCCATAGCAGCGATCCTGCCGCGAGACAGTGCGAGTTCGGTGGCCAGCAGCCGGTCGAGGCGGGTCGGAACCGGCAAAATCGGAGCGAGCTCGATCGTCAGTCTCGGCTGAACTGACGGCTGATCTGCCAGAACCTCCTTGAATATCTCGACATCCGCGAACGCGTCGACCCGGTGCGCGTGCCGACGCAACGCGACCGCGTCGAACGCGTAGCGCCGTATCAGCCCGGTGTCGTTGGCCTCGAACGCTGCCAGCATTTCTGGATCGATGTCGCGCGTGACACGCCGTTCGATGATCATGCGGTTCCACGTGTCGTCGCAGACGGCGCATTTATAGATGAGCCAGGCGTCGAGACGCTTGCCGTTGGCATTGAGGCGGAATTTCTCGCCGCAGCGGAATGGCTGGGCTTTGCCGCACCGGCTGCAAAACCGCCAGGGCTGAGGAAAAGTCTTGGGTGCAATCGTCCATCGGACGCTGAGTGCGCGTGACATGCCGGTAGGGCCTTCTCGTCGGGAAGTCCGTCAGCGCGGCGGTCGAGTGCCCTGCATGCGGCGCGGTATGGCGGTTTTCGAGCTGAGACGATCAAGCGGCGGCGCACTCAATCCTGGCGGCGTAAAGCCAGACCGGTCTCGAGCGGCCACGCGAACGAACGCAATTGATCAAAGCGACAGCGCAGATACGCCGCCATTGCGGATTCAGGTGGAACTGGCGAGACCGGCGGTCACGATGGCAAAGTGCTGCGTCCGTATTGAATAGGCCGGCATGCCACTATTCAAAGGAAAGCGCCTGCGCAAGGTCTAACCGCCATACGCGCGAGTGAATCTGATAAGGCGAGGGAAGCGCGCTTGAAGAAGTTCTTTCTAGTTCTCGCCGCTTTTATCGGCGCAGCCGGGCTTGGTCTTGGCCTGTGCCTGCTTGGCTATATCGGCTACATCTCGCTGGCCGGCTTCGTCGATCGCGAAGGCGCAATGGCCATGGGCGTCGCCTTCTTCATCGGCCCAGTCGTCGCGCTGATTTGCGGCATCGTCGCCGCGATCTGGACAGTTCGGCGCGCTTGAGCCGATCTGCTTGTTTCCTCCACGAAGACACAGCGTAACGTGGCAACGTCGGGCGTCATCGCCTAGATAGGGCCGAAATCAACTCGTCTCGCAGGGCGCCGCCATGAAAAAGATCGGCTTTCTCTCCTTCGGCCATTGGAACCCGTCGCCGAATTCCGGCACGCGGTCGGCGTCCGACGCGTTGCTGCAATCCATCGATCTTGCGGTGGCGGCGGAAGAAGTCGGCGCGGACGGCGCCTATTTTCGGGTGCATCATTTCGCGCGGCAGCTTGGCTCGCCCTTTCCGCTGCTGGCGGCGGCCGGCGCGCGCACGAAAAAGATCGAGCTCGGCACGGCCGTGATCGACATGCGCTACGAAAACCCGCTCTATATGGCCGAGGATGCAGGCGCTGCCGACCTGATCGCCGGTGGCCGGCTGCAGCTCGGTATTTCCCGAGGTTCGCCCGAGCAGGTGATCGATGGTTTTCGCTACTTTGGTTACAATCCGCCAGAAGGCATGACCGACGCCGACATGGCGCGCAAACACGCCGAGGTGTTTTTGCAGGTGTTGGACGGCAAGGGATTTGCCCAACCGAACCCGCAGCCGATGTTTCCCAATCCGCCGGGTCTATTACGCCTCGAACCGCATTCTGAAGGTTTGCGGGATCGTATTTGGTGGGGCGCGGCGACGACCGCGACCGCCGAATGGGCGGCCAAGATCGGTGTGAATCTGCAGAGCTCGACGCTGGTCTTCGACGAGAGCGGCAAGCCGTTCCATGTCCAGCAGGCCGAGCAGATCCGCGCCTACAAGGCGGCGTGGAAGGCGGCCGGCCACAAACGAGAACCGCGCGTTTCGGTCAGCCGTTCGATCTTTGCCATCGTGAACGACCAGGATCGCGTCTATTTCGGCCAGAGCGATAGCCAGGATCATTTTGGTTATATCGAGCCGGAAAAGCGCGCCGTGTTCGGTCGCTCCTATCAGGCCGAGCCGGACGTCCTCATTCGCGAGTTGAAGGAAGACACGGCCATCGCCGAGGCCGACACGTTGTTGCTCACCGTGCCGAACCAGCTCGGCGTCGCCTACAACACCCATGTGATCGAGACGATCCTGAAAGAGGTAGCGCCTGGCCTGGGTTGGCGGTGAGTTTTGCCGTCATCAACTCAGAGATGACTGCATTCCTCAGAGTTGATGACGGAAAACCCGGCGCGCCGCGCTGGTGATAGCGGTGTGGGCGTTCGGAGCCCTTTTCGATGCATTTCAAAGGCTGGACCGGCCAGTGTTCGCGCTTGTCCTCTGGCGACGTTTACCGGCGGCGGTTAGCAGAGGCGTTCCCGCTCCTGTGAGATCGCCAGTGAAAACCGACACTCCGCTGATCCCGGTCCTGGCCTGCGCTCTCGCCATCTTTCTGCTGTCCGTCATGGACGCCGTGATGAAAGGCCTGGTGCTTGGCATCGGCGTCTACAGCACGATCCTGTGGCGATGCACGCTGGCAAGCGTCGTCGCCGGCGCGGCGTGGTCGACAGGGCCCCGCATCTGGCCGAGCCCGCGCGTTATGAAGCTGCATGTGCTGCGCGCCGCCATGGTCGGCTGCGTCCTGCTTTTGTTTTTCTGGGGTCTGGCGCGCCTGCCGCTGGCGGAGGCGATTGCGCTCAGCTTCATCGCGCCGCTGATCGCCCTGTTCATGGCAGCGGTGCTGCTCGGCGAACGCATCCGCAGAACCGCGATCTGGGCGTCTGTCGGCGGCATGACCGGTGTCGCCATTATCATGGCCGGCCAACTCGGGCAGTCGACCTACAACGATGGCGCGCTGTTGGGCATAGCCGCCGTACTCGCCTCGACCGTCTTCTATGCTTACAATCTGATTCTCGCCCGCCAGCAGGCATTGGTCGCCAAGCCCATCGAGATCAGCTTTTTCCAGAACCTGGCGCTCACCGTCATACTGGGCCTGGCCGGTCCGTGGCTGGCGGTGGCCGCGCCGGTGGAGCTGTGGCCGGGCATCGCGGCCGCAACCGCGCTTTCGTTGAGCGGTATCCTGCTGATGAGTTGGGCCTATGCGCGCGCCGAGGCGCAGCGGCTGATTCCGATGGAATATACCGCCTTCGTCTGGGCGATCCTGCTGGGGTGGTTCATGTTCGGCGAAGCCGTAGGCTGGACGACGCTGGCCGGCGCAGCGCTGATTATCGTCGGGTGTCTGATCGCCGCACGGACCAAACCGGAGTTGGCCGAGCCGATCGAACCGGCGGGGATTTAAGGTCCTTGATGGCGATGCGGACGTTGACCCGTTTACTCGGCGAACGTCACGAAGACGGTCCGAACGCCGGCTTCCGGCATGTCGAGGCGGCTCGAAAAAGCAAATGAGCCGCCGCTTTCGACCG
Source organism: Rhizobiaceae bacterium (assembly GCA_050247155.1). Lineage (GTDB taxonomy): Bacteria > Pseudomonadota > Alphaproteobacteria > Rhizobiales > Rhizobiaceae > Mesorhizobium_G. Next base: position 20,473 of record JBFWUS010000060.1, read on the forward strand.
ATGTGCCGGAGGCGCCTAGCTTGTAGTGCATGGAGCCGCCGCTCGGCGACAGAACCTCGATGTTGAGCGACGGCATCGCCGTTGCCTCGCCGCCCTCGTTAATGGCCTGGCCGTCGATCTGTAGCACCGGGCGGATGCCGGACCGATCGACGCGGGAAATCACGGAGGCGATGCGCATCGGGTTTTCCGGTTGTCGGGCCGCAACCATCGGCCGGATGACGGCATGGCCGCCGGCAACCCAGAACGCCGCCGCTGCCAGCATCGCACCGCCGGTCCAAAACAGCGGGCCGCCTCTGGTCGAGCGTGCAGGTGTTCGCGGTGCGTCGCGCCGCAGCATCTCAATGCCGGTCGGGGGCGAAAGGTCTGCTGCGGGTGAGGTCGCGCGCGACTGGGCGAATTCGGCCGTTGGAGCCTGAGGTGCGTCGACGACAACATAGTCCGCGTCGACGATATCGAGCCGTTCGACGCGCGAAGCCGACGAGCGCCTGCCGAACCCGTCGGCCGTGGCTGAAGCAGAACTGCGATCGGACATCGACGGCCGGTTCCTTCCTTTCCTTACCGGGGAGTAAACCGAAATGGTTAAGGTTTTACATGCTTTTTGCCGTCATGCCGTCGAATGCGCCTCTACCTTAACCGGGCATTAACCATGGCGGTCGAAGGTCGGACCGTGCGTGGAGGACTTTTTCGGGTCCGAACCGCATCGTTTGGGTTCCGGCCAGGTTACGCGCGTCATGATCCGCTTCCAGAATGTCGGCATGAGATATGGCATGGGCCCGGAAATTCTGCGCGACGTGTCCTTCGAGATACCCCCGAAGTCATTTCAGTTCCTGAGCGGGCCTTCGGGCGCCGGAAAGACGACGCTGCTGCGCCTGCTTTTTCTGTCGCTGAAGCCGACGCGCGGCCTGATCAACTATTTTGGCCGCGATCGTTCTCGCATCGCGACCGCCGACCTGCCGCAATTGCGCCGGCGCATCGGCGTGGTGTTTCAGGATTTTCGTTTGCTCGATCATATGACGACTTACGAGAATGTCGCGCTGCCGCTTCGCGTGCGCGGGCGCGAAGAGGCGAGCTACCGAACCGACGTTGTCGAGCTGTTGAAATGGGTCGGTCTCGGCGACCGTATGCAGGCCCTGCCGCCAGTCCTGTCCGGCGGCGAGAAGCAGCGGGTGGCGATCGCCCGCGCGCTGATCGAACAGCCTGAAATCTTGCTGGCGGACGAGCCGACCGGCAATGTCGACCCTCCTTTGGCGCGCCGCTTGCTGCGGCTCTTCATCGAAATGAACAGGCTGGGAACAGCGGTCGTCATTGCGACCCACGATCTCGGCCTGATGGACCAGGTTGATGCGCGCCGCATGATCCTGTCCGGCGGAAAGCTGGCGATCTATGACTGATCTCGTCGCCGAAACCAGGGCTCTGCCGGCCGCACCTGTGCAGCGACGTCGTGTTGCGCCCATCGTACCGCCGCAAAACCTCGCCGGCACGGCGCTGATCATCGTCATCGCCATCATGACCTTCCTGTCCAGCCTCACGCTGGGCGCGGTGTCGCTGGTGCGCGATACGGCCTCAGCCTGGGAAAGCCAGATCGCGCGCGAGGCCACGATCCAGATCAAGCCGGCTGACGGTCTGGACATGGAGGCCACATTGGCCAAGGCGCAGGCGATCGCCGCCGAGACGCCCGGCGTGCTGGAGGCGAAGGTGGTTGACCGCGAAGCCACCGCTCGACTGCTGGAACCGTGGTTGGGCGGCGGCCTCAACATCGACGAACTGCCAGTACCCCGCCTGGTCATCGTTACGATTGATCGCGATCAGTTGCCCGATTTCGAAGCGCTGCGCGCCAACCTTGCCCGAGACATACCGACGGCTTCGCTGGACGATCACCGCACCTGGGTGGACCGTCTGGTCGCCATGGCCCGCACGACGGTGGCGATCGGTATGTCGGTGCTATCGCTTATTCTGGCGGCGACCGTGCTGTGCGTCGTGTTCGCAACGCGAGGCGCCATGGCCGGCAACGGCCACATCATCGACGTGCTGCATTTCGTTGGCGCCGAGGGTCGCTTTATCGCGCGGCAGTTCCGGCATCATTTTCTCATCATCGGCATCAAGGGGGCCTCAGCGGGCGGGCTTGCCGCAGTTCTGACTTTTATCGGCTTCGCGGTCTGGTCCAGCCGCAACCTCGCGACCCCCGAAGCCGACCAGGCAACGGCCCTTTTCGGCTCTTTCTCCATCGGCTTGTTGGGCTACATGGGCGTGGCGCTGATTGCGTTGCTGACCGCCGTCCTGACTGCGGCGACCACCCACTTAACGGTTGTGACATATCTGACCGACATTGACACGAAACCGCCGGACGGATGACCCCAATCAGCCTATTTCTTGGGCAATTCTGAAAGAACGCTATGTTCGCCGACAAACTGGCAGGCTATGATAGAACGATGACCGGCGTGGATACCCCGGCCGAGGTTTTCAATGCCCCCAGCCTCGGCGTGACGGGCAAGCCAACGCGACCGCGATGGGTCGCGATGCTGCGCGTCGCAGCCTATCTGACGATTGCAATGGCGGGACTTTTCGGCGGAGGGTTCGGCCTTTTCGCGAGCCACGTCGGCGCGATGTCGACGCCGGCGCAGCAAGGGCCCGCCGACGCCATCATCGTGCTCACCGGCGGCGAGGCGCGGCTCACCGCCGCGCTAGACCTGCTCGCCTCAGGCAAGGGCAAGCGCCTGCTTATCTCGGGCGTCAATCCAGCCACGGGGCGTAATCAGTTGCGCGCCGCGACCGGCAGCACAAGAAAGCTTTTCAACTGCTGCGTGGATGTCGATTACGAAGCGCTGGACACCATCGGCAACGCTGAAGAAAGCGCCAAATGGCTTCGCAGCCATGATTTCGGCAGCGCCATCCTCGTCACCAACAACTACCACATGCCGCGCAGCCTTCTGGAACTCGGCCGCAAGGTCGACGTCGCGATCATCCCCTATCCGGTGGTGAACCGGCGGCTCGACAAGGGCCGCTGGCTTGCGGAGCCAGAAGCCCTGCGTGTACTGCTCACCGAATACACCAAATATCTGGCGGCGCTGGCCCGGGTTGTCGTGCCGGATTCCCAGGACGGCACTACGATCGAGACGGTGAACGCGGCCAGCGCGAAAAGCTGATCGGCGTTGCCGTTCGGGGCAGCGCGTCGTATATCGCGTGGAATTGGCTCGGTTCCCCATCATGCTGCAATTGCGTTCGCTGGCTTTCAACGTCCTTTTCTACGCCAGCCTGATCGTGCAGATGATCGTCTGGGCGCCGTTCTATTTTCTGGCGCCGCGACCGAAAGCCTGGTTCGTGCCGAAATTCTGGGCTCGATCGAGCCTTTGGCTGCAGGACGTGATGACCGGCAGCCGGCGCGACATCACGGGCCTCGAAAACATTCCGCAAGGGTCGTTCATTCTCGCCCCGAAACACCAGTCGTTCTGGGACGTCCTTGCATTCTTTCCTTATCTGCCAGACACGCTCTTCATTCTCAAAAGGGAGTTGCGCTGGATACCTTTCTTTGGCTGGTACATCATGAAGCAGCGCATGATTCCGGTCCATCGCGGCAATCGCTCCAAGGCTCTTAAAGACGTCGTGGCTGCTACAAGGGCCGAGATGGCGCGCAATCCGCGCCAATTGCTGGTCTACCCGGAAGGCACGCGCCGGCCGCCAGGTGCAGAACCCAAATATAAATGGGGCATCGTCGAGCTTTACCACCAGCTCCAGATTCCGGTCGTGCCGGTGGCGCACCAGGCAGGCCTGTTTTGGCCGCGGCGCAAATTTCTCCGCTATCCGGGGACGATCCGGGCGCGCTTCCTGCCGCCGATCGAACCCGGTCTGGACAAGGAGGAATTCATGCGCCGGTTGGTCGAGGCGACGGAAACAGCCTGCGACGAGATTTTGGTTGAGACCGCCAAGACGGAGCCGGCGCTGCCTTTGCCGCCGACAGCGGTAGAACGGCTGGCGCAACTGGAGCGCCAGCCTGCCGTGTCGGGTTGAAAGATTACGCCAGTTTCGCGTCGAGCGAGACGTTGATTGCGCCGAGCGCTTTCGAAACCGGGCATTCGGCCTTTGCCTTGGCGGCCAATTCCTTGAATTTCGCGTCATCGAGGCCTGGCACGGTGCCGACCAGCGTGAGGGCGCTGCCGGTGATGCCTGTGCCGGGGACCAACGTCACGACCGCCTTGGCGTCGAGCTTTTCGGCCGGCGTGCCGTTTTCAGCCAGGAAGTGAGAGAGCTGCATGGCGAAACAGCCGGCATGCGCCGCGGCGATCAATTCTTCCGGGTTGGTGCCGGATTTGCCGCTTTCATCCTGAAAACGGCTCTTGAACGAATAGGCCTGACCGGAGAACACTCCGCTTTGCAGGTCCAGCGTACCGGCTCCCTCGGTTAGATTGCCCTTCCAGACGGCGGTTGCGTGGCGGTCCATGGTCTTCTCCTGTTTTGCAAAGGGTTCGCGGCCGAACGGCCGGGCGGATTCAGCATAGCAGCCGCCTTGAACGTTTCCACCAGCCATTTGTTCAAAGGATTTTCGCCCGGCGGACGAAAAGCTGCGTGAAAAAAATGTCGGATGGGGCTGAAACGGTCCGTCCTCGGGATGTGGCGGCATGAAGCCGTCGGTTCCGAAGGAGAACAAGATCCATGTTTCCACACCCCGATATCGGCAAAGACCTTCACCGGCCCTGGATCGACGCTGAGCATAGCCGATGCCGCTGGCAAGCGACAATTGCGCTGGCAATAGTAATGGTCGGCGCGATGCTGTCCGACGTGGCGACCAGGCGGGACACCCCATCTGTGGCCGCCGTCACGCAAGAAGGAGGCCGATAGATGCGTTTCGTCTGCCTGATTTATCATGACCAAGCAGCGCTCGCTTCGCGAAGCGAAGCCGAGGAGCAGGCATTGACCGCCGAGTGCCTGGCCTATGATGATGATTTGCGCGCCAGCGGCAAACTTGTCCTGGCCCATGCGCTCAACCCGCCCGCAAGCGCGAAGAAGGTGCGCTATCAGCGAAAGGTCCAGATAACCGACGGGCCTTTTATTGAATCCAAGGAGCAACTCATCGGACTTGTCGTTATCGATGCGCGCGACGAGGCCGAGGCGCTGGAGATTGCGGGCCGCTCGCCGTTGGCCAGAACCGGGATGATAGAGGTGCGCGGCGCGTTCGACATCGCCTGGAATTCCTAATGTCGGCTTCTGCCGGCGATAGACGTCCTGCGACAGCAACAGGAGAAGAAACAATGCAATATGTCTGCCTTGTCTATCACGACGATGCCATCTGGGACGCGTTGACTGACGCGGAGCGCAAGGAAATCGACCGAGACTCCGGCGTCTATGATCGGGAATTGGAAGCGCAAGGCCATATGGTGCTCGCCCACGCCCTGCGTTCGGAAAAGGAGAGCAAGATCGTGCGCCGCCGGTCGCGCAAGAAGCTGGTGACCGACGGCCCCTTCACCGAATCGAAGGAACAGCTCGTAGGCTTCATCGTCGTCGAGGCTAAGGATCTCGACCAGGCTGTCGAGATGGGCTCGAACATCCCGCTGGCGCGGACCGGCACGATCGTCGTGAGGCCCACGCTCCAGTTTTGATCAGGCGGCCGGTGGCTGACAGACGTCGATCCACTCGGCGTCGACCAGCGCAGCCAGGCGATCCGGCGCAATGCGCACCGCCGCGTTAGTCGCGCCGGCCGCCGGCACGACCTCGTCGAAGGCCTTCAGCGAGACGTCGCAATAGACAGGCATCGGTTGCGGCAGTCCGAACGGGCACACGCCACCGACAGGATGGCTGGTGAAGCGCGTCACCTCGTTGGCATCGAGCATGCGCGGCTTGTTGCCGCCAAAACGGTCCTTGAACTTGCGGTTGTCGAGGCGCGCCGTTCCGCAGGCGACGATGAGCATTGCCTGCTCCCCGGCGCGCAGGCAGATCGTCTTGGCGATCTGCTCGGGCCGGACACTGTGGGCCGCAGCTGCAAGCGCAACTGTCGCCGAACTCTCTTGCGTAACGAGAACCTCGATATCTGGAGCATGAGCGGTGAAAAAGGCGCGGACCGAGGCAAGCGACATAACAGCTTCCTGAGGAGACCAGCTCTATTGTTCGCCGAGTTTCATGTCTGGCGAATACTCCTTGCCGTCGACATCCTTCACCACCGCCTGGCCGCAGCGCATGGTTTTTGCCTTGGCGTCATAAGCGTAGGTCGGCGAGCCGTAGAGGCGCCAGCCCTTGTTCAGCGCGGCCGTGACCCGGTGGCAGAACTCGGAGGTATCGTCATGGGTGATGATGCGATAGAGGCGCATCGGCGGCTCCTTGTCAGCGTTGGGTCAGCGTTGGGCGATGGCAGCTGCCTTGGCCAACAGCTTTTCCGCCTGGGTCAGATGTAGGCGCTCGACCATGCGACCGTCGAGCGAAATGACGCCCTTGCCGGCGTTTTCCGGTAAGGCGAAAGCGACGCGGATTTTTTCCGCATCAGCGAGCGCCTCCGGTTCAGGGGTGAAGGCGGCGTTGGCCGGTTCGATCTGCGCCGGGTGGATCAGCGTCTTGCCGTCGAAGCCGAAGCCGGCTGCCTCGGCGCATTCGGCGACGAAGGATTCCACGTCGCGAAAATCGTTGCGGGGGCCGTCCAGCACATCGATCCCGCCGGCCCGGGCGGCGACGACGATCTGCGCCAGGTAAGGCGACAGATAGCGACGATCCGGCGTGACTTTCAGGCCGATCTCTTTGGCCAGGTCGTTCGTTCCGGCAACGAAACAGGACAATCGCGCGCCACGATCGCGAGCGAGCTCAGCAATATGGCCGAGATTGAGCACCGCCTTGGGCGTCTCGATCATCGCCCAGATTTTCAGGTTCGCATCGGCCTCGTCCAGCGCTTCGTCGATGTCCTGGATGTCGCGCGGCGTGTTGACTTTGGGGACCAGGATCGCGTCCGGCCGACAGGCACAGGCGGCAAGCAGATCCTCCGTGCCCCAATCGCTGGCAAGCGGGTTGATGCGGATGATACGTTCCTTGGGTGAGGTGGGATTGGCCTTGAAATAATCCCGCAACGCCTCGCGCGCAGCGTCTTTCTCACGTGGCGCGACGGCGTCTTCGAGGTCGAAGATCACGGCGTCGCACGCCAGCTCCGGCAGCTTGGCCAATGCTTTTGCATTCGAGGCCGGAACATAGAGCACCGAACGGCGCGGGCGGAAATCCTGCTGCATCGACCTTCTATGACAGGCGGGCGGAGAAGCGGCAAGATTGTGCGTCCTTCGAGGCTCGCCCGTCGACGGAAAAAGGATTTCTTCTCAACGCTGTGCGGGCTCGCACCTCAGGATGAGGACCGTCGGCGCTGTAATGCCAATCGCCGACATGGACAAATTAAGTGAACAGAGGACCGTTGAGCTGCACCGCCAATCGCCGAAGCCGATTATACGAACAAAGGTCGGTGAATGAGCAAGGTCAGCGCAAGAGCAATGATCGGGTCGCGGAATGAGAGCGAAACGCAATCATCCAAATCACTCCATTTCATGGCAGCCGCAATGTTTGCCATTGGCATCACCGCGCCAACGGCCCTCATCCTGAGGTGCGAGCCCGCACTGTGTTGAGAGGAAATGCTTTTCCATCGACGGGCGAGCCTCGAAGGACGCACAATCTCGGCCGCAGCCTCTGCACGAAATCTGCAAACCCCTCCACGATTTCTGAGGTGCAGCGCCACGCGGCGGGCGTGGTGGAGCGTGAGGGTGGTGGCATGAAACAGTCCCGCCGCCTCTCTCTGCCGCCCTTGCCGCATCGCATCGCCAGCGATGGCTGGTGGCTAGTGTTGCCTCCTGAGCCTCGCTCGACCGTCGCAATCCTGACAGAGCGGCCCGCCCGATATCGTGCGGCTAAGACTTTTGGGTGCGCGGCATGAGCGATACGGCGTTGGTTGAAGGCGGTGTCGGCCAGCCTTGGCCGCGCCGGACAGTGGTGCCACGAGCAGCGCTCTTGCTTGGCGCAATCGTCGCCGGTGACTTTCTGCTGTTCGATCAGCCGACCGGCATAGGTTGGTTTGTCTTCGTAGTGCTGCTGGCCTTGGCAATCGTGGCGGCCGGTCGAGCGCGTTTCGATACGCGCAGCCTTATCGGCAAGGCCATCCTTCCCGCGCTCGCTCTGCTTCCTCTGATCGAAAATGTCAGTCCTTTGTCCGTGGCGGTTGCGCTCATCGGTCTGGCAATCTTCGCCCTCTCGCTTCCGAGCCGGTTGAGAACCGGCCTTGCCCGGATCGGACGGCAGCTCGTTGGCTTCTTTGTTGCCGCGCCGTTTCGCCTGGCTGCAGACACAATTCGCTGGCGTAGCATCCGCCAGCGGCTCGGCCGGCGCGGCAAAGTGCTGGCCGGCTTGCTCGGTTGGATCATGGCGCTGGTGCTGGGCGCCGTCTTCATCGGGCTATTCGGCATCGCCAACCCCGTCATCGAGAATTGGCTGAACCGCATCGACATCTTTGCGCTGCTGAAAGATGTCGATGTCGCACGGTTTCTCTTCTGGATCGTCATAGCCTGCGGCAGCTGGGCCTATCTCAGGCCGCGCCTGCCGAGGTGGCATCGAGCAGAAAGAACGATCGTGGCGATCCAGCAGGCGCAGCCGGCTGCATCGCCGTCTCGCCAGGCGACGCTAGACGCTCTGTTCGGTCGGGCTGCTTTGCTGCGGGCGCTGGTCGTCTTCAATGCCATCTTTGCCGTCCAGACTATCCTGGACGCAGCCTATCTGTGGGGTGGCGTCGCCCTTCCTGACGGCATGAGCTACGCGTCCTACGCTCATCGCGGAGCCTATCCGCTGATCGTCACAGCGCTGCTGGCGGCAGGCTTCGTGCTGGCCTCGCTGCGGCCGGGCAGCGCCACCTCGTCCGACCGTCTGATCCGCGGTCTGGTCTATCTCTGGGTCGGGCAGAACGTCTGGCTGGTGTTGTCGTCCATTCTTCGGCTCGATCTCTATGTAAACGCCTATTCGCTAACCTATTGGCGCATCGCCGACTTTTTGTGGATGGTGCTGGTAGCGGCCGGTCTGCTCACGATCATCGCTCGTATCGCGCTGGCAAAATCCAACGAATGGCTGCTTTCGGCCAATCTTCTGACGCTTTCGGCGCTCACTTACGCCTGCTGTTTCATCAATTTCGCGGCGATCATCGCCGACTACAATGTGGATCATGCGAAGGAAATGCGCGGCGAGGGCATGCCAATCGACTCGGTCTATCTGCGCAATCTAGGCCCGGCCGCCTTCCCGGCGATCGACCGCCTGAGGGCTGCCTTTCCGAACGAGCGGTTCTGTGGCTACGACGCGGACTATGACGGCGATTCCTGCCTGGACAACGACCGACTGCACGATGAATCGGCATTCCATCAAACAGCGCAGAATTGGCGGAGCTGGAGTTTTCGCAATTGGCGCCTGATGCGCTATCTGGACAGCCGCGCGGCCGTTACGTCGCCATCGGCCGGGTCAGCAAACTGAGAGGACACATGCCGCACCGCATTCTTGTCGCCGATGACGATCCGCACATCCGCGAAGTGATCTGCTTCGCGCTTGGCAAGGCCGGCATGAAGACCGAGGCCGTCGGCGATGGCGCATCCGCACTGCATCATGCCACGACGTCCAAGCCCGATCTTGTCGTGCTGGACGTCGGCATGCCGGAAATGGACGGGCTCGATGTTTGCCGCGAGCTGCGCAAGACATCGTCCGTACCGATCCTGTTCCTCTCGGCCCGCGACGAGGAAATCGACCGCGTCCTCGGCCTCGAAATGGGCGGCGACGACTATGTGACGAAACCCTTTTCGCCACGCGAGCTCGTCGCGCGGGTTAATGTCATCCTCCGCCGCGCCCAGAGCCAGCAGCCGAAGGAAGAGGCGGCAGAGCCCCTGCAACACGGTCTGCTGGTGCTCGATCCGGACCGCCGCATTGCCAGCTTCGGCAGCAAGCCGGTCTCGCTGACAGCCATCGAATTCGGCGTGATGATGAGCCTGCTGGAAAAGCCTGGTCACGTGCTCGGCCGCGACAGGATCATGAGCATGGCTTACGCCAAGAACATCCATGTGTCGGATCGCACGGTCGACAGCCACATCCGCAACATCCGTTCGAAATTCGCCGCCGCCGGCTGCGGCGACGCCATCGAGACTGTGCACGGTGTCGGCTTCAAGGTCGGCAAATGCGGTGGCTGATTGGCTCCTGGCGACCGAGGCTCGGCACGGTTGTCCTCGGCATTCTGCTGACTGTGCTTGCCCTGCCTCTGGTGGGGCTGTTTTTCTTCAGGCTCTATGAAAACACGCTGATCCGCCAGACCGAGGCGGAGCTGATCGCGCAAGGTGCAGCACTGTCCGCGATCTACGCCGCTGAAGTTGTCACAGCCCGCGTGTCGCCTGACCAGCTTGGCCCGGACGTCAGCTACGAGCCATACAAGGAAGGTTATGAAAGCGTCGCGACTCGTGGCGGCGGGCGCAAGGTCTATCTGGTCTATGGGCGCTACACGCCTGTCGAGCCCGATCTGGACCTCGCCATCGACCCGATCCTCCCCCCGCGCCCCGGTCCACTGCCCGCTACGCCGGATCTGACCTTTGCGAGCATCGGCGAAAAGCTGACGCCGATCCTGGCTGCGACGCAAAAAATCACGCTGGCCGGCTTCAAGCTGCTCGATCCACGCGGCGTGACGATCGCCGGCACGCAGGAGGTTGGCCTGTCGCTGGCGCATGTGCCGGAGGTGACCGAGGCCCTGCGCGGCCAATATGCCAGCGTGCTGCGCCAACGCATTTCCGACCAGCCGCCGCCGTCGCTCTATTCGATCAGCCGTGGCGCAAAAGTGCGCGTATTCGTGGCCTTGCCTGTCGTCGTGGAAGGCCGTGTCGCGGGCGTGGTCTATCTGTCGCGCACGCCGAACAACATCGTCAAACATCTCTATGGCGAGCGTGGCAAGCTAGCGTTGGCAGGCCTTGCGATCCTGGCCATCACGCTGCTCATCGGCTATGTGTTCGTTCGCCTCATTAGCCGACCGATGCGCGAGCTGCTCGACCGCACGCGGCGCATTGCAGCGGGCGAGGCCGACGCCATCCGGCCGTTGAGCCACCATGGCACACGCGAGATGGCGATGCTGGCGGCGGGCTTCCTCGATATGGCGCGAAAGCTGCAGGACCGTTCCGACACGATCCGCACCTTCGCCACCCACGTCTCGCATGAGCTCAAATCGCCGCTAACGTCGATCCAGGGCGCCGCCGAGCTTCTGAGGGAAGGCAGCGAGGACATGACGCCGGAACAGCGGCAGAAGTTCCACGCCAATATCGTGGCCGATACTGAGCGGCTGAACCGGCTCGTACGCCGGCTGATCGAACTGGCGCGCGCCGAAAGCGCCGGCATCAGCGCCCAGCGGTCGACGCTGACGGAAGCGACAGAGGCTGTACCGCGTTCGGTCGGTGTGCCGATCCATATCAGCGAAGGCGGTGACATTCCCTTCCGGATGTCGGCGGAAAACGTGGCGATCGTGCTGTCCAACCTGGCCGACAATTCTGCGCGGCACGGCGCGACGATCCTGGATCTGTCGGCCCGCATGGAGCGCGGCGAGGCCGTCGTCATCGCGAGAGACAATGGCGGCGGCGTCTCGCCCGGCAATCGCGACCGCATCTTTGAACCGTTTTTCACCACACGCCGCGACGAAGGGGGCACCGGCATGGGTCTTGGCATAATCGCTGCACTGCTAAAGGCGCATGGCGGAACCATCAGGCTGCTTGACACTGAGCGCGGTGCAGGCTTCGAGATGAGGCTGCCGGCTGGGTGAACCGCCGGAACCGTCGATGGCTTGGAAGCGCCCCCTCACCCGGCTGCTTCGCAGCCACCCTCTCCCCGCCGGGGAGAGGAACGAGGCGGCAAGGTTGGCTCCCTCCTCTCCCCAGCGGGGAGAGGGTGGCTGCGAAGCAGCCGGGTGAGGGGGTGTGCATGCGAGGGGCATCTTGCACTACGACATCGTCATCATCGGTGGGGCCATCATCGGCAGCTCGGTTGCCTATTATCTTCGTGAAGAGGGCTTTTCCGGCTCCATCGCGCTGATCGAGCGCGATCCGAGCTTCGCGACCTCGGCAACGACATTGTCGATGGCTTCTATCCGCCAGCAATTCTCCATTCCGGAAAACATCCGTCTGTCGCAGTTCACGCTCGGGCTTTTTCGTCGGCTCAAGGATGAGTTTGGTCCAGACGCCGACATCGGTTTCCGCGAAGGCGGCTATCTTATCCTCGCCTCCGACGATGGTCTGCCTGTCCTGAAGGCCAACCACGCGGCGCAGATGGCGGAAGGCGCGGACATTGTGCTCGAGGATGCCGAAGCCTTGGTCCGGCGTTTTCCCTGGATGTCGGCGGAAGGCGTTGCCGCTGGCGCGTATGGACGTTCCGGCGAAGGCTGGTTCGACGCGCACGCTTTGCTCGGGCTTCTGCGGAAGGCGCTGAAATCGAAAAACATCGATCTGATCGCCGGCGATGTCGTCGGCATCACGCGCCAGGGATCGCGTGTGACTGACGTCACGCTCGCCGACGGCAAGACCGTCGGGGCCGGCACGATCATCAACGCCGCCGGGCCGAATGCTGGCAAAGTATCAGCCATGGCCGGGATCGCGCTTCCGGTTGAGCCGCGCAAGCGCACCGTCTTCGTGTTCGAGGCGCGGGAAAAATATGCCGACATGCCACTGCTGGTTGATCCGACCGGTATCTATGTCCGCCCGGAAGGGTCGGTGTATCTTACCGGCGGTGCGGAGCCGGAGGACGGCGACGGTCCGGCGGATCCGAACGATTTCGATCCCGATTGGTCACTCTTCGAGGAAGTCGTCTGGCCGACGCTGGCGACCCGCATCCCGGCCTTCGAGGCGATCAAGGCGACCCGCGCCTGGGCCGGCCACTATGACTACAACACGCTCGACCAGAACGCCGTCATCGGCCCGCATCCCGAGGTGGCGAATTTCCTCTTTGCCAACGGCTTTTCCGGCCACGGCCTGCAACAAGCCCCCGCCGTCGGCAAGGCGCTGGCGGAGTTGATAGTGCACGGGGTTTATCGCACCGTTGATTGCTCGGCGTTCGGGTATGAGCGGGTGGCCGAGGGCAGGGCGTTTCGGGAACTGAATGTGATTTGATATCCGATTAGCGCTCCTCGCCCCTGCGAAGCGGGGGAGAGGTGGCTCGGGCGAAGCCCGAGACGGAGAGGGGGATGAACGGGGAAGGTAGAAGTAGGCGGAAAGCTGGAACGACTGACAAAGCGCGGTCTCTGCGGAAGGGCGATAATTTAGCCGAAGGCCGTCTTTGGACCGAACTCAAGAACCGGAAGCTTGGGGGCTACAAGTTCGTCCGCCAGCTCCCGATCGAACCTTACTTTGCCGATTTTGCATGTCGCGAGCAACGCCTCGTGATCGAACTTGACGGAAGCCAACATGCTGACAGCGCCTATGACCGGGTGAGAGACGCCTTCATGCAGGAGGCCGGCTACTCAGTTCTTCGGTTCTGGAGTCACGATGCTCGCGCCAATCTGCGGTCGGTTTGCGAAACGATCCTTGCTGCACTTGACGGTCGATTGTCTGAAATCACCGTTTCGGTCGACATGAGATTTTTGCCGGCGCGGCCAAATTCATAAGTCCCCCTCACCGCTTCGCTTCGCTCAGCACCTCTCCCCCAAAAGAAGATGGGGGAGAGGAGTAGTGCTTTACCCCATTCGACAAAATGCTGCCTTCGCACTATATAGCCGCCGAAATGGCCCTCTCGCTGAACCTAACCGACGACACCACCCGCGCAGCCCTTGCGGCGCGGGCAATTGCGCCTGCCAAGGAATCGCTGATCGGGCTCACCCGCGAAGAGCTGGCCGAAGCGCTGATCGGCGTAGGCGTGCCGGAGCGTCAGGCGAAGATGCGGGTGCAGCAGCTCTGGCATTGGCTCTATGTACGCGGCGTCTCGTCCTTTGACGATATGTTCAATATTTCCAAGGATTTGCGCGCCACGCTGGCAAGACATTTCACGATCGCGCGGCCAGAGATCGTGGAAGAGCAGGTGTCCAACGACGGCACGCGCAAATGGCTGTTCCGCTTTCCCCCGCGCGGGGCGGGAAAGCCGGTCGAGATCGAGACCGTGTACATCCCGGAAGAGGGGCGCGGCACGCTCTGCATCTCGTCCCAAGTAGGCTGCACGCTGACCTGCTCGTTCTGCCACACGGGCACGCAGAAGCTGGTCAGAAACCTCACGGCCGAGGAAATTTTGTCGCAGTTGATGACCGCCCGCGACCGGTTGGGCGATTTTCCTGACCGCGACACGCCTGACGGCGCCATCGTGCCGGCGGAAGGCCGAAAAGTGTCCAACATCGTCATGATGGGCATGGGCGAGCCGCTTTACAATTTCGACGCGGTGAAGAAGGCGCTGCTGATCGCCTCCGATGGCGACGGGCTGTCGCTGTCGAAACGCCGCATCACGCTCTCGACCTCGGGCGTCGTGCCCGAAATCTTCCGCACGGGAGATGAAATTGGGGTGATGCTGGCGATTTCGCTGCATGCGCCGAACGACGATCTGCGCGACCTCTTGGTGCCGATCAACAAGAAATACCCGCTGGCCGATCTGATCGATGCCTGCCGCAACTATCCCGGCCTGTCGAATGCAAAGCGCATCACCTTCGAATATGTGATGCTGAGGGACGTCAACGACTCGCTCGACGACGCCAAGGCGCTGGTGAAACTGCTGAAAGGCATTCCGGCGAAGATCAACCTGATCCCGTTCAACCCGTGGCCGGGAACGAATTACCAGTGTTCCGACTGGGAGACGATCGAGAAATTCGCCGACTATATCAACAATGCCGGCTATGCCTCGCCGATCCGCACGCCACGCGGCCGCGACATTCTCGCCGCCTGCGGCCAGCTCAAGAGCGAGTCCGAACGGCTGAAGAAGCATGAACGCCTGGCGCTCGAAGCGATGATGATCGCCGGGCACGGCGAATAGTCCGGCAACAACATTCCTCATAATCCGCGCGGATCTGCAAAAGCTGGGCGCTGTCGACGCAAAAAATCGATCTTCGCGTGGCGCGACTGTATCGCCCCTGGAAGGTCAAGAGCTCAGATCGATTCGGTCAAACCGGCGCTGAAAACAAAGAGGGCGCCGAAGCGCCCTCTTGAACAATGCAGATGCTGGACAAACCTCAGCTAAAGAACTGGCCGCCATTGGCCGAGATGGTCGAGCCGGTGATGAAGCCGGCGTCGTCGGAGGCGAGGAACACCACCGCGCGGGCGATTTCTTCCGGCTCGCCGAGACGGCCGACGGGGA
>JBFWUS010000061.1:0-34951 GCA_050247155.1 Rhizobiaceae bacterium
ATGATCGGCGTCTTCATGCCCTGTACGCCGAACCCGACCACCGGCTTCCTCATGTATGTCTATCGCTCGGAGATCGTCATGCTCGACATGACGATCGAGGACGGCGCGAAGCTCATCGTTTCCGCCGGGCTCGTGGCGCCGGAATACAAACGCAAGGTGACGACGATCGACGGCAAGCCGGTCGAGGTGGCGATCAGCAACCCGGCGATGACGGACATGCGCAAGAAGGCTTAGCGCGGCGCTTTACCCTCCCCCTTGTGGGGAGGGTCGGCGAGCGATCATCTTGCGCAGCAAGTGATCGTGAGACGGGGGGGGGCTGGCCACGATCTCCCACGTCTCAGACATATCGCTACCCCCACCCCGATCCCTCGCAAGCTCAGGATCGACCCTCCCCACAAGGGGGAGGGTAAGGCGTGAACCTACCCCGCCCGCAACAACCTTACCGCCTCGTCCCGCCCGAACAGATAAAGCAGCATGCGGATCGCCTGGCCGCGCGGCGATTGCAGTTCCGGGTCGCGCGCCAGCAGCAGCCGGGCATCGTCGCGCGCGGTTTCCAGCATGTCGGCGTGGAACTCGATGCGGGCGACCTGGAAACCCGGCGTGCCGGACTGCCGTGTGCCTAACAACTCGCCTTCGCCACGCAGTTTCAGATCCTCCTCGGCGATCAGGAACCCGTCTTCGGTTTCGCGCATCACCGACAGACGGCGCTTGGCCGTTTCGCCCAGCGGGTCCTTGTAAAGCAGCACACAGGATGAAGGCTTCGAGCCACGCCCGACGCGCCCGCGCAATTGGTGGAGCTGCGCTAGACCAAACCGCTCGGCGTGCTCGATCACGATGATCGTCGCATCCGGCACGTCGACGCCGACCTCGATCACCGTCGTCGCCACCAGCACGCGCGTTTCGCCTGCCTTGAAGGCGCGCATCGCTCCGTCCTTCTCCGCGCCCTTCATGCGGCCATGCACGAGGCCGAGCTGGCCGCCAAAGACGGGCAGCAAGGCCGCAAAACGGTCCTCCGCCGACATCAGTTTTATCTCCTCAGATTCCTCGACCAGCGGGCAGATCCAGTAGATCTTTTGGCCGTCCTCGACAGCGTCCTGCATGCGCCGCACCAACTCGCTAAGTCGCTCGAGAGGCAAGGTCACGGTACGGATTGGCTGGCGGCCTGCCGGCTTCTCGGTGAGGCGCGAAACGTCCATGTCGCCGAAGGCTGTCAGAACCAGCGTGCGCGGGATCGGCGTCGCGGTCATCACCAGCATGTCCGGCGCATCGCCCTTGGCAGTCATCGCCAGCCGCTGGTGCACGCCGAAACGGTGCTGCTCGTCAACGACCGCCAGCGCCAGCCGGTGGAACGTCACGCTTTCCTGAAACAGCGCATGGGTGCCGACGACGATGTCGATCGAGCCGTCAGCCAATCCGGCCAAGGTTTCGCTCCGGTCGCGCCCCTTCTCGCGGCCCGTGAGGATCGCGACGCTCAATCCAGCGTGTTCGGCCAGCGGCGCGATGGTGGCCAAGTGCTGGCGTGCCAGAATTTCGGTGGGCGCCATCAGCGCCGCCTGGCCGCCGGCCTCGACCGCACGGGCCATGGCGAGCAATGCCACCACGGTCTTGCCTGAGCCGACATCGCCTTGCAGCAGCCTCAGCATGCGTTCGGGCTTGGCCAAATCGGCATTGATTTCGACCAGCGCCTGTTGCTGGCTGCGGGTCAGCGAATAGGGCAGCGTCGCGCGCAGCTTTTCGATGATTTTTCCGTCGCCAACCAACGGTTGCCCCGAAACCCGCCGCACGCGGGCGCGCACCAGCGCCAGCGCGATCTGTCCGGCCAGGAATTCGTCATAGCCGAGCCTGCGCCAGGCGGCATTTTCCGGCGATACATCGATGGGATCGGCGGGATTGTGGATGCGCTGGAGTGCTTCGTCGAACGATGGAAAGGTCTGGCGGCGCATGACGTCCGCGTCCTGCCACTCCGGCAGCTCCGGTACGCGCTCGAGGGCATTGCCGATTGCCCGGCGCAACACTTTGGCGGACAGGCTGGCGGTCAGCGGATAGACGGGCTCGACCAGCGGCAGACTGTCGGCGTCGCCGGCCAGAGCGATGTGGTCGGGATGGACCATTGTCGGGCGGCCGTTGAACCATTCCATACGGCCAGACACTGTGACGTGCTCGCCTTCCGGCATCGCCTTTTCCAGATAGGCGGCGTGCGCGTGAAAAAAGGTCAACGCGATCTCGCCGGTATCGTCATGCGCATAAACCCGGTAGGGCACGGATTTGTTGCCGCGCGGCGGCGGCTGGTGACGGTCGATCTGCACGTCCAGCGTCACGATCGCGCCCTCGGCGGCGCGTGCGATGCCGGGCCGGTTGCGCCTGTCGATGATGGTGTGCGGCAGGGTGAAGACCAGATCGCCGATGCGTGCATCGCGGTCGGTCAGATCGGCCGGCACGATCTTTTCGATGAGCGCCGCGAGCTTCGGCCCGACGCCGGGCAGGGACGTGATCGGGGCAAAGAGTGGGTCGAGGAGGGAAGGGCGCATGTCTACCCTCCCCCTTGTGGGGAGGGTCGGCGCGAAGCGCCGGGGTGGGGGTACTCAAAGTGGCGCTTTTCGATCTTATACCCCCACCCCGTCTTACGATCACTTGCTACGCAAGATGATCGCTCGCCGACCCTCCCCACAAGGGGGAGGGTAGAGCGGCGCCGGCGTCCGGCAGGACAGAGGGGGGCAACGTAGAACACAACCATGACGCGACGATAGACAGGAGAGTTCGGCGCGCAAGGCTGACACCATCCTCTATCCACGCTATATGCGCGCGCCAACGGGATCGATCGCATGACGGGTACAAGACACACGGGCGAGGGGCTGGACGTCCGCCGCCGCAAGCTGCTGTTCCGCTCGTGGCATCGGGGCATGCGCGAGATGGATCTGATCCTCGGTTCTTTCGCCGATGCTGAGATCGAAAACTTGACCGACGGCGAAATCGGCCAATATGAAGCCTTGCTGGAGATCAGCGATACCGAGCTCATGCCCTGGCTGACGGGCAAACAGCCCGCGCCGGTCGAAGCAAGCCCACAAATCGTCAACAAGATCATGGCGTTCCGCCAGACACTTCGTTTCTAGAATCATGTCGCTTATTCCAACAATCGGCCTGCCGAAAGGCCGTTCCGGTCAATTCATTGTCGATGGCGTGGCCGACGGCTACGAGCCTTTCGCTCTCGCCAAGGCATCAGCCGAAGCGGCGCCTGACGGGCCGATTATCTTTGTCGCGCGCGACGGTCAGCGCCTGCCGGCGATTGCCGAGACGCTGGCGTTTGCCGATCCGGGCCTGCCGGTGCTCGAACTGCCCGCCTGGGATTGCTTGCCCTATGACCGGGTCTCGCCCGGCTCCGATGCCGCGGCGCGGCGGCTGGACGCGCTGGCCGGCATCATCGCGCTGAAGAAATCGCCGCACCGCGCGATCATCCTGACCACCGTCAACGCGCTGCTGCAGCGCATTCCGCCTGCTGGTGTGATCGCCGCGCAGAGCATGGTCGCCAAGCCGGGCAACCAGATCGACATGAACGAGCTGATCGCGCGGCTCGGCACCGCCGGCTTCGAGCGCGTGCCGACGGTGCGCGATGTCGGCGAATTCGCCGTGCGCGGCGGCATCCTCGATCTTTACGCGCCGGGTTCGGACGAGGCGCTGCGGCTCGATTTCTTCGGCGACACGCTGGAATCGATCCGCGCCTTCGACGTCGCCAGCCAGCGGACGACAGGCAACCGCAAGTCGATGACGCTTCAGGCGATGAGCGAAGTGACGTTGACGCCGGAGACCATCAGCCGTTTCCGCCGCGCTTATATTGAACTGTTCGGCGCGCCAAGCCCGGGCGATGCGCTCTACGCTGCGGTGAGCGAAGGCCGCCGCTTCGCTGGCATGGAACACTGGCTGCCGCTCTTCTACGAGCGGCTGGACACATTGTTCGACTATCTGCCCGACGCGCCGGTCGTGTTCGACCATCTCGCGCACGAAGCTTTGGCCGAACGCCATGCTCTGATCCTCGACCATTACGAGGCGCGGCGCAAACAAGGCGACAGCGCACTCAAGGACGCGACACCGTATAAGCCGGTGCCGGCGGCGCGCATGTATCTGTCGCCTGAAGAGGTGAACGGCGCTCTGCCGGAGCGTGCCGCGGTCGATTTCACGCCGTTTGCCGCGCCCTTCACCAGCGGCAGGAAAGTCCTGCATGCCGGTTCGCGGGCTGGGCGCAGCTTTGCCGAAGAGCGCGCCAACCCGAACGCCAATGTGTTCGATGTCGCCGTCAGGCACATCGCTGAAGAACGGGCGAAGAAGCGCCGGGTTCTCGTCGCGGGCTGGACCGAGGGTTCGCTTGATCGGCTTGGCCAGATCCTTGAAGAGCACAAGCTCGGCAATCTGAAGCGCGTCGAAACGCTCGCCGACGTCGAAAAGCTCGCCGTAGGCGAGGCTGGCATCGGCGTGCTGCCGCTGGAATCGGGCTTCGAGACGGATCAGTGGGTCGTCGTCGCCGAGCAGGACATTCTGGGCGATCGCCTTGTACGCCGCTCCAAGAAACGCAGGCGCGCCGCCGATTTCATCGCCGAGGCCACGTCGCTGACGGCTGGCGACATCGTCGTCCATGCCGATCATGGCATTGGCCGCTTCATCGGGCTGAAGACCATCGAGGCGGCGGGCGCGCCGCATGACTGCATCGAAATCCACTACGCCGGCGACGACAGGCTGTTCCTGCCGGTCGAGAACATCGAGCTTCTGTCGAGATACGGCTCGGACAATGCCGAAGCGGCGCTGGACAAGCTCGGCGGCGGTGCGTGGCAATCGCGCAAGGCGCGCCTCAAGCGCCGGCTGCTGGAGATGGCCGGTCAGTTGATCCGGCTTGCCGCTGAACGTCAGATGCGCGCCGCGCCGATCATGCTGCCTCCGGAAGGTGTCTATGGCGAGTTCGCCGCGCGGTTCCCCTATGAAGAGACCGACGACCAGCAGGGCGCTATCGACGCCGTTGTTGACGATCTGTCGCTCGGCAAGCCGATGGACCGGCTGATCTGCGGCGATGTCGGCTTTGGCAAGACGGAGGTGGCGCTGCGCGCGGCATTTCTGCCCGCGATGGAGGGTTTTCAGGTTGCCGTCGTCGTGCCGACGACGCTGCTGTCGCGCCAGCATTTCAAGACGTTTTCCCAACGTTTTGCCGGCCTGCCGGTGACCGTCCGCCAGGCCTCGCGCATGGTCGGAACCAAGGAACTGGCGGAGACCAAGAAGGGCATCGCAGATGGCACGGTTGACATCGTCGTTGGCACGCATGCGCTGCTGGGCAGCTCGATCTCGTTCAAGAATCTCGGCCTGCTGATCATCGACGAAGAGCAGCATTTTGGCGTCAAGCACAAGGAGCGGCTGAAAGAGCTGAAGAGCGACGTGCATGTGCTCACGCTCTCGGCCACGCCGATCCCGCGCACGCTGCAACTGGCGCTGACCGGGGTGCGCGAGCTGTCGCTGATCGCCACGCCGCCGGTCGACCGCATGGCGGTGCGGACCTTCATTTCGCCGTTCGATCCGCTGGTCATCCGCGAGACGCTGCTGCGCGAGCGCTATCGCGGCGGCCAGAGTTTTTATGTCGTGCCACGCATCGCGGACCTGCCCGAGATCGAGGAGTTCCTGAAAACCGAGGTGCCGGAACTGAAGGTCGGCGTAGCGCACGGTCAGATGGCGTCAGGCATGCTCGAAGACATCATGAACGCCTTCTACGATGGGCAATACGATGTGCTTTTGTCGACGACGATCGTCGAATCCGGTCTCGATATCCCGACCGCCAACACGCTGATCGTGCACCGTGCCGACATGTTCGGGCTGGCGCAGCTTTACCAGTTGCGCGGCCGCGTTGGCCGCTCGAAGCTGCGCGCCTATGCGCTGTTCACGCTGCCGGCGAAGAAGAGGCTGACCGACACCGCCGAGCGGCGGCTGAAAGTGCTGCAATCGCTGGACACGCTGGGCGCGGGTTTCCAGCTCGCCAGTCACGACCTCGACATTCGCGGCTCCGGCAATCTGCTCGGCGAAGAGCAGTCGGGCCACATCAAGGAAGTCGGTTTCGAGCTTTACCAGCAGATGCTGGAAGAGGCGGTGATGGAGCTGAAGGGCTCCGGTGAGCAGCTCGACTCAGGCTGGTCGCCGCAGATCACGGTCGGCACCGCCGTCATGATCCCGGAAGAGTATGTGCCGGACCTGCAATTGCGGCTGGCGCTCTACCGCCGGCTTGGCGATCTGACGACGACCGAGGAGATCGACGGTTTTGGCGCGGAGCTGATCGACCGTTTCGGACCATTGCCGGACGAGGTCGAGCATCTGTTGAAAATCGTGTTCATCAAGGCGCTGTGCCGTCAGGCCAATGTGGAAAAGCTGGATGCCGGGCCAAAGGGCGTCGTCATCCATTTCCGCAAGCGCGAATTCGCCAACCCCGCCGGGCTGGTGCGCTACATCGGCGAGCAGGGGTCGCTGGCCAAGATCCGGCCGGACCAGAGCGTCGTCTTCATGCGCGACTGGCCGACGGCTGAGAAGCGGCTGGCTGGGGCTGCGGTAGTGATGACGCAACTGGCCAGAATGGTGGAGAAGGCAGCGGCGTGAGTGGTGATTATTCTCCCCTTAGGGGGCGGCGAGCAATCGCCTTGCGTAGCAAGTGATGGTGAGACGGCGTGGGGTGGTGCTCCGAGATTGCGATAGAAATGTCATCACCCCCACCCCGATCCCTCGCAAGCTCGGGCTCGACCCTCCCCGCACAGGGGGAGGGTGAGGGAGCTCAATCCTCGTAAGGATCGGCCATCGCGGCGTCCGGCCGGCTGATTGGCACTTTCGTCAACGACGTCGACTTGGCCAACGAGTCAGCGCCCTTACGCTTCAAGAGCTTGCGGAAGGAGGGGTGCATGCCGCCGTCGGAATAGGCCTGCATGCTCATGACAGAGCCGGTGGTCATGGCGTCCGCAATCGCCTTCTCGTCGGCAGTCGAGCGCGAGGCAACAAGCGGGTCGACGCTCTTCACGCCGGCCGGGCAGGCGGCTTTTGGATCGGCCGGCTCGCCATCGGGGAACTCGGTGTTGAAGACATATTTGCCGTCGCAGTAGGACACCTGCGGCTGGCGCTTCGTCACTTCAAAAATGTCGTAGCCCTGCTTGATGTTCTGCCAGAAGGCGAAGTCCGGATGGCTGGAGTGCGCAGCCATGTTCTTTGGCGTCATCCGGAACGGATAGGCCTGCACCTGGAAGCCCGGCTGGCCGTATTTGAGTGCATCGCGAACGACGGGAAAGATTTCCGACATCGCCTCGTCGGTCATGGCGTAGCAGCCCTGGCTGGAGCAGGCGCCGTGCACCATCAGCGCGTCGCCGGAGTAGCCCAGCGCCGCATCCAGCCGGTTCGGGAAGCCGAGATCGAAGGAGAGGTAATATTTCGACTTCGGGTTCAACTGGAGTGCGTTGACCGTGTAGAATCCTTCAGGCGCGCGGCGGTCGCCGGTTTTCTTCTTCGGGCCCAAATCGCCCGACCAGCGACAGATCGGATAGGTTTTCAATAGCGCGAACTTGCCGGAAGGCGTGCGTTTCCAGACCTCGAGTTCGCTTTCCTGCTTGAAGATGCGGACCAGCACCGCGCCCGACGCGGTGACGCCTTTGGTCTTCATCTCCTTGGTCAGCTTGGCCGGAATCGGCTGGATCGCCTTGTTCTCGACCTCCAGCACATTCGACACGCAGCCCGCCAGAAACGCTGCGAGGCCGCCAACGATCGCGATTTTCGCAAGACTGCGACGCATCAAACTTTCCTGCCAGCCGAGCAGCGCCACTTTCAGCGCTGCCCGATCCTTGCCGCATGCGACTTAATTAAAAGTTTAGCGACCGGTTAACCCATCCATTTCGCTCGCACAAATCGCGCGAATGCGGCCACAACAGGGCAATTGTGGCCGAATGTGCGTTGCATCCATCACTTCAGGTTAAGCGAACGTAACCGAAGCGCGTTGGCAATCACCGACACCGACGACAGGCTCATCGCCGCCGCGGCGATCATCGGCGAGAGTAGCCAGCCGAACACCGGGTAAAGCACGCCCGCCGCGATCGGCACGCCGAGCGCATTGTAGCCGAACGCGAAAGCCAGGTTCTGCTTGATGTTGCGGATGGTCGCCTCGGCGAGTTTGCGTGCCCGCACGATGCCGGTCAGGTCGCCCTTCACCAGCGTAATGCCGGCGCTTTCGATGGCGACATCGGCGCCGGCACCCATCGCGATGCCGACCTCGGCCGCTGCAAGGGCAGGAGCGTCGTTCACGCCGTCGCCGGCCATGGCCACCTTCGCGCCCCCGGCCTGCAACTCGTCAACCAGCGCCTTCTTGGCCTCGGGCAGCATCTCGGCGCGCACTTCGTCGATGCCGAGCTTTTGCGCCACGGCTTTCGCGGTGCGGGCATTGTCACCCGTCGCCATGATGATCTTCAGCCCGCTGGCATGCAGCGCTTTGATCGCTTCCGCCGTCGTCGCCTTGATGGGATCGGCCACGGCCACGATGCCAGCCAGTTTGCCGCCGACAGCGACGAACATCGGCGTCTTGCCGTCGCCGGCCAAGGCATCGGCCTGTGCCGACAGTGCGCTAGTCTCGACCTTCAGCGCATCCATCAGCGCTTTGTTGCCGAGCGCCGCGGCCTGGCCATCCACCGTGCCGGTGACGCCCTTGCCGGTCACGGCCTCGAAGCCGGCAGCGGCTTCGGCTTTCACGCCGCGCTCCGCCGCGCCTTCGAGGATCGCTTCGGCCAGTGGGTGCTCCGAGCCTTTTTCGAGGCTGGCGGCGACCCGCAATACGAGTTCCTCATCGGACCGTTCGGCCGCGATCACGTCGGTCAGCTTGGGTTTGCCTTCGGTCAGCGTGCCTGTTTTGTCGACGATCAGCGTATCGACCTTGGCGAAACGCTCCAGCGCCTCCGCGTCGCGGATCAGCACGCCGGCCTGCGCGCCGCGCCCGGTCGCGGTCATGATCGACATCGGCGTCGCCAGCCCCAGCGCACAGGGACAGGCGATGATCAGCACGGAGACGGCCGCCACGATGGCGTAGACCATCGGCGGTTGCGGTCCGAGCAGCGCCCAGGCGATGAACGCGACGATCGCGACCAGAACCACCGCCGGCACGAAGTAAGAGGAAACGCGGTCGGCCATGCCCTGGATCGGGGCCCGCGAGCGTTGCGCCTTGGCCACCATCTCGACGATGCGCGACAACATCGTCTCCGCGCCGACTTTTTGGGCCTCCATCACCAGCGACCCGTTCCTGTTCAGCGTGCCGCCGGTCAGCGCGTCGCCTGCCTGCTTGGCCACCGGCAGCGGCTCGCCGGTGATCATCGATTCATCGACGGAAGAACTGCCTTCCAGCACCACGCCATCGACCGGCACGCTTTCGCCCGGCCGGATGCGCAGCCTATCGCCGGAGTGCACTTCGTCCAGAGCTACGTCGGTTTCGGTGCCGTCCTTGCCGATGCGCCGCGCAGTCTTCGGGGCCAGATCGAGCAGGGCGCGGATGGCCGAGCCGGTGCGCTCGCGGGCGCGCAGCTCCAGCACCTGCCCGACAAAGACCAGCGCCACGATCACCGCCGCCGCCTCGAAATAGACGGGCACCGAGCCGCCATGGCCGCGAAATTGGTGCGGAAAGATGCCGGGAAACAGCGTCGCGAACACGCTGTAGAGATAGGCCGCGCCAACGCCGATCGAGATCAGCGTCCACATGTTCGGGCTGCGGTTGACGAGCGAGGCCCAGCCGCGCCGGAAGAAGGGCAGGGCGGCCCACAACACGACAGGCGTCGCCAGCGCAAGTTCCAGCCACGCGGCTGTGCGTTCGCCGATCCAGTCGCGCACCGGCAGCCCGATCATCGGCCCCATGGTGATGACAAGCAGCGGGATCGAGAGGATCGCACTGATCCACAGTCGGTGCGTGAAGTCGACCAGTTCCGGGTTCGGGCCCTCCTCGCCGGTGGGGACACCCATCGGCTCCAGCGCCATGCCGCAGAGCGGGCAGTCACCAGGCCCGTCCTGCACGATCTCGGGATGCATCGGGCAGGTATATTGCGTGCCTTTCAGCATCGGCTTCGGAGCAGGGCGGTCGCCGAGATAATCCTGTGGAGCAGTCTCGAACTTTTCCTTGCAACGGGCAGAGCAGAAATAGTGCTTTTCGCCTTCGTGCTTCAGAAAATGTTTCGCGCTCGCGCGGTCGACCTTCATCCCGCACACCGGATCAATCGCGGTAAGATAGGCCTCCGGCTCCTTGACGAATTTGGTGCGGCAGCCTTCGCAGCAGAAATGATAGGTGTGGCCGGCATAGTCGGCGCGTGGCTTGCCGGCGTTTGGATCGACGGTCATGCCGCAAACGGGATCGCGCACGACCACGTCGACTGCCGGCTTCGCGTGCGCCGAACAGCAAGAGCCGCCGCCGTGATTATGTTGATGTCCATGGTGCTTATGCTGGTTCATGATGCGCCTTCAGAATCTCATTCGGCCTTCGAGATAGGGCTTCCAGCAACTGGAAGGTCAAGGCACAATTTTAGGGTTGACCTTCCAGTTGGTGGAACGTGCAGCCTTGTGTCGGTGTTGCGGTTCATGCCTGCACACTCAACCGAATCGACAAGAGGTTCCAAGATGAAAAAGATGCTTCTTTCCGTCGCGCTTGCCGCGTTTTTGACGGGTCCGGTCCTGGCGCAGGATCATTCGCAGCATTCCATGCCCGGCGAAGCGAGCGCCGCGTCGACGGCCTATATGGACGCGATGGCCAAGATGGATGCCGACATGAAGGCTATGAAGATGACCGGCAAGCCCGGTGCTGACTTCGCGCTGATGATGATCCCGCATCACCAGTCGGCCATCGACATGGCCAAGGCCTATCTCGCCAGCGGCGAAAACGATCCCGAGCTGACCAAGCTATCCAATGACATCGTGGCCGCGCAGGAGAAGGAAATCGCCTTCCTCCGGGAGTGGCTGAAGAAGAATGGTCAGTAAAGGGCGGTTCGCCGAGCGGCTGTCTTCTGTCTATCAGTGTCTGAATCAAAAATCGGGAGGCCGGAGCGAAAACGGCGATTTTCGAGCATCGGAGCGGAGCGTACATGAAGTACGAGACCACCGAAGCGCAGAAAAGCGCCATTTGCAACCCGGCATAGCGACTTTTGGATCAGACACTCAGAGGCCAGCCGACGTGGATCGCACATCATCCTACCTCGCCGGTGGTGATATGCTCCGGCGAGATAGAACAGCCCAAATCCCGAAACGCGCCGCAGTGTCGAGTTATCGAACCCGCCTGATCAAAACGGATACTTTAATATCCAAAATGATGGACATTTTTTCGCGCCGGATTTCGCTGGATAAAGAAAGAAACAAGCTAAATCAATGAGTTGGCGATAGATTGAAAGATGGTCGCCGCTTTTTCGTCCACGCCCTTTGGCCCCGATATATGATCCCCGCGCTGCTTGCCAGGGAACGGGTGTGCACAACCGAGCACTTAGGCAAGGCGGTCCCGGGGTTAGCCCCGCAACGGTAGCGGGGATTGGGTGATGAGCTTGAAAATCCTGGCCCCTGACTGAAAGCCCCGAAAAGGGCTGTAGGTAGGGGAAGCAGACCACGGCGGCGCATGGTGAGAGCGTCACTAACTTAGAAATTGATAGGCGCGAAGCCATGCGCCGTCTCCCACTTTCAGGGAGAGCGATTTTTCAAAGGCCAGACGGGTTAAAATCCGGGCGTGGTAACGGGGAAGGTTTTCATGTACTCGCGAATCCGCGATCTCCTTGCGTTCGAGGCCATTCCGGCTAACCATTGCCACCATAAGCGAGGGCCGATGCTGCGCATTGAAGACATCCCGGTGGACAAAATCTACGTGCCGACGGCGCGGCGCAAGACGCTGCATCCCGAGACCGTGCGTATCCTCGCCGAGGACATTCTGGAAAACGGCCAAAAGACCCCGATCCAGGTGCGCCTCGACGGCGCGCGCTATGTGCTGGTCGAAGGGCTGCACCGGCTGGAAGCAGTAAAATGGCTCGGCGAAGCGACGATCAAATCCTACCTCGTCCAGGCGAAGCGGCACTGATGGCGACCCTTCAAGGCTTGATGCTTCTTGCCGCCGGGATCGTTCTGGCCATGCTGTCATCGGTCAGCGCCGCGCAGGCGCAGACGCCGCCTAGTGCGGGCGAAATCGCCGGCTACAAAGGCTTGCACCTTGCCGCGCATCAGGGCGACGTCGTGACCATTGAGCAGATGGTCAAGCAAGGCGGCGACCTCGAAGCGCGGGACGGCTCCAACCGTACCGCCGTCCACATCGCCGCCTTCGCGCGCAAGCCGGAGGCGATCGCCGCGCTGGCCCGCGCCGGCGCGGACATGAACACGCTGGAGGGCGGCCGCTACGACGCGGTCACCATTGCCGCCGTGGCCGATGATCCCGAAACGCTGGCGGCGGCGCTCAAAGCCGGCAACAAGCCTGGCAATGTCACCTCGGTGTGGGACGGCACAGCGCTGATCGCCGCAGCGCATCTCGGCCATCACCGACCGATCGACCTGTTGATCAAGGCCGGCGCGCCGCTCGACCATGTCAACAATCTCGGCTGGACCGCGCTGATCGAGGCTGTCGTGCTGGGCGACGGCGGCGAAAATCACCAGAAGAGCCTGAAATTGCTGCTCGATGCCGGCGCTGACAAAAGCATCGTCGACCCGCAGGGCAAGACGCCGCTCGACCTGGCGCGCGACCGTGGCTTCGACGCGATGGTCAGGCTGCTAGGCGGATGAGTCAGAGCGCCAAAAAACGCGTCAGGGTGTGGCGAAAATGGTGATTTTCAAGCGTCGGAGCGGAGCGAGCGTTCAAGTACGTGAGCACCTAGGCGCAGAAAAGCGCCATTTGCAGCCCGCCCTCACGCGTTTTTCGTCAGCCGCGCTTCTGGATAAAATTGTGATAGACATAGAGCGCGATCAGCGAGCCGATGATGGCGACGATCAGGCTCCAAATGTTGAAGCCGGTGATGCCACTGGCGCCGAAAAACGAAAATACGATGCCGCCGACCACCGCGCCGACGATGCCGAGCACGATGTCCGTGACCAGACCCTGGCCGGTGCTGCCGTAAATCTTGTTGCCGAGAAAACCGGCGATCAGGCCGAGTATCAGCCAACCGATCACAGACATGAAACGCCTCCTTGCCGAACTGGCGCACGCCGCGCGCACCGTTTGAGCGCGATGCTTTCACAGCGCCCTTCGGAACACAAGGCGTCGGCGGGCGTTGTGCTCGGCGCGCCGAAGGCTATGCTTCCGGGCGCGGACAGTTTGTACGCATGCCATTGAGGAGGCGCATTATGGGATTTCTCGACGACGCCGTACCCGGCGGAAATATTGCGAAGCCGCTGCTGGTGGCCTTGGGCGTGTTGCTGGCAGGAAAAATGTTTGCCGGACGCAACCAGGCAGACAATGACGACGCGGAGCCAGCGCGCGACACGCGTAATGATCCTTCCACCATCCCGGATAGGCGCTCGCCGCAAGCCGATACGCCGATGCAGCGGGACGCCGGTCCTTCGGCGCCGCGTCAGGGGGATGGCGGCATCCTTGACGGTTTGGGCGACCTGCTCGACAAGATTTCGAACAACGGCCAGAAGGATGCGGCCGACAGTTGGGTCAAGCCTGGCGCCGAAAACAAGCCGATCCAGCCGCGCGATCTCGGCAAGGCAATCGGCCAGAAGACGCTCTCCGAAATCGCTCGCCAGAGTGGCATGAGCGAGGAGGAATTGCTCGACAGGCTGTCAAAGGTGTTGCCGGGCGTGGTCGACAAGCTGACACCCGAAGGCCGCGTGCCGTCCAACCAGGAAGTCGCGCGGCAATTCCCGAACAGCCCTTGGTGAGCGATAGCGGCCTCCTGACGGAACCGTGTCAGAAGGCCGGTGCTATCCATCGGTGGTCAATGGAGGGAATTGATCATGCCGCTTCTTGGAAGCTGCCATTGCCAGGCAACTCGCTTCGAAGTCGACGCCGAGCCGGAAAGCGTGGTCTCCTGCACCTGCTCGATCTGCTCGCGGCGCGGCGCGCTGTGGGCGTATTATTCGCCGTCGCAGGTGCGCTTCTTGTCCGATGACGCGAAGTCAACCTACCGTTGGCAGTCGAGGCTGGTGGCCGCGAATTTTTGTTCGGTTTGCGGCGTGCCGACCTACAACGAGAGCCCGGATTTTTCGACCGGCGAGCCGAATTTCGACAACCCGCGTATCGCCATCAACGCACGGCTGTTCGAGGATTTCGACCTGGCCGCGGTGCCGGTCGAAGTGCTCGACGGCAAAAATTTGTGGTGAAGTTGAGGTTTCTGGTGCGCCCTTCACATCGGCGTTATCGTGGTGGGAAAGGAGTGGTCCTTAAAATTCGATTCAAACTTTGTTGGTAAGTTCTCGTTCATAACTCACGCCGGTTCCCCCCGGCGGCATGTCGCCTTCGGTCTGTTTTGTATTGCGTACAGGTCAAGATGCGAACGCCCAGCGTCATCGTCTCCCTTTTTGCGTGCCTTGTCGCCGCTGGCTGCACCTCCAGCAGCATCGACGAATTTGAGATCCGGCCGTCGGCCGAAATCACCAATTCGATTGGCGATCCTCCGCTGACCCAGGCTGCGGCCGTCGAGTCGGACGCCGCTGAGTCGACCGAAGTCGGGCCTGAGACGGACGTCACGGCGGTAGAGCCAAGCGCGCTTGTGCCGGTGCCGAAAGCGCCAAAACTTGCCATGCTGGCCCCCGCCAAGCCGGCCGACGCGCAGGCGGTTCGGCCGCTGACGCCGGAGGGGCTAAAAGTCTACCGCCGTCGCTTTCGCGATGCCAAGCCGATCAATTTCGGCAGGGTCTCGCCGAAAAGCCATGCGGTGCACGGTGTCGACGTTTCTCGTTGGCAAGGTGAGATCGACTGGGGGCGGTTGCGCAGTCAGGGCGCGAACTTCGCCTATATCAAGGCGACTGACGGCGGCGACCATCTTGACCCGATGTTCAGGCAGAACTGGCGCGGCGCGCAGGCGGCGGGCCTGCGGCGCGGCGCTTATCACTTCTTCTACTGGTGCCGCACAGCCGGTGAACAGGCCGACTGGTTCATCCGGAACGTGCCGAAGGTCGAAGGCGCGTTGCCGCCGGTGATCGACGTAGAATGGAACGGCGAGTCATCATGCAAACGCCGGCCGTCGCCGGCAAAAGTGCGCGAGAAGATGCAGGTCTTCATGGACAAGCTCGAGGCGCATTATGGTCAGCGGCCGATCATCTACACCGCGCCTGACTTTTATGCCGACAATCTGAAGGGCGCGTTTCTGGATTACCCGTTCTGGCTGCGCTCGGTCGCCGCGCACCCGTCAAAACGATACCCGGGCCGCAAATGGGTGTTTTGGCAGTATTCCGGGTCGGGCCTCTCACATGGCGTGCGCGGCCGCATCGACCTCAACGTGTTCTATGGCAGTGAAGGCCAGTGGCGAAATTGGGTGTCGCGCAACTGACGCCACCGAAAGGTTTGGGCGAGGCGCCATGCGACACCTCGCCTTCAAAAAGGTTCAGTTCGCGCTCAGCGTCATCGAGGTGCCCGCCGCAGCGACATTGATGCCGCGCTGGCCGGTCACGCTCAGAAGCTGGAGATGGACCGAACCGGTGGTGCCACCAACGAGCACATTGGCGCCGACGCCGAAGATCGCCGTGACTTCCGCTGTCGCGCCTCGATAGCGGCCGGCGAGCGAACCATGGTGCTGGCCGGCTGTCGGCGCGAACACGGCCCACAGCAGCCTGCTGTGACGGGTATAGCCGACATCGATGCCAAGCTTGCGGATCACGCCGGAATAATTGTCAGCGCTGCCGTCGCGGCCGTGGAAGGTGCAGTTGACCTCCTTGGCGGAGCCAAGCACGTAGCCGAGGCCGCCGTCGATATCGCAACGCAAGGTGCCGATGCGCACGCCGCCGGAGTCGCCGGCCACCGGGGCCTCTTCATAAACCTGGACATCGGCTGCCTGTGCAATGGGAGCCGTCAGCGCGAGCGGGGCGGCGAGAGCCGCCGCAAAAAGGGTCTTCATTTCAAGTCTCCATATAAGCCGCCGAAACCGAATATGCTGGTTCCCGCTAGGGTCTCGTTTCGCAGTCCAATATGGCGGAAGGGTGTCTCGTGGCCGATCGCGGCGGCGCGGAACGGACATGGACCTCACATCCTGACGCAAAAGCGACACGGATAAACCTGTGATATATTTTCTGCAGGTTTTAACAACTCTGGATATGTTGAGTCCGATTTCCGGTTGTATCTAATGCGCGGCGCAACTTTGACATTGGCGCCGCATGACCAACCCCCGTAAGCCCAGCGCAGAGGACCGCCAGCATGGTCGCGAGCTGGCGCGGCGGCGCAAATCGCTTGGGTTGTCGCAAGGCGAGGTTGCCGCTTTTCTTGAAGTCTCGACCCAGCAATATGGCAAGTACGAGCGCGGCGAGAACCGCATGTCGGTGGCCCGCTTTGAAGCGATCGAGCGGTTTCTGAGCGAAAAAGAGGGCGGCGGAGATGGCCTCCGGGAAGCGCCCCAGGCCACATTCGAGGCGCCGATTACCAAGAGCGGCTTGCAGAAAAGCATTGAGCAGATGAGGAAGAACTTGCAGCAGATCAATGCAACGCTCGACCTGTGGCAGCGCTACCTCGACCGGCTGTAACCCTGCGCCTCGTCGACTGATCCAGCAACGACTTGCCTTTGGATCAGCGCGTGGCATCCGCCGATGTGCTGACCTATGTGTCGGAGATCGATCCGCACGGAGCCCGCCTGATGTCCGACAAGACCGAATACACGCCGCCCAAAGTCTGGACCTGGAACAAGGGTCATGGCGGCCAGTTCGCCAATATCAACCGGCCAGTCGCCGGCGCGACCCATGAGAAGGAGCTGCCGGTCGGCAAACATCCGCTTCAGCTCTATTCGCTTGGCACACCCAACGGCGTGAAAGTCACCATCATGCTGGAAGAGCTTCTGGCGCTCGGCCACAAGGGCGCCGAGTATGACGCGTGGTTGATCAATATCGGCGACGGCGACCAGTTCGGCTCCGGCTTCGTCGACATCAACCCGAACTCGAAGATTCCGGCTCTTCTCGACCGCAGCGGCAAACAGTCCATCCGCATTTTCGAATCGGGTGCTATCCTCGTGCATCTCGCCGAAAAATTTGGCGCTTTCCTGCCCACCCAGCAGCCGGCGCGGGCCGAGACGCTGTCCTGGCTGTTCTGGCAGATGGGGTCCGCGCCCTTCGTGGGCGGTGGATTCGGACACTTCTACGCCTATGCGCCGTTCAAGATCGAATATGCGATCGACCGCTACGCGATGGAGACGAAGCGTCAACTTGACGTGCTGGATCGCCGGCTGGCGGACAACGAATTCGTTGCCGGCAGCGATTACACCATCGCCGATATGGCGATCTTCCCTTGGTATGGCGGCATGGTGAAGGGCTGGGCGTATGAGGCAGCGGAGTTCCTGTCGGTGCACGAATACAAGAACGTGCTGCGCTGGGCCGACCAGCTTTATGCGCGTGAGCCGGTCCGGCGCGGGCGCACGGTGAACCGCACCAGCGGCAATCCGGCGTACCAGTTGCACGAGCGGCACGACGCCAGCGATTTCGACACAAAGACGCAGGACAAGGTGGCCTAATCGCCATGTTGGTCTGTGCTAACGAAAACCGCATTTATTTTGCAAGCGGATTGTCGGGCAGGCTTAGGATGGTGCGTCTTTAGGGTGTAGCGCGGAAGGCGGCTGTCCGGAACGGACCGTAGCCGGCGCGCCAAAGGCCCTGGAGAAGCGCCATGAACAGTTCCTATCGTTGGGTGATCGTCGCCGCCGGCGGCCTGTTGGGCTGCATCGCGATCGGCGCAATGTTTTCGCTGCCCGTCTTCCTGCAGCCGATGGCGAAGGAGACCGGCTGGTCCGTCACCGGCATTTCCGCCGCCATGACGTTCGGCTTCCTTGCCATGGCCGGGGCCAGTATGGTGTGGGGTAATCTGTCGGACCGTTTCGGCCCGCGCCCTGTGGTGCTGACCGGCTCGATTGCCCTCGCGGCAAGCCTGGCGCTGGCCAGCCAGGCCAGTTCTCTGATCCAGTTCCAGCTCGTGTTCGGCGTGCTTGTCGGCATCGCAACCGCCGCTATGTTCGCGCCGATGATGGCGGCCGTGACCGGCTGGTTCGACACGCAGCGCAGCCTTGCCGTCTCGTTGGTCTCGGCCGGCATGGGCATGGCGCCGATGACCATGGCGCCGCTCGCCGCCTGGCTGGTGACCCAATATGACTGGCGCACCGCGATGCTGATCATCGCCGGCATTGCGGCAGTCACAATGATCCCGGCCTCGCTGCTGTTGCGCCGACCGCCTGCGCTTGCCGGAGGCGCGGACGAGGCGATGACCGCATCCCCGGCCGAGCCGAACGCAGACATGACCGTTCGCGAGGCGGTGCGATCGCCCCAATTCATCGTGCTGATGCTGGCGAACTTCTTCTGCTGCGCCACCCATTCAGGCCCGATCTTCCACACTGTGAGTTACGCGGTGACCTGTGGCATTCCGATGATCGTGGCGGTGTCGATCTATAGCGTCGAGGGGCTGGCGGGCATGTTCGGTCGCATCGGCTTCGGCGTGATGGGCGACAAGTTCGGCGCTCAGCGCGTGCTTGTGCTGGGTCTGCTGGCGCAGGCTTTTGGCGTGCTCGCCTATGTGTTCGCCAGCCAGATCGGGGAGTTCTATGCGGTCGCGGTGCTGGTCGGCTTCATCTATGCCGGTATCATGCCGCTCTATGCGGTGATCGTGCGCGAGAATTTCCCGCTGAAGATGATGGGCACGATCATCGGCGGCACGGCGATGGCCGGCAGCCTCGGCATGTCGACCGGCCCGCTGCTGGGCGGCATTCTGTACGATCGCTTCGACAGCTACGCCTGGCTCTATATCGGCTCGTGGGGTATGGGCATCGCGGCGATGCTGATCATGCTGACCTTTCGGCCCTTTGCCAGGCCGCAGGGCATTCTGGCTGCCGCATGAACGGCAACAACGCTTCGGATAGAGACGGAACGCTCAACGGTGGCGTTGACTTTCCGTGTTTCATCGCCTATTTCGCCGCCAACGCCGCGCAGCAATGCGCGGTGTTCCGTTTTTCGTGGCTGCAAGACCACACGCGAAACCGTCAGACTTAGGTCCTGCTGAATTGACGTGTCCCGTGGGTTTTTCCGCAATGCGTGCGTGGAAAATCCTGTCAGGTCTCGAAAACGGAGGCCAGAGGAGGGCGCGTTTCCTTCCGGTCGGAACATGAGGTTCCGGGCGTAAACCTTTGAAAGGGAATGCGATGAGCAAACGCGAATCCGCAAAGTACAAACTCGATCGCCGTTTGGGCGAAAATATCTGGGGCCGTCCGAAGTCTCCGGTCAACAAGCGCGAATACGGCCCGGGCCAGCATGGCCAGCGCCGTAAGGGCAAGATGTCCGACTTCGGCCTGCAGTTGCGCGCCAAGCAGAAGCTGAAGGGTCATTACGGCGACGTGTCGGAAAAGCAGTTCCGCAAGACGTACGAGGAAGCGAACCGCCGCAAGGGCGACACCTCGGAGAACCTGATCGGCCTCTTGGAATCGCGCCTCGATGCGGTCGTCTATCGCGCCAAGTTCGTTCCGACGATTTTCGCGGCCCGCCAGTTCGTCAATCACGGCCATATCAACGTCAATGGCCGGCGCACGAACATCGGTTCGTACCGCTGCAAGCCGGGCGATGTCATCGAGGTGCGCGAGAAGTCGAAGCAGCTCGTGCTGGTGCTCGAATCGGTGCAGCTCGCCGAGCGTGACGTGCCGGACTATATTGAAGCCGATCACAATAAGATGACTGCGACGTTTGCACGCGTTCCTGGTCTGGCCGATGTGCCGTTCGCGGTGCAGATGGAGCCGAACCTGGTCGTCGAGTTCTACTCGCGTTGATCTGAACGGCTTGCCTTTTTCGGCAAATGTGGGAAGAGCGGCCAACGGCCGCTCTTCGTATTTGCAATGACAGCATCGACCTTCGCACCCTCCGGCCTTGACGCCATTTTGCGCGAGCCGAGACGGGCAGTCGCGGCGATCCTTGTTTTGCTGGTCGTGTTCTGGACGGTGTTCGCGTCGCTCAGCCGTTACAATCTCGACATTCATGGTGACATGGTCGAGAATTTCGCGTGGGGCATCGGCTGGCAGCTTGGCTACTACAAACACCCGCCGCTCTATAGCTGGATCAGCGCCGTCTGGCTGAGCATCTTTCCGCGGACGAACTTCTTCTATCATATGCTGTCGATGACGAGCGTCGCGGCGGCGACGTTCGCCATGTGGCGGATCTCCACGCGGTTTTTTTCGCCCGCCCAGCAGGTCGTTCTGGTTGCGACGGTCTTTTTCCTGCCGCCGCTGACGTTCCTGTCCATCAACTACAATGCAACCTCGGCGATGGCGCCTTTCTGGGCTTTCACGCTACTTTTCTACATTCGTGGTCTTGAGCGCCGCGACAGCCTCGACGCGTTCCTGGTCGGCCTTGTTGCCGGGCTTGCGATGATTGCCAAATACCATTCGGCGGTGCTGCTGCTGGCTATCTTCATGCATTCCATCGTCGATCGCGAGGCGCGGTCCATCTACCGGACAAGGCTGCCTTGGGTCGCGCTGCTTGGATTCATCATTCCGGTCGCGCCGCATATCTGGTGGCTCTTCGATACGGGCTTCCTGACGGTGCGTTATGCGGCCGAGCAGGGCAGCGGCAATTGGACCGACGTCTTGTGGTCGGCCGCCGAATTCGTGCCGGCCATGCTGCTCTACTCGGCGCCCGGCTTCCTTGTGCTTGCGGCCCATCGCTATCCGCGCGACGGAAAGCCTCTGTTCGATGTGGCTCAGATCAGGCCTTGGTGGGCGACAGTGCAGGGGAGGGCGTTGCTGGCCGCGATAGCGCTGCCGCCTGTGCTCACGACCATGCTTGGTCTCGTGCTGGACGCCCAACTGTCGTCGCTCTGGTCGATACCTTTTTTCGTGTTTTTTCCGTTTCTGATGGTCGCATGCCTGCCGGCCAATCTTGCCGAACGCTACCGCTTCGTTGTGCCGATGTTGTTGGGCGGCTTCTGTGTTGTGGCGTTGCTGTTGGCTCCCACGATGAAGCGCTACACGTTGTCGATCGGACGCAGCAACAGCGCGATCCCGATCGAGCAGATCGCCGAGGCGGTGCAAGCCAGATGGAGCGCATTGACGGACAAGCCGCTGCGCATCGTCGCGGGCGAGAACAATTTCCTCGCAAACGGGGTTTCGTTCTATTCGGCCGATCGACCCTACGCGGTGCAAAGCGCCCAGCTCGCCATCACCCCATGGGTTACACCAAGCGATATCGAACAGGATGGAGCCGCCCTGCTGTGCGAGACCGCCGCCCTGCGGGCTGATTGCAAACAGCTCGCGGAAGGCCTGCTTGGCCGCGTGGACGCCAGAGAAGTGTTCACGGTGACGATGCCAGGCGGCGCGCCCGCCCCGGACGAGCGGGAGTATCAGGTCTATTTCCGCCTTCCGGGCACGTAGGGCCTCTTACGGCCCTCGCTTCAGCAAATATCAGACGGCAGTGCCATAAAGATCGTAGGCGTCGGCCCGGTCGATCTTGACGTTGACGATGTCGCCGGTGCGCAGTGGCCGGCGCGACTGGATGTGGACGCTGCCGTCGATCTCCGGCGCGTCATATTTCGTCCGGCCCTTGCCGGCCGTACCGTGCGCCTCGTCGATGATTACGGCCAAGCGCTTGCCGACCTTCTTTTGGAGCTGCTGCGCAGAGATCTTCTGCTGGCGCTGCATGAAGCGATGCCAGCGAGCTTCCTTGATTTCCTGCGGGACGGGCGGAAGGCCAAGCGCCTCAGAGCGCGCGCCTTTGACCGGTTCGTATTTGAAACAGCCGGCGCGATCGATCTTGGCTTCGTCCAGCCAGTCGAGCAGCATCTGAAAATCTTCTTCCGTTTCTCCGGGAAAGCCGACGATGAAGGTCGAGCGGATGGCCAGGTCCGGACAGGCCTCGCGCCAGGAGCGGATGCGGTCCAGCGTCTTTTCGCCATGCGCCGGGCGGCGCATGTTCTTCAGCACCTGCGGCGAGGCGTGCTGGAAGGGGATATCCAGATAGGGGAGGATTTTTCCCTCGGCCATCAGCGGGATGACGTCGGCGACGTGCGGGTACGGGTAGACATAATGCATGCGCACCCAGATGCCGAGCTCGCCCAGCGCCTGTGACAGATCGAGAAACTTTGCGCGGATTTCGCGCTCATTGCCGCCGCGATCTTTCCACGTGCTGCCAGCGTACTTGATATCGACGCCGTAGGCGCTGGTGTCCTGCGAGATGACCAGCAGTTCCTTGACCCCTGCGGCAGCAAGCTTTTCGGCTTCACGCATCACATCGGCCGCCGGCCGTGACACCAGGTCGCCGCGCAGCGCCGGAATGATGCAGAAAGAGCAGCGGTTGTTGCAGCCTTCCGAAATCTTCAGATAGGCGTAGTGGCGCGGCGTAAGTTTTACGCCCTGCGGCGGCAGGAGGTCGACGAACGGATCATGCGCCGGCGGCGCGGCCTCATGTACGGCGGCCATCACGCTTTCATAAGCCTGTGGGCCGGTGATCGCCAAAACGTTGGGATGCTTTTCGCGGATGACGTCGGGCTCCGCGCCGAGACAGCCGGTGACGATGACCTTGCCGTTCTCGTTGAGGGCCGAGCCGATCGCGTTCAAGGACTCGTCGCGGGCGGAATCGATGAAGCCGCAGGTGTTGACGACGACGAGGTCGGCGCCGTCATGCTTGCGCGTGATCTCGTAGCCTTCGGCGCGCAGGCGGGTGATGATGCGCTCGGAGTCCACGAGCGCCTTCGGACAACCGAGACTGACAAAACTAACGCGCGGAGCGGCAGCGGACATAAGAATTGGCCTTTTCAAGAAAGGCGGCCACGTATCACAATCGCGCTCGCTTGTAACCACCGGCAGGAGGACGAATTGGCGCAACTTGACCTAACCGGAATTGGCCATGTGGCGCTGAAAGTTGCGGACATTGAGCGCTCGCTGGCCTTCTATCGCGATCGGTTAGGGTTTCGCGAGGTCATGCGGCTGAACCGCGACAATGGCGAGCTGTGGCTGGTCTATCTGCGCATCACCGACACGCAATTTTTGGAACTATTTCCGGACGGCGAAGGGAACGAAGCGCCCGGTGCCCAACGCACGGGGATCAATCATTTTTGCCTCGAGACGGCCGATATCGAGGCAACCGCGCACGCGTTGCGAGAGAAAGGCATAGCGCTAACGGTCGAGCCGAAGATGGGCGCGGACAACAATAGGCAATGCTGGATTGCCGATCCGGACGGCAACCGCATCGAGTTCATGCAGATGATGCCGAACTCGATGCAGATGGAAGCAATCAGGCGTCTCAAGAACGCTTGATCAAGACTTCAATGCCCCATGGCTCCAGGAGCGCCGAACCAGCCGCTGAGGAAGGAAAGCTGTTCTGGCCACTGGCCATAGGCGCCCTTCAGCGTCATTTCGACGGCAACATAGAGGATGACGGCGAGACCGACATAGGCGATCCAGCGGTACTTGTGCAGCAGGCGGGCGATGAAGGCGGCCGCAAAACCCATCAGGGCGATCGACAGCGCCAGGCCGATGATCAGCACCGTGGGATGGTCCATCGCCGCGCCGGCGACGGCCAACACGTTGTCGAGCGACATCGACACGTCGGCGATGACGATCTGCCAGGCAGCCTGCGCGAAGGTCTTGGTCTTGCCGCCGGCGACCTGTCCATCGGCATTGTAGTCGGAGTCCGACAGAGCCTCGGTGGCGTGCTCTTCTTCCTCATGCGTGGTCGAAAGCTCGCGCCACATCTTCCAGCAGACATACAGCAGCAGCAGACCACCGGCGATGAGCAAGATCGGTCCGATTTGCAGAAGTTGTTGTGTGATCAGCGCGAAGATAATGCGCAGCACCGTGGCGGCAAGGATGCCGACCAGGATCGCTTTCTTGCGTTGTTCAGCCGGCAAACCGGCGGCGGCGAGACCGATGACGATGGCATTGTCACCGGCAAGCACCAGGTCGATGGCGATGACCTGAAGCAGGGCGGAGAATCCGGCGGCGGTGAAAATTTCCATGCGTCGCAATCTCCGTCGGTCAGGCTGAAGCTGATTTCCGGCCTAACGCGTCGAGTGAAATTGCGCAAGTGATTGGCAAGACAAGACGAAGATAGCTGCTATGCGACGGGCGCAATGCGTGTGTCAGTGCCGGTTGGCGCTCTTCGGCTGGTAATGGCCGTCAGGCGTCTTGTCGAACAGTTCCTTGATTTGCGGATGCCGCACTGGCCCTCCGGACTCGTCGTCGAGCAAATTCTGCTCTGACACATAGGCGATGTATTCGGTTTCGGCGTTCTCGGCGAGCAGATGATAGAAGGGCTGGTCCTTACGCGGCCGCACATCTTTGGGAATGGATTCGTACCATTCTTCAGTATTGGCGAATTCCGGATCGACGTCAAAGATCACCCCACGAAACGGGAACAGCCGATGCTTGACGACCTGGCCGATGCGGAACTTTGCTGTCTTCGATGTATTCATAATGCCTTCTCGCCCGCTATTTGGCGCAAGAGCCGGCGCAATTCAATGGCGAACGCGCTTGACCTGTCGCGCGGCGGCGCGTTAGCCCGCACCGTTTTGTGGATATTGCCTGCCGATGTCGGACGTTTTCGGACTGGTCTTGCCGTTCTTCGGCCTCATCTTCATGGGGTTTGCGGTTGCGCGCATAACCCGCCAGCCACTGGAAGCGCTGGGCTGGATGAATACCTTCATCATCTATGTCGCGCTACCCGCGCTATTCTTTCAGCTCCTGTCGAAGACGCCGATCGAGCGGCTGACCGAGTGGAGCTACATTTTTGGGTCGGTCTTTTCGACCTTCATCATATTCTGCGTCATGTTCGGATCGTCGGTGCTGCTGTCGCGCGGCGAGATCGCCGAATCCACAATCAAGGGCCTGGCCGCCGCCTATGGCAACATTGGCTACATGGGACCAGGGCTGGCGCTGATCGCTTTCGGCGAAGAGGCGGCCGTGCCGGTGGCGCTGATCTTCTGCTTCGAGAACATCATGCATTTCGCCATCGCGCCGACGATGATGGCGATCGCCGGCGGCGAGAAGGAAAGCCCCGCGAAGGTAGCGCTGGATGTCGTCAAGAAGATCGTGCTGCACCCCTTTATCATCGCGACGGCTGCCGGTGTCGCCGGGGCGTATTTCGCCGTCTCGCCGCCAGTGCCCGTCGAGCGCTTTCTGGACTATCTGGCGCGGGCGGCAGCCCCGTGCGCGCTGTTCGCCATGGGCGTGACGCTGGCGCTGCGGCCGCTGAAGCGTGTGCCCGTCGAACTAGGCCCGATCGCGGTGCTGAAGCTGATCGTGCACCCCGCGCTTTGTTATGTGATGCTAAGCCTGTTCGGCAATTTCGACCCGGTCTGGGTGTTCGCCGGCGTGCTCTTGGCCGGCTTGCCGACGGCGACCAATGTTTTCGTGATCGCGCAGCAATACGGCGTGTGGGTGCAGCGAGCGTCCGCGAGCATCCTTTTGACCACCTGCCTGTCGGTCGTCACTGTGACCGGCCTGCTTTACCTGATCAAAAGCGGCCAGCTACCGGCGGATTTGTTCCCGTAGATCGGAAAACAACCCGCGTAGGCCGCTGCCGGTGCGCAGGCCTTCGCGCATGAACAGCGCACGCAAGGGCGCCAGTGCGCCCAATGCCGACAGGCCGGCGCTGCGCACGAATTGTGCTGGAAGCAGGTCGGAGAGCAGCGACCGGTTCAAGAGGTTGACCGCTGTGCTGCGCGCCAGGATGTCTGGCCGACGCTTGGCGTCATATGCGGCAAGGGCGGCGGGCGAACCCGGATCGTCGCGATGTTGCGTTGCGATCTCAACTAGATCGGCGACGTCCCTGATTCCAAGATTGAGGCCCTGAGCGCCGATCGGTGGAAAGATGTGCGCCGCCTCGCCGACGAGGGCGACACGATTTTGGGCAAAACGGAGCGGCGTCGAGGCCGTCAGCGGGAAGGATTGGCGGCCCGGCTCTACTGAGACGCGGCCGAGCATCGATTGCATGCGCTCCTCGATGCGGCGCGACAGCGCCTCGTCGTCGAGCTTCATGAGTTCATCCGCGCTCTGCGGCTGCACGACCCAGACCAGGCTGGAGCGTTCACCGGCAAGCGGCACCTGCGTGAACGGGCCGGTCTCGGTGTGGAACTCCGTGGAAACAGAGCCGTGCGGTCGTGTGTGTCTGAAGGTCAGCGCCAGCGCTGATTGGGAAAGCTGACGGCCCGACACCGTGATGCCAGCGGCGGCGCGTGCAGGGGAGAGGCGACCGTCGGCTGCGACAGCTAGCGACCCCGCGATCACGGTTCCGTCGGTCAGGGTGGCATTGGCGCGGTCGTCTTCGAGTGACCATTCGTTGACAAGACTTTTGATCCAGCGGACGTCTGGCGTCGCGGACACAGCGTCGGCCAGCATGTCGTTGAGAACGCG
Source organism: Rhizobiaceae bacterium (assembly GCA_050247155.1). Lineage (GTDB taxonomy): Bacteria > Pseudomonadota > Alphaproteobacteria > Rhizobiales > Rhizobiaceae > Mesorhizobium_G. The sequence continues at coordinate 26,496 of JBFWUS010000061.1, forward strand.
GTTCGGAATGTTCAGGCCGAAATGCGGCTCGCCGATCTCCCGGGCGCGGAAGGTGACGACCGGGCTGCGGATCAGGCGGTTGGTAGCATCGACGATACGCATCGCTTCTAGCGGCGCGGCCGCCTTGCGCACCGCCTCGCCGACGCCGACGCGCTCCAGCATTTCCAGGGCAGGAGCCATCAGCGCTGTCGTGCGCAGATCGTTCTGGCCGATATCAGGACCGGCCAACGTCACGTCAAAACCCGCACGCGCCAGCGCCAGCGCCGCGATCAATCCGGCTGGGCCGGCGCCGGCAACGATGACGCCACCTTCTGCGGATTGCCGAGAATGAATTGTTTTCCGTGTAGCGCGCATGCAGGCTTTCTACACTTCCTGGCGCTTCCGGCAACGCGACCAGATGCGCACCAGGCGGGCTTCGATCGTGTCAACGCCCCCGCGCATCCATCGCTGCCCCGGGAGTTCAATCGTGAAGTGGAGCAGGGCTGACACCGCGTACACCGCAGCGAGATAGACGATTATCGCCGCTGTTCCGTCTAGCCCCGATTTTTCCATAGGGCCGATGATAATGGCGTGGCACATATATGTGGCAAAGGAGATCTCGCCGGCAAAGACCAGCACTCGATTGCGCAGAACGGCGGAAAGTCCGCCTTTCCCAACCGCCAACACGAAAATGATCGGCAGGAAAAAGACGATGCCGAATGCGTTTCTGAGCAAATAGAACAGCGGCCCGGCATCTAGATCGAGGTATAAGAACGAGGCGTTGACCAGCCGCCGATTGTAGAAAAAGTAGAACACGCAAAGTGCCGCCGCCAGCAACTCCAGCGCCATGGCCGACCTGGAGGACAGACCGCGCCAGTCTGTTCGGAGGAAGGCCCGGGCAGCCAGGATGCCTGCGGAGAATTGCACCAGAAACGCGCCCGGGTGCTGCATCATGATCCCGGTTCCGGACGTCACATTGTCGGAAAAACCGACCGTGACCCAATAGGTATCAGCCCAGAGCAGCGTCGCTATCGTTAGCGCCGCCGTCACGACCGCGACCATGTGGCTGGACAGCATGATCAGGAACGGAAAGACGATGTAGAACGCCAGTTCGACTGACAGGCTCCACCCGACGCTGTTACCGTTGAACGCGTAGAGGTGGTTGCCGAACCAAGCCTGGATAAGCAGCACTGATGCCCACGCCTTGCTGATGTCCTTGAACGGGTCCGCCGGGTTCCACAGCAAGACGAAGGCCGCGATCAGCGTGACGATGTTCAGCGGCCAGATGCGGGCAATGCGGTAACCGATCAGCTTCAGCGACGATCCGAGGCCATGGATAATCGGATAATTGTAGGCGAGGATAAAGCCGGACAGGACGAAGAAAAGATCGACGCCAACCCCAAAGGGCATGCTTTTCGGAGGCGGCATGCCCCAGCGATTTGCCATATGGAAAAGCACAACGCCCACCGCCGCGAAAAAGCGCAGCGACGTCAGGGGCGTCAGCATTTCGCGATTCGCCGTCGCGATTTTCGGGCCTGCCAGCATGCCGAACCGATGCGGGAGCCGGTCGGATAATGCAAGCGTGGTCGGTCGGCTATGGCCTATTTCTTCGGATGCTCCTTAAAGAACTTCCAGATCATTTCGGTCGCCTTCAGGGGTGATGCCTCATAGGCCAGCATGCGGGTATCCGTGCCGTCGCTGCCCGGCCATGCGTGACCCATATCAGGTAGTGCATAGATCGCGGCTTCAGTGCCGTTCGGGCATTTGCCCTGGATCAATTCGATATTTGTGCCGGCGAGAGTGGATGCGCTGCTGTCGCAATGCTGTTTCTCAAGCCAAAAATCTGCACCGATCCTGAATACGGCCTGGTAGCGGTCCTTCTCGCCGTAGAAAGTGATCAGCGAGACCGGCGTTGGCGGCAAATTGCCTTTCTTCATCCCCATCCAATCGCCCGACATGCCGCCGCTGACCGGACCAATGGCGGCGAAGACGCCGGGCAGCCGCGCCGCCAGTTTGTAGGTCATGTCGCCGCCATTGGAGATGCCGGTGGCGTAGATCCGCTGTCGGTCGACCGGATGATCGGCGGCGATTTTTTCGACCATCGCCGCGATGAAGCCGACATCATCTTCTTCACCGCAGCAGATGATCGCATTGAAGGCATCATTCAGGCCATTCGGATAGGCGACCAGAAAATCTTCCTTCTCGGCGAGCGCCGAGAAGCCGGTGAGCTCGGCCATCATCGTTCCATTGCCGGGATAGGGGTGCAGGGCGATCACCAACGGCAGCGGGCTGTCGCCGGACTTGGTGGGCGCCACCAGCTCATAGCTTCGCTCCTTGCCGTCGAACTGCAGGGTATGCGAACTCGTTTCGGCCTGTGCAACCGTCGTGTATAAGCCGGTGATCAGGGTGGCCAGAAAACGGATCATCGTTCGTCTTTGCTTTGCCGCTTGAGCCCGTCGAAAAAGTCAGATTTGCCTCAGCGATTCAATTGATTGGAATTGATGTCTTCAACTGCTTGATTTCATGACGGAATTGTCGGAAGCACACGGTATGGCGACAGGCCGCGACAGCTTCGATAACCTGGACGTCGGTGGGCGCCGCATCGCTGCCATCGCGCGGCGTCCGCGTTGGCCGGTTTATTTGGCGCTTGGGCTGGCGATCGCGATGGCCTGGTTGCTGCTGGCGTCGATGGCTGCCGAACTCGCGCGTTCCAGCACCGGACTTGGTGCTCCGGGCGATTCGATCCTTCAATATCTGCCGGATTGGGAAGCGCCACCGGTGCTGCGCCAATTCATTGCCCTTTGCCTGGCGCCAACGCCGATGGATGATGCCCAGTTTCAGGGGTTTGCCATTGTGGCTTTGATGTGGATGTTGATGTCGGTGGCGATGATGCTGCCCTCCGCAGCCCCGATGATCCGGACTTATTGCGAAATCGCGGACACGGCGGCGACCAAAGGCGAACGCGTCGTTCACCCATTCGTCCTGGTGGCAGGCTATCTGATCGTGTGGCTGGCGGCGTCGCTGCTCTTTGCCGCGTTGATGCTGCTCGTTCAGCGCATCGGCGACCGCACGCTTGGTCCGGCTCCATACTGGATATCGGCTGCCGCCCTGCTGGCTGCCGGCGCCTATCAGTTCAGTAGCCTCAAGCACGCCTGTCTGAAAAAATGCCGCAACCCCTTCGGCACGCTGTTCGCGCGCTGGACGACCTCGCGAAAGGGCATTTTCAGGCTTGGCGTGCAGCAGGGCATCTGGTGCCTGGGGTGTTGTTGGGCGCTGATGCTCGTCATGTTCGCCGTCGGTGTGATGAACATTTTCTGGATGGCCTTGATCGGCCTTTTCACCTTGGTCGAAAAGGAAACGCGAGGCAGGTTGGCAAGCAGCGTGAGCGGCGGGATATTGCTTGTGTGGGGCGTGGCGCTCCTTGTAGTGTCCGTCTGAGGGAGAAAAAACATGGCGGCAGAAAGCTGGGCAATGAAGGGCGAGCTGGTGCTTTCCTGTAATTGCACCGTGTTTTGTCCCTGCGTCTTATCGCTGGGTTCGCACCCGCCCACAGAAGGCTATTGCCAGACCTGGGCAGGCTTCCGCATCGACCAGGGCCATTTCGGCGATGTCGATTTGTCGGGGCTCAATCTCGGGCTGATCATGGAAATCCCCGGCTATATGAGCCGCGGCAATTGGACAGCCGGCCTGTTTATGGACGAACGCGCCTCGATCTATGCGCAGAAGGCGATCGGCAAGATATTTTCCGGCAAGGCCGGCGGAACCACGTCGCTTCTGTCCATCCTCGTCGGCAATTTCCTCGGCATCCAGCGTGCACCGATCAGTTATGAGGTGAAGGACAAGACGCGCATCTTCCAGATTCCGAAGATCATCGACGGCGCGGTGACGCCGGTTCCCGGCAAGAGCCGCGACGCCGACACGGTGATCAGCAATTCCGAATATTGGATCGCGCCGGAAATCATCGTGGCGAAGTCCGAGAAGAGCAAGATGCGCGCTTTCGGCCGCAACTGGAATTTCGCCGGCCGCTCGGCGGAGATCTGCAAGCTGGACTGGCGTGGCCCGTGAACGCCGAGGCCGAACCTCAGCAGCGCGGCCCCAAGGGCAGGGGTTCGAAGCGCATTTCGGCCAAGAAGCTGGTCGCCCGAATACCCAAGCCGAAAAAGAAGGTGACGTGGCCGCAGGCGCGCGCCTTCTGCGTGCATATTCTGACGGCCTCCGGCTCTTTCCTCGCCTTCCTGTCGCTGGTGGCGGCGAGCGAGGAGCGCTGGACGGCGATGTTCTGGTGGCTGGGGCTGGCGCTGCTGGTCGACGGCATCGACGGACCGATCGCCCGCAAGCTTGAGGTCAAGGAGATCCTGCCGACCTGGTCCGGCGAATTGCTGGACAATGTGATCGATTACACGACTTATGTCATCATCCCCGCCTTCGCGCTCTATCAGCGCGGCTTCATGGGCGAGGGGCTGTCCTTCCTGTCGGCGGCGATCATCGTCGTGTCGAGCGCGATCTACTACGCCGACACCGGCATGAAGACGAAGGAGAACTTCTTCAAAGGCTTTCCGGTGGTGTGGAACATGGTGGTGTTCACCCTGTTCGTCATCGAGCCCGGCGAATGGGTGGCGTTCGCAGTCGTGGTGGTGTGCGGCATTCTCACCTTCGTGCCGGTGAATTTCCTCCATCCGGTCAGGGTCGAGCGGCTGCGGCCGATCAATCTCGGCGTGACGCTGGCCTGGTGCGGTTTCGGCGCGCTGGCGATCGCGCAGTCAGCGATGGCGGTTTTCTATGATCGCATCGGCGTGCTTGGCGAGCATGTCGACATCTTCACCAAGATCGGCATCACCGCCACCGGCATCTATCTGTTCTGCATCGGCGCGATCCTGCAGGCCTTTCCGAAACTCGGAGCCAAGAAAGCGTGACATTACCAACATGCCCGATTTGCGGCGGCACGACATTCGGGCCGGGTCCGCGCGGTAGGCTGTCGCCCAACGGCAAGCTGCCGCGCTGCGCCGGTTGCAATTCGCTCGAGCGCCACCGCATCTTCCGCATCATGTTCGACCGGCTGGGGCCGCACAACTTTGGCGGCTGGTCGGCCATCCAGTTCAGCCCGGATGCCACCGTCGAACCATCCTGGTTCCGCTCCTTCGAGCTTTCGATCTATGGCGAACCGGGCGGCCAGGACATCCAGGCCATCGACCGGCCCGCTGGCGCCTATGACGTTGTCTGCTGCTCGCATGTGCTTGAGCATGTGGGCGATGACCGCGCCGCGTTGCATGAACTGCTACGCATCTGCGCGCCGGACGGTTTTGTCTATCTCGCTATCCCCGATCCGTTCCGCGAGGACGTTACGCGCGACTGGGGTTTTCCCAAGCCGGAGAAATACGGCCACTGGCGTGTCTATGGCGGCGACGTGGTCGAACGCTTCGGGCGCTACATCCCCGAACAGCCCGTGCTTGCCTATCACGGCGAGGACCCTGTGACCGGCGAGCGGGAAGGCGCATTTCTGCTGCCGAAGTCGGCCGAACGTTATCGCTGGATTGAAAAGCAATTGGGCGACGCGGTGAGCTTGTTTTCGGGGCCGGCGCGCCGCTGAGCTGGCGCAGATCATGTGATCGCACTTGATGCTTGAAGGCTGGCGGGTCCAATCCTATTACGCTCGTAAAGCATTCTGACTTTGGAGAACCTCATGGCCAAGGCAATTCGCATCCATGCTCACGGCGGGCCGGAGGTTCTGACTTATGAGGATGTCGATCCGGGCAAGCCGGATCCGGGCCAGGTGCTGATCCGCCAGACTGCGATCGGCCTCAACTTTATCGACATCTATTACCGCACCGGCCTTTACCCCGCGCCGAACGGCTTGCCGATGATTCCGGGCGGCGAGGCCGCAGGTGTCGTCATCGGACTGGGTGAGGGCGTGGCCGACGTGAAGATGGGCGACCGCGTCGCCTATGCAGTCGGTACCGGCGCCTATGCCGAAGAGCGCGTGATTGCGGCTGACCGGCTGGTGCTTATCCCCGAAACCATTTCGGATGAGCAGGCCGCCGGCATGATGCTGAAGGGCATGACCGCGGAATATCTTCTGCTGCGCACCTTTCCGGTGAAGAAGGGAGATACGGTTCTGTATCATGCCGCGGCTGGCGGCGTCGGGCTGATCCTCGGTCAGTGGGCGAAAAGCCTCGGCGCGACGGTGATCGGCACGGCCAGCTCGGCCGACAAGATTGCTCTTGCCAAGGCGCATGGCTTCGACCACGTCATCAACTACCACGACACGGACTTTGTCGCGGCGGTAAACGAGATCACCGGCGGCAAGAAGTGCGACGTCGTCTACGATTCCGTTGGCAAGGACACCTTTCCGGGCTCGCTCGATTGCTTAAAACCGCGCGGCATGTTCGTGACCTTCGGCCAATCGTCTGGCCCGATACCGCCTTTCTCGACCAGCATCCTGTCGCAAAAGGGCTCGCTCTACATGACGCGCCCCACGCTCTTTGTCTACAACGCCAAGCGCGAGGATCTGGAGGCCTCGGCCAAAGCGTTGTTCGACGTGGTGTCGAGCGGCAAGGTCAAGATCGAGGTCAACCAGACCTACTCCTTGAAGGATGCCGGGCAAGCGCAGACCGATCTCGAAGGCCGCAAGACAACAGGAACCACCGTCCTTATCCCCTAAAAATTTTGACCGTCTGGTCGAATCTCTGTTGCGGCGCACAAACAATCGCTTAAACTCCTGGCTGAGCCTAAGAAATAGGCCGGGGAACATAAGAAGATTACAGAGTTGGGGCAGGCGTGAGCGATACCCCTTCGGCAAGGGGCGCCGAACTTCTTGAAACGCGCGGGCTGACCAAGGTTTTTGGTTCGCTGACGGCTTGCGATCACGTCGACCTTGCCATCCGCACGGGCGAAATTCACGCGCTGCTGGGTGAGAACGGCGCAGGCAAATCGACCCTCGTCAAAATGCTGTTTGGTTCGCTGGAGCCGAATGACGGGCAAATTCTCTGGAAAGGCAAGTCGGTCTCGGTCACCAGCCCGAGCGTGGCGAAGAAGTTCGGCATTGGCATGGTGTTCCAGCATTTTTCGCTGTTCGAGGCGCTGACCGCAGCGGAAAACATCGCGTTGTCTCTGGATGCGTCGACGCCGCTCAACACGATTGCCGCCAAGGCGCGTGATCTGTCGAAGGCCTACGGCTTGCCGCTCGATCCGGAGGCGCTGGTCGGCGACCTGTCGGTGGGCGAACGCCAGCGCATCGAGATCATCCGTTGCTTGTTGCAGGAGCCGGATTTGATCATTCTCGACGAACCGACCTCGGTGCTGACGCCACAGGAAGCAGACAAGCTGTTCGAGACGCTGGAGCGCTTACGCAATGAGGGCAAGTCGATCCTCTATATCTCGCATCGCCTTGAGGAGGTGAAGCGCATGTGCGATGGCGCGACGGTGATGCGCCACGGCAAGGTCGTCGGCCGCTGTGACCCGCGCCAGGAAACGGCGGCCTCGCTCGCGCGCATGATGGTGGGCGCCGATGTGAAGACCGCCGAGCGCACGCCGATTGCGCTGGACGGCGCACAGGAATTGCTTGGCGTGTGCGGCCTGTCGCGCAAGCCGGCGGGGCCGTTCTCGACACCGCTGAAAAACATCTGGTTGAGCGTCAAGGCGGGCGAGGTTCTGGGCATTGCCGGCGTCGCCGGCAATGGGCAGGGCGAATTGTTCGAGGCGCTTTCCGGCGAAGTTTTGCAGGATAGCGCGGATGCCGTGCGCATTCGCGGCAAGTCGGTGGGGCGCATGGACATTTCCGCGCGCCGCATGCTGGGCGCGGCCTTCGTGCCGGAAGAGCGGCTGGGCCATGGCGCGGCGCCGCGCATGCGACTGTCGGAAAACCTGCTGTTGTCGCGCTACGCGACCGACTGGTATGCTTTCATCCGGTTTGGACTGGTCAAGAATGGCGCGGTCCAAAGTGCGGCACAACGCGTCATCCAGGCGATGGATGTGCGCAAGAGCGCGCCGGACCCGGAGGCGGCCGCGCTGTCGGGCGGCAATCTGCAAAAGTTCATCATCGGCCGTGAACTCGACCGCCAGCCGTCGCTGATGATCGTCAACCAGCCGACCTGGGGAGTCGATGCCGGCGCTGCCGCCCGCATCCGCCAAGCGCTGATCGAACTGGCGCGGGCGGGTTCGGCGGTGTTGGTGATAAGCCAGGATCTGGACGAGTTGTTCGAAATCTCGGATTCGATCGCCGTGATGCACAATGGCGAGTTGTCGAAGCCGATACCGCGCGCTGACGCGACCTATGAGAAGATCGGGCTCTTGATGGGCGGTGCTGAGCCTGGGCACGCCGAGCATCACGCGGAGGTGGCGTGATGGGACTATGCATTCAAAGGCGCGCTCTACGTCGCCCCCCTCTGTCCTGTCGGACTCCGGGGCGAGCCACGGGTCTCGCCCGTCCTTCGGACCCCCCACAAGGGGGGAGATCAGCCGGCCGCGATGCTTTCGCCAAT
>JBFWUS010000062.1:0-34420 GCA_050247155.1 Rhizobiaceae bacterium
AAGCCATTGCCAAAGCAACCGGCGCCGATGCGCTGGCTTTCTTCGATGCAATCGCACCGATCGTGCATTTCGACACGATCGATATGAATATCTGCTGGTTCCAGTCGCGCTATGACAAGGTTGGACCCGGCGGCACAGGCAAGGATTACATCAACTGCCCGATGGATAAGGCGCAATACGAAGCCTTCGTCGCCGCCCTGATCGACGGCCAGAAGACAGAATTCAAGGAGTGGGAAGGCACGCCCTATTTCGACGGCTGCCTGCCGATCGAAGTGATGGCCGAACGCGGGCCGGAAACGCTGCGCCACGGGCCGATGAAACCGATGGGGCTGACCAACGCCCACAATCCTACAGTCAAAGCCTATGCGGTCGTCCAGCTCCGCCAAGACAATGCGCTGGGCACGCTCTACAACATGGTCGGTTTTCAGACCAAGCTGAAGCATGGCGAACAGGTGCGCATCTTCCGCACTATCCCGGGGTTGGAGAATGCCGAGTTCGCCCGTCTCGGCGGGCTGCACCGCAACACCTACATCAATTCGCCAACCCTGCTCGACCGTTCGCTACAGTTGAAGTCGCGGCCAGGACTACGTTTCGCAGGCCAGATCACCGGCTGCGAGGGCTATGTCGAGAGCGCTGCGATCGGCCTACTCGCCGGACGTTTCGCCGCCGCCGAGCGGCTCGGGCGCACACCCGACCTGCCGCCGGCAACAACCGCGTTCGGCGCGCTGCTCGGTCATATCACCGGCGGGCACATCGTCTCAGAGGATGAACCGGGCAAACGCTCGTTCCAGCCGATGAATATCAATTTCGGCCTCCTCCCGCCGCTTGATCCCGGCGCGAAACTCAAGCCGGACGATTTTGAGGGTCGCTTCCGCGGCAAGGACAAGGCAATCGCCAAGAAGAAGGCGACGACAGCCCGGGCGCTGAGGGATTGCCGCGCGTGGCTCGGCGTCGCGCGAGCGGAGGCTGCAGAGTGACTACGGCCAACACTTCGTTCTTCAATCTTCGCCGCGATGGCGCGATTGCCGAACTGACCATGAATCGGCGCGACAAGGCGAACGCCATGTCCCCGGAATTCTGGGCCGAACTGCCGAGGCTGATGCGTGAACTCGAGGCGGATGAGCGCGTGCGTGTGGGCATCATCAGCGCCAACGGCAAGCACTTCACCAGTGGCATGGATCTCTCGACCTTCGCCAATTTGGCCAAGCTTTTCGAGGAGGAGCCCGGCCGCGCCGCGCACGCCATGCGTGGCATCATCCTTGATTTGCAGGACAGCCTAACGTCGATCGAGCGCGTACGCTTTCCGGTGATCGCCGCGATCCAAGGCGCGTGCATCGGCGGCGGCATCGATCTGATAACCGCATGCGACATTCGTCTCTCCAGTGCCGATGCCTATTTTTCAATCGAGGAGATCAACATCGGCATGGCCGCCGATGTCGGCACGCTGCAGCGCCTGCCGAAACTGATCTCGCCTTCTATCGCGGCCGAACTCGCCTACAGCGGACGGCGGTTCACGGCAGCTGAAGCGAAGGAGATCGGGCTGGTCAGCGCGGTCTATGCCGATCCCGAGGCGTTGGGGGGAGCAGCTGTCGAACTCGCGCGCAAGATCGCTGCGCGATCGCCGTTGGCGATCGCCGGCATCAAGCGAAACCTGGCTTATTCGCGCGAGCACAGCATCGCCGACGGCCTCGACTATATCGCCACCTGGAATGGCGGCATGCTTCGGCCGCATGATTTGATGGCCGCGATCCAGGCGCGCATGGCAAAGCGCGAGGCGGAATTTCCGGATTTGCTGCCGGCCAAGATTCCAGGCTGAATAAATCCGCAAAACGCACTCGGCCGCTTGGCAAAAAACCCGAGTGGCGACGCTATTCCGCCGCTTCCATGCCAGCCGCCGGCAACCCCGGCTTGCCGGCCTCGCTCGGATTTCTCCGCACATAGGCTGCCTTGAGTGTTTCCGTGGTGTCGCGCGAGCCATCATGGCTCCAGCCCGGCGGCATGAAGATGTAGCCGAGCCGCTGGCGCCAGGTCAGACCGCGCCGGGACACATCCTTGGCGATGCCGACATATTCGTGAAAGGCGACGCGCAACGGGTTGAAAGTGCCGAGATTGGTCACCAGCCCATAACGCGGCATGTCTTCCTCGGCTTCCTCCACGAAGCTGCCGAACATCCTGTCCCAGATGATCAGCGTGCCGGCGTAGTTTGCATCGAGATAACGCGGGTTGGTGGCGTGGTGCACGCGGTGGTGCGACGGCGTGTTGAACACGAATTCGAACCAGCGGGGCAGCTTGCCAATCGTCTCGGTGTGAATCCAGAACTGCCAGACGAGGTTAAAGCCGAACACAAAGACGATCACCGCCGGATGGAAGCCCAACAGCACCATCGGCGCTTGCAGCACGAACATGCCGGTGAACAGCCCGGTCCAGCTTTGCCTCAGCGCCGTGGACAGATTGTAGTGCTGGCTTGAGTGATGGTTGACGTGCTCGGCCCAGACCCAACGCACGCGGTGCGCAATGCGGTGATACACGTAGTAGCGCAGGTCATCGATGAGGAAGGCGATCAGGATCACCCACCACGACGCGCCAAGGTCGAAGAACCGGAACTGCCAGACCCACATCAGCGCGGCATAGGACACGACGCCGAGCAGCAAGCCTGCGACGACATTGCCGGTACCCATCATCAGGCTGGTCAGTGTGTCGCGCGTTTCGAACGAGCCATTGGCTCGGTGTGTGCGGATCATCCAGAGCTCGACCAATATCGCCAGCACGAAAAACGGGATCGCCAGTTCGGTCACTTTCGGAAAATCATAGTCCATCGCCGAATCCCTTCCTACGCCTTGGCCGCCGGGTCGAGCGCGGCATGAAGCGAGCGCGCTATGCTGCTGGCAGAAAACGTAAAATGTCCGCCTGTCCAGGAAAAATCCCGAAAACGGATCGATAGCGTCGCCGGCTCTCGCAGCTTGATTTGAGCGATGTCACTTCTTGAGACGATGCGCGTGAAAAACCCATCGCCGAAACTCTGGATGATGCCGATGCGTTTGTCGGGCAGCTCCAGAAAGGCGGAACGCCGGTCTACCGTTATCTCCACTTTGCCTGGCTGTGCATCGGGATGATCGGCAAAGAAGAGCTGCCGCGCGTGCTCCGTGTCGGCGACGATCGAGACCTTGCTGCCGCCGGTGAAATGTACGGCGGCCACGGTCAGCGCGATGCCGACGACGACGATGGCGACAAGAATGGGCAAGCTCACGCCCGGCTCCTCCCCGGCCGCATCCCGAAACGCAATCACGGCCACGTGCGTGCATAGCAGAATTGACGTTTACGTCAAAGTAGGCAGCGGCGAGGTGTTTACAATCCTTTGGTAGCGGCCCGAAACATCAGCCACTGTTTGCGCCAGCCCGCTATGTCGGCCGGTCGACTGAGCGCTCCTGCACCCTGTCGCGCCACCGCGTCCAGATACGCCGGAGCCAATGCGGCCGGCAGGAAAGCCGGCCTTAGCCTTTGGGGCATGCTGGTGGTTTGCCGTTGAAACGCCGTCCAATGTTCGCGGCCAAGGGCGACCATCGCCTGCAAGGCGCGCTCGGTGGCCGGCCCGTCCTCACCCGAATTGAACTTTTCGGGGGTAGCGCCGGCGGCTGCCAGCAGGTCGGCAGGCAAATAGCACTGTCCGCGTGCCCGAGTGATTGGCAGTGAGCGCAGCAAACCGGCAATCGCCTGAGCGCATCCGGCGTGTCCCGCGAGGTCGACGGCTGCGACAGCGGCGTCTCGGTCGAGAATGAGGGATGCAAGCTGGATCAGCGCCGAAGCCGTTTCACCACAATAGCCTTCCAGATCAGTGCGCGTCGGCATCGGATCGTCGTAGAGATCGAAGATGCGCGCATCGAGCATGTTCTGGAATGCAGCCAAAGGCAGCTTGTGCGTGTGTATCGCTCTCACTAGTGCTGTTGCCAGCGGATGTCCGGCGGCCGCCTCCTCGGTGCCGGCTTCCAGCACGTCGCGCCACCATTGCAGCCGCACCTCGCCTGGCAGCGGTTCGCTGACCCGGTCGCGGATTGAGGCAATCTCGGCATTGAAGGCATAAAGCGCCGATAAGGCCGGTCGCTGCTCCGCCGGCGCATAAAGCACGGACAGATAGCGATCGCGGTCGAGCAATCGCAATTGGGCGGCGACATCGTCGGTCAAGTCAGGCAAGGCTGGTCGGTGAGCTGTTTCGGCGATTCATCAGTTCTTGCGCTTGCCCGGTTCTTCACTCTTCGCACAACGGCTGCGCGCCGCTTTTGATTGCGTGGCGGCATCATTGGTCTAGATTGGCTGCCGCGCATAGCCAAAAAACGTCAGGGAGGACGCGATGGACGCCGCCGTCGACACAAACGCGCATCAGTTCGAGCTGAACGAAGACCAGCGCGCCATTCAGGAAATGGCCGAAGCCTTTGCCGCCGATCGCGTCGCGCCTAACGCGCTGGAATGGGACAAGGCCAAACATTTTCCCGCCGATGTGATCCGCGAAACCGGTCCGCTCGGGCTCGGCGGCATCTACATCGGCGAGGACGTCGGAGGCTCCGCGCTTGGCCGGCTTGATGCCGTGCTGATTTTCGAGGCGCTCTCGCGCGCCTGCCCGGCCTTTTCGTCGTTCATTTCGATCCACAACATGGCCGGATCAATGATTGACCGCTTCGGCAATGAGGAACAGCGCCAGCGCTTCCTGCCGAAGCTGACGTCGATGGAGTGGCTGGCGAGCTATTGCCTCACGGAACCCGGCTCAGGCTCGGATGCCGCCGCGCTGAAGACGAGGGCGACGCGTTCGGGCGGCAACGGTTCGGACTATGTCGTCAATGGCGCCAAGCAGTTCATCTCCGGCGCTGGCGATTCGGACATCTACGTCTCGATGGTCCGCACCGGCGAGGACGGCCCAAAGGGCATCTCGACGCTGGTTGTGCCGAAAGACGCCCTGGGTCTCTCCTTTGGCGCCAACGAGCACAAGATGGGCTGGCACATGCAGTCCACCCGCACCGTCAATTTCCAGGATTGCAAGGTGCCGGAAGAAAATCGCCTGTCCGATGAAGGCATGGGTTTTCGCATCGCCATGGCCGGACTCGACGGCGGTCGGCTGAACATCGCCGCCTGTTCGCTCGGCGGTGCGCAGTCAGCGCTCGACAAGGCCATTGCCTATATGAGCGAACGCAAGGCGTTTGGGCAGACCATCGACCAGTTCCAGGCGCTGCAGTTCCGCATCGCCGACATGGAAACGGAACTCCAGGCCGCGCGTGTGTTCCTCTACACGGCGGCCTCGAAACTCGACCGCAAGGCGCCGGACGCCTCAAAATGGTCGGCCATGGCCAAGCGCTTCGTTACGGACACCGGCTTTAATGTCGCCAACCAGGCCCTGCAAATGCTCGGCGGCTACGGCTATCTGCACGACTACGGCATCGAGAAGCTGGTGCGCGACCTGCGCGTTCACCAGATTCTTGAGGGCACCAACGAGATCATGCGGGTGATCGTGGCGAGGCATATGATCGGGCGGTGAATGGTGAATGGTAAAATGGTGAATGGTCAAAGAGACCTGTCACCATTTGCCCTTCAGCGCTTAGCCCAGCAAGCTTCTGCCATTCACCATTTTGCCATTCACCATTCACCACGGAGTTGCACATGACCACCATCGCCTTCATCGGCCTCGGCAATATGGGCAACCCGATGGCCGCCAATCTGGTCAAGGCCGGCCATACGGTGCACGGTTTCGACCTGATGCCGGAGAACCTGAAAACGGCGAAGGACCATGGCATCATTGTCATGGCCAATGCGCCTGCGGCAGTGAAGGAGGCTGAGGTCGTCGTCACGATGCTGCCGGCTGGCAAGCACGTGATCTCGGTCTACGAGGACATTGTCGGCAAGGTCGGCAAGGGTACGCTGTTCATCGATTCCTCGACCATCGACGTCGAATCGGCCCGCAAGGCGCATGCCATCGCGGCCAAGGCCGGCCATCTGTCGATCGATGCGCCGGTGTCGGGCGGAACGGGTGGCGCCGCTGCCGGTACGCTCACCTTCATGGCCGGCGGATCGAACGACGCGTTCGCAAAAGCCGAGCCTGTTCTCAAGCCTATGGCCGGCAAGATCGTGCATTGCGGCGATGCCGGGGCGGGTCAGGCGGCAAAAATCTGCAACAATATGATCCTCGGCATCTCCATGATCGCCGTCGGCGAAGCCTTTGTTCTGGCTGAGAAACTCGGCCTTTCGCATCAGGCGCTGTTCGATGTGGCCTCCACTTCGTCAGGCCAGTGCTGGTCGCTCAACACCTATTGCCCTGTGCCCGGGCCGGTGCCGACCTCGCCGGCGAATCGCGACTATCAGCCCGGCTTTGCGGCGGCGCTGATGCTGAAGGACCTGAAACTCAGCCAGGAGGCGGCCCAGGCCGCCGGCGCGGTCACGCCGCTCGGCGCGGAAGCGACCCAGCTCTATGGGCTGTTCAACGCGCAGGGCAATGGCGGTGTCGACTTTTCCGGGATTGTTCGCTTTCTACGCGGCGAAACCCAATAGATTTCGCGCGACGGTTGTACAGCCGTCAAAAAATCGCATTGTTTAGACTCGCTTAAGCACCTGCTAACCCGTCGGTAACGATGTGCCTGTAGAACGGAACGCGAGGCGGACAGTTGACCGCCAGACGCTCCGGATCAGGTCTCGCGTACCGGAGCCAAGTTTTGAAGTGCCGTGTAAGCGTAAGCCAAGCGTTCTTTGATGGCAAAACCGCGTTTCCTGCCGGAAGCGCGGTTTTTTGCCGTTAAAACAGTCGCTTAGCGCTTGCCGGAAAGCCGCTTGAAATTGGCTTTGACACGGCGGCTGGCCGGCTTGAGGGCCGCATTGACCGAGCGCTCCGCCGCGACGCCGGACAAAAGCGACGGTGTTTTGCCGGAGAATATTTCCGGCCAGAAGCTGCTGAACGAACGCAAATAGGCGAGTTGCGCTGCGGCAATGCCCTCGCCAGTTGCAGCTATCTTTTCCGTAACGGCGCGCAAACTTTCCTGACGCCACGGATGCAACCGTTGGCTTTCGTCCAACAGCATCGGCATCCGCATCGCCGCGACCATGGGCGCCAACATCAGATTTCCCGCGATTGCCTGCGACCGGCTAGCCGATTTCCCGCGTGCGCGTCCTGCCATGCTAAACCCCGCTCAGTCGCCTCCCGCACGACAGATGGTCGCTCAGCGCCATCGAGTCAACATGGTCAAAAGGTTTATCAATCCATTGCGCAAATATGGACCTTGTCTAATATTGCCCTGCGGCAATCGCCGAATTGGGGGGAATCATGAGAAACGTATGCTTTGCGGCTCTAACCGCGCTGTGCATTGGGTCCGCGGCGGCTCGGGCCGAGCCGGTGGACATGTCGACGGTGACGTGCGCCCAACTGCTAGGCATGAATCAGGATGAGGTATCCTTCATGCTTATCTGGATGATGGGCTATCAGGCGGGCACTGAGGAGGAACTTTCCATGGATCCCGACATCCTCGGCAAGACGGTCGCCGACACCGTAACCTACTGCAAGGAAAACCAGGAAATGAGCGTGCTGAACGCAGCCAAGGAGTCAGCGCCTCAATAGGTCAATCGCGCGGCTCGAACTGGACGTCGACAGGCGGTTTCAGTGCGTTTGCTAACCGGTTGGTTTCATTGGCCATGCCGACAACCGCGAGCACCTCCATCAACTGAGCGTCGGTCAGACCCTTCGCCCGTGCCGACGCCGTGTGCGAATAGGTGCAGTAATCGCAGCCATTGGTCGCCGAAACGGCGATATAGATCATCTCCTTGGTCAGCGGGTCGAGCTCACCCGGCCCCATCACCTGCTTTATGCTTTCCCATGTCCGTTTCAAAAGCACAGCATCGTGGGCCAACACCTTCCAGAAATTGTTGACCCACTCAGATTTGCGTGTCGCCATGATGTCATCATAGACCGCCCGCACTTCGTCGCTCGCCTGTTCATATTCGATCAAGGGCACGATCGGTTTTCCAGACATGACGGGCTCCGGCCAATGAACAATGAAGGTTAGCGCTTCAAATCCCGCTCAGCCAGATCGAGCGCCTTCACGATGCGTGAACAGGCGAGATCGATGGTGTCGCGGGTCCAGATCAGAGGCGGCGACAGGATCATCGTATTGCCGGTCGCCCGCAGCATCATGCCGTTGGCGATGGCGTGATCGCGCACCGTCACGGCGGCGGAGCCATCCGAATCGAAGCGTTCGCGCGTCGCCTTGTCCTTGACGATTTCGATCGCCCCCATCAGGCCGACCGAACGCGTCTCGCCGACCAGCGGATGCGGCGCGATCCGCTCGCGCAATGCCTTGGCGAAATACGGGCCGGTATCCTCCCGGACACGCTCGATCAGGCCTTCGCGTTCGATGATTTCGAGGTTTTTCAAGGCGACGGCGCACGCGACCGGGTGCCCCGAATAGGTGTAGCCGTGGTAAAATTCGCCGCCCTTCTCCACCAAGGCGCTGGCGATGCGATCGCCAACCAGCAGCGCCGACAGCGGCTGATAGCCGGAGGTCAACGCCTTGGCGGTCGTGATCGTGTCGGGTTCGATGCCAAAAGTCTGCGCCGCGAACCAGTTGCCCGTGCGCCCGTAGCCGGTGATTACCTCGTCCAGCATCAGCAGCACATCATATTTGCGGCAGATGCGCTGGATTTCCGGCCAATAGCTTGCCGGTGGGATTTTCACGCCCCCTGCCCCCTGGATCGGCTCGCCGATAAAGGCCGCGACATTCTCCGGCCCGGCCTGCAGAATGGCGTCTTCAGCCGCCTTGGCCGCGCGCAAGCCAAATGCGTGGTCGCTTTCGCCGGGCAGCGCCAGTTCGAAGGCATAGGGCATCATCACGTGCACGATGTTCGGCACCGCGCCGTTCAACTGGCCGTGCATGTGCTCCATGCCGCCGAGCGATGCCCCGGCAATCGTCGAGCCGTGATAGGCCATGTTGCGCGAGATGATGACGTTCTTCTGCGGCTTCCCCTCCAGCACCCAATAATGGCGCACCAGCCTGAGCGCTGTGTCGTTGGATTCGGACCCGGACGAGCCGAAGAACACCTGATTGATCGACGGCGGCGCGATTTCCGCCAGCTTTTTGGCCAGCAGCACCGGAGTCGGCGTCGAGCATTTGAAGAAGGAGTTGTAGTAGGGCAGCTCCTTCATCTGCTCATAGGCGGCCTCGGCGAGTTCCTTCCGGCCATAGCCGACATTGACGCACCAGAGCCCGGCCATACCGTCCAGCAGCTCGTTGCCTTCGGAATCATAGACGAACGGACCATCCGCTCGCGTAATCATGCGCGAACCTGCGGCGCGCAATTCGCGGTGGTCGGTGAAGGGGTGAAGGTGGTGCGCGGCATCAGCCTGCTGAAGCTGCGCCAGCGAATAGTTTTGATATGTCATGCGGTTACCCTCGGAAGTTGAAATGCGGCTGGCTTGCTGCCAGGGCGATTTCAAGTCCGGGGTGGCGAATAACCGATGCGGGCACAGAGCCGCATGAGCTCCGCATGCCGGGTGCGTGCCGACGGCGTGATCGCCGTCAGTCGTTCGCATAGGCTATCGGCTGACACTTTCATCACCGGACCATACTAGCGGCCTGGAAACCATTCAAGCGGCTAGCCATGACGACCGATTATGTTGGAATTTGTGGTTTACAACGCAATTTCAAACGTAAGATCGAACAAATCGGGCGACATCGGTCAGTTACATTTCTCGACGATTAAGCGGGCCACCAAGTTCGGCTCGCAGGATACGACGCCGAAGATCGTCGGGAAGGCAGCAAAGTCATGGCACGCGCATATCGTAAGCCGCTTGCATCAAGCGAGGGGTCCCGCGAGACGGGCCGCCGGCCGAAGCCGGTGCGTCGCGTCCCGACGTTGGTCAAGAAGGCGGCGGCCGCAGCTGTAGAGGACACCTCGACGTCCCGGCGCGCGATCCAGCGCGTCATCACCGTCGCCTGGCTGTCAATCTTGCTTGGGCTCGCCATGCAAGGCCTGCTGCTCGCAGCGAAGGTTACCGTCGGGCCGTGGCCGCCCTATTCCAAGATCATTCTTGATCTGGTGCAGGGCGTCACCTGGTCGTTCTTCGTCTGCGCTGGGGTCGGCCTTGGCACGACGGTCGCGAAGTCCAAGGCCTATCTGGGTGGCATTATTGGTCTGATCGCCGGCCCGCTGGCCATGGGTGTTGCCAAGGGCACGCAAAAGCTCGTCGCCAGCATGCTTGGTGTCGCCGACTCGCCGGTCATCGTGTCATTGGCCGAACTCGGCCTGGTGCGCGCGCTCGAATACGGCATTCTCGGCTGGGCGCTGGCGTCGATGGTGGCGCGCGACGAGACGCGCGCGCACCGCTTCCTCGGGATGGGCGCTCTGGTGGGAGTGCTTTTCGGCGGCGGCGCGACGTGGCTGACGTTCGAACTGGCGCGTGCGAAACAGATGGCGCTCACGGAAGCTCAGATGCTGACGACGGCGCTGAACGAGGTGCTGTTCCCGATCGGCTGTTCGCTGGTGGTCTTCGTCGCGCTCACTGTCGGCCGGCATCTGAAACTGATCGCGGCTGTCAGGCCGAAGACACCAACTGTGTCAAGCGCTCGTGCCTAGCGAGCGCTTCAGGAAGACGTACTTCATCGCAACCTGCATCGCCTGCGGCTTGCGATCGCCTCGCCCGCCGTGGCCGCCCTCGGTTTCCTCGAAGAACAGAGTTCGGTCATGGCCGGCAGCCAGCAATCTGGCGGCCATCTTGCGCGCATGACCGGGGTGCACGCGGTCATCAGCCGTCGAGGTAGAGATCAAGACCGGCGGATACGCGACGTCGACGCGCACATTCTGATATGGCGAATAGGCCGCCAGGTAAGCCGCTTCCTCGGGTTTGGCCGGGTCGCCATATTCCGCCATCCACGATGCGCCCGGCGGCAGTTCGGTGTAGCGCAGCATGTCGAGCAGCGGCACATCGATCAGCACCGCGCCGAAGAGGTCCGGCCGCTGTGTCAGCGACACGCCGGTCAAAAGGCCGCCATTCGAGCCGCCTTGGATGCCGAGCTGCCCGGCCGTCGTGATGCCGCGCGCGATAAGGTCCTCCGCCACCGCGGCAAAATCGTCGAAGGCGTTCTGGCGTTTTCCCTTGAGCGCCGCGAGGTGCCAGGCCGGACCGAACTCGCCGCCGCCACGGATATTGGCCTGCACATAGACAAATCCCTGTTCGGACCACAGCTTGCCGCGCACGCCGGCATAACCCGGCAGCAGCGGCGATTGGAAACCGCCATAACCGTAGAGTAATGCCGGGGCCGGCGCTTTCTGGTCGCGCGGCCGCACGACGAAATACGGGATCATTGTGCCGTCTTTTGAGCGTGCTTCGAACTGTTCGGAAATCAGCCCCGACGCATCGAAGCGCCCAGGCTGCGACTTGATAGTCGTCAGCGTCCTGCCGTCGTCGTCCGACCAGATGATCGAACTCGGCGTCAGGAAATCGGTGAAGGTGAACGAGACGCTGCGGCCATAGCTGTCCACATGGGCGATGCCGACATTGCCGTTGTCAGGCAGGCCGACCGTTTCCAGCACCCATTTGCCGTCGCGTCGCTCGGCGGCCAGCACCTTGCCGCGCACATTGTCCATGAGCTGGATGAAGAGGCGATTTTCCGTGCCGGCAACGCCGCCGATCGAAACGCGATCCTTCGCGCCAAGCAGCGTCTCGATGCGACCAAGCGCATCGGCCGCCACCCAATTCTCGAAATCGAACGAATAGAGCGCATCCGGAACACACTCCGTGCCGTCCGGCGCCGTCCAGGGCGTTCGTACCCCAAAAATGTGCTGGCCCTTGAACAGATAGCCGCTGGTCGCATCGTCCGGCAGCGGCACGTGGCGGATCGCGCCGTCCGGCGTCCACAAAAAGCCCTTGGCGGCATAAAAATCGATGATGCGGCTCAGGAAGACGTATTTTTTGTCGCCGTCATAGTCGACGCCGGCCGCTGCCGAGAGTTCGTGCTTATCGATGTCGAATATCTGCGTCGCCTCGGCCAGCGGGTGTCCCCGCTTCCACAATTTGACGACGCGCGGATAACCGGAATCGGTTTTCTCGTCCTCCTCGAACGCCGCCGATACCAGCACGGTGTCGATGTCGAGCCAGACGAAGCTGGATTTGGACGCCGCCGCGCGGAAGCCATCGTCGATGAATGTTTTGGTGTCGATGTCGAATTCCCGCAGTTCCGCCGCGTCGCCGCCATCCGGCGACATCGACAGCAGCGAGCGCGAAAAATCAGGATAGAGCCGCGTCGCGCCGTTGAAGACCCAGCGTACGCCTTCCTTCTCGGCCAGCGCATCGAAATCGATGATGGTTTCCCACTCGGGCTTATCGGTCTTGTAGGAGTCGACCGAGGTGCGCCGCCAGATGCCCAGGGCATTCTTTGCATCTTGCCAGAAATTATAGACTTTTCTGCGGATCTCCGCGCCGAAGGCGAGATTGTCCTCCGCCGTCATGAGCTTCAGCGCTGTCTCGAACATCGGCTGATAGTCGGGGTCGCTCTGCAGTTCGCTGATGGTCCTCGCGTTCTGCTCGGCCACCCATTCCTTGGCGCGCTCGCTGTCGCGATCCTCCAGCCATAGAAACTCGTCCGTCGCGATTTCCGGCTTCGGCTTTACGGCTTGGGTCGACATGAACGCTCCTTGGAATCGCGCCGCCGACAGGCGGTAGGCTTAGATCGATGTACGAGAAGCGGATTTCAAGCCAAACCGTCGGCTGTACATGTCGTTTCCTTCGCCCTCGCTGTCGTCGCATCGGAAAACAGTGCCCAGGCAGCGGTCCATTATGCGGCAACAACAGCCGCGGCGACGCGGAGACGAGGATGCCATGACTGAAGCCGCCCTTGAAATTCGCGATCCAGCCGGCGAACGCCATCGCCGTGGCGGCCGCGCCGGCAAGCGAACTGGAAGCGGCGCCGCATTCGAGCAGCCGGCATTTCAGCAATACAAGCGCCGCATCAAACCGACGAACTTTGTCTCGGAAGACGAGCTGGAATCGATCCATCTCGCCTCGCTACGAGTTCTGAAGGAAATCGGCGTCGATGTTTTGCACGACGAAGCGCGCAAGATCATGAAGCGCCACGGCGCTGATGTGCGTGAGGGCGAACTGCGGGTGCGCTTCGACGCCGACATGATCCTTGAGTTGATTGCGCACGCGCCGAGCGAATTCACCATCCACGCCCGCAATCCAGCGCACAATCTGCGTTTTGGCGGCTATAACGTCATCTTCGCCCAAATGGGCTCCGCGCCGAATTGTTCGGACACCGATCGCGGCCGGCGTCCAGGCAACCAGGCCGACTACCGCAATTTCCTGAAACTCGCGCAAACGCACAATATTTTGCAGATGACCGGCGGCTATCCGGTCGAGCCGATCGACATCCACCCGTCGATCCGCCATCTCGAGTGCATTCGCGACCTGGCGGTGCTGACGGACAAACCGTTCCACGCTTATTCGCTCGGACGCGAGCGCAATGTCGACGGCATCGAGATCGCCCGCATAGCACGGGGCATTTCGCGCGAGCAGCTTTTGGAAGAGCCGTCGCTCTACACTATTATCAATACCAACTCGCCGCTGAAGCTTGACGTGCCGATGATGGAAGGCATCATCCAGATGTCGTCCATGGGCCAGATCGTGCTCGTGACGCCGTTCACGCTCTCAGGCGCGATGGCGCCTGTAACAGTCGCCGGAGCGCTGGTGCTTCAGAACGCCGAAGCGCTGGCCGGCATTGCCTTCACCCAGATGGTGCGCAAGGGCGCGCCGGTTGGTTATGGCGGCTTTACCTCCAATGTCGACATGAAGTCGGGCGCGCCGGCTTTCGGCACCCCGGAATATATGAAGGCGCAGCTCGTCGGCGGTCAGCTCGCCAGGCGTTACAATTTGCCTTACCGCACGTCCAATACTTGCGCGGCCAACACGGTCGATGCGCAGGCGGCCTATGAGAGCGTCTTTTCATTGTGGGGCGCGATTCAAGGCGGCGGCAACTATCTGATGCACGGGGCGGGTTGGCTGGAAGGCGGGTTGCGCTGTTCTTACGAAAAGATGATCCTCGACATCGATCTTTTGCAGATGGTCGCCGAGTTCCTGACCCCGCTCGACCTTTCCGAGGATGCCCTCGCCGTCGACGCGATCCGCGATGTCGGCCCCGGCGGGCACTTCTTCGGCACGGCGCATACCCAGGCGCGCTATCGCAACGCCTTTTATTCGCCGGTGCTGTCCGACTGGCGCAATTTTGAGACCTGGCAGCTTGCTGGCTCACCGACGGCGATCGAAAAGGCCAACCGCGTCTGGAAGGAACGGCTCGCGGCCTATGAACAACCCACCATGGACCCTGCCATTCGCGAGGAACTCGACGCCTTCGTCGAAAAGCGCATCGCCGAAGGCGGCGCGCCGACGGATTTTTGAATGTCGCCGACGTCCGGTTCTTCAGGGTCGCGTCTGACCCCGCGCATGGCCGTAGGTACGGTGTTCTTTTGTTTCGGCATATTGATGGGACTTTGGGGTGGGTCG
The DNA here is from genome assembly GCA_050247155.1 of Rhizobiaceae bacterium. Classification (GTDB taxonomy): domain Bacteria; phylum Pseudomonadota; class Alphaproteobacteria; order Rhizobiales; family Rhizobiaceae; genus Mesorhizobium_G. Next base: position 14,519 of record JBFWUS010000062.1, read on the forward strand.
CTGGCGGAAGTTGCTCGCCTCGCCTCCGCCTCGCCCGAGACAATCGGATCTGCTTTTTTCGCCTACAGCATTGCGGGCATTGTCGGCATGGCTTTCGCCGGCCGCATCGGCCGCAGGATAAGCCTGAAAATTCGGCTTCTCGTCTTGCTGCTCATGGCCGGCGCATGTCTTGCCGCGCTGTTTCAGGTCACGAACGCAACAGCACTCATCATCGGGCTTGCGATTTTCAGCTTCGTGGCGTCGAGCGTCGACCTGGTCATGAACGCCGAAGCCATCGCCGTCGAACACGACCGACGGCATCCGGTACTTGCCGGTTTTCACGGCCTCGCCTCACTTGGCGTTGGCTTCGGAGCCATCGCCGGCAGCTATCTGTCGGTCACGCACGGCGTCGCTGCTACAACGATTGCGAACGTCGTTGTCACGGCCGCGGCGCTGATCGCCGTGCTGTTCGGAACCCCGAACCGTGGAGCCACACATCCGGTTGGCCACGGTTCGACCTGGTTCGTGCCCGCCTGGCCGCTGGTCGCGCTTGGCCTCATAGTCGGCGCTTCCATCGCCGGCGAAATCGCCTCGACCATGTTTTCCACGCAAGCGCTGGAAAGCCATGCACCGAACCTCGCCGCCTATGCCGGCATCGGCGCCACGGCCTTCGCGTTCGTTCAGGGCGGCGTGCGCATGGTCGGCGACCGGCTGCGCAGGACCTTCGGCGACGAGCGGCTGATCAGGATGTCATTGGCGACTGCGACCGTCGGATTTGTCGTGGTGACGCTGTCGCCGACATTTACGATCTGCGCCCTGGGCTTCGCCCTGGTTGGGCTTGGCACAGCCTGCATCGTTCCGAGCGGCTTTGCCCTTGCAGCGTCGATGTCGGCACGGCCCGCCGCGGCCGTCATCAGCATGCTGGCCATCATTACGGGCGTCGCGCGCATTCCCGCCCCGCTGATTTATGGCTGGGTAGCTGAAAGCACGACCTTCGCTTCAGCCTTCCTTATTTACGCGCTGATTGTAGCCGGCGGTTTCGCCTTGTCGTTCGCGGTCGGCGCAAAATCCCTCGTCAGGAGCACCATATGAAATCCCACTACAAAGCGGTTGTCATCGGTGGCGGCGTCGTCGGCTGCTCGGTGCTTTATCACCTGGCCCGCGCCGGCTGGACGGATATCGTCCTTATCGAGCGCTCGGAGCTCACCTCCGGCTCGTCCTGGCATGCCGCAGGCGGCTTCCACACATTGAACGGCGACCCGAACGTTGCCAAGCTGCAAGCCTACACCGTCCAGCTCTATAAGGAGCTGGAAGAAGTCTCCGGCCAGTCTTGCTCGCTGCATCTGACCGGCGGCGTGATGATGGCCGATACGCCCGAGCGCATGGACTTTCTGCGCCTCGCCCATGCCAAGGGTCGCTATCTTGGCATGGACACCGAACTCATCACGCCGTCCGAAGCGAAGGCGATGTTCCCGTTGATGGACGAGAAGAATTTCGTCGGAGCCATGTGGGATCCCGTCGAGGGTCACCTCGATCCGTCGGGCACGACGATCGCCTATTCCAAGGCGGCAAAGAAACTCGGCGCCGAGATTGTGTTGCGCAATCCAGTGAAGGAGCTGACGCAGCAGCCGGACGGCACCTGGAACGTCATCACCGAACAGGGCACGGTGCATGCCGAGCATGTGGTCAACTGCGGCGGCCTGTGGGCGCGCGAGGTCGGGCGCATGGTCGGCGTCGAGCTGCCGGTTCTCGCCATGGAGCACATGTATCTGCTCACCGAGCCGATGCCGGAGGTCGAAGCCTTCAACAAGGAAACCGGCCGCGAGATGGTCGGCGTGCTCGACTTCAAGGGCGAGATCTATACGCGCCAGGAACGCAACGGCATCCTGCTCGGCACCTACGAAAAAGCCTGCAAACCGTGGTCGCCGGTCAATACGCCCTGGGATTTCGGCCACGAGCTGCTCGCGCCCGACCTCGACCGCATCGCGCCGTCGCTCGAAATCGGTTTCAAGCATTTCCCGGGCATCGAAAAGGCGGGCATCAAGCAGATCATCAACGGGCCTTTCACCTTCGCACCGGACGGCAACCCGCTGGTCGGGCCGGTGCAGGGCCTGACGAATTATTGGGTCGCTTGCGGCGTCATGGCAGGCTTCAGCCAAGGCGGCGGCGTTGGCCTTGCGCTGTCCAACTGGATGGTCCACGGCGATCCAGGCTTCGACGTCTGGGGTATGGACGTCGCTCGCTGGGGCGAGTGGGCCAGCCTGCGTTACACCAACGCCAAGGTCCGCGAAAACTACTCGCGCCGCTTCTCGATCCGTTTCCCCAACGAGGAGCTGCCTGCTGCCCGCCCGGCGCAGACCACGCCGCTCTACGATACGATGGTGGCCAATAATGCCGTCATGGGCGATAGCTGGGGTCTGGAAACGCCGCTCTGGTTCGCACCCAAAGGCACCGAGCCGAAGGACATTGTGTCCTTTCACCGCTCCAACGATTTCGAGCACATCGGCAACGAAGTTCGCGCGACGCGCGAGCGAGTCGGCGTCACCGAGATCGCCAATTTCGCCAAATATGAAGTGTCAGGTCCGGGCGCGGAAGATTTCCTCAACCGGTTGATGACCAACCGCATGCCGAAGAAAGGCCGCATCGTATTGACCCCGATGCTGAACGAATTCGGGCGGCTGATCGGCGATTTTACCATCGCCCGCGCAGGCGACGAGCGGTTCATGATCTTTGGATCGTCGGCCGCGCAGAAATACCACATGCGCTGGTTCGAGAAGCATCTGCCGAAGGATGGGTCGGTTCGTATCCATCGTTTCGACCAGACGCTAGTCGGTCTCTCCATTGCCGGGCCGAAGGCGCAGGCGCTGCTGCAGAAACTGGTCGATGTCGACGTCTCGACCGCTGCGTTCAAATTCATGGATTTCCGCGAGATGGCGGTCGCCGGCGCGCCCTGCATGGTCAATCGCGTCACCTATACCGGCGACCTCGGCTACGAGATCTGGATGCCGCCGGCCTATCAGCGGCTGGTCTATGCCGCGATCAAGGAAGCGGGCGAGGAATTCGGCATCGTCGATTTCGGCATGCGCGCCCTGCTCTCCATGCGTCTGGAGAAGAATTTTCCGACCTGGTTCCGCGAACTCCGGCCCATCTACGGTCCGTTCGAAGGCGCAATGGAGCGCTTTATCCGCCTGGAGAAGAACGATTTCATCGGCCGCGAACAGGCGGCGAAGGAAAAGGCTGATGGCGGCAAGCTGCGCCGCGTTTCGATGATCGTCGATGCGCTGGACGCTGACGTGATGGGCGATGAACCGATCTGGGCCAAGGTGTCGAAAGACTACGGCACAGTTGAAAAGACGCATGATTTCGGCGCGCCGCGCTTCGATACTTCCGGCAAAGCCGTGCGCGGGTCGGCCGCGGCGGAAGGTGCATCCGCTGTACGCGGCACGGTCGACGGCGATTGGCGCGTGGTCGGCTGGGTTACTTCGGGCGGCTACGCGCATTTTGTCGGCAAGTCGATGGCGCAGGGCTATGTGCCGACCGAACTGTCCGACAATGAAGACGAAGGCCTGTTCGAGATCGAGATTTTGGGCCACCGTCGCCCGGCCCGCATCAACGTCGCGCCGCCGTTCGATCCGGCCGGCGAGAAGATGCGGGGGTAGCGCCTACCCTCCCCCTTGCGGGGAGGGTCGATCCTGAGCTTGCGAAGGATCGGGGTGGGGGTAGGAAATCATGGCAGCTCAACAAGCAAATACCCCCACCCCGCCCTGCGGGCGACGCTCCCCACAAGGGGGAGGGTGAAGTGGCGGCGCGTCCCCGCAAAATCGCTCCTTTCCTTCCGGGCGAGGAAGCTGCTCTCCGCGCCGCCTCGCGCACCAAAGCAGCCGCTCTCAACCAGCATGCGCTCGGCTACGGGGCGTTGGCTGAGTCCGAATGGGAGGCAGCCGGCATTACCGTTCGCGATCTGCCAACGATGCGGAGATATCGGCTCGAGCGTATCCGTGCTGAACTCAAGCGCCACGACTACGCCGGCGCCCTGCTCTACGATCCAATCAACATCCGCTACGCCACCGACTCGACCAACATGCAGCTTTGGGTCGCGCACAACCCGACGCGCCACTGCTTTGTCGCGGCCGACGGCCCGGTCGTCCTGTTCGACTATTTTTCCTGCGAGCATCTCTCGGACCATTCCGGCGGCGTCGATGAGGTGCGGCCGGCCGTGTCGTGGATGTATCTCTATGGCGGCGAGCTAAGTGACCGACGCGTCCGCCGCTGGGCGGCCGGCATTGCCGATCTGGTCAGGCAGCATGGCGGCGGCAATACGCGGCTCGCTGTCGATCACCTCGACGCCGAAGGTGTGTCGGCGCTCGCCCATCTCGGTGTGTCGGTTCACAATGGCGAGGCGGTCATGGAAAATGCCCGGCTGATCAAATCGCCGGACGAAATCCTTTGCATGCGCCGCGCCATCGTTTCCTGCGAAGCGGCGATGGCGGAGATGCAGGCAGCGCTCAAACCCGGCATTTCGGAAAATGAACTCTGGGCCGAACTGCATCGCGGGAACATCGCGCGCGGCGGCGAATGGATCGAGACGCGGCTGCTGTCGTCGGGACCTCGCACCAATCCCTGGTTCCAGGAATGCTCCTCTCGGGTCGTCGAGGCCGGCGATCTTGTCGCCTTCGACACCGACCTCATCGGGCCATACGGTTTTTGCGCCGATCTCTCCCGCACCTGGTTCTGCGGCGAGGGAAAGCCAACCGACGAACAGCACGACCTGTTCGCTTTGGCGAGCGACCAGATCGCCCAGAACACCGCCCTGTTGAAACCCGGCATCGCGTTTCGAGAGCTTGTCGAGCGGTCGGTGGTTCCGCCGCCTGACTGTTACCCCACCCGCTACGGCGTGCTTTATCACGGCGTGGGTCTGGCCGACGAATACCCGACCCTGCCACACGCCTCCGACTGGACCGACGATACGCCTGATGGAGTCTTGGAGCCTGGTATGGTGGTCTGCGTGGAAAGTTATGTTGGCCGGCTCGGCGGGCGCGAGGGCGTAAAACTCGAAGAGCAGGTGCTGATTACGAGTACCGGCCACGAGACTTTGTCGCGCTATCCGCTGGCACTTACCCGGTGATGCTCTCCACGGCTTGCCGCAGGGCCACCAGCACGGCCGGCGTCGTCGTTATTGCAGTGATGAACGGCAAACCCTTGCGTTTTGCGGTCCAGCCGACGACCTGCACATTCTGCGCTGCCGGTTCATAGAGCCTGGCCAGATGCCAGCTCATGCAATCGATGGCGGCGACGTCCGCACGGCCCTCGGCGACGGCCTTGATCGAGTTGCGGTGGCCGCCGGATTCGATCCGGTCGGCAAATATGTCGAGGCTTTCGCCCAAAGCTTCCAAGTCACGCGTCAGGCCGATGATGCCGGACATTGAGTTCGGGCCGTTATAGGCAAAGCGGGCATGGCGCAGGAGATCGAGAGGGATGAACGCGCCGCCTTTACCCTCCCCTAGAGGGGGGTCCGCAGGACGGGCGAGACCGTCGGCTCGCCCCGGCAAGTCGGCGCTTTGCGCAGGGGTGGGGTGCACATCATCTCGGTCGCTCTCGCCACCCCCACCCGCGCCGCTACGCGGCGCGACCTCCCCCCTCGAGGGGGAGGTGGGGCCGCCTGCCCGCATCACAATCGCGCTGGAATAGAACTCACCGCCTCCGCCGTCGATGCCGTCATAGCTCGGCTGGCCGATCACCTGCACATGCTCGGCCAATCCAAGCTCCATCGGCCCCCAGCAGGTTTGCCCAAAGAGCAGGCTTGGGTGTCGCCAGAGCTCCTGCTCATCCATCCCGCGCGTCAGTTCATCGGGTGCTTCCACGCCGCGTTCGCGCAGCGCATCCCGGATCGTCGCCCATTCGGCATCGACCTCGGCGCGGCGCTCCGGCCAGTCATACATGGACAAGGCGGCGATGAGACTCATGTGGCGAACCCGCCTGCTGTCTCAGACCAAGGCAATCGTCATTCTTTCGGAGGCTCGGCCGGAATCGGCGTCGTTGCCATGCCGGTCAGGCTGCGGCCACGCATGCGCGGACGAAACGCCCTGCCCGGCTCCGGCGCGCGGCGCAGGAAGGGGTGAACCACCGGCTCTTTCGCCTTGAAAGCAAAGGCTTTCAGCAGGGCGAAATAGCTCGGGAACACATAGCCGTCGTTCATGCGAACCCATTCCTCGCGGCGCTCGCGAAACAGTTTTGGCAGCCGATACCAGGCGACGTTCGGCGTCTTGTGATGCACGAGGTGCAGGTTGTTGTTCAAAAACAGGAAGGCCAGCGGTGAACGCTCGACGATGATGGTGCGCCCGTCCGGTCGCTCCGACCATTGATGCTCGGCAAAGGTGCGGATCTGGATGATTGCCTGGCCGAGCCAGACCGGCCCTAGCAGATAGAGCCACAGCGGCATGTCGAACACGAAGGCGACGATCGCCAGCACCGGCAGCAGGCTGATGGCATGAATGATCCATGCCTTCCGAACCGCGGGATCGCCTTGCGAAATCAACTGCAGGTCGGCGCCTGCGAAACCAATGCTGCCTAGCCAAGGGCCCAATATGAAACGCCCGACCATCGTGTTGTTGACCGTGAGCAGCGCGCGCAGCGGCTTCGGCAGCCGCTCGTGGTGCCACATCGCCTGATAATAGCTTTCAGGATCGTCGAAAGGATCGGTCAGCCTCTCATCCGCGTGGTGACGCAGATGCAGCGTGCGAAAACGGCGGAACGGGTAAACCAGCCCAACCGGCAGGCCAACCAGCCACTCGTTGACCGCGCCGCTGCGCGTCGGGTGGCCATGCGAAGCCTCGTGCATCAGCGACGATTGTAGCGCCAGCACGATGCCAAGCAGGATCACCGAAGTCACGGGGTAAGTGGGCCAAAGCAGAAGCCCAATGAGGAGCCATGCAGCATAACACGCGAATATCAAAAGAGCGGTGGGCCACTCCACGGCGGCCCATCTGTTTTTCTGTCTCGTTCCTGCCCTGCTCATCATGCCCTGAGTCAATTTGATTCCTGACATAAGGCTGTCAGTAGCCGGCTCATGTTGCAATGCGAGAATGCGTAGGATTTGTTTATATTGCGCATCTTTGGCTTCAAATGTTATACTTAGTCATCAGATTGGCTCTGTGTCAGCGAGAATGACGCTCCATGGACAAGCGCGACGTCTCCGCCCTCTTTCGCGATCGGCTGAAAACGCTGCAGTTGCGCTCGGAGCTGAACCAGTCCGGGTTCGCGGCTTCCATCGGCATCGACCGCTCCGCGCTGTCGCAAATCCTATCGGGAGCAACCACCCGCCTGCCCCGCGCCGAAACGCTGATGACCATCGCCGCCGAGCACAAGGTCTCGCTCGACTGGCTGCTCGGCCTCTCACAGGACGAGACCGTGACCGGCGAGATCCGCGACATGCTGGAAATCGAGGAAGGCACTTCCGGTTACGGCGAATCCTTTATGGCGCGCTGGTATGCCGAGTCTGCCGGGGCGAAGGTACGCTATGTACCGGCCGGCATCCCTGATCTGATGCGCACCGACGCGCTGGTCGACTACGAGGCAGGCATCACCCATCGCGATCCCGACATCCAGGTCAGCGAGACCCGCGATCGAATCGACTTCAACCGCCGGCCCGAGACCGACATGGAAGCCTGCATGCCGCGCCATACGCTGGAGATTTTCGCGCGCGGTCTTGGCATCTGGAAGGATTTTCCTGCCCGCGAACGCCGGGCGCAATTGCTCCATATGGCGGCCTTGCTTGATGACCTTTACCCAACGTTCCGCCTGTTCCTCTATGACGGTCGCCAGCGCTATTCGGTGCCTTATACGATCTTCGGTTCGCAGCGCGCCGCGATCTATGTCGGTGACATGTATCTCGTGCTGAACGCGACCGCGCCGATCAGAACGCTCACGCACCATTTCGACAATCTGATCCGCGCTGCGGAAGTCCATGCACATGAAGCGGCAGCGTTCGCGCGAAAGCTGGCCGCCGAAATGTGATCGAATACACAGCCCCCATCGGTCGCAAATTCATTGACGCCACATAAAGACTTCTTTATATCGTTATTCAATACTAGACATTGCGAAAGTCGCCCCGATGACTCCGAATCCGATCGACGCCCTGCTTGCTGAAAAAGGTGTTCTGCTCGCCGATGGCGCAACGGGCACAAACCTCTTCGCCATGGGCCTGGAAGCAGGTGAGGCGCCGGAGCTTTTGCTTGAGACCGCACCCGAAACCATTGCGGCGCTGCACCAGCGTTTCGTCGACGCCGGGGCTGATATCATTCTCACCAACTCGTTTGGCGGCACGCGTCATCGACTGAAGCTGCATCATGCGCAAGATCGCACCTATGAATTGAATAAGAAGGCGGCGGAAGTCGCCCGCTCTGTGGCGGACAAGGCCGACCGAAAAGTCATCGTGGCCGGCTCAGTCGGTCCGACGGGCGAATTGCTCATCCCACTTGGCGCGCTCTCTTACGAGGAAGCGGTTGCCGCTTTTGTCGAGCAGATCGAGGGCCTGAAAGCCGGTGGGGCGGATGTCGCCTGGATCGAGACCATGTCGGCGCCCGACGAGATCCGCGCAGCGGCGGAAGCCGCCATCAAGGTCGACCTGCCCTATACCTATACCGGTTCATTCGACACAGCCGGCCGCACCATGATGGGCTTGCTGCCGAAGGACATCCACGGCGTCGCGGACGGTCTCGCCCCGGCTCCGGTCGCCGTTGGCGCAAATTGCGGTGTCGGCGCATCGGACATTCTGGCGTCGCTGCTCGACATGACCGCCGCGAAGCCCGAGGCAACTGTCATCGTGAAAGGCAATTGCGGCATTCCGGAATTCCGCGGCGCGGAGATCCACTACTCCGGCACGCCGGAGCTGATGTCGGATTATGTGCGGCTGGCCGTCGATTCCGGCGCGAAAATCATCGGCGGCTGCTGCGGCACCTCATTCGAGCACTTGGCTGCGATGCGCGTCGCGCTGGATGCGCACACGAGAGCGGAACGCCCGACGGTCGAAATGATCGTCGAGCGGATCGGCCCGATGCGCAATAAGGTGGCTACGGAAAACGCACCGGTCGAAAGCGAAGCCCGCCGTCGCCGCCGGGCTTAGCGCCTTACCCTCCCCCTTGCGGGCGTTCGTCGCTCGAAAAGCCCATTTGGCGGCTTTTCGTTGGCTTTCAGCCAAACGCTCCTCACCCCCGCAAGGGGGAGGGTGAACGCCGTGCTCAAATCTCGCCCAGATCCTTCCGCGCCTTGCGCAATATCTCCAGCGCCTTCTTCGCCTGTTCGGCCGACAGCGACCCTTCCCGCAGCCGGCTGTAGACCAGCCATTTCAAAGCCCGCACCTCGTCACCCAGCGCCACATCGCTCGCTCCGGCCGAAGCCTCATCGATCTGTTCGTTGAGGCGGTCAAGTTCGGCTTGCTGCTCGGCAAGATACGCCTTGCCCTGCTCCGTGATGGCGTAAAGCCGCTTGTTGCCATCGGCGGACGAGGCGACGAGGTCGGCCTCCTCCATCATCTGCAGCATGGGGTAAATCGCGCCGGGGCTCGGGCTGTAGGCGCCCTGGAATTTAGCCTCCAGCGCCTTGATGATGTCGTAGCCGTGGCGAGGCCCTTCGGCGATCAGCCCGAGCACCACAAGCCGCAACGAACCTGAATCGAACATGCGCGGCCGCCGACCGCGAAAAGGCCCGCCGTGATCGCGACCGAATGGCCCGCCGCCGCTGAACGGTCCATGTCCACGACCGCCACGGCCCATTCGCGCCGCCATCGCCCAGCCGCCACAGCCACCATATTTATGTCCAAACATTTTGGATCCTTTCGATATATCTTTCATGCGTTATATCTAGCAAAAGATATATCGTTTGCAAGGGAAAAAAAAGGCCGGCGACGCTTTTCGGCGCCGCCGGCCTGCCTCACCCGCCCGAAAGCGGCGGTCATCGACCTCGCGCTCGAGGTCGACGCTCAGCCGCCCTTATTGCCGCTGCTGGTGCGCTGTTCCGCGCCGAGGCAGGCGCGGGGCGTTGAGAAACAAGACGTTCCAGGGGCACGACGGCGTTTCTCGTTCGGCAGCGGCAATTCGCTGATCCACGAGTGAGACGCCGGAGCGGCTAGCTTCCTTGGGCGCAGGGAAGAAAAATTGCGTCGCCCGCCCCTGTGTCGACGGTATGTTTAGAAAAATCGGGTCTGCGGCCGCAAAACCAGCTACCGCTAACAGCTATCACGAACCAAGCCGGCCGCGCATTTCGTCCCTGGCGGCGGTCGTCATATTGACGACAAGCGACACGCCACCGTCGTCGCGATCCTTACGCGAAATCACTTCGCCGTTGCGGTAAATCCAATCGACAACATGGTGCTGGGCGGGTGACAGCTCGACAGGCACGCGCTCGACCTCGCCCGCGACCCGCTCCTCGATCACCGCGGTGAGCCGGTCGAAGCCCTCGCCCGTGACAGCGGAAATCGCCACCGGACGGGCCGCCGGGTCGGTCAGGCGCTCCGACAGCAGATGCTCACGGTTGGCATCGTCCAGCAGATCAATCTTGTTCCAGACTTCCACAACCCGATCCGTATCCTTCGCGTCGACGCCGAGGTCAGCCAGGATACGCTCGACGTCCTCGGCCTGTGCGGCCGTATCGGGGTCGGCGATATCGCGCAGATGCAGCACGAGGTCGGCCTCGACCACCTCTTCCAGCGTGGCGCGGAAGGCCGCGACCAGATGTGTCGGCAGATCGGAAATGAAACCAACGGTATCCGACAGGATGACCGGCGTTCCATGCGGCAGGCGCACCCGGCGCAGCGTCGGATCGAGTGTTGCGAACAGCATGTCTTGCGCCAGCACCCCTGCCCCGGTGAGCTTGTTGAACAGCGTCGACTTGCCGGCATTCGTATAGCCGACGATGGCGACGACCGGGAACGGCACCTTGCGGCGCTTGGCGCGGTGCAGGTCGCGCGTGCGGCGAACCACTTCAAGTTCGCGCTTCAGCTTGACGATCTTGTCTTGCAGGATGCGGCGGTCCGCCTCGATCTGCGTTTCGCCCGGACCGCCGAGAAAGCCACCACCGCCGCGCTGGCGCTCAAGGTGGGTCCAGCTTCGGACGAGACGACCACGCTGGTATTCCAGATGCGCGAGTTCGACCTGCAGCGTTCCTTCCTTGGTGCGGGCCCGGCGTCCGAAAATTTCCAGAATCAGGCCGGTACGATCGACCACCTTGGCCTTGAGCTCTGTTTCGAGGTTGCGCTGCTGCACCGGCGTCAGCGCATGGTCGACGACAACCAGCTCGATTTTCTCGACGGCCACGCGATCGGCAAGTTCCGCCACCTTGCCGGAGCCGAGTAGAGTCGCCGGACGCGGCTCCTTCAGATTGACGATTTCGGTGTAGACGATGTCGAGTTCGATCGCCTGCGCGAGGCCAACGGCCTCTTCGAGCCTGGCGGCCGGTGAGCGCTCCAACCGGGGCCGCTGCGAAGCCTCCGCTCGGTCGCGAAACTGTGGCGGCAGTATGGGTACGACGACAATTGCCCGTGCGCCGGAGCTGCGCCCTGCATCGTCGAGTTCATGGCCGTTGAAGCCGAGTATTGACTGGCCCTTGGACTTGCGATCCGTCAACAGCTCAGTCCCGACCGCCCTCTTCGCCTTCGAACATCTGCACTGGCTGGCTCGGCATGATGGTCGAGATCGCGTGCTTGTAGACAAGCTGCGAATGACCGTCGCGCCGTAGAAGCACGCAGAAATTATCGAACGACGTCACGACGCCCGTCAGTTTCACGCCGTTGATGAGGAAGATTGTGAGGGGGTTCTTACTTTTGCGGACCGAATTGAGAAAAAGATCCTGAAGGTTTTGCGTGCGTTCCGCCATGGTTTTTATCTCTCGCTATCCCCACAGGCCCACGCCCCCTGCGCGAACCATCTAATCTAACCGATTTAACGCACGGCGCCCAATCTTGAGCCAAACCGTCGCATTTGATCAGACTTCGACACTTTGCGGTTATCAGGCCGGGGTTTTTTCCGCAACGTCAAAAAAGGCGGCCCGTAACGAAAGTGCGACACTGCCGGGGTGTCCGTTTGCCACCGGCTGGCCGTCGATTGTCACGATCGGCATGACCACAGTCGTCGCCGAGGTCAGGAAAGCCTCGCGCGCCTCTTTGGCTTCTTCGACGGAGAAATAGCGCTCCTCGAAGCGGATGCCGAGCTTCGCCGCAACCTCGATGAGGGTCGTGCGCGTGATGCCGCGCAGGATGCCGCTTTCGGCATGGCGGGTCACCAGCGCCCCGTCCTTGGTGACGATCCACGCATTGGACGACGAGCCTTCCTTGACCTTGCCATCGGCGTCGACGAACCAGGCTTCGAATGCGCCGGCTTCGCGCGCCTTCTGCTTGGCCAGAACGTTAGCCAGCAATCCGGTGGACTTGATATCGACCCGTTCCCAGCGGGATTCCGGAACGGTGATGACCCCAACACCCTTTTGGGCGCGGGCTTCGGCGCCGGCGCTGTCGGTGCGCTTGGAGGTAATGACGAGCGAGGAGCCTGTGTCAGCCGGGAAGGGAAAATCGCGCGGAGCGACGCCTCGCGTCACCTGCAGATAGACCAGACCGTTGCGCACCCGGTTGCGACGAACCACCTCGGCAATGATCACCTCCATTGCCGAGCGACACACGGGCCATTGCATCTGAAGTTCACGCAGCGACCGGTCCAGGCGGTCGAGATGACGCTTCATGTCGACGATGTAGCCGCGCGCGATCTCGCAGACTTCGTACACTCCATCAGCGAACTGATAACCGCGGTCCTGGATATGCACGGCCGCGTGATTGTGGTCGACATAGCGGCCGTTGACATAGGCGATGCGCAGCATGGGATGTTCCGATTGTCCTGGAATGGATAGTTAAAAGAATTCGAGGCTGACGCGGAACATCTGCTCGACCTGTTTGACGGCTTCAGCCATGGCGAAGATGACGACACGGTCCTTCGGCCTTATACGCAACTGGCCGCTTGGCTTCAGCACCACGCCATCGCGGTAGATTGCGCCAATGCGCATGCCATGCGGCAAATCGAGTTCGCGCAGCGGAGGCCCGACCAGCGGCGAGGTTTCCAGCGCTTCCGCTTCGATGATCTCGGCAGCGCCCTTGTGCACGCTGTGAACGCCGCGGATGCGCCCACGCCGCACGTGCTGGAGCACTTTGGAAATCGTTACCGTGCTTGGATTGACATAGGCGTCGATTCCAACCGCCTTGGTGAGATCGTGATAGGACGGGTTGTTCAGTAAGGCCAGGTTGGCGCGGCAGCCCAGGCGCTTGGCCATCACGCTGGACAGGATGTTGACCTGGTCGTTGTTGGTGACGGCGACCATTAGATCGGCGTCTTGGATGTCGGCTTCGATAAGAAGTCGCTGGTCGAGTGCATTACCATTCAGCACGACTGTGCGGCGCAGTTTATCCGCAACCGCAATGGCACGCTCCTTGTTGGGCTCAATGATCTTCACGCGCGTGTTGATCTGGCGCTGTTCAAGTTGTTGCGCGACATAGAGGCCGATGTTGCCGCCACCGGCGATGACCAGCCGCGTCGCATCCGGCTCCTCGTGGCCGAACAGGCTGAGCGTGCGCTTCACTTGCTCCTTGGTGGTGACGACATAGGCGACATCGCCGGCGAACATCTGGTCGCGCGAATGCGGCACGAACAATTTTTCGTCGCGGATGATCCCGACGACGGTGGACGGCAGATCCGGAAAAAGCGCCGAGAGCTGCGCCAGCGGCGTGTCGATGACTGGGCATTCCTCCTGGCACTCGATCGCCACCATGATGATGTTGTCGTCGGCGAAACGCACGACGTCGCTGGCGCCTGGCAGGGTGATCCGCCGCAGTACCATCTCGCCCACCTCGACCTCGGGCGAAATCGTCACGTCGATCGGCAGGTGGTCGCGCGAAAAGAGGTCAGCATAGTGCGGGCTGAGATAGGCCTGGCTACGAATGCGCGCGATCTTGGTCGGCACGTTAAAGATGGCGTGGGCGATCTCGCAGGCAACGATATTCACTTCATCATAGAGCGTGACGGCGATGATCATGTCTGCCTGGTCGGCGCCGGCGGCCTCCAACATGTCCGGATGTGAGCCGTGGCCAATGAAGCCGCGCACATCCAGCGCGTCGCGCACGGCGTGGATCAGCTCCGGTTGAATATCGATGATGGAAACGTCGTTCTTCTCGGCCGCGAGCCGCTCGGCGATGCCGTAGCCCACCTGCCCCGCCCCGCAGATGATGACGCGCATCTAGCCGAAAAATCCAATTGGCGCAGAAAGCACGCGTCAGACTCCGAGCGATTTCAGTTTCCGGTGAAGGGCTGAGCGCTCCATACCAATGAATTCCGCCGTGCGCGAGATGTTGCCGCCGAAACGGTTGATCTGCGCGATCAGATATTCCTTCTCGAACATCTCGCGCGCTTCGCGCAGCGGCAGCGCCATGATGTGCACGTCCGATTGGCTGGGCGCGCGCGGCATGACATCGCCGATTTCCGCCGGCAGCAGATCGGCCGTGATCGGCGCGTTCACGTCGTCGCCGCGCACCAGGATCATCAGCCGCTCGATGTTGTTGCGAAGCTGGCGAACATTGCCTGGCCAGTTGTGTGCCTGGAGCACCGCCATGGCATCGTCGCCGATGCGACGCTGGCGAATGCCCGCCTGCTTGGCGATCTGCTTCATGAAGTGATCGACGAGATACGGGATGTCCTCACGACGCTCCGCCAGTCCCGGCACGATGACCGGCACGACGGCGAGGCGGTGATAAAGGTCCTCGCGGAAACGACCCTCGGCGATCATGCCTTCGAGATTCTGCGCCGTGGACGAGATGATCCGCACATCGACCTTGACGCGTTTGGCGCCACCGACGCGCTCGAACTGCTGGTCGACCAGCACGCGCAAGATCTTGTTTTGCGTTTCTCGCGGCATGTCTGCGACTTCGTCGAGATAGAGGATGCCGCGATGCGCTTCTTCAAGCGCGCCAACCTTGCGCTCGCCGCCGTTCGGCTCTGTGCCGAACAGTTCGATCTCCATGCGCTCCGGCGTGATCGTGGCGGCGTTTAGCGTGACGAACGGCCCAGTGCGACGCGAGGATTGCGCGTGGATCGCACGCGCAACCATCTCCTTGCCGGAGCCGGACGGCCCGACGATCATGATGCGGCTGTTGGTCGGGGCAACGCGCTCGATTGTCTGGCGCAGATGCGTCATGCCCGACGACATGCCGATCAAATCATGTGTCTCGCCGCTGCGCGCCTTGAGGTCGGAAACTTCGCGTTTCAGCTTGGAGGTTTCCAGCGCCCGTTCCGCGATCAGGATCAGCCGGTCGGCTTTGAACGGCTTTTCGATGAAATCATAAGCGCCGCGCCGGATGGCGGAGACCGCCGTCTCGATGTTGCCGTGGCCGGAGATCATCACCACCGGCAGGCTGGGGTGCATGGTCTTGATCTCGTCCAAGAGCGCGAGGCCATCGAGCCTGGAACCCTGCATCCAGATGTCCAGGAAGATCAGACGCGGCACACGGTCGGCAATCGCGGCAAGCGCGCTGTCGGAATCGTAGGCGGTACGGGTTTCATGCCCCTCGTCGTCCAGGATACCCGCGACGAGTTCGCGAATGTCCTGTTCGTCATCGATGATGAGAATATCAGACGCCATTGCTGACCTTTTCTTTTTTGCCGGTTTGCTTGGCACCGCCCTGGCTCGGCGGTGTTGCGGCCGCATCAGCCGCTGGGAGCGTGATCGTGATCATCGCCCCCACTCCCTCATGGAAAGATTTCGGTGCGTCATTGAGGTCCAGCGCGCCGCCATGGTCCTCGATGATCTTCTTGACGATGGCAAGGCCGAGGCCGGTGCCCTTTTCTCGCGTTGTCATATAGGGCTCGAGCAGCCGCTGTCGGTTTTCGCGCGGCAAACCCTTGCCGTTATCCATCACATCGATGCGAATGCGGTTGCCGTCCCGCTTCGCTTGGATGCGGATCACGCCCGGATCGCTGTGATCGTCGCGGCCGTCGATCGCCTCGGATGCATTCTTGATAATGTTGCCGAACGCCTGAGCCAACAGCCGGCTGTCGAAGGTGCCGCGCAAGGGTTGCTCGCCGAAATCGCGCTCGAACTTGATCTCCGAACGGCTGACCTCGACCAGGAACGATGCCTCACGTAGCGATTCACGCAAATCAAGCGTCTTCATCTCCGGCTTCGGCATGCGAGCGAAGGCCGAGAATTCATCAACCATGCGGCCGATATCTTCGACCTGGCGAATGATCGTGTCCGTGCACTGGTCGAACACCTCGCGATCTTCCTTGATCACCTTGCCATAACGCCGCTTGATGCGCTCGGCGGAGAGTTGGATTGGCGTCAGCGGGTTCTTGATCTCATGCGCGATACGGCGCGCCACATCCGCCCAGGCGGTCGAGCGCTGCGCCTGGACCAGATCCGTGATGTCGTCGACGGTGACGACATAAGACGTCTGGCCAACCTCGTCGCCCTGCTCGATGGTCACCTGAACGTTGAACGTTCGTTCCGCGCCTGAGCGGAAGAAGGTAACCTGTTCACGATAAACAGGTTTTTTGGATTTTCGCCCGATCTCGAACACCTTGCCGACATGCGGTAGCAAGGCCGAGAGATTGCGCCCGACGGCCTTCTGCGACGACAGGCCGAGCATCGCCTCGACCGAACGGTTCACGATGGTCACCGTCCCGTAAGGATCGACGCCGATAACGCCGGAGGTTACGCCAGCCAGGACCGCCTCGGAGAACCGGCGGCGGTCGTCTATCTGGTCTTTGGCGGTCAACAGCTCGTTACGCTGCGACTTGAGCTGCATCAGCATCTTGTTGAACGTATCGCTCAAATAGCCGACGTCGCCATCCGACGCGCGGACAGGCACATGGACGTCGAGATTGCCGGTCGCGACCTCATCCGCCGCGCCGATGAGCTGCCGGATCGGTCGCACGAGGCGATCCGCCACCGCGATGCCGAGCCAGATCGCCGACAGCACGATGATCAGCGTCAGCGTGAGATATGGCAGGGCGAACACAATCTGCGAGGTGGCGCGGTTCGCCTCCATCCCGCGATATTCGTCGGAGTTGGCGCGGACGATCTGGCGCGCCTGGATGACCTGCGGGTCGACCAGACGGATCGTGAAGAGGTAGGTGTTCTCAAATTGCCGCAGCTTGATGATTGAGCCGACGATGTTGCGCGTGCGCGGCTCGATCATCACCGGATCGCCCTTGTCGGCGTCCTGCACGGCGCCAGGCGGCGGGGCTGGCAACGCAAAATCGGCATCCGTCTTCGCGCTCATGATGGCGGACCCATCCGGCGCGATCAGCGCGGCATGAGCAAGCTGCCGCCCGACAGCCTGACGACTGAGCAATTCCAGGAAGCCGTTGCGGTCGAGGTTGTAAACCTGGACGTTGTTATCCAGGACTTCGGCCAAGGAAACCGTTGAATTCAAAAGTGTTTTTGCGTTTTCCTGAACATAGGCCTCGGCAATGTCGAGCGAGTAGTTGATAATCGTTTTGGTGCGGATCTCGAACCAGCGATCAAGGCCGACATTCAGCGTAATCGAGGCGACGATCGCCACCATGATGGCCGGAATTGCCGCCACCAGCGCGAACATCGTCACGATGCGTACATGCAGACGCGAAGCAGCCCTCGCTCTTTGCCGCGCTTTCAGGATGCGTCTGACTTCCCGCCAGATCAGGCCGATCAACAGCAGGATGAATGCTGCATTGATGCCCGCCAGGACCAAGGTCGTGCGCGGCGACGGCGCGATCGGCGTCGCTCCGACGAGAATAGCGAAGGAGACGGCAGCCGTGATCAGTGCGCCGACAACGGCGGCAACACCCGGCAGCCATAGGAGGCGGCGGCCTTCGCTATGGATCGCGGAAAACAAGGAATGGGCGGGCGTCGCGGTCTGAGTCGCCATACGTGACACTGGTTTAAGCTGTGACACCTATGCAACGCATTGTGGCGATTGTGCAACATTTCGCCATAGTGCCAAAGAATTTCACATAGCCTACGGCGGCGCGAAACGCTCAGTTGTGCCGGCCTGACCGGTACACGGTCACACCCAGATCCTTGATTTTCTTACGCAGCGTATTGCGATTGAGGCCGAGCAGTTCCGCCGCCTTGATCTGATTGCCCCGAGTCGCAGCCACGGACGCCAGGATCAGCGGATATTCGACCTCGGCCAGAACGCGGTCATAGAGACCGGCCGGCGGCAGGTCTTGTCCATACTGGCTGAAATAGCGCTGCATGACATGCTCGACCGCGCGGCCAATAGTCAGGTCATCCGGCATCGCGCCGCCGGAGAGATCAGTTGCGGCAACTGGCTGGCCACCGGAACTCAGCTCATTCTCGATCGTCTCGCGCGAAATTTCTTCCTGCGGATAAAGGGCCGCCAGGCGACGAACGAGATTTTCCAGCTCACGGACATTGCCCGGCCATGGATAACGTTTTAGCGCGTCCATGCCGCCGCCAGAGATACGCTTGGCCTGCAAGCCTTCCGCCTCGCCGCGACCAAAGAAGTGCCGCACCAGATCAGGCACGTCTTCCGCGCGTTCTCGCAGCGCAGGCAGGCGCAGCGGCACGACATTGAGGCGGTAAAACAGGTCTTCGCGGAACAGACCCTGATGAATCAGCGTCCGCAAATCCTTATTGGTAGCGGCAACGATACGGACGTCGGTCTTGATCGGCGTGCGGCCACCGACCGTGGTGTATTCGCCTTGCTGAAGCACCCGCAGCAAACGCGTCTGCGCCTCCATAGGCATGTCGCCGATCTCGTCGAGGAATAGCGTACCGCCTTCCGCCTGCTCGAAACGGCCGCTGGAGCGATGTTGCGCACCGGTGAAGGCGCCGCGTTCATGACCAAAGAGTTCCGATTCGATCAGATCGCGCGGGATCGCCGCCATGTTGATGGCAACAAACGGCCCGCCGCGACGGCGGCCATATTCATGCAGCGCACGGGCAACCAATTCCTTGCCGGTGCCGGATTCGCCAGTGATCATCACCGTCAAATCGGTCTGCATCATGCGCGCCAGCATGCGGTAGATGTCCTGCATCGCAGCGGAGCGGCCGACGAGCGGTATGGCGTCGGCGTGCGCGTCGGAACGTTCCTCCACCTTGGCGCGGCGCGGCTCGGCGAGAGCGCGCGCCACGACATTCAGCAGTTCGGTCAGGTCGAACGGCTTCGGCAGATATTCGTAGGCGCCGGTTTCGGAAGCCCGGATCGCGGTCATGAAGGTGTTCTGGGCGCTCATGACGATGACCGGCAGTTCCGGCCGCGCCTTCTTGATGCGCGGCAGCATGTCGAAGGCGTTTTCGTCCGGCATGACGACATCTGTGATCACCAGATCGCCATCGCCAGCCGCCACCCAGCGCCACAGCGTGCCGGCATTGGAAGTGACCCGCACGTCGTGGCCGGCGCGGGACAGCGCCTGATTGAGCACCGTTCGGATGGCGGCATCATCATCGGCGACGAGGATCTGGCCGCGCACGCTCATACGCTCTCTGCTCCATCATGGGTTTCGACGCCTCGCCAGGCATCCTTCCAGGCGGGCATCAGGATGCGAAAAGAGGTGCCACGCGGCGTTGATTCGCATTCGACGATGCCGCCATGCTCGCCCACGATCTTGGCTACCAGCGCGAGGCCGAGACCGGAGCCGTTCGGCTTGGTGGTGATGAACGGATCGAACAGAATCGGCAAAATGTCTTCCGAAACACCCGGCCCGTTGTCCTGAACCCGGAATTCCAAGGGCAACGACACACGATCTTGCGTGCCGGGCACCGAGACACGAATGCCGGGCCGAAAGGCCGTCGCCAGCGTGATCTCGCCGCCTGGCCGGTCGCCGATGGCCTCCGCGGCATTCTTCACCAGATTGAGGAAAACCTGAATGAGTTGGTCGCGATTAGATC
>JBFWUS010000063.1:0-32655 GCA_050247155.1 Rhizobiaceae bacterium
AAACAACCGACCCCCCTCTGTCCTGCCGGACTACTCCCCCTCACGGGGGGAGTTTGGTAGCTACGACGATTGGCGAAAACTCTGCGGCCGCCTGAGCTCCCCCCTTGAGGGGGAGATGTCCGGCAGGACAGAGGGGGGTCAGCCGAGGTTTCACTCCGACGATATGGAGTCTGTATAATGGCTGGCGATTTTCGCATTTCCGGCGCCGGTCGCCTGACGCCAGCCAGAACTGCGCGCTTTACCTTCGATGGCCAGTCCTACACCGGCCTCGACGGCGACACGCTTGCCTCCGCGCTGCTTGCCAATGGCGTCCATCTTGTCGGCCGCTCGTTCAAATATCACCGGCCGCGCGGCTTCCTCTCCGCCGGCGCGGAAGAGCCGAACGCGCTGGTCAACATCGAACGCGACGCGGCGCGCAAGACGCCGAATGTCCGCGCCACCGTGCAGGAGCTCTATGACGGGCTGAAAGCGGAATCGCAGAACCGCTGGCCGTCGCTCGCCTTCGATGTCGGCGCGATGAACGATCTGGCCTCGCCGATGTTTTCGGCGGGCTTCTACTACAAGACCTTCATGTGGCCGAAGATCGCGTGGGAAAAGCTCTATGAGCCGAAAATCCGAGCGGCGGCCGGTCTCGGCGTGTCGCCGGACCAACCCGACCCGGACCATTATTCCTCCCGCTTCGCGCATTGTGATCTGCTGATCATCGGCGGCGGCGCGGCAGGCTTGGCGGCGGCCATCACGGCTGCCGAAACCGGTGCGCGCATCATCCTGTGCGACGAGCAGGCCGAACTAGGCGGTGCGCTGCGCTACGAGAAGGGCGCGACCATCTCCTACATGGATGCCTGGGACTGGGCAAAACTCGCAGCCGACCAGCTCAAGGTGATGAAGAATGTGCGCATTCTCACCCGCACAACGGCCTTCGGCTACTACACTCAGAATTTCGTGGGCCTGACCGAGCGTGTCACCGATCACCTCGCCAATCCCGGCAAGGAAGCGGCGCGGGAGCGGCTGTGGCAGGTGCGCGCCAAGCGCGTGATCTTGGCCACCGGCGGCATCGAGCGCCACATGGTGTTTTCCGGCAACGACCGGCCCGGCGTCATGCTGGCGTCGGCTGCGCGCACCTACCTTAATCATTACGGCGTGGCGGTCGGCCGCAATGTCGGTATCTACACGTCCAACGACAGCGCCTATTGGGCGGCGATCGATCTCAAGAAAGCCGGCGTCAATGTGGCCGCGATCGTGGATATTCGCGATAATCCGAACGGTCCGGCCATCGACGGCGCACGCGAAGCCGGCATCGAACTCAATCCGGGTCGTGCGGTGGTCCGCACCGACGGCCGTCTGCGTGTCCGTTCCATGACAATACAGCCCAAGAACGGTGGCAGCGAACGCACTATTCCCGTCGATGCCCTCTTGATGTCGGCCGGCTGGACGCCGTCGGTGCATCTCTTCTCACAATCGCGCGGCAAGGTCGCTTTCGATGAGGCCAGCCAGCTCTTTCTGCCGGGAACTTATGTGCAGGACTGCGTCTCCGTCGGTGCATGCAATGGCACGGATGGTCTCGAAGCCACGATCGCGGAAGCTCTTGCAGCCGGCGAGAAGGCTGGCAAGGAGGCCGGCGGCAAGGGCGGCAAAAACGCCAAGTTCGCGGTGGAAGCCAAGCAAAGTTGGACCGGCGGCATGCTGGGCTCCGGCCCGGGCGCCGGTGAGGGCACGACGGTCAAAGCCTTCATCGACTTCCAGAACGACGTTACCGCCAAGGATATCCGCCAGGCGGTGAAGGAAGGCATGCGTTCGATCGAGCACGTCAAGCGCTTCACCACCAACGGCATGGCGACGGACCAGGGCAAGACATCGAACATGCATGGCCTCGCCATCGCGGCCGAGATGCTGAACAAGCCGATCCCGCAGGTGGGCCTCACGACCTTTCGAGCTCCCTACACGCCGGTGACGTTTGGGTCGATCGTCAACCACGCCAAGGGTCCGTTGTTCGACCCGACCCGCAAAACACCGATCCATCCCTGGGCGGAAGCCAACGGCGCGGTGTTCGAGGATGTCGGTAACTGGAAGCGCGCCTGGTATTTCCCGAAACCGGGCGAGGACATGCATGCCGCCGTCAACCGCGAATGCGTGACGGTACGCCAGGCTGCCGGCTTGTTCGACGCCTCGACGCTCGGCAAGATCGAAGTCGTCGGGCCAGACGCCGCGAAGTTCATGGAACTGCTCTACACTAACCCGTGGGAGAAGCTGGAGCCCGGCCGGTGCCGCTATGGCATCATGCTGCGTGAGGACGGTTTTATCTATGACGACGGTGTGGTGGGGCGGTTGGCCGCCGACCGTTTCCACGTGACGACGACGACCGGTGGCGCGCCGCGCGTCATGAACATGATGGAGGATTATCTCCAGACCGAGTTCCCGCATTTGAATGTCTGGCTCACCTCGATCACCGAGCAGTGGGCCGTCATCGCCGTGCAGGGACCTAACGCGCGAAAAATTATCGAGCCACTGGTCGAAGGCATCGACATGTCGGATGCGGCGATGCCGCATATGTCGGTGCGGGTAGGAAAGATCTGCGGCGTGCCGACCCGGCTCTTCCGCATGTCCTTTACCGGCGAGCGTGGCTTCGAAGTCAATGTGCCGGCCGATTACGGCCAGGCCGTCTGGGAAGCGCTGTGGGCCGAGGGTCAGAAGCACGGCGCCTGCGCCTACGGCACGGAGTCGATGCACGTTCTGCGCGCCGAGAAGGGCTACATCATTGTCGGCCAGGATACGGACGGCACCGTAACCACCAACGACGCCGGGCTGGACTGGGCGGTCGGCAAGAAGAAGACCGACTTTGTCGGCATTCGCGGCATGAAGCGGCCCGACCTCGTCGCCCCTGGTCGCAAGCAGCTTGTCGGTCTCAAGACGAAAGATTCCAAGATCGTGCTCGAAGAGGGCGCACAGATCGTCGACAACCCGAACCAGCCGATTCCGATGAAGATGATCGGCCATGTGACGTCGAGTTACTGGTCGGAAAATTGCGGCCGGTCGATCGCGCTGGCGCTGGTGGCGGGCGGGCGCGACCGCATGGGCCAGACGATCTTCGTGCCGATGCCCAACGGCGTCATCGAGGCCGAAATCTGCGGTATGGTGTTCTTCGACGAGAAGGGAGAGCGGCTCAATGGCTAAGAAGACTACGAAGGCCGAGCTGCCTGCCGCTGCGGCGACCGACGCGCTGATGCGGGACGTCATGAAGAAACAGGAAATCGCCAAGGCGGTGGCGATTTCGCGGGCGGCCGATTTCACGGGCAGGTCCTCACCCTCCCCCTTGCGGGTTGGGACGGAGGGCGACGCGGGCGGGGGGGGGGGCAACACCGCACCGTCCTCGGCCAAGAAGGCACCCCCACCCCGATCCGCTTCGCAAAGCTCGCGGATCGACCCTCCCCACAAGGGGGAGGGTGAGCTGACCGTACAACGCCGCCCCGCCAATGCCGGCCGCGAGGCGTCCGGTCAGGGCGTGCGCGTGTCCCTTTTGCCGCCGGCGGAACGAATCTCGCTGCGCGCCCCGGCCGCGTCGGCAGCGGCTTTGTCGAAGGCGCTGGGCGTCAAGCTGCCGACCAAGCCGAAAACCTCAGCATCGGAAGGCGGCCGCTCGGTCTTATGGTTGGGGCCGGACGAGTGGCTGGTCATCGACGAGGACGGCAACGACCCGCTTGCTGACTGCGCGAAGGTCAAGGAGCTTCATTCGGCGGTCGGCATCTCGCATCGCAATGTGGCGATTTCCGTCGCCGGTCCGAATTGCGAAGGCACGATCAGTTCCGGCTGCCCGCAGGACTTGTCGCTGACAGCGTTCCCAGTCGGGGCGTGCTCGCGCACCATCTTGGGCAAGAGCGAGATCGTGCTTTTGCGCACTGCGGAAGACGCCTTCCGCGTCGAATGTTGGCGTTCGTTTTCCGACTATGTCTTCGCCTTCCTGGCCGACGCGGCGAAAGATGCGGCGTAGAGCCCTCACGCTTCGGATCGGCTGTGTCCGAAGCCTTGTTCCGGTATAATGGCTGGCCTGCAACGTACGGTGGCCCGTCATGCAAGAGCTCCCACCTGCCGGCACGCGCATCCGCAATCCGCTCCAGGGCGAGACTTTTATCTTCACACATGTCGATGACGGTGCGGACGAGGTTCTGTTCGACGTGCTTCTTGAACGCGGCGGCATGACAAAAGGCAGCGGCCGTCAGCACATCCACCCGAAATCGGACGAAGCCTTCATTGTTCACGAAGGCCGGCTGAAGGTGATGGTCGACGGCGTCTGGAATGAACTCGGGCCGGGCGATAGCATCGTCGTGCCGCGCGGCACGCCGCACCTCTTCCGCAACGGGCACGACGGCGAAACGCTGTTCACAACCCGCTTCAGCCCGCCGCAGGATTTTCTGCGCTTCTTCATGAACATGGGGCTGAATACGGCCAATGACGGGCGCTGGTATGACCCGAACGGCGAGCCGCACCTGCTGCTGTTGGCCCAGCGCCTGCACGCATACAAGGACCATGCCTACGGTCACGGAATTCCCGTATGGTTTCAGAAGCTGCTGTTTGCGGTGTTGAGCCCGATCGCGTGGCTGAAGGGATATCGCTTGGCGATCCCGCCGCGCCGTTGACGTTCAGCCAGGTCCGGCGTGCATCATGTCATGATACAAATCGATTGACGCTTGAATGTATCGTGATATGATACATTCGGCTGAGAATACGGATGATCAGATCGTACAAAGACAAGTTCACGAGATCGATCGCCGATGGAACCATCAGGAAAGGCTTTCCGGCTCAGTTGGTCAGATGAGCGCAGTTGCTGCTAAATGCGCTTGATGCTGCGACTGAACTCGACGACCTGCGTTTTCCGCCGGGCAATCGGCTCCTTGCATTGGAGAAGGATCGCAAGGGTCAGCACTCGCTGAGCATCAATATGCAATTTCGTATCTGTTTCCGCTGGGCCGATGGCGGTGTGGAGGATGTTGAGATTGTCGATTACCACTGAGGCTCCGATGTCAAGTATGCTTCCTCCCATCCATCCTGGCGAAATGCTTCGGGAGCTCTATCTCGAACCGCTGGGCATGAGCCCCGGCGCACTTGCCAAACGCTTGCATGTTCCACGCACGCGGATCGAGCGGGTGGTGAATGAGACGACTCCGATTACGCCGGACACGGCGCTGCGTTTAGCAAAGTTTTTCCAGACGACGCCGCACTATTGGATGAATCTGCAGACGAGCTACGATCTGAAAGTTGAAGGCAAAGCGAAGGCGACAGAACTGGCCAGCATTGAAGCGCTGGAAGCCGCCTAAACCGTCACCGCCAATCCCACCTTGCTGCGCTCCATCGCCACCAGCGTGCGGAAGCTTTTGACATTGCCCTCGGCAAAAAACAGTTCGCGCGTGAGCGCCACATACTCGTCCATGTCCCTCACGGTCAGGATGACGACGAAATCGACTTCGCCGGTCACGTAATAGACCTGCTGCACCTGCGGGCAGGCGACGATGCGGCGTTTGACGGCGTCCAGCAGGTCGAGCCGCTCGTTTTCGACCGTCACTTCGACGACAATCGTGATCGGCTGGCCAACCTTCGCTGGATCGACAACCGCGATGTTCGCTTGGATCACGCCGGCAGCCTCCATCGCCGCGATGCGCCGATTGACGGCCGATAGCGAGAGGTTCACCGCCTCGCCGATGTCGCGCTGCGACAGCCGATTGTTCTGCTGCAGCAGCCGGAGGATATTGGAGTCGTAGTCGTCCAACGTCATGAGGCTTCTCGCGGGAGATTTGCGCAACCGATACGGCATCGTCGGGAATTTGTCCCGCCACAACGCAAAATTCGGAAGCCTTTCCCGTCGCTCGCGGCTTATTTTTGCGTCGATAGCGAAGAGGGTTTTATGTTTCTCCCCATCCCAACAAAAGGCGCGAAGCCGCGCCCTCATCTCATGGACGCGCTCAGCGAAGCCGGTCGGACGAAGGCAAAAGCAGTCTTGTCGACACTGTCCGGCTATGCGCCAACGCCTCTGATCGGCTTGCCCGCACTGGCAGACAAAAGCGGTGTTGCCTCGATTCATGTCAAGGATGAAGGCCAGCGTTTTGGCCTCAAGAGTTTTAAGGCGCTTGGCGGCGCCTATGCGGTCGTGTCGCTGGTGCTGGCAGAGGCAGGCCGGCAGCTTGGCCGGGTTGTCGAAACGGCTGAGCTTTCCACGCCTGAGGTTCGAGCGGTTGCCGAAACCATCACCTTCGCTTGCGCCACCGATGGCAACCATGGCCGCTCCGTCGCCTGGGGAGCTCAGGTCGCTGGCGCGCGCTGCGAAATCTTCATCCATGCCGGTGTGTCGCAGGGCAGGGCGGACGCCATGGCTGCCTATGGCGCGAGGATCAACCGCATCGACGGCACTTACGACGATTCGGTGGCGCTGGCCGCCGAGACGGCTGCGAAAAGCGGCTGGACTGTCGTGTCCGACACCGCCTGGCCGGGCTATGAAGATATTCCGCTCACGGTCATGCAGGGCTACACGGTGATGATCGGCGAAGCGCTGGATGTGCTGCCCGCGCCGCCGACCCATCTGTTCCTCCAGGCGGGCGTCGGCGGCATGGCGGCCGCCGTTGCTGCCTATGCCCATCAACGCCTTGGTTCGAACGCACCGAAAATCGTTGTCGTCGAGCCGGCGCGTGCCGCCTGCCTGTTCGAAACCGCGAAGGCGGGCGAGATGACGACGATCCCGCACAACGAGCCGACCGTTATGGCCATGCTCGAATGCGCCACCCCGTCGCCGCTCGGCTGGGAGGTGCTGCACCATCTGGCGGACGGCTACGTCACGCTGGAAGAACATGAGGCGGTCGATGCAATGCGGTTGTTGGCTGGAATCTCGTCGCGCATGGCAGATACCCCCACCCCTAACCCCTCCCCTCAAGGGGGAGGGGGACTTGGCGCCGACGTTCCCGTGTCCCCCTCCCCCTTGTGGGGAGGGGTTAGGGGTGGGGGTATTGATGGCGATACCGGTAAAACAACCGATCCCATTGTTGTCGCCGGCGAAAGCGGCTGTACCGGTCTGGCCGGCTTCCTCGCCTGCCTAGCCGACCCCGAAGCCAAAGCCCATCTCGGGCTCGGCCCGAACTCCCGTATTCTCGTCTTCAACAGCGAAGGTGCCACCGACCCGGCGATCTATGCTCAACTCGTTGGCCGCGCGCCGCAAGAGGTTTTGGCATGAACGACAGTCCCATCGAGCTTCTCAAGCAGCTCGTCGCCATCAATTCCGTCAACCCTGATCTCGTGCCCGGCGGCAAGGGCGAGGCCGAAATCGCCGACTTCTGCGCTGCCTGGTTTGCCGCGCGTAGCTTCGAGGTGCATCGGCTGGAGAACCATCGCGGGCGGCCGAGCGTCGTCGGCATTGCGCGCGGCTCGGGCGGCGGCAGGTCGCTGATGTTCAACGGCCATATCGATACCGTCTCGATCGCCACTTATGGCGGCGACGCGCTCGACCCCGTTGTTCGCGATGGCAAACTGTTCGGGCGTGGGTCCTTCGACATGAAGGGTGGCGTGGCGGCGATGATGGTCGCTGCCGCCCGGGCAAAGGCAAAGGGCGTTCGCGGCGACATCCTCGTCGCCTGTGTCGCCGATGAGGAATATGCCTCCTTTGGCACCGAAGATGTCGCGAAAGCCTTCAAGACCGACGCGGCGATCGTGACCGAACCGAGCCACCTCGAACTGACCGTCGCGCATCGCGGCTTTGCATGGTTCGACGTGGTCGTCGAAGGCAAGGCAGCGCACGGCTCGCGGCCGGAACTCGGCATCGACGCCATCGCCAAGGCCGGCAGGTTCCTTGTCGCTCTGGAAGATTACGACAAGCGTCTGCGCGCCAATCCGACGCATGCCTTGCTGAAATCCGGCTCCGTTCACGCCTCGCTCATTTCCGGCGGCGAGGAGATTTCGAGCTACCCGGCCTCCTGCAAAATCTCGCTGGAACGCCGCACGCTCCCGGGCGAGACCAGCGCCACTGCCGCGGCCGAGCTGCAGGCGATCATCGACGAGATTGCCGCCTCCGACCCAGCCTTCAAGGCGGCGCTAACCCACGGTCTCGAACGTCCGCCATTTGAAGTGGCGGAGAGCGAACCCATCGTGCAGGCGCTCGACGCTGTCGCGTCGCGGCATCTCGGCAGGACGCCGACGCGACGCGGCGAGCCGTTCTGGACCGATTGCGCGATCCTTCAGAGCGCCGGCATCCCCTGCGTCATGTTCGGGGCCGATGGCGGCGGGGCGCATGCGGCGAGCGAGTGGACGACGGTCGAGTCGGTGGAACGGCTGGCGGCCATTCTTACGGAAACCGCGATCGAGTTCTGCCGGTGAGGCAGATCTCTCTCCGTCAAAACCCGGTATGAATGGAACGGGTTTCTCCCGGCTGTGTTTTAGAGATGACACAGCCGTTGGAGGATCGATCCCATGTCAGACGCCAAACAGGCCGCGAAGTCGAAACCTGAGTCGCCGGCGGTCCGCTCGCTACGCAAGGAGCGGAAGAAGCAATCCGCCCTCACGCCTGAACAGGAGCTCGAAAAAGGCCTGAAGGATACATTTCCCGCCAGCGATCCCGTCTCTCCCACGTCCAGCACAACTGCCGGCAAGCCGGCGAAGGATGCCGCGCCTGCGAAAAAGGCCAGCGGAACGCGCTAATCGTCGTTGGCGGCATTCAGTTCCGACGGCGGGATGCCCTGCTCGGCGACGCGTTCGACCAATGATCTCGCCAGGATCAGCCGACGTGATTTCAGCAACGGTCCTGTCGCTGCGCGCAGCGGCATCATGCGCGGGTTGGCGTTGTGTGCGTCGACCGCCGCCTGGTCGGCATAGATTTCGTTGACCATCACCTTGTTGGGGAGTGGCTGGCCGTCCTCGCCGATCGGCTTGATCACGTCGAAGCGCAGGCAGCCCGACTCTTCGTGAAGTGTGCGCATCGCGTGGTCCGAGATGATGCGGATAAATTCCGGCTCGGCGCCTTCCAACGTTTCGAACTCGACGATGATGGTCATTTCAGGCACAGGTTTACTCCTTGGACGTCGAATCCCTCGATCCGTCATTGGGCAAAAAATGGCGCGGCGTCAAATGGCTGAGATGCCGCCGTCGATAGCGAGCGAGTGACCGGTCATGAACGAGTTCTTCGGGTCGGCGGCGAACAGGATCGCCTCCACGACCTCGTCGACCTCAGCCAGCCGTTTCATCGGCACGCCGCGTGTCAGTTCCGCATAGGCGACATCCTCCGGCGCCTGCGCCAGCTTCAGAAAGGATTCGGCCATCGCGGTGCGCGCATAAGACGGGCAGACGGCGTTCACGCGAATGCCCTTGGAGGCATATTCGACGGCGGCGGTCTTGGTCAGCCCAAGCACACCGTGCTTGGCGGCGGCATACATCGCCATTTTCGGCGCCCCCTGCATGCCGGCCGCCGAACCGATATTGACGATCGCGGCGCGGCGTTTGGTTTCACGGAACTGCCGCTCCATCGCCGGAAGCTGGTGCTTCATGGCGTAGAAGACGCCCATCAGGTCGACGTCGATCACCCGCCTTGCCTCGTCGGACGGTAAGTTGGCGAGCCGCACGAAGCTGTGCACGATGCCCGCATTGTTGAGCGCGACGTCAAGCCGGCCGAAGCGTTTGAAAGCCAGCCGCACGAGATCTTCGGACAAAGCCTCGTCGGCGATGTCGCCCGCGAGCGCGGCACTCTCGGCGTTGATGCCGGCGGCGAAGGAGGTCAGGCGCTCGGCATCGATGTCGGAGAGCACCAGCCGTGCGCCTTCCTCGGCAAAACGCTCTGCCGCGCGGCGGCCGAAGCCGCCCGTCGCGCCGGTGACGAGCACGGTCATTCCGTCAAAACGTTTCATGCAGCCTCGATGGTCTTGCCGGCCAGATGCGCCAGCAGGCGCACCGCCTCGCGATAGGTTTTTGCCTTTTCCGGGTTGGAGGCGTTGCCGTCGAGCGCGCGTTTGTAGACGCCCTGGCAGATCGCGGCGAGCCGGAAGAAGGAGAAGGCGAGATAGAAATTCCAGTTGTCGATCTGGTCGATGCCGCGCCGGCGGCAATAGGCTTCGATGTAGGCTTCCTCGGCTGGCAGACCAAGTGCGGCGCGGTCGATGCCGCCAAGCCCGCGAAAGCCGGATTGATGCGGCAGCCGCCACTGCATGCACTGATAAGCGATGTCGGCAAAGGGGTGGCCGAGGGTGGACAGTTCCCAGTCGAGAACCGCGACGACCTTGGGCCGATCCGGAGCGAAGATCATGTTGTCGAGACGATAGTCGCCGTGCACCAGAGTGACGACGCCGTCGTCAGCCGGCAGGTGTTTTTCCAGCCAGGCGATGAGCCGGTCCATATCCGCGACAGCCTCGGTTTCGGAGGCTCGGTACTGGCTGCTCCAACGCGCAAGTTGTCGTTCGAAATAGCTGCCCGGCTTGCCGAAATCCGCGAGCCCGACAGCCTCAATGTCGACCGAATGCAGCGCCGCCAGCGTCGCATTCATCGCGTCGTAGATCGCCGCGCGTTCATCGTTCGAAGCCGCTTCGGGAAGTGCCGGGTCCCAGAAGATGCGTCCGTCGACATGATCCATCAGATAGAACATGCGGCCGATCGGCGAGGCCTCGTCCGACAGATGCAGCATAGCCGGCACCGGCACGCCGCTACCCTTCAGCGCCTTCATGACGCGGTATTCGCGGTCCACCTGATGGGCCGATTTCAGTAACTGTCCGGGCGGCTTGGCGCGCAGCACATAGCGCCCGCTTTCGGCGGTGACGAGATAGGTCGGGTTTGACTGGCCGGAGCCGAATTTCGTGAGTCCAATGAATCCCTTGAACCCCGGAACCTCGCGTTCAAGGTAAGGCGCTAGAAGCCCTTCATCCAGAACATTAGCGTCGGACATGGCGCGCCTCCTGGCTCGCCCCGGCAGGGGTGGGGATAAAATTCACGCCGCACTCTCCGGCGGCACAAAGCTTAAGGTCAGCCACCGCGCCGTCAGCGCCGGCTTCGGCGCATCCTCGATCTCGACAGTGATGTCATGCGCCGTCTCGATCCAGCCGGAGGGCCGCGCTTTCACATTGGCCAGAACGAATTTGGTGCGGATGCGCGAACCGGTCTTCACCGGCGCCAAAAAGCGCAGCGTCTCGAAGCCGTTATTGACGCCCATCGTCGTTCCCTCGATCGGCGGCACGGTTTCGAAGGTCATGGCCGAGAGCAGCGACAGCGTCAGGAAGCCATGCGCGATCGTGCCGCCGAACGGTGCTTCCTTCGCCGCGCGCTCCGGATCGCAATGGATGAACTGATGGTCGTCCGTCGCGTCGGCGAACTGGTCGATCATCTCCTGCGTGACGATGCGCCAGGGCGAGACCAGTTCGTGGCCTATCGCCGCCTTGACGGCTTCCAGCGAGATCGGGTCGAGGCGCTTGTCGGTCATGGGCTTTACTCGAACAGGGCGACGCCATGCTGAACATGCTGGCCGCCGTCCAATGGCAGGATCGTGCCGGTCACATTGCTGCCGGCGCGGCTGCACAGATAGATCGTTGCGCCGGCAATGTCATCCGGCGCACCAATGCGGCCCAAGGGCACCTTCTCGCCCACGGCTGCCGCTTTCTCCTCGGTGCCGACGGCAAAATCCATCATGCGGCTCTGGAAGGGGCCGGGAGCGAAAGCGTTGACGGTAATATGGCGCGGCGCAAGCTCCAGCGCGAGAGTTCGCGTGAGGTGATGCACGGCCGCCTTGGATGCGGTGTAGGAGTAATTGCCTTCGCCGATCGGCTGCGTACCCATCACCGAGCCGAGGTTGATGACGCGGGCCGGGTCGGCCGGCGTGGCGGCCTTTTTGAGAAGCGGCAGCAGTTCACGCGTCAGGTGGAACACCGCCGTGACGTTGACGTCGAGCACCTTGCTCCAGGCCTTGTAGGGGAACGTCTTCATCGGCTCGCCCCAGGCAGCACCGGCATTGTTGACCAGGATGTGCAGCGTGTCGGTGCGCGCCTTGACCGCCTCGACCAGCGCGGCGATGCCGGCCTCGGTGGAAACGTCGCCGGCAAAACCTTCCGCCTTGCCCGCGCCGAGCTCGTTGAGCTCGGCGGCGACTTGTTCGCAGTCCGCGCCCTTGCGTGAAGAAATGAGCACCCTCGCACCGGCCTGCGCCAAGCCGGTCGCGATCATGCGGCCGATGCCGGTCGCACCGCCGGTGACCAGCGCCGTCTTGCCGTGAACAGAAAAGAGATCATCCAGATAGCTCATATTGCCTCTGCGTTTTCTGGAGCACCCCTCATCCGACCTCGCTTCGCTCGGCCACCTTCTCCCACAATGGGAGTAGGGAGGGCGGAGGCGATGCCGCGCTTTACCTTCTCCCCTTGTGGGAGAAGGTGGCCGAGCGAAGCGATGTCGGATGAGGGGTGCTGGACGGAGCGCATCCTTAAAGACCAGCCCTCATTGACAACATACTCGGTAGTATGTTTTGTTGCGACTTGCAAGCGTCACGGAGAAATTCCGCTTCATGCAACCTCTTGCCGCCGACAGCGCTACGGACGGTTCGCGCGCCGAGATTCTCGATGCGGCGGCGGCTTGCTTCATGGAGCGCGGCTATACGGAAACGTCGATTGACGACGTGGCCCGGCGTCTCGGGGCCACCAAGGGCCGTATCTACCACCACTTCGCTTCCAAGGCCGACCTCTTTGCGGCGATCTATCGCGCGGGGATGGACATGGATTACGCGGCGATCGAGCCGTTTTGTCGCGACGGCCGACCCAAGGATCGGCTACGTCTCATGGCAGCCGCTCATTGCCGGCAGATCATTCTCTCGCGACCCTTCCAGCGTGTCGTCTGGCAAGGCGTGCAGCTTCTGTTACGGGGTGCGACCACTCCGGAGCTGCGAGCCGAACTTGAACGGCTGAACGATTATCGCAACGCCTACGAGCGGATTTTTCGCCAGGTCATCGAGGAGGCGAAAGCCGATGGCGATCTCGCTGTCGACAATCTCAGCCTGTCGGTGGCGCTGATGTTCGTGACGCTGAACTCGCCGATCTTCTGGTACACGCCGCGTGCCGGTGAGACCGATGCCGATATTGAAAAACTCGTTTCCCAGATCGTGGGCTTCGCCATGCGCGGCTTGGGCGCCAAGGAGGATGTTCTGCCATGACCGACATGAATCTCGGCATGACCGAGCGGCTGAAGCCGCTGCATGAGAAGGTAGTGCGCATGGTGCGCGATGAAATCGAGCCGCTGGACGGCGAATTTATTGCCGATGTCGGCCGCGCGGGAGATCGCTGGGCCTTCACGCCGCGCCAGCGTGACATATTGGACAGCCTGAAGGCCAAGGCGCGTGAGCGCGGCTTGTGGAATTTCTGGTTGACCGGCTCGAAATCCGGCTACGGCCTCACGACAGTCGAATATGCCTACCTTGCCGAAGAAATGGGCAAGGCGCATCTGGGCGCCGAGACCTTCAATTGTTCCGCGCCGGACACCGGCAATATGGAGGTGCTGGAGCGCTACGGCTCGGCCGAGCAGAAGAAACAGTGGCTGGAGCCCCTGCTCGACGGAAAAATCCGCTCCGCTTATCTGATGACCGAGCCGGACGTGGCATCGTCAGACGCCACCAACATTTCGCTGCGCTGCGAGCGTGACCGAGACCACTATGTGCTGAACGGCGAAAAGTGGTGGGCGTCGGGGGCGGGCGATCCGCGCTGCGCGATCTATATCGTCATGGTGAAGACCGGCGGTGAGGACAAGCACCGCCAGCATTCCATGATCCTGGTTCCTTCCGACACGAAGGGGCTGACCAAGATCCGGCCGATGCTGGTTTATGGCGACGACGATGCCCCGCACGGCCATTTCCATATCGGTTTCGAGAATGTGTGTGTGCCTGTCTCCAACATGATTTTGGGCGAGGGCAGAGGGTTCGAGATCGCGCAAGGCCGGCTGGGGCCAGGACGCATCCACCACTGCATGCGCGCGATCGGACAGGCCGAAAAGGCGTTGGAGATGATGTGCCGCCGCTCCATGCGCCGGGAAGCGTTCGGCCAGCCGCTGGCCAAGCTCGGCGCCAATTTCGACATCATCGCCGAATGCCGCATGGAGATCGAGCAGGCCCGCTTGCTCTGCCTCAAGGCTGCGTGGATGATGGATCAGGGCGATCCCCGCGCCGCGGCGCCCTGGATCAGCCAGATCAAGGTCGTCGCGCCGCGCGTCGCGCTGAAAGTTACCGACGAGGCAGTGCAGATGTTCGGCGCGCAGGGCATTTCGCAGGACACGCCGCTGGCACGACAGTGGACGCATTTGCGAACCTTACGGCTGGCAGACGGGCCGGACGCGGTGCATCGTCGGCAGGTGGCCAGGGATGAGCTGAAAAAATACACGCAGGAGCGGGTGTAGCTCCCTCCCCCTTGAGGGGAGGGTGGCGCGCGCAGCGCGTCGGGTGGGGTCGTCTCCACCAGCACAGCCTGATATTAGCGCCGCGCACTGCCGCAGCGACCCCACCCGGCCCTTCGGGCCACCCTCCCCTCGAGGGGGATGGAGCTAGGAGCTAGAGTGAAAGCCATCATCGCCCGCGATTTCGCACCGCTCGATAAACTCGAATACGCGGACTGGCCCGAACCGGAAGCAACTGGCAGCACTATCGTCATCGACGCCGAGGCGATCGGCGTGAACTATCCGGATGGGCTGCTCGTCCAGGGGCTCTATCAGGTCAAGCCGCCGACACCGTTCATTCCGGGCATGGAAGTGGTGGGCAAAGTCAGTGCTGTCGGTCCAGACGTCAAGTCATTCAAGGCCGGCGACCGGGTGGCGACGATCCTGACCTATGGCGCCTACGCGGAAAAGGTCGCCGCGCCCGAAGCGGCCACGATGCCGCTGCCGGCCGAGGTGGATGCGGCGGATGCCTGCGCCCTGTTGTGCGGCTATGGCACCTCGCATTATGCCCTGAAGCAGCGCGGCGAGTTGAAGCCGGGCGAGACACTGTGCGTGTTGGGCGCTGCGGGTGCAACCGGCCTCGCCGCCGTGCAGATCGGCAAGGCAATGGGTGCAAAAGTCATCGGCGTCGCATCGAGCCCGGAGAAACGCGAGATCGCCAAAAATGCCGGCGCGGACATCGTCATCGGCTACGACAATTTGAAGGAGCAGCTTAAGGAGCTGACAAAGGGCAAGGGCATCGATGTCGCCTTCGATCCGGTCGGCGGCGAGACGTTCGACGCGCTGGCGCGGTCGATGGCGTGGAAAGGCCGGCTGCTGGTGATCGGCTTCACGTCCGGCTCTATTCCGAAGTTTCCGGTCAATCTGGCGCTGGTGAAAGGCTTCTCCGTCGTCGGCGTCTATTGGGGTGCATTCATTCTAAGAGAGCCGTCGGTCTATGCCGACAATGTGCGCGAACTGCTTGGCTGGTATCAGTCCGACAAACTCAAGCCGGTCATCGAGGGCACGTACAAGCTGGCTGACGCCGCAAAAATTCTGGAACGGTTGCTTGGGCGAAGTGCTGCCGGCAAGCTGATCCTGAAGCCTTAAGGGAGGGAACAATGACAATACCAGCCGATATGAACGCGCTGCTGCTGCTGGGCGAGGGCTACGAGCGCAAGCCGACCCCGAGCGAACTGGAAGCGATGGAACCTTATGTCGCGCCCGGCCGTATCGGCGTGCCGACGCCGGTCAACCGGCAGCTGCTGATCAAGGTCTCGCTCGCGGCGATCAATCCGTCCGACGTGATGTTCATCAAAGGGAAATACGGCCAGCCTCGCGTCAAAGGCCAGCCTGCCGGCTTTGAAGGCGTCGGAACGGTGGTTGCCGCCGGCGACGACCCCATGGCGCAGTGGTTCATGGGCAAGCGTATCGCCTTCGCCACCGGGCTCTCGAACTGGGGTTCCTGGGCCGATTATGCAATCGCCGAAGCTGGTGCCTGCATTCCTCTGATCGACGGCGTCAGCGACGCCGACGGCGCCGCGATGATCGTCAACCCGCTGACGGCGATTGCCATGTTCGGCATCGTCAAGGATGAAGGCGAAAAGGCTTTCGTCATGACCGCCGGCGCCAGCCAGCTTTCCAAACTGATCATCGGGCTTGCCAAGGAAGAAGGTTATCATCCGATCGTCACCGTGCGGCGCGACGACCAGATCGAGCCGCTGCTCGAGGCCGGCGCGGCGCATGTTTTGAACTATTCGTCGGCCGATTTCGGCGAGCGGCTGAAGGAGGTGATGAAGGCGGAAAAACCGCGCATCTTCCTTGATGCGCAAACCGGCCCGACAGCCGCCAAGATCTTTTTTGCCATGCCGGCGCGCGCCCGCTGGATCGTCTACGGCCGGCTCGACATGGAAACGACACCCATCCCGGAGCCTGGCCAGCTCATCTTCCAGCACAAGAAGATCGAAGGCTTCTGGCTGGTCGAATGGATGCGCGAATCCAAGGAGCGCCGCGCGGCGGCGGTCATGGATGCCCAGAAGCGCTTTGCTGACGGCCGCTGGAAGACCGATGTGACGGCGGTCATCCCACTGTCTGAAGCGATGGCACGCGTGCCAGCGGAATTAGCCAAGCCAAACGGGAAAGTATTTTTGAAGCCCTAGGCCGCATCGCGTACCGATATGATCACAGCTTTTCCCAAGGCGCTCAGCGCTGCCTTCATGAGAGGCAGGCCAGTCGCATGATCGGGGTCCAGAATCCTACGTGCTTCATTCTCGGATCGGCCGATGCGCCGAGCTAACTCGCTCTTGGAAATACCGCTTAGCCGGAATGCCTCGACCAATGCCAATTTTAACGCTTCTTCAGGCGAAACGAAGACTGAACGCAGGTCTTGATGCCGGCGCGGCTTTGGAAGTGAGCGGCCTTGTGCTGCGATCCCGCGCAGTGCCAGACCGAGCGCCTCTACGGCATTAACATAGGCATTGGCTTCGTCATCGCCGGCCGTGATTGCTTCCGGTACGTCTGGGAATGTGACCAACAGCCCACCATCGGGGTCGGTTTCGAACTTGGCTTGATAAACGTAATCCATCACCGTTCCTCGACGCCTAGTTGCTTCATGATGGTTCGTATCATTAGAGGCGTCAGCTCGCCCGATTGAATTGTGCTGATTCGACCACCGAACGTGACGCGATAGTGCGATCCCTTACCCTTGCCAGTGAAAACCTCGAATGACTTGCCTTGTTTACGAGCAATGTCCCGGAGCTCGCGGATAAATGCGTCGCGTTTCATAGGTCGCCTTCGCCTGCTCAATATTTCGCACATTCATGTGCGAAACGCAACTGATCGACCCTATGAACAGGCGCTACTCCGCCGGCTCCATGTTCGTATAGGCGGCTTCTTCCAGTTCGCGCTTCAGCCGTGCTTCCTCGTGCACCTTGGGCGTGATGAAGCGGCCGAGCAGCAGGTAGGCCACCGGCGTCAGGAACAGCGTCGACACTGCAGCGAGGCCCAGGCCGCCGACGATGACCCAGCCGAGCGCAATGCGGGCTTCCGCGCCGGCGCCCGAAGCCAGAACCAGGGGCACGCCGCCGAGCACGGTGCAGATCATTGTCATGACGACCGGGCGCAGGCGGATGGTCGAGGCTTCCTCGATCGCCTGGCGCAGCGCCATGCCACGGTCGCGCAACTGGTTGGCGAATTCGACAATCAGGATACCGTTCTTGGCCATCACGCCGACCAGCAGCACTAGCCCGATCTGGCTGTAGGCGTTCAGGCTGGTGCCCGTGAAGATCAGGGCAAAGAGCGCGCAGGCAAGACCCAGCGGCACGGTTGCCATGATGATGATCGCCGAGACGAAGCTTTCGAATTGCGCCGCCAGCACGAGCAGGATGATGACCAGCGCAAAGCCGAAAATGGTCAGCATGGCGGTGTTGGTCTCGCCGAGCGTGGCGGCTTCCGCCAGCGGGATGATACGCACGCCGGCCGGCAGCAAGGGTCGGGCGATTTCCTGCGCCACGCCAAACGCATCGCCAAGCGCAAAATCGTCGCGCAGGCCGGTGGTGATCGCGACCGACGGCTGCTGCTGTTCGCGCGTCAGCGAGGGCGGCACGGCGCGCTCGACCAGAGTGGCGATGGTCGACATCGGCACATAGCGGCCGTCGCCGGTCTTCAGGAAGATGTTTTCTAGGTCGGTCGGGTCGTTGATGGGGTTCGTTGTCGAAACCAGTTTCACGGCGAAGCTGCGGTCACCGATATAGACGTCGCCGACCTTGTTGCCGTCGAGCATGGCCTGCTGCGTGTTGGCGAGGCCGACGATGTCTATGCCGAGGTCCGATGCGCGGGCGCGGTCGAGCTGAGCGGCAAGCTGCGGCTGCGTCGGATCGACGGACAGACGCGTCTGCTGGAAACGCGGGTCCTGCTGCATGGCGTCGATGATCTTCAGCGCGGTCGTGCTGAGTTCCTGCCGGTCGTTGCCGATCAGCGCGAACTGTAGGCCATTGCCCGCGCCGCGGATGCCCAGACTGTTCGGCTGCAAGGGGAACACGCGTACGGCCGGCACCTGCCGCGCAAGCTGCGTGATCTCTGCGGTGATCTGCTGCTGCGTGCGCGTGCGCTGGTCCCACGGGGCCAGCGTCATCACCATGAAGCCGCTGTTCGTTGCGCCGTTCTGGCCGGCATTCTCGAACGTGCTGATGATCTCGCCGGAATCGCGTAGCGGCTGGATCAGATCCTCGATCTTGCGCATCTGGGCGGTGGTGTAGTCGAGGCTGACGCCTTGCGGCGCATTGATGCGCAACAAGACGGCCGACCGATCTTCCTGCGGGGTCAACTCCTGCCGGATTGTCGTGAACAAGGAGAAGGCCGCTCCGGCAAAAAGTACGGCGACCAGCAGCACGATGAACGGCGCGTTGAGGCAGGCGCGCAGGCAGCGTGCGTAGAGGCGCGACAAGCCGCCGCCGATCCGTCCGCCAATGCCGCCCGGACCCTCATGGTGCAGCGACTTGTCGGACAGCATGCGCGAGGCCAGCATGGGGCAAAGCGTCAGCGCCACCACGCATGACAACAGAACCGAGATTGCCAGCACGAAACCGAATTCGCGAAACAGTCCGCCGGTCTGGCCGGGCAGGAAGGAGATCGGCACGAACACTGCCACCAGCGTCGCGGTCGTGGCGATCACGGCGAAGAACACCTCGTCCGTGCCAAGCACCGCCGCTGCTCGCGGGCCGATGCCCTCGTTGCGGCGGCGCACGATATTCTCCAGCACGACGATGGCGTCGTCGACCACAAGGCCCGTCGCCAGCACCAAGGCAAGCAGGGTGAGAATGTTGACTGAGAAACCGGCCAGATAGATCGCCGCGATCGTGCCGATCATCGCGACCGGCATGGAAAGGCCGGGAATCAATGTCGCCCGCCAGTCGAGCAGGAACAGGAAGATGACGATCAGCACGATCGAGACCGACAGCGCCAGCGCGATTTCCACCTCGTGCACCGCACCGCGCACGAACACGGCGTCGTCGCTGGTAACCTTGATTGACATGCCCTCAGGCAGCGTCTTCTGGATATTTTCGACCGCGGCGGCGATGCCGTTGGAGATGTCCAGCGTATTCGATTCCGCGGCGCGGATGATGCCGAGCCCGATGCCCGTCTTGCCGTCGGAGCGCAACGAGGTCTGGCCGATGTCGGGGCCGAGCGTCACCGAGGCGACATCGCGCACATAGGTATTGCCGCCGACGATAATCGCTTCGAACTGCTCGGGCGTGGTCACGTCCGCCGTGGTGCGCACGATCAGCGACTGATTGGTCGTCATGATCGAACCCGATGGCGAATCAAACGCCACGGACGCCAGCGCGTTGCGCAGATCGGCGACGGTGTAGCCGAGGCTGGCGAGCTTTGCCTGGTCGACGTCGATGCGGAAGATCTTCTCTCGGTCGCCGTAGACCTGCACGTCGGCGACGCCGGACACGGCGGCGAGTTCATCGACGATCTGATCCTCCACGATTAGCGTCATGTCTTCCACAGACATGGTGTCGGAGGTGACGGCCAGGCGCATCACCGCATCGGAATTGGCATCGGCCTTGACGATGCGCGGCGGGTCGGCCTCGTCGGGAAGCTGGTTCGAAACGCGGCCGACCGCGTCGCGCACGTCGGAAGCCGCGACATTCAGGTCGACGCCGTCGTTGAACTCGATGGTGACACGGCTGTTGCCGAAGGAGGAGCTGGACGAGATCGACTTGACGCCCGAGACGCGCGCCACCGCGCCTTCGATCACGCCAGTCAGTTCGCGGTCGATCGTTTCACCAGCAGCGCCCTCGAAGGCTGTAGTGACCGTGACGACCGCGCGGTCGACGTCCGGCAGTTCACGCACTTCGACGCCATAGAAGGCGGCAAGGCCGGCAACCGCGATCAGCGTGTTCAACACGAAGGCCAGCACGGGCCGGCGAATGAAAAGCGCGGTGAAGCCGGTTTCGCTGCTTTTGGCGGAGTCCGTCATGCGCTTGCACGTTTACATGAGTAGACGGAAGTTACCCCCACCCCTGACCCCTCCCCACAAGGGGGAGGGGGATTCGCCAGCGTCGCCGCCAAGTTCCCCTCCCCCTTGTGGGGAGGGGTCAGGGGTGGGGGTGAATGTATCGAGGCGAAGCTAGTCATCGGCTGCGCCCGCGTCGGCCTGTCGCTGTTCCACGCCGGCGATCCTCACGGTGCCGCCTTCGCGTATGCTCTGAGTGCCCTCGGTCACGACAAGCGTACCGGTCGGCAGGTCGGCGTCGACCAGCACGTTTTCAGTGTTGCGCTGGATGATGCGGACGGGAACGCGTTTCGCCTTGCCATTGTCCACCGTCCAGATGAACGCGCCTTCAGCGCCCCATTGGATGGCGAGCGGGCTGACAGCTGGATAGGTGTCACCCGGGAAAGCCATCGTCACCTCAAACGACATGCCGGCGCGCAGGGAATCGTTCGGGTTAGGGAATGACGCCTGCACCCACATGGTGCGGCTCTTGTCATCAATGCGATTGTCGACAGCGCTGACAGTGCCTTTCAGCGATTCCTTTATGTTGGCGACTGGCGTCGCCGCAACGTCGTTGCCCACGTTGACTGCTCCAGCAAAGCG
The DNA here is from genome assembly GCA_050247155.1 of Rhizobiaceae bacterium. Classification (GTDB taxonomy): domain Bacteria; phylum Pseudomonadota; class Alphaproteobacteria; order Rhizobiales; family Rhizobiaceae; genus Mesorhizobium_G. The sequence continues at coordinate 20,990 of JBFWUS010000063.1, forward strand.
CTCCGGCACCCAGAAGTCGACCAGAATACTCGACCGGTCGTCGATCATGGCGATTGTCGTCTGGGCGTTAACGTAGTTTCCGACCTCAACCGGCACGATGCCGATGATGCCGTCGATCGGCGCGACGATCGACCGCCGCTGCAGGGCAAGTTCGGCGTCGCGCAGTTCCAGTTTTGCATTGCTCAGCGCCACCTCGGCATCGGTGAGAGCGACGGCGCTGGTGGTATTCGTGGCGCGCAGCGATTTGGCGCGATCGTATTTCGACTGGGTGTCCTGTACCGCCACCTTGGCCCGGTCGACCGCGATTTCCTCGGCATCGGAATCGAGGCGTGCAATCTCTTGACCGGAAACGACATGGCTGCCGGATTGCGCGGTAATCGCGATCAGTCTGCCTGTCGCATAGGGATTGACGGTGACCGACGCCTTGGCGCGACCAGTGCCGATTGCCTGCAAACGGTCGTTGATCGTTGCCGTGGCGGCCGGCAGAGCAACCACAAAAGGCTGATCATTGGCGCTGCGACGCCCGCCTTCGCGGCTATTCTCACCGCTGGCTTGTTTTTGCGGTTGTTCGGTGGAGGCTTGCGCCCAATCGATACCCCAGCGGGCGAGAATTGCCGGCGCACCGGGAAAGAAAGAGGCCCATCCCACAGCTGCCGCCGCGAGAATCACCAAGGCCAGAATGAACTGCTTCCAGGCCGCCATCGAAACTCCGGTTATTCAGGACAGGGCCGCCTGCGGGCCGCACACACTGCCAGCAGCGAAAGCTAAACCCGCCTCAGCGTCCCTATCGCCGCTTTATGACAATTGTGGAGCGACCGCACACGTTAAATATGCGTAACATTGAGCTATTTGGCGATCACAAGGAGTTCATCGCAACGTTTCGATTTCGGCCATGCGATTCTCGCCGTCACGGTCGAGCTCGGTTGTGATTTCCGCGATGAGCGCCTCGACCGCCACGAACAGGGCGGCCGACGAATCCCACGGGGAGGGCACGGCGGTGCGACCGGCCACAACGTGGCGGGCAAAACGGGCCGCGGGCGATAGCCACTGGTCAGTGAACAGCAGGATGGTTGTGCCGCGTTTCTTTGCCTTCTCCGCGAACGATACGACGCTGTCCTGGTAACGGCGGATGTCGAAGACGACGAGCACGTCGCGTTTGCCCATATCAACAAGCCGGTCGCGCCAGCTGTTTTCCTGGCCCGCCAAGTGAAAGACGTTGGTGCGCAGGAGCATCAGATGCGCCGCCAGATAGCGGGCAATCGGATCGGTGAAGCGGCCGCCAGCCAGATAGATGCGTCGTTTCGGGTCGGCCAACTGCCTGGCGATATCGCCGATCTGCGCGTCGGAGAGATGCCGAAAGGTTTCCTCGATGTTGTCGACGATGGCGTTGGCCAGCGCCGAGCCGGCGCCGCCGGCGGTGCTGTCGCGGCGCGACAGCGGCGATTGCAACTGTGCGGCCAGTTCATTCTGCAGCGTCGCCTGAAACTCCGCGTAGTTGCCGAAGCCGAGGCGTGCGACGAAGCGCAGGATGGTGGGCGACGACACGCCGGCCTGCGTCGAAAATTCCGCGACGGTCTTAAGGCCCAGCACGGGATAGTTGGCGACCAGCGCATGCGCGGCGCGTCGCTCGCCGGCAGGCATGGCCTCCATTCTGTCGGCGATCAGTTCGGCGATGCTCGGGTCCATGCTTCGCTACGGCGCCTCTTTCGACCGGCTTGGCCAGCAGCCTGTGGGCCAATCTTCAAATCCATTTGACAAGTGAAAGGACTGTATGAAATCATTCACAAAGGCGCAATCAGATAAAAATCGTACGATTTCGTACAGAGCGCAGGGGACATTGTTTCGCATGGGAGTAGCCCAAAAAGCTGCGTCCGAAACTGTGCGGCCAGTCGAGATCGAGCGGCTCGACGGCGCAAGCCCGTATGTCTTCGTTTGCGACCACGCCTCCAATTTCGTCCCTGCCGACTATGGGACGCTCGGTCTCGATGTCTCGGAACTCACGCGCCACATCGCTTGGGATCCCGGCGCTTTGCCGGTCTCGCGCGGATTGTCGTCGGCGCTTGACGCCACGCTAGTTCACTCCGGCATTTCGAGGCTGGTGATCGACTGCAATCGGCCGGTCGATGCGCCCGACCTGTTCTGGACAATCAGCGAAACGACGGTAATCCCAGGCAATCAAGGGCTGGATGAACAGGCGAAAGCAGGCCGCATCGCTCTGGCCTACACGCCGTTTCACGATGCGATTGATCATGTCGTCCGACAACGCCTCGCGGCCGGTCGCGAGACCTGGCTTGTTTCCGTGCACTCTTTCACTCCGGTCTACAGAGGCGTGGCACGTCCTTGGCATATCGGCGTCATCCACGATGGCGACGAAAGACTGTCGGCGCCCTTGATGAAGCAGCTAGCCAAGCTCGAGAATGTCACTGTCGGCGACAATGAACCTTATTCGCCGGCCGACCGCGTGTATTTCACGCTGGAAAAGCATGCGCGCTCACGCGGGCTGCCTTGCGCAATGATCGAAATCCGCAACGACGAAATCTCCGGCGAAACCGGGCAGCGGAAATGGGTGGAACGGCTGGCGGGCATTTTCAGGACGTTGCAGCCAACCAGCGTGGGCAACCATGCACGGGCGGGGCGTCAAAGTGCAGTTGGGTCAAACGCATAAGGTCAATGAAGGGGAAAACAATGGCCAGCGGATATTCCGAACATGAAAAAAGTGAGGACATAAAAGTCCTGCACGGAATGGGCTATGCCCAGGAATTGCAGCGGTCTATGAGCCGCTTCTCGAATTTCGCGATATCGTTCTCGATCATCTGCATCCTGTCGGGTGGCATCAACTCTTTTGCGCAGGCGATCTCGTCGATCGGTGGCGCGGGCGCTGGCCTCGGCTGGATTTTCGGCTGCATCATTTCCGGCATGTTCGCGCTGTCGATGGCGCAGATCGCATCCGCTTTCCCGACCGCCGGCGGCCTCTATCACTGGGCCTCGATCCTCGGAAATCGGTTCACGGGCTGGCTGACGGCTTGGCTGAACCTGCTCGGCCTGATCACCGTCATGGGCGCGATCAACATCGGCACGGCGTTCTTCTTCCAGGGCACGTTCGGCAGTTATGTCGGCATGGATGTCTCGGCTGGCCACATCGTCGCCTTCGTGACGCTGATCACCATTATCCAGGCGCTGTTCAACCATCTCGGCATCAGGGTCACTACCTTCCTGACCGACATCTCCGGCTACATTATTTTTGCAACGACAGCAGCGCTTGTCGTCGCCTGCCTGATCTACGCGCCATCGCTGGATTTCTCGCGGCTGTGGACCTTTACGAATTACTCCGGCGAAGCGGGCGGCAACGTGTTCCCGCAATCTGACAGCATGGGCTATCTGTTCCTGCTCTGCCTGCTGCTGCCGGTCTATACCATCACCGGCTACGACGCCTCGGCGCACACGTCAGAGGAGACGCTCAACGCCGCCAATTCGGTGCCGCGCGGCATCGTTTCGGCAGTGCTGTGGTCGTCGCTGGTAGGCTGGATCATGATCTGCGCGATCACGCTGGCGATCCCGGACATGGATGCCGCCGCCAAGCAAGGTTGGGGCATGTTCTTCGGTACCATGGACGCCATCCTGCCGGCCGGCTTCAAGCTGGTTCTGTACTTCCTGATCTTCGTGACGCAGTTCCTCTGCGGCCTGGCGACGGTGACGTCCGCCTCGCGCATGCTGTTCGCCTTCTCGCGTGACGAGGGCATGCCGGTTGGCTCCAAGGCGATGGCTACCGTTTCGCCGAAGTACCGCACGCCGGTAACGGCGATCTGGGTCGCCGCCATCCTCGAAATCCTCTACGTCTTCGCGGCGCAGTTCGTCTCGATCGGCGGCACCAATCTCTACACCATCGTCGTCAACTCGACGCTGGTGTTCCTGTTCCTGTCCTTCACCATTCCGCTGGTGCTGGCGATGATCGCCTACGGCACGCCGAAATGGCCGAAGCCGGGTCCGTGGGCGATGTCCGGCGGTCTCTACAAACTGGTCACCTTCCTGTCGGTGGTCGGCATGGCCGTCATCTTCTACATCGCCATCCAACCACCGAACGACAAGGTGCTGTGGATTGTCATCGGCTTCGTGGCGCTCGCCGCGGTGCTCTGGTTCGGGGTCGAAAAGAACCGCTTCCAGGGCCCGCCGATCGGCGACCAGATCGAGAAGCGCAGGGCAATCATCGCCGCCGCGGAACGCGCCGTCGGCGAGACCGGCCGCTGAGCTAAAGATTGACCATGGCCGGCTCGGCCGGCCATGGTTTCCGTTTCAAAGAAGAAATATGGGGATGTGATGGCCGGCAATCTGTCGTTCGACGAACTGAAAAAAGCGATCGCGGCGGGCGAGATCGACACCGTGCTTGCCTGCGGCGTCGACATGCAGGGCCGGCTGTTCGGCAAACGCTTCCTCGCGTCCTTCTTTGCCGAGTCGGCGCATGACGAGACGCATGGCTGCAACTATCTGCTCGCTCTCGACATCGATATGGAGCCGGTGCCGGGCTACAAGGCGGCGAGCTGGAGCCAGGGTTATGGCGACTTCGTTCTGAAGATTGATTTGTCGACGCTGCGCCGCATTCCCTGGTTGGAGAAGACTGCTCTCGTCATCTGCGACATCCAGGATCACCATCATCACGAAGACCTGCCGCATTCGCCGCGCGCCATGCTGCGCAAGCAGGTCGCCCGGCTGAAAGAGCGTGGCTATATCGGCTATTTCGCTTCCGAGCTGGAATTCTACCTGATCAAGGAGAGCTACAACTCCGCCCGCGCCAAGCACTGGCAGAACCTCGATACGGCCTCGCCCTATATCGGCGACTATCAGATCGGCATCACCACCAAGGAGGAAACGGTGATGCGCCGGCTGCGCAACGAGATGAACGCCGCCGGCATCCCAATCGAAAACTCCAAGGGCGAGTGGGGGCCGGGCCAGGAAGAAATCAATGTGCGCTATGCGGAAGCGCTGGAGATGGCTGACCGCCACGTCGTCCTGAAGAACGGCGCCAAGGAGATCGCCGAACAGGAGGGCCAGGCGATCACCTTCATGGCCAAATACAATTACGGGCTCGCCGGCAACTCGTCCCACATCCACAATTCGCTCTGGTCAGCCGACGGCAAGACGCCACTGTTTTTTGACAAGTCAGCGAAGTGGACGCTGTCCGAGCTCGGCCAGCAATGGTCGGCCGGGCAGCTCAAATACGCGAAGGAATTCACCTGGTTCCTCTGCCCCTACATCAACTCCTACAAGCGTTTTCAGTCGGGCACGTTCGCGCCGACCAAGATCATGTGGTCGGAGGATAATCGCACTGCCGGCTTCCGGCTCTGCGGGGAGGGGACCAAGGGCATCCGCATGGAATGCCGCATCGGCGGCGCGGATTTGAACCCCTATCTCGCCTTTGCCGCGCTGATCGCCGCCGGCCTTGCCGGCATCGATGAGAAGCTGTCGCTGCAGGAGCCTTTTGTGGGCGATGCCTATCAGGCGTCACGCCTGCCGGAGATTCCGAAGACACTGCGTGAGGCAACCGAGACGCTCGCCAAATCGAAGATGCTGAAAGAAGCCTTCGGCCCGGATGTGATCGAGCATTATGTCCACACCGCCCGCTGGGAGCAGTTCGAATACGACCGGCGCATCACCGATTGGGAGCTGCATCGGGGTTTTGAGCGGTACTAAGTTCAGGAAGACGAGAATAGCATGACTGAAACCATCAAACTCAAATCGCCTGTCGACGGCTCCATCTATGTCGAACGGCCGGTCGCCACCGATGCGCAGGTCAGCAAGGCCGTCGAGACGGCGCGGGCGGCGCAGCCCGGCTGGGCGGCGCTGTCGGTAGCAGAGCGCTGCAAATACATGCTGGCGATGCTGGAAAATCTCATCGCGATGTCGGATGAGATCGTGCCGGAACTGGCGCACATGATGGGCCGGCCGGTGCGCTATGGCGGCGAGTTCGGCGGCGTCAAGGAACGCACGACCTATATGGTCGAGATTGCAGAGCAGGCGCTCAAGCCGGTGATGGCGTCCAATCCGAAGGATGGTTTTCGCCGCTATGTGAAGAAGGATCCACTCGGCGTCGTCATGGTCATCGCGCCGTGGAACTATCCCTATCTGACGGCGGTCAACACGATCGTTCCTGCGTTGATCGCCAGCTCGACGGTGATCCTGAAACACGCCGCGCAGACGCTTTTGGTCGGAGAGCGTTTCGCCAAAGCTTTTGAGAAAGCCGGTCTGCCGAAGGGCGTCTTCCAGAACGTGGTGCTGAACCATGCGCAGACGGAAAAGCTGCTTGGCTTGGGCAAGATCGACCATGTCAACTTCACCGGTTCGGTCGCCGGCGGCCGCGCCATCGAGAAGGCCGCCGCCGGCACCTTCATGACCATGGGTCTCGAACTCGGCGGCAAGGACCCGGCCTATGTGCTTGAAGACGCCAAGCTCGACCATGCGATCCCGAACCTCGTTGAGGGCGCGTTCTTCAACAGCGGCCAGTGCTGCTGCGGCATCGAGCGTGTCTACGTGCACGAAAAGGTCTATGACGATTTCATCGAGGGTTTTGTCGAGGAAACGAAGAACTACAGGCTCGGCAACCCGCTTGAGGAAGCGACCACGATGGGTCCAATGGCGCAGGCCCGGTTCGCCGACCTTATTCGCGAGCAACGCGCCGAGGCGCTACGCAAGGGCGCGACTGCGCACATGAACACGAAGGACGAGCGTGACAAAGAAGGCTCGCCCTATCTGCCTGCCGAGGTGCTGACCAACGTCGACCACCAGATGAGCGTCATGCGCGAGGAGAGCTTCGGCCCGATCGTGGGCATCATGAAGGTGCGCAACGACGAGGAAGCCATCGCGCTGATGAACGACAGCCCCTATGGCCTCACGGCGTCGATCTGGACCCGCGACATGGACCATGCGGTGAAGATCGGCGACCAGGTCGAGACCGGAACGGTGTTCATGAACCGCTGCGACTATCTAGACCCAGCGCTGGTGTGGACCGGCGTGAAGGATACCGGCAAGGGCGCCGCGCTCAGCCAGATCGGCTACGACAATTTGACCCGGCCGAAGAGCTATCATCTCAGGGAGGTCGGGTAGCAGACTAATGTGGATGGGGATCTGACCCCCTCATCCGGCCCTTCGGGCCACCTTCTCCCCGGTGGGGAGAAGAGGTCGGCGGCAACGCTGGCGCCCTCCTCTCCCCAGCGGGGAGAGGGTGGTTTGCGAAGCAAACCGGGTGAGGGGGCGTGTCTGATATTCGAAAGCGACCATGTCCAAACTCGTCTCCAAATGGAACTATCCCACCACCGTTCGCTTCGGCGCGGGACGTATTTCTGAACTCGCCGATGCGCTTGCCGCGACTGGCATCAAGCGGCCGTTGTTCGTCACCGATCCCGGCCTTGCCAAGCTGCCGGTCGTGCCGAAGACGCTGAAGCTGCTGGATGATGCCGGCGTCAAATACGGCGTCTTTTCGGACGTTCGCCCGAACCCGGTGGAATCGAACCTGACCGCAGGCATAGAGGTGTTCAAGAAGGGCAAGCATGACGGCGTTATCGCCTTCGGCGGCGGGTCGGCCCTGGACCTTGGCAAGCTCATCGCGTTCCAGGCGAACCAGGCCAGACCGGTCTGGGACTTCGAGGACATCGGCGATTGGTGGACCCGCGCCAATTCCGCGGCAATAGCGCCGATCATCGCGGTGCCGACCACGGCCGGCACGGGTTCGGAAGTCGGCCGCGCCAGCGTGTTGACGCATGAGGCAACGCACACCAAGAAGGTGATTTTTCATCCGAAAATCCTGCCGGCGACCGTCATCGCCGATCCGGAGCTGTCGGTCGGAATGCCGCCCTTCATTACCGCGGGCACTGGCATGGACGCGCTGGCGCACTGCCTCGAAGCCTATTGCGCCCCTGGCTTCCATCCGATGGCCGACGGCATCGGCGTAGAGGGCGTCCGGCTGGTGTTCGAGAACCTGCCGAAGGCCTTCGCCAACGGCAAGGACATCATTGCACGTGCCAATATGATGGCCGCCGCAGCGATGGGCGCCACCGCCTTCCAGAAAGGGCTCGGCGCGATCCACTCGCTGTCGCATCCGATCGGTGGGCTCTACGACACACACCACGGCATGACCAACGCTGTGTTCATGCCTTACGTGCTGGCCTTCAACCGCGATGCCATCGAGGAAAAGATCACACGTCTTGCCGCCTATTGCGGCATCAAGGGCGGCTTCGATGGCTTCCAGAAAGCGGTCATGAAGCTCCGCAAGGAGCTGAAAGTGCCGCACACCTTGCCAACCTTCATCAAGGGGCTCGAGATGGACAAGAAGCGGCGCACACTGATCGCCGATATGGCCATTGTCGACCCGACCGCCGGCGGGAATCCGATCAAATTGACCAAGAAGGGCGCTTTGTCGCTTTTGGACAACGCAATGTCGGGCACGGTGTAAGCAAGACGCGGCAAGGTACGAAATTCTTTCGTATCAAAGCGGAACTCAAAGTTTCCGCAAGGGGAACGAAAAAGCTGCTGCCGGTCAAATCCGGTTGATTAGCCGGACAATTAAATGCCGTGCCCGATTGCGGGCCGGAAACAAATAGAGTTAGATTTTCACGGCGGGAGGAGAGCCAGCCTGGCATTCATTGGACTGTCACATACCAAGCATAACGACAAGAAACAGGCGGCTTGAAGACGCCTTTCACTCAGGAGAACACTCATGCTGAAGATGACAGGGAAGATTCTTTCCCTAACCGCCTCGACCCTGATGGTCACGACGGCGATCGCCAATTCGCAATCCGCCGAGCTCATCGCCGCGGCCAAGGCCGAGGGCCAGCTCACCACGATTGCGCTGCCGCATGACTGGTGCGGTTACGGCGGCGTGATCGACGCCTTCAAGGCGAAGTATCCGGAAATCACAATCAACGAATTGAACCCGGATGCCGGTTCGGGCGACGAGATCGAGGCAATCAAGGCGAACAAGGACAACAAGGGTCCACAGGCGCCTGATGTCATCGACGTCGGCCTTTCCTTCGGTCCACAGGCCAAGAAAGACGGCCTGATCCAGCCGTACAAGGTGTCGACCTGGGATTCGATTCCGGACAGCGCCAAGGATGCGGAAGGCTACTGGTACGGTGACTATTATGGCGTGCTGTCGTTCCAAGTGAACAAGGATCTGGCGCCGAACTCGCCACAAGATTGGGCCGATCTGCTCAAGCCGGAATATAAGAACATGGTCGCGCTCGCCGGCGATCCGCGCGCCTCGAACCAGGCGATCCTCGGCGTCTATGCCGCCGGTCTGTCGAAGGGCGGCGCGGCAGGCGAAGCCGCCGGCACGGCCGGTCTCGAGTTCTTCAAGGAGCTCAATGCGGCCGGCAACTTCGTTCCGGTCATCGGCAAGTCGGCGACGCTAGCGCAGGGCCAGACGCCGATCCTGATCACCTGGGACTACAATGCGCTCGGCGGCCGCGACACGCTGAACGGCAACCCGCCGGTCGATGTCATCGTGCCGAAGACCGGCGTCGTCGCCGGTGTGTATGTGCAGGCGATCTCGGCCTATGCGCCGCATCCGAATGCGGCGAAGCTCTGGATGGAGCATCTCTATTCGGATGAAGGCCAACTCGGCTGGCTGAAGGGCTATTGCCATCCGATCCGCTTCAACGACCTCGCCAAGAACGGCAAGATCCCGCAGGAGATGCTGGACAAGATGCCGCCCGCAGCCGCCTATGAGGCTGCCGTGTTCCCGACCCTTGAGGATCAGGACAAGATGAAGGCAGCGATCACCGGCAACTGGGACAAGGTTGTCGGCGCCAACGTGCAGTAAGTTTGACAAGGCAGGGCGGCGCGAGCCGCCCTGTTTGTTTGCCGACCCTTAATTGTTTGCGGCGCTGGCTTGCCTCAAGTCGCAGATCATAGAACCGGCAGGTTGCCCCAACCAATGACCGACACCACTGCCAACGCTTCTGCTCCAGCCGCCGGCAACAGTTCGGTGCGGCTTCCGACGCAATGGATCGGCGTTGCGCCGTTTTTTATCTTCGCGGTGCTCTTTCTTGTTCTGCCGACGATGTATCTGATCGTCGGTGCGTTCCAGACACCTGATGGCAGCTTTACGCTCGATAATGTTTTCAAGCTCTTCCAGCAGGACAATATCCGGGCGTCCTACTGGATATCGATCAAGATCAGTTTCTGGTCAGCCATTCTCGGCGCGCTGGCGGGTCTCGCCATTGCCATGGCGATCGTGCGCGGCGGCCTGCCAGACTGGGTGCGCTCCTCGACCATGACCTTCAGTGGTGTCGCGTCGAATTTTGCCGGCGTGCCGCTTGCTTTCGCCTTCCTCGCCACCCTCGGTCGGCTCGGTCTGGTCACCATCATCCTGCGCGACGTTTTTGGCTTTAACCTCTATGCGACGGGCTTCAACCTGCTGTCGTCATGGGGCCTGATCGCGGTCTATCTCTACTTCCAGATACCGCTGATGATCGTCATCATCACGCCGGCGCTGGACGGCATCAAGAAAGAGTGGGGAGAGGCGGCGGCAACGCTCGGCGCGACCAACGCGCAATACTGGCGCATGGTCGTCATCCCGGTTCTGTGGCCGAGCTTTCTCGGCACGCTGGTGCTGTTGTTCGCCAACGCCTTCGGCGCCATCGCAACGGCTTACGCCTTTACTGGCTCCTCGCTCAACATCGTGCCGATCAGCCTTTACGCGCAGATCCGTGGCGACGTGCTGGGCGATCCCAATCTCGGCTATGCGCTCGCCTTCGGCATGATCTTTATCACCGGTGTGGCAAACATCTTCTACATCTGGTTCCGGACGCGGTCGGAAAGGTGGCTGAAATGAAGAAGGGCGGGCACTGGTGGGCCTGGCTCACCTTCTTCCTCGGCATGGGGTATTTCATCATCCCGCTCATCGCGACGTTCGAATTTTCGATGCGCATGAAGCGCGGCGAGTACTCTTTCGAGGCCTATCGCGTCGTCTTCGCGTCCTCGCAGTTTCAGCAAACCTTCACCTATTCGGTGGTGGCGGCGATCTTCACGATCATCCTCGGCGTTCTGATCGTCGTGCCGACCGCCTACTGGGTGCGTCTGCGCATGCCGTATCTCAGGCCCGTCATCGAATTCATCACGCTGCTGCCACTGGTCATTCCGGCGATCGTCATCGTGTTTGGCTATATCCGCATGTACGGCACGAATTCCTGGCTGCCGTTCCTCGGCACAACAACCGGTACGAACATCCTGCTGGTTATCGGCTACGCCGTGCTGGCGCTGCCTTATATGTACCGTGCGGTCGACACCGGCCTGAGAACGATCGACGTGAAGACGCTCACCGAAGCGGCGCAGATCATGGGGGCGGGCTGGGCTACCATCATCGGCCGGGTCATCTTGCCCAACGTGCTGATCGCGGTGCTCTCGGGCGCGTTTCTGACCTTCGCGATCGTGCTCGGCGAGTTCACCATGGCCTCGCTGCTGAATAGGCCCGCCTTTGGTCCCTATATGCAGAACCTCGGCGCGAACCGGGCCTACGAACCGGCGGCGCTGGCCATCATCGCCTTCCTGCTTACCTGGGGCTGCATGACAGCAATCCAGTTCCTGGCACGCTATGCGCCAAAATCCTCGAACAAGCCGAGCTGACCCATGGCCGATCCCTTCCTCTCGATCCAGCATGTCAAGAAGTCCTTCGGCGA
>JBFWUS010000064.1:0-31933 GCA_050247155.1 Rhizobiaceae bacterium
GCGCTTGGTCCTACGGGCGATCTTGGCCATCCGGCTTCGGGCTTCATCTGTCCACATCAAAAGTGTGAATCACATCTGGAGCGCCCGCAAAACCCCAAAACCTCAATTTCCAAACAGTCTCTTAGAGGATTTGAGCGCTTTCTCAAGCGTCTGAATATTCGCTGGATCCATCCCTCGATCTATCCGCCCAAGCCATTTGTCATAAGACACTTTGACAACTCCAAGGCCTTCCTAGGTCAGGTCACTTGAATGTATCGAGAATGCGTCATCGATATCTGACTCCCGAGAAACAAGATCACGAACCACAAGGTGGTGATCCTGCAGAAAGGAGACAAAAACAAAAAATCTACGAATGATCCTATCGCGAGATTCTGGATTGCCCGGCGTCAAGGTATGCCAGCCGACGCAATCGATCGTGAATGGGTCGGTCGACACGCCCTTCACGCATCCCCCTTCACAACGCCGACGAACGGCAGCTCGCGAAAAGCGTGCGCGACGTCCATGCCATAGCCGACGACAAAATGATCCGGGCAGTCGAAGCCGACGAAATCCGCCTCCAGTTCGGTCTGTCGGCGCATGTGTTTGTCCAGCAGCACAGCGATGGAACAGCTTTTGGCGCCGCGTTCCATCATCAGGCTGCGGGTGAATTTCAGCGTCTTGCCCGACTCCAGAATATCGTCGATCAACAGCACGTCGCGGCCTTTGACGTCGTTGTCGATGTCGCGCAGCACCCGCACCTCGCCGCTGGTCGTGCCTGCGCCATAGCTGGAGATGAAGATGAATTCGACTTCAGGCTCCAGCCCGACATCGTGCATGGCGCGGATCAGATCGGCGGCAAAAATGAACGAGCCCTTGAGGATCGAGATGACCAAAAGGTCGTGGTAATGGTGCTCGGCGATTTCCTTGGCGAGTTCGAGATTGCGCCGCGCAATTGTGGACGCGCTGAACAAAACCTCAATATCCTTGCCTCTGACAACCGGCATGTGGCACCCTTGGCTCTTGTTTCGTTCTGACGCGTACCCGACAGGCCAAGCGAGCAATGCAGATTCGCAGTACGCCTGGCAAGCATCGAGCGAAGGAAAGGTGGGATCGATCGTGGCGCGAGAGATGCGTTGACGGAGCTGTGCGGTAGGCTGCGGGTCCTTTGATTTCCTGAAATGCTTGGTGTAAAGCGCGGCCCAAGCCAATTCCCCGGACGGATCAAGCCATGGACAAGTTCACAAGACTCACCGGCGTCGCCGCGCCCTTGCCGATCGTCAATGTCGATACCGATATGATTATCCCCAAGGACTATCTGAAGACGATCAAGCGCACCGGCCTCGCGGCTGGCCTGTTCGCCGAAATGCGGCTCAACGAGGACGGCTCGGAGAACCCCGATTTCGTGCTGAATAAGCCAGCCTATCGCAAGGCGCAGATCCTCGTTGCCGGCGACAATTTCGGCTGCGGTTCTTCCCGCGAGCATGCGCCGTGGGCGCTGCTCGATTTCGGCATCCGTTGCGTAATCTCGACCTCGTTCGCCGACATTTTTTACAACAACTGCTTCAAGAATGGCATTCTGCCGATCACGGTGAGCCCGGAAGATTTGGAGAAACTGCTGGACGACGCCTCGCGCGGCTCGAATGCCACGCTGACTGTCGATCTCGAAGAGAAAGAAATCCGCGGCCCCGACGGCGGCGTGATCAAGTTCGATCTCGACGCCTTCAAGCGCCATTGCCTGCTGAACGGCCTCGACGATATCGGCCTGACGATGGAGAAGTCGTCGTCAATCTCGAGCTACGAGAAGAAGGCCGCGGAAAGCCGGCCCTGGGCGTGACCCGCAAGCTCATCTCCACCGGTTCGCCGTTCGAAAAGACCGCCGGCTATTCACGCGCGGTTGTGCAAGGCGACTGGTGTTTCGTTTCCGGAACGACCGGCTACGACTATGCGACGATGACGATCCCGGCGAGCGTCGAGGAACAGACGCGCAATTGCCTCCGCACAATCGGCAACGCGCTGACGGACGCCGGCTTCAGCATGGCGGACGTCGTGCGCTGCCACTATTATGTGACCGACCGCGCCTATGTGGATGTGGTTTTCCCGATTCTAGGCGAGACGTTTGGCGAGATTCGGCCGGCGGCGACAATGGTCGTCTGCCAGCTCAACAAGCCAGAAATGAAGATCGAGATCGAGGTGACGGCGCTGCGGTGAGGGTAAATGCTCCCTACACGCGACCGCGAAACATCCGCTCCGGCAGCGACTCGGGATCCGGATCGGTATCGCGGCCGCCATTCATCGAAAGCTGCATGAAGGTTGTGTCCAGCCAGCGGCCGTGCTTGTAGCCGGAGCCCTCCCAGACGCCGGTATGACGGAAGCCGAGCTTCTCGTGCAGCTTGACCGAAGCGCTCGTCGGACCGCCATCACCGATGACAGCGACGAACTGGCGGAAGCCCAGGCGACGACATTCGTCGATCAGCTCTTGCAGCAGCTGCGAGCCGATGCCCTTGCCCTTGGCTTCCGGCGCGACATAGATCGAATCCTCGACGATGAAGCGATAGGCGGGACGAGCACGGAATGGGCCAGCATAAGCATAGGCAAGCATCCGGCCGTCCTCTTCGGCAACGATATAGGGATAACCTACCGATGCCAGGCTACGGAAACGCGACAACATTTCCGGTTCAGACGGCGGCTCCAATTCGTAGGTGGCGGTGCCATGTAGAACCGCATCCGCATAGATTTCCGTGATGCGGAAGATGTCCGCCTCGTCTGCCGGCCGAATTGATATCGCCATCCCGAACCCCTGCTGCGCGCGACATCGTCCCTATCATTTGCCGCCCAAAAGAAAAGGGCGGCCCGAAAGCCGCCCTGATCTTTGTCGCTACCGACTGCGTTATTCGCGGTTGCCCAGGAACTGCAGCAGGAAGGTGAACAGGTTGATGAAGTCGAGATAAAGCGTCAGCGCGCCCATGATCGCCTTGCGGCCGGCCACCAGCGTATCGTCGCCTTCCCAATACATCTCCTTGATCTTCTGCGTGTCGTAAGCAGTGAGGCCCGAGAAGACCAGCACGCCAATCGCCGAAATGGCGAACTGCAGAGCCGACGACTGCAGGAAGATGTTGACCAGCATCGCGATGATCAGGCCGAACACGCCCATGATCAGGAACGAGCCCATGCCGGTCAAGTCGCGGCGCGTCGTATAGCCGTAGAGCGACAGCGCGCCAAAAGCTGCTGCCGTCACGAAGAACGTCTGAACGATGCTACCCGGCGTATAAACCAGGAAGATGGACGACAGCGAAAGGCCGACCAGCCCCGCATAAGCCCAGAAGGCGGTCTGCGCGGTCGCCACGCTCATGCTGTTGATCCTGAACGACAGGAAGAATACGGCGGCGAGAGGCGCGAAGATGATCACCCAGCGCAGCGGCGAGGCGAAGACGGCATAGCCGATGTTGGTCAGCATCTTGCCGTTGGGCAATGTGGCAACGGCGAGCGATGGATCAGTGGTGGTGGCCACCGAGATCAGCCCAAGGGCGACGACGCCGGTGATGACCATACCGATCGCCATCAAATTGTAGACCTTGAGCATGTATGCTCGCAGGCCTTCGTCGATGGCGGCGTCGGCGCGTGTGCCGGTGCCTGCCTGCGACTGATAATTACGAAGTTCAGCCATTGTTTCCTCTATCTGCTTTCGTCCCGTCCGGTGTCGGGCGCTTTTCACGCGCCCAGGCGCCGCTGGCGGGACACCAGCATGCCTGTGGCGAAATATGGCCATTCTTGACGTTGAGGACAAGGGCTGTTGCAACCGGACATAGGGCGTGAAGCGGCGCAAACGGCCAAAACCGCTAACATTTCGGTGATCGTGGCCTGCGCTGGGAAGTCGTCAGAGGTTGCGCAACACCGGCGCTGCCTTGTGGCCGAGCACACGCCACGTGCCGGCCAACCCGATGCCGACCGTCAACACCAGCGCCAGAACCAGCGTGCCGCCGGCCACTTCCGGCAGGAAGGTTGACGGCAGTTTCATGATCCGCGCAACGACATACCAGGCAGCCAGACCGCCGGCCGCGAGGGCGAAGACAGCGGTCGCGAGCCCGATCAGCATATATTCCAGCGAAAAGGCGGCGATCAGCGTCTTGCGGGTCGCGCCGAGCGTCTTCAACACCACGGCATCGTGGATACGCGCCGTATTGCCGGCCGCCAGCGCTCCGGCAAGCACCAGCACGGACGCCAGCAACGCAACGCTGGCGGCGGCACGGATCGCCGTGCCAAGTTGGGCCACCAATTGATTGACAACGTCCAGCGCATCCTTGACCCGCACACTGGTGACGGCCGGATACGCGCGCGTAACAGCATTAAGTACGCGGGACTCGTCGTCCGGTTTGGCGTCTTTCATGGTCAGCGTGGCCAGCCAGCTATGCGGCGCGCCGGCAAAGGTGTTCGGCGAAAAGACCATGACGAAATTGATGCCGAGCGATTCCCATTGAACAGCCCGCAGACTTGCGATGCGCGCGGTGATGGTACGGCCGAGAACGTTGACAGTCACAGTATCACCGAGTTTCAGGCCGATCTGGCCGGCTTCCTCAGCAGAGAACGAAACCAGCGGCTCGCCCGCATAGTCTTTCGGCCACCACTGGCCGGCGGCCAGCGTCGCATTCTCCGGCATCGTCTCGGAATAGGTGATGCCGCGGTCGCCTCGCAGAACCCACGCGCCTTCGGGCGGCACGGTCACCTTTTGAGCGTCCACGCCATTCAAAGCCGTCACGCGGCCGCGTAGCATCGGCACGCGCATCAGGTCCGCGCCGGGCGCCTGTTGCTTGAGAAAATCGGCAAAGGCGTCGGACTCGGATGCCTGGATGTCGACAAAGAAAAAGTTCGGCGCGACTTCCGGCAGACTGCCGCTGATCTGCCTGCGCAGATTGCCGTCGATCAGCGCCAGCGCGACCAGCAGCGTCAGGCCCAGCCCAAGCGACAGCACGACCGACGGCGTCAACGCGCCGGGTCGGTGGATATTGCCGATGGCGAGCCTCAGCGGCGTCGAGCGGACCACCGGGCTGCGCCGCGCGATCGCCTGCACCCCGGCCCCGACAAGGCGCAGGATCAGGAAGGACAAAGCCGCTGATACGACGAAAATCATCGCGATGCGGCGATCGGTGGCGAACCAGATAGCCAAACCGGCCAGAACCAGCACAATCCCGCTTGTAAGGCCAGCATAGATCAGCCGGGGCATGCCATGGCTTTCAAAACCCATCTCACGGAACAGCGCCGTTGCCGGCACGTCGCGTGCGCGACCGAGCGGCAGCAGCGCAAAGGCCAGAGTGACCAAAAAGCCGAACACGACGGCAAGCAGCAGCGCCGTTGGGTAGATGCCGGTCTCGGCAGGGATGGGGATGAAGGATTGCAGCGCGGAACTCGCCCCGAACGGCGTTAGAACGCCGATGACCAGGCCGACGACAATGCCGATGGAGGCGATAGCCAGTACCTGGATGAGGTAGATCGCGAAGACGAAGCCGCCCGACGCGCCAAGGCTCTTGAACGTGGCGATGACGGCGCGCTTGCCGTCGAGATAGGCGCGTACGGCGTTGGCCACGCCGACGCCGCCGACCACCAGCGCCGTGAGTCCGACGAGCGTGAGAAACTGCGAGAAACGCTCGATGTTCGAGGACAGCGATGGCGCGGCATTGCTGCGGTCGCGGATGCTCCAGCCGGCATCGGGGAGCTCGGCCGCGGCGCGGTCGCGGATGGCGGTGATGTGGTCGGTGGTTGCGCCGGCCGGGAGTTTTACCTTGTAAACGTGCTCGACGAGGCTGCCCGGCTGGATGAGCCCTGCGGCGCGCAACCCTTCGAGCGACAGGAGAAGGCGCGGGGCGAAGCCAAAGCCGTCGGAAATCGCGTCCGGCTCGGTGATGATCTTGGCGCGCAGCTCGAAGGCCTGCGTGCCCAAAAGGATGCGGCCGCCGACGGGCAGGTTCAGACGATCGAACAGGATGTCCGGAGCAGCCACGCCATAAACGCCGTCGCGTTCCGCGAACAACTCGTCGGACGGGATCTTTGGATCGGTCGCGAGTTCGCCGAACAGGGGATAGGTTCCATCGACGGCCTTGGCTTCCACCAGCGCCTGATCGGAGCCGTCTTCCAGGCGGGCCATGGAGCGCATGCCGGCGCTGACGGCTACTTGGCCCAGACTGTCGAGAAACGCTCGTTCGGGCGCGCTGGCCTCGCGCTGGTTTAACTCGAAACGGATGTCACCGCCGAGCAAGGTCTGGCCCTGATTGGCGACGCCGGCTTCGATGGCGCGGGCGACCGAGCCTACGCCGCCGATGGCGCCGACGCCAAGCGCAATGCAGGCAATGAAGATGAAGAAGCCGGACAGCCCGCCGCGCATTTCGCGCAAGGCGAAGCGGAGGGCGAGGCGCAGGGAATTCAGCATGAGCAGACAGTCCTGCCACGAGACGCGGTCTTAAGCCGATTTCGTCTGCCTTGGTACGCGCCGCGTACCTTGGTACCCCCCTCTGTCCTGTCGGACATCTCCCCCTCAAGGGCGGAGATCATGCGCGTCGTCGATGATGCACGTTCTACAACATTGAAAATTGGCGAAAGCCTTGCGGCCGACCGATCTCCCCACTTGAGGGGGAGATGTCCGGCAGGACAGAGGGGGGTATTGAAGTAAGCGGCACCTGAATTTGTCATAGCCTACGCCCGCACCAGCTTGGCCACGGGCAAATTCCCGCCCTCGATCCGGCCTGAGCGCATGGCGATCTGCCGCGAGCAACGGCCGGCCAGCGCAGGGTCGTGCGTCACCAGCACCAGCGTCATGCCGCGCTCGGCGGCCTTGGCGAACAGAAGATCGGCGATCTGGCGGCCGGTCGCCTGATCGAGGTTGCCGGTCGGCTCGTCGGCGATCAACAGGCGCGGTCCGGGCGCCAGAGCGCGGGCGATCGCCACGCGCTGCTGCTCGCCGCCGGAGAGCTCGCCGGGATAGTGGGTGACCCGATCCTTCAACCCGACGGCTTCAAGCTCAAGCGCGGCCGCCTCGAAGGCGTCGCGCCGTCCCGCAAGTTCCAGCGGAACGGCGACATTTTCCAGCGCGGTCATGTTGGGGATCAGGTGAAACGACTGGAACACGATGCCGACCGTCCGACCCCGGAAGGCCGCGACCTGATCCTCGCTCATGCCGTTGAGCGTCTTGCCGGCGATGGAGACCGTGCCCGCATCGACACCTTCCAGGCCTGCCATCACCATCAGCAGTGTCGACTTGCCGGAACCCGACGGCCCGACGATACCGGCTGCCTCGCCTTGCAGCACGGTCAGGTCGATATTCTTCAACACATGGACCTGCGACGCGCCGGAACCCAGCGTCAGCGAGACATCCTTCAGCTCAATCACGGCTTCAGTCACAAATAATCCGTCCTATATGGAGAAGAACACGGCGGGATTTCCCGCACATATGGGGTCGATGGCATGGTGAGAAAACATATTCGCGTGATGCTGGCGGCATTGATGATTGCGCTGTCGGTCATTGCCGCGCGCGCCGAGCCCTATCAGATCGTCGGATTCGGTGACAGCCTGATGGCCGGCTATGGTCTTCAGCCGGGCGAAGGCTTTGCCGAAAAACTGGACAAGGCCTTGAAGGCAAAAGGCTACGATGTGGTTGTGGCCAATGCCGGTGTGTCGGGTGATACGACCAGCGGCGGACTGTCGCGGCTCGACTGGTCGGTGCCGGACGGGACGAAACTGGTCATCCTGGAACTCGGGGCCAACGACATGCTGCGCGGCCTTTCTCCCGAATTGACCGAGGCCAATCTCGACAAGATGCTGTCGGCGCTCAAGGCCAAGCAGGTGAAGGTGCTTTTGGCCGGCATGCGCGCCGCGCCCAATCTTGGACCGGACTATCAGCAGAAATTCGACGCCATTTATCCGAAACTTGCCGAAAAATACGGTGTCGAGCTTTATCCCTTCTTTCTCGACGGGGTCGCTGCGGACAAAACGTTTCTGCTGGAAGACGGCATGCACCCTAACGCCGCCGGCATCGATCGCATGGTCGAGCGCGCTCTGCCAGCGGTGGAGCAGCTGATGGCGGACGGGCCGTCCTAGCCCCGTCTGGCCCCATCCCCGCATCTTGACATTCCGCCGCCGCTGGCGTCCGGGTGGCGCCTGCATTTGAGGGCCGCGCATGCCGCAGGAAAGCCGTGACGAGCGGGAATCGCGCCGCATCCTTGAGCGCCTCGCGCGCGAGGCGGAGGCCGGCGGCATCGTTCAACGAACGACTCGCCGGGCGCAGGATCATCTCTCCGCCGCCGATGTCGACCCCAGCGATAAGATCGAACAGTGGGGCACACGCATCGGGCGCACCATCTCCGTCCTGGTAAGCATCGCTGCCATCGTTGCTGCGATCATCTATCTAGCGGGGGGCTGAGAGATGAGCAGTGTTCCGGCTGACCCGCCACGCGCCGTCATCGTCATTTCAAGCCATGTTGCGCGTGGCTCCGTGGGTAATCGCGCTGCCGTGTTCGCGCTGGAAACCCTTGGCTTTCCGGTCTGGGCCGTGCCGACCGTCATGCTGCCCTGGCACCCGGGCCATGGCCGCGCGACGCGCATCGTCCCTGACCCAAAAGACTTCGCGGCGCTAATGAAAGACCTCGAAGGCGCGCGGTGGCTGGGTGAGGTGGCGGGCGTACTGTCAGGCTATCTCGGCGAAGCCGGCCAAGCGGATGCCATAGCGGGTCTTGTCGGTGCCGTACGCGCCAAAAATCCGGCGGCGCTCTATGTCTGCGATCCCGTAATGGGCGATCTCGGCGGCCTCTACGTCAAGCAGGAGGTCGCCGAGGCCATCCGCGACCGGCTGATGCCGATTGCCGATGTCGCAACGCCCAACCGCTACGAACTGGCCTGGATGGCAGGCGCGACGCTGGATGACATGCGCACGACGATGGCGGCAGCAGCGGAAGCCGGCCCGCCGACCATGCTGGTGACCTCCGCGCCGGCCATGATGACGGGCTCGATCGGCAATCTGCTGGTCACGCCGGACAGCGCCTTTTTGGCCGAGCATCGCATCATCGCTAACCCACCCAATGGCCTCGGCGACCTGACCGGCGCGGTCTATCTGGCGCGCATTCTTGCCGGCCAGACACCAGAAAAGGCGCTGCAATCGACCACGGCCGCCGTCTACGAGATCTTGGCGCGTACAGCAAAGCGCGGAGGCGACGAGTTGCAGTTAGAGACGGATTCACAGAGCTTGTCGCATCCCATGTCGATGGTGCAGATGCGGCGGCTATCGCGGCCGGGCGCGGACCGCCGGGCGTGACGGCCAACCACCGCGCCCCGTCGTACCCCACGATTTGTGCGCGGGAAGCGGGCCGCCGTTGAACATGATAACGTTCTCTGCTTAGGAGAACGCATGGCGCACCTTCCCGAACACATGCTCACCGGCTACCGGAATTTTATCGCCGGCCGTTATGTCACCGAACGCGATCATTTCCGTTCGCTGGCGCGCGAGGGCCAGTCGCCGGAAACCATGGTGATCGCCTGTTGCGACTCCCGTTCCGCGCCGGAAGTCATCTTCGATTCCGGGCCCGGTGAACTGTTTGTCGTGCGCAATGTCGCCAATCTCGTCCCGCCTTACGAGCCGGATGGGGAGTTCCACGCCACGTCGGCGGCGCTGGAATTCGCCGTGCAGGCGCTGAAGGTCAAAAACATCGTCGTCATGGGGCACGGCCGCTGCGGTGGTATCCGCGCCGCACTTTCCCCCGCGACCACGCCGCTGTCGCCTGGCGATTTCATCGGCAAGTGGATGAGTCTTGTCGCGCCGGCAGCCGAGGCGGTGACCGGCAACACCATGATGACCGCCAGCGAGCGGCAGACCGCGCTTGAACGGATATCCATCCGCTATTCACTCGCCAACTTGCGCACCTTTCCCTGCGTGCAAATATTGGAAGGCAAGGGCCGGCTGTCGCTCTGCGGCGCATGGTTCGACATCTCGACTGGAGAGTTGTGGGTGATGAACCGCGACACCGGCGATTTTGAACGTCCCGAATCTGGCTGACGCAGGAGAGGCAATGCGGTGGATGTCGTGCGGATCACAGGTGCTGAAAGCGCTATTGATGGCCTGCGTTGTGATGCTACCGACGATGGCCCACGCCAGTCTCGAAACCGACATTCTGGAACGCTGGTATGCGCTGCTCGGCAAGGCGGACGCCACGGGCCTCGATGGGCTGCTGGCGCCGCGGGCGAAGATCAAGCTCAACGATCTCGGGACGACTCAGACCAAAGCCGAATTTCTCGAATCGATGGATGCCTGGCGCGAGGCGATCGATGGCGGAGCGATCCGATTTCGCATCGACGCCACTGCCGCCGGCCGCGCCACCGCGCTGGTCTGCTACCGGTTCAAGTCGAACGATCTGCTGACCAGAGAAGTCTTTCTCATGACCAGGGGACTGATTACCCAGAGCGAGCAGTCCAAAGTGGGGGACAATTGTGGAGAGCTGGGCGACTGAGGCGTGTCGCGATCGGCGGTATTCAATTCTTTCCCCTCCATTGGCGCCTCCCCGCACGCGTCATCTCGTAAAGGCTGGATCCAAAGTAGACGCTTCCGCACATGCGGGAAATGGTGCACGCACGCGGGGCGGCTGTTCGCTTGAGGTGTCGTTTGTGACTCCCTTCGTCGAGGCGATGATTTGCTATGCCGGGACCAAACAGCTAGATCAGGCGCCGCTCCGAGCGCACCGAAAAAAATGCCTGCAGCAGCGTCGCCCGCCGCAGAATCTCCGGCGGGATCGAAAGCCGGCCCATCCCGGAATAGAGCGCGTCGAAGCGACTGTTCAGGCGCGGCAGCGCCTCATCGGCCAGAGCACGGATCACTCACAACGGATGATCGGGAGGGATGCGAGCCTCCAACCGAACGTAGCTGAAAAGACCCTCGTCCCGGTCGCGCATCGCAAATCGCTCCGCCCTCCTGGAGTGAATCACATTCCAAAGCCAAATGGCGACTTCTTCAGCAGCCTGCCAACGGCATTCGCCTCATCGCGTCGCAGGACGCACCAACGAAAAACACCCGGCGGATCGCTCCGCCGGGTGTCGTGCATTCAATCCTGAATGGATCAGCTCTGCGGCTTGTAGGTGTACTTGCCGTCGTCGCCCTTGACCCACTCATACATGACGTAGCCGGGCAGCTTCGGGTCGCCCTTTTCGTCGAAGCCCATCTCGCCGAGCACGGTCGGGAAGGTGCCTGCATGGGTCGCCTTCGCGACTTCAGCCGGGTCGTTCGACTTGGCGGCCGCAGCGGCGCCCGCGATCACCTGCACGGCGGCGTAGGAGTAGAGCGTGTAAGCTTCCGGGTTGAAGCCGGCAGCCTTGAACTTCTCAACGATCTCCTTGTTGGCCGGGTTCAGCGTCGGATCTGGACCGAACGTGTTCAGCGTGCCGGCAACCGCGTCACCCGCGATCGAGGCCAGCTCGTTCGACACGATGCCATCGCCCGACACCAGAACCGCCTTGAGGCCCTGATCCGCGGCCTGACGGATGATCAGGCCGGCTTCCGTGTGGAGACCACCCCAATAGATGACGGTGACGCCGGCTTCCTTCATCTTGCCGATCAAGGCCGAGAAGTCCTTGTCGCCGATATTGACGCCTTCATACATGACTTCCGTCAAGCCGCCGGCATTCATCGCCTTCTTGGTTTCGTCAGCGAGACCCTGACCATAGGGGGTCTTGTCGTGCACGACGGCGATCTTGGCGTCCTTGAACTTGTCGACCAGATACTTCCCGGCGACGGCGCCCTGCTGATCGTCGCGGCCGCAGGTGCGGAAGATCGCGGTCAGGCCGCGCTCGGTAACCTGCGGATTGGTCGCCGCAGGCGTGATCACATACATACCGTTTTCGTTGTAGACTTCCGAAGCCGGAATGGTGACGCCCGAGTTGAAGTGGCCGACGACGAACTTCACGCCATCAGCGACGAACTTGTTGGCGACCGAGATGCCCTGCTTCGGGTCGGAAACGTCGTCGCCGACGACGATCTTGATCTGCTCGCCATTCATGCCGCCAGCCGCGTTGATGTCGGCCGCTGCCTGTTCGGCGCCCTTTTGAAGCTGTGCGCCGAAGGCCGCGTTCGGGCCGGTGATCGGACCCGCGACGCCGATGATGACGTCCGCCCAAGCGCTGCCGCCGAACGCGACAAGCGCGCCTGCTGCAACCGCGGACAAGAGTAGTTTCTTCATTGAATGACTCCCATTGTACGAGTGGGCTCCCTGATATCCTTGTCGTGCGATGCCCACCCTATCGCAGAAAGGGTACATTGCCGATTTTCCGGCAGTTGTCACGACGATTCCCGTGTCAAATCAAAGCGAGCGATCTTAAGCTTACTCCGAAACCTTATTTCGCCTTGAAGCTGAACGGCGACACTTTTTCGTACAGCCAGTGGTACTGGCGGGTCATCTGCTTGGTGCGGGTATACTTGTAACCAAGCGTGCCGAAGATCAGCAGAATGATAGTGTCGACGATGTAGAATTGCGCCGCGAGCATGTGCCCGCCAAACAGCGCATGGTGCAGGAAGCGCACTGCAATGCCCAGCGCCAGCAGGTAGACCACCAGCGCGATGTAGGGCCGCCAGGTCTGCGCGCAGGCCTTGCCCGTCATCCACGCTGCCCAGCCGCCGAGCAGGCAGGTGACGATGACGAACGAGAAAAACGAAGCTTCTTCGTAGAGGATGCCCTGCACGGTCCTAGCTCCTAATACCTGTTGTTACGCGGCTCAATGACGGCCACCTTCCAGATAGGCGGCGCGGACTTCCGGATTGGCGAGCAGTTCTTGACCGGTTCCGCTCATCGTCACATTGCCGTTCACCAGCACATAGCCGCGTGAAGCGAGCTTCAGCGCGCCAAAGGCGTTCTGCTCGACGAGGAAAACGGTCAGGCCGGCGCTGCGGTTCAGTTCCCGGATCGCGTCGAAGATCTGCTTGACGATCAGCGGCGCGAGACCCAGCGATGGTTCATCGAGCAACAGAAGCTTCGGCCGCGCCATCAGTGCGCGCCCAATCGACAGCATCTGCTGCTCGCCGCCGGAAAGCGTGCCGCCCCGCTGCTGGATACGTTCCTTCAGCCGAGGGAAGAGCGTGAAGACCTTTTCCACGTCCTCGTTGAAGTATTGCAGATTGTCGAGGCTGGCCCCCATCTGAAGATTTTCCAGCACCGTCATGCGCGGAAAGATGCGCCGGCCTTCCGGCGACTGCGCGATGCGTAGCCGCGCGATCTCATGCGTCGGCATGTTGGTGATGTCGGTGCCGTTGAACACGATGGAGCCGACGCGGGCGCGTGGGCTACCGAAGATCGTCATCATCAGCGTCGACTTGCCGGCGCCGTTAGCGCCGATGATCGTGACGATCTCGCCTTCATTGACGGAGACGTTGACGCCACTCAGCGCGCGGATATTGCCATAGTAGGTTTCGACGCCGCGAATATCGAGAAGCGGTCCAGCCATCACTTACCCCCGCGCTTGGCTGACGCCTGTTTGTCCGCCGCTGCCGCCAGTTTCTTCGCCTGGCCGATCCAGTCTTCACGCTCGATGCGTCCGTCGAATTCGAGATAGGCTTCGGCAGTCACGATATCGGCTTTCGTCCAGGCGGCGATCTGGTCGAAGTGGAAGATGCCGTGCTCGTTCAGCTTGCGCTTGTTGACCGGCCCGATGCCTTTGATGACGAGCAGATCGTCTGGGCGGCCGCCGCGCGGCGCTGCGAGCCAGTTCGAAGTGCGGACCGGCTTTCGCGGTTTGGCCGGTGCAGTGGGCTTTGCCGGAGTCGGTGCAGGTTTGGCTACAGCTGGCGTCGGCTTGGCAGCCGGCGCCGTACGCGAAGGCGCCGTGGCCTTGGTGGCAGGCGGCCTTGGCGCGGCTCCCTTGGGTGAAACGGGCTTGGCCACGGGCTTCACCGTTCGCGCCAGGCCGTAAACGGGGCTGGTTGTTGCCGGCTTCGACGTCGTGGCCGATTTAGCCGGAGCGCTTGACTTGGCCGCAGGCGCTGTAGGCTTCGCTGCGCCTGGCTTGGCTGCGGAACTCTTCGTCGGTGCGGTTGCCGGCTTCACCGCGACTGTCTTCGTTGATGAACCGGACTTCGGCACGGCTGATTTCGCGGTTGTCCTTCGCTTCGCCGTAGCGTCACCAGCCGCCTTGCTTGCCGCAGCGGCCGCTTCGGCAGCCGCCTGGCGACGCTCGACGATCTCCGCTTTCGAAGCGCCGTGCGCTACCCGCACCACTTCACCGGAAGGATCGCTATGACCAACCGTATCGGAGATTGGACCGGCCATCATGGAAGATGTCTCGCCCGGCCCATGCTCGCGGTCCGGCTCGGCATCGAGGGTCTCGATGACGTCCTCGTCGCCGACCTCGACCAGCACGTTCTCGACCTCTTCGTCCTCGACGCCGAGATAAGCGGCGATGACGCGTGGGTCGCTCTTCACGAAAGCCGGATCGCCGTCCGAAATCTTGCGGCCGTATTCCAGGACGACAACATGGTCGGAAATCTGCATGACGACCGACATGTCGTGCTCGATCAGCAGGATGGAGGTCGCTGTCGAGTTCTTGATGTCCAGCAACAGCGTGTTGAGCGCCAGAGACTCCTTCGGGTTCAGGCCGGCGGCAGGCTCGTCGAGGCAGAGCAACTCCGGCCCCGTGCACATGGCGCGTGCAATCTCAAGGCGGCGCTGATCGCCGTAAGGTAGCGAGCCGGCCGGCTCATCGGCGCGCTTGGTAAGTTCGGCCTTTTCCAGCCAATGCCGGGCTAGCGCCATCGATTCGTCCTTCGCCCGCTTGTAGACCGGCGAGCCGAGCAGCCCGAGAACGGTGAAGCCCGATGCTTTCATAAGCTTATTGTGCTGGGCGACCAGCAGGTTTTCCAGCACCGTCATGCCGGAGAACAGGCGGATGTTCTGGAATGTGCGCGCCACCTGAGCGCGCGCATTGATCTCATGTCCGGGCAACCGCTCGAGCAGGAACTTCTGGCCGTTTTTCAGCGACAGCGTCAACATGCCCTCGGTCGGCTTGTAGAAGCCGGTGATGCAGTTGAACACCGTCGTCTTGCCGGCGCCGTTTGGGCCGATCAGCGCGGTGATGTCGCCGCGCTGCGCTTGGAAAGACACGTCGCCGATGGCGACGAGACCGCCAAAACGCATGGTCAGATGCTCGACGGACAGGATTGCGTCCGTCACCGTGTAGTTGGTGGTGGTTGAAATATCCATCAGCCGTGACCTTCCTTGGTGAAGGAGGCCGAAATGGCCTTTCGCTCATGCAGGAATGCGGTGGGTTCGCGGCTGCCGACGAAGCCACGTGGCTTCCACAGCATGACGATAACCATCGCCAGACCGAACAAGAGCATGCGGTAGAGTTCCGGGGTGAAGTCGGGGCCGAACACCTGTTTCAGGAAGGTCAGCTCGCGCAGGATTTCGGTGCCGCCGATCATCACCGCGGCAGCTACCGCGATGCCGATCAGCGAGCCCATGCCGCCGAGCACCACGATCGCCAGGATAATCGCCGACTCGATGAAGATGAAGGACTCAGGCGAGACGAAACCCTGCCGGGCGGCAAAGAACGAGCCGGCGAAACCTGCGAACATGGCACCTGTGGCAAAGGCTGTCAGCTTCGTGGTCGTCGTGTTGATGCCGAGCGAGCGGCAGGCGATCTCATCCTCGCGCAACGCTTCCCACGCGCGGCCGATCGGCATGCGGCGCAACCGGATCGTCACATAGGCGGTGATCAGGCAGAGGATCAGGATGAGATAATAGAGGAAAATCTTGTAGTAGACGCCCGAAGTCGGCAGGAAGGTCAGCACTTTCGAGATGTAGTTCGGGTCCGACACGTTGAAGGTGAACAGGCCGAAGAAGCTGACCTTCGGCACGCCGGAAATGCCAGCGGCGCCATTCGTTACCTCACGCCAGTTGATCAGCACCAGGCGAATAATTTCACCGAAGGCCAGCGTGACGATTGCGAGATAGTCGCCGCGCAGGCGCAGCACCGGGAAGCCCAGGATGATGCCCCAGAAGGCGGCCATGATGCCGGCGCAGGGCAGCAGGATCCAGAACGACCAGCCGAACTCCGTGCCGAGCAGCGCGTAGGCATAAGCGCCCACCGCGTAGAAGGCGACGTAGCCGAGGTCGAGCAGGCCGGCCAGGCCGACGACGATGTTCAGACCCCAGGCCAGCATTACATAGATCAGGATCTGGATGCCGAAGTTGTCGATCCACTTCAACGAGCCCTGCAGGCCGCTGGTCATTATGACGATGATCGGGAACAGGAAGAGGAACAAGATCGCCAACGCAGAGAAATTGCGGCGAATGAAGCCGGGTTCTTCTTCGATCGCCGGGGCTGCTGCTTGCGCGGCCTTGCGCCGCTCGTTGGCGGGTAAGACGAACGCCACGAAGATGAAGCGCACGGCCATCACGATCAAGACAACCGTGGCAAGCAGACCCCAGCGCTGGACGAGGATCAATTCGTTGGAGATGTTTTGCGTCGTCTCCAGGCCGATCAGTAGGAAGAACAGGCCGAAGGAGATGAGACCAGCGTAGATAGCCTCGCGGATTGCGGTTCCGATCGGATTGCCGTCGGCGCCTTCGTGCGACATCGACATGGCTCAGACCTTTTCGACTTCGGGCCGGCCGAGAATGCCGGAGGGCAGGAAGATCAGCACGATGGCTAGGATCGAGAAGGCGGCGACGTCCTTGTAGTCGATCGAGAAATAGGCTGACCAAAGCGATTCGATGAGGCCGATCGCTAGACCGCCGAGCACCGCGCCGGGCAGCGAACCGATGCCGCCGAGCACCGCCGCGGTAAAGGCTTTCACGCCGGGCACGAACCCGTCCGAGAAAACGACCACGCCGTAATACATCAGGAACAGCGTGCCGGCGACGGCGGCCAGCGCGGCACCCATGATGAAGGTAATGGAGATCGTCTTGTCGACATCGACGCCGAGCAGCGCGGCCATCTTGCGATCCTGCTCGCATGCGCGCTGGGCGCGCCCGAGCGCCGTCTTGTTGACGAGATACCAGAAGATCGCCAGAAGCACGGTGGTAACCACCACGATCACAATCTGCTTCAGCGAAATCGAGATGCCACCGATGCTGTAGACCTGGTTGATCAGTGGCGGGATCGGCTTGTTGCGCGGGCCTTGGGTCACCTGCACGAAGTTCGACAGGAAGATCGACATGCCGATGGCTGTGATCAGGGGGGCAAGGCGGAAGGAGCCACGCAGCGGACGGTAGGCGACCTTCTCGATGGTCCAGTTGTAGAGGCTGGTCATCAGCATCGCCACGATCATCATGATCAAAAGGAACAGCACCACATTGATGCCGGCGAAGATCGAAGTGAGGATCAGGAAGACGATGAGCGCGATGAAGGCGCCGACCATGAAGATGTCGCCGTGGGCGAAATTGATCATGCCGATGATGCCGTAGACCATCGTGTAGCCGATGGCGATCAGGCCATAGATCGCCCCCAGCGTCAGCCCGTTGACAAGCTGCTGGACAAAATACTGCATTGAACACTGCTCCCCTGGAATGTCGCCCCCGCTGGGGGAGTCGCATTCCTTTTTGGTTCATTGCCCCTAGTCGTAAGGGATCGGCATCGGATTGCAACGGCCTTGTTGATGATCGTCCCGCCTTATGTCTGGCAGGTTCATTTCACCGGGTCGTTGTCCTGATTCTTGGTGCCCATCCCTCTGGACCAGCGCGAAACTATCATTGGCCTACCGCAATGTCTTTGCGGAATCCAGTCGTTCGGTCATTCCTTTTCGAAGATTTCACCAACCCTTGAACGTAACGGAGAATTTTGTTGCTGTTTTCGCGTAAGCTCTGAGGCGAAAAATCCGGCCGCACGGACGGCGTGCTACTGCACGACAAGGCCGTGCGCGAACGGATCGCGATCGTCGATAAAGATCGTGTTGAGGCCGGTCTGGCGCGCCCAGCCGCCGATCGATAGGATGATAGCCGGCTTGTTTTTCACGCTTGTTTCTTTCTGTCCGTAGCCCTTGAACAGCGAGCCGATGATCGATTCATGGACGAAGGATTGACCCGCCGTCAGGCGACCTTTGGCGTGCAACTGCGCCATGCGCGCCGACGTGCCCGTGCCGCAGGGTGAACGGTCGATCGCTTTGTCGCCATAGAACACGGCGTTGCGCGCATCAGCCTCGGCATGCTTCGGCTTGCCGGTCCAGAGCATATGAGAGAGGCGATTGATCGCGGGGTTCTCCGGATGCTCGAACGTGTATTTCTCGTTGAGCCGCCTGCGTACAACAGGGCTCCAGGCGATCAGGTCGCCGGCTGAGTAGTCGGCCATCTCGTTGTAGTTTTCCTGCGGTTCGACGATGGCGTAAAAATTGCCGGCATAGGCGACGTCCACCTTGATCTCGCCAAGCGTCGGACACTCGACCGTGAGATCTTCCGCGTAGAGGAAGGACGGCACATTGGTAATGCGCACTTCCTCCACATATTCGCCTTCCTGGCGATACTCCGCGATGACAAGGCCCGCCGGCGTATCGAGGCGCAGCACGCCCGGCGTCTTGGGCTTCACCAAGCCATTCTCGCGGAGCATCGTTCTGGTTCCGGAACGATCCATTAGCGACAGCCATTCGGATTCGGCCAGCTTCATGAGCGACGCTTGGGCGCCGACAGCGTCCTCATAGTTGCCGAACGTGCCCGCGCGCCAGAACCTGATCAGCCAGGGCAACAGTCTTAGCAGATAGGCGGGCGGAATGGTCAACGGGCCGAGCGGGTCCATCAGCCATTTCGGCAACTGCCGCATCATGCCCTTATGCGCCAGAGGCAGCACATCCGAAAACGCGAACGCCGCAGCATTGCCCGAACTTGTTTCTTCGTAGATGCTGGTGCGATCGAAGACCACGACATCGCGACCCGCCTCGGTCAGCTGCGCCGCCGCGCAGATGCCGACGATGCCAGCGCCGATAATGGCGATATCGATGGGCTGCGAGGGCTGCGACATGTGCTCCGACCAAATCGGAGCCTCCTTCCGCGCGCTCAATCGATATGTGCAAGCCTGATATATCAGAGATATATCACCTTAAAAGCAAGACATCAAAAAAGGCCGCCTGTGCGGGCGGCCTTTTAGGGATCCGATATATCAATGCCTTGAAAATCGCTTACGCGGCCTTCTTGTTCTGCCTGTTTTCGATGAGATCGTCGACGACCGCCGGATCGGCCAGTGTCGAGGTATCACCCAGCGCGCCAAAATCGTCTTCCGCGATCTTGCGCAGGATGCGGCGCATGATCTTGCCGGACCGGGTCTTGGGGAGGCCGGGCGCGAACTGGATCTTGTCTGGCGAAGCGATCGCCCCGATCTCGCGGCGAACGTGATTGACCAGCTCCTTGCGCAACTCTTCCGAGCCCTGCTCGCCGGCCATCAGCGTGACATAGCAATAGATGCCCTGTCCCTTGATGTCGTGCGGATAGCCGACGACAGCCGCTTCCGAGACCTTGTCATGGCTAACCAGCGCCGACTCCACCTCCGCCGTGCCCATGCGATGGCCGGAGATGTTGATGACGTCGTCGACCCGGCCCGTGATCCAGTAGTAGCCGTCCTTGTCGCGCCGGCAGCCATCGCCGGTAAAATATTTGCCCTTGTAGGTCGAGAAATAGGTCTGAATGAATCGTTCGTGGTCGCCGTAGACCGTGCGCATCTGTCCGGGCCAGCTATCGACGATGCAGAGATTGCCGTCAGCCGCCCCTTCGATCACCTTGCCGTCATTGTCGACGATCTGAGGCTGCACCCCGAAGAAGGGCCGCGTCGCCGAGCCGGCCTTGAGCGCCGTTGCGCCTGGCAGCGGCGTGATCAGGATGCCACCGGTCTCGGTCTGCCACCAGGTGTCGACAATCGGCACCTTGCCACCGCCGACGACGTTGAAATACCACTCCCAGGCTTCAGGGTTGATCGGTTCGCCCACCGACCCAAGCACTTTAAGCGACTTGCGAGATGTCTTCGTCACCGGCGTATCGCCGCCGCCCATCAGCGCTCGGATGGCGGTAGGCGCTGTGTAGAAGATGTTGACCTTGTGCTTGTCGACCACTTCCCAGAAGCGCGAATTCGACGGATAATTCGGCACTCCTTCGAACATCAGCGTCGTCGCGCCGTTCGCAAGGGGACCGTAAACGATGTAGCTGTGGCCGGTGACCCAGCCGACATCGGCGGTGCACCAGTAGATATCGCCGTCATGATAGTCGAAGACATATTGGTGCGTCATCGAGGCATAGACGAGATAGCCCGCCGTGGTGTGCAGCACGCCCTTCGGCTTGCCCGTCGAGCCTGACGTGTAGAGCAGGAAGAGCGGATCCTCCGCCTTCATCTTTTCCGGCGCGCACTTGGCGGCCACCGTGCCGATCTCGTCGTGGTACCAGACATCGCGCCCGTCGGCCCAAGCCACCTTGCCGCCGGTGCGGCGTACGACCACGACGGTCTTGACCACGACATGGTTCTTGGCCGCGATATCGATCGCCTTGTCGGTGTTCTCCTTCAGCGGAATGGCTTTGCCGCCGCGCAGGCCTTCATCGGCGGTGATGACGAAGGTCGATTCACAGTCGACGATACGACCAGCCAGCGCATCCGGCGAGAAGCCGCCGAAGACGATCGAATGAACCGCGCCGATTCGCGTGCAGGCCAGCATCGCATAGGCCGCTTCCGGGATCATAGGCATATAGATGGTGACACGATCGCCTTTCTTGACGCCGTGCTTCTTCAGCACATTGGCAAGCCGGCAAACATGCTCGTGCAGTTCACTATAGGTGATCTTCTTGTCGTCGTAGGGGTTGTCGCCTTCCCAGATGATGGCGACCTGGTTGCCGCGCTTCTTCAGGTGCCGGTCGATGCAATTGTAGGAGACGTTGGTGAGCCCGTCCTCGAACCATTTGATCGAAACCTTGCCCTTGAACGAGGTGTTCTTGACCTTCGTATAGGGCTTGAACCAGTCGATGCGCTTGCCGTGCTTGCCCCAGAACTTGTCGGGGTTCTTCACCGACTCCGCATACCATTTGAGGTAGGTGTCGTTGTCGATCAGCGCCCGCTTCTTCCACGCAGGCTGAACCTTGTGAAGTTTCACGTCCGACATCTGTGGGCTCCCTCCCGGATATGAATGGCGCGCATCGGCGCGCGGCTTCGCCGCATTATTATCAAGTCTGCCGTCAGGGCAACATTAGACGTTCGATTTGGGTGACGGCGTGTCGCATCCCGACGAAAGTCGCGCGCCGAAAGTTCAATAGACCTTTAAGAATCTGGGCGCACAGTTCCGTTGGGAGGACAGGCAACCGAGCTGGAGTGGGCGGCCATGCGAGACCTTTCCGAAACCGAGCTGATGCTCAAGGGCTATGGGCTCACCACAGCCAACATCCTCTATCATTATCCCGATCATCCGCATCTCTTGCAGACCTTTGTCTGGCAGGACTACGATATCGCGCCAAGATTCCCGGTGCTGATCCGCTTCGTCGAGTTCTGGAAGGCGAAGCTCGAAGGCCCGCTGCACTCGATCCAGTTCACCCACCGCAAGCTGATCGCACCGAACGAATGGCGCAAGGTCGACGGGGAGTTCGTTCTGCACTAGCTGAGCGACTTCGCCGCCTCGTCGATCAAGGCCGCTACGTCGACGGGCATAGACGCCAGCGAGGCATGGCTGGCGGGCAGCTTGACAATTTTCTTCGCGCCCAGTCGGCCCGACATCATTTCCTGATTGGCGGGCGCGATCATCCGGTCTTCGGTCGATAGCTGATACCAGGACGGCTTGTGCCGCCAGGCTGGATCCGTGATCGTATTCTCGAACGTGCTCGCGACCGGCGCTTTCTGCGTCACGCCCATGACCAGTCCCTCATCGGCGGTCAGGTCCTGGCAAAAGCTTTCGTGGAATTTTTCGGGCTTGACCCAGAGATACCCGTCGCTGTCCGGTGCTAGGTTTGGCACGGCGACAGGCGGATGGTTTGCGGTGATCGAACCCGGGCTCTCGCCGCTGTCCGGCGCGAAGGCCGCGATGTAGACCAGCCCAACTACATTCGGCAGGTTACCGGCTTGGGTTATCACGGCCCCGCCATAGGAATGGCCGACCAGCAGGACCGGCCCTTTCTCTTGCGCCACCATTTTTTGAAGGCGTTCAGCATCGTCGGCGAGTGAAGTGAGCGGCAGTTCGACCGCCCTGATCGCGCCGTGTCCCAGCCGCGACAATTCCACGATGACCTTGCTCCAGTGGGCGGCCCCGCCCCAAAACCCGTGCACGAGAACGATCGATGGCATGCCCATGTAGACCTCCCTCAAACAATGCGCCTGAACAACGGCAGGCGACGAAAAGCCAATACATCACTCGACGGCATGGCTCGCAACCATAAGCTGTCTCAGGTCGGCGAAGCAGCGGAAAGTCGCCCAACTGACACATAACTGTTATCCTCGCGGCCTAGAGGTTGAGACGGGCGTGCGCTGCGCGACGCCGATCATTTCAACCTTCCGATGGGACAAGAACCATGACCAAGCTCGCATCCGCGCTTCTGGCAAGCGCATCGATAGTGGCTGCCTCGCAGGCGTTCGCGCAGGACGCCCTGCCGCAGGTCAATGACAGCTATTTCAAGCAGGCCGAGTCCGAATTGCAGAAGATCATCGACCGCAAGCCGAACACCGGCAAGGCGAAGAACGTGATCCTCTTCGTCGGCGACGGCATGTCGATCCCCACCATCACGGCATCCCGCATTTTCGAGGGCCAAAAGCTGGGCGCGGATGGCGAAAGCCACAAACTGGCTTTCGAAGAATTACCCTATGCGGCGCTCTCGAAGACCTACACACATGACTCGCAGGTGGCCGACTCGGCACCGACCGCGACCGCGATGGTGACCGGCGTCAAGTCGGTGAACGGCACGCTCGGCGTCACGCAGGCGATCAAGTACAAGGATTGCGCCAGCGTGAAGGGCGCGGAAGCCACTACGATCTTCGAACAGGCCGAGAAGGCCGGCCTCTCCACCGGCATCGTGTCGACCGCGCGTATCACCCACGCCACCCCGGCATCGACCTACGCTAAGAGCGCCAACCGCGATCTCGAGAACGACTCGCAGCTTTCCGACGCTGACAAGACCGGCGGCTGCAAGGACATCGCCGCCCAGCTCGTCGACTGGCCGGCCGGCAACGGCTTCGAGGTCATCCTCGGCGGCGGCCGCTCCAATTTCATGCTGGAAAGCCAGGCTGACCCGGAAGCCGCGGACAAGATGGGCGCCCGTAAAGACGGCCGCGATCTCGTCAAGGAATGGCAAGCGAAATACAATGACGGCGCCTATGTCTGGAACAAGGCGGAGTTCGACGCCATCGATCCGGCGAAGACCGGTCATCTGTTCGGCCTGTTCGAGCGTAGCCACATGCAGTACGAGACCGACCGGGTCGCCAAGGACAAGGGCGGCGAGCCGTCACTGGCCGAGATGACCACCAAGGCCATCGACATGCTGTCGAAGGACGAGGACGGTTATGTCTTGATGGTCGAGGCCGGCCGCATCGATCACGCCCACCATGCGGGCAACGCCTATCGCGCCTTGCAGGACACCGTCGCATTGTCCGACGCCGTGAAGGCGGCCATGGCTAAGGTCAATGAGGAGGACACGCTGGTGATCGTCACGGCCGACCACAGCCACGTCTTTACCATGGCCGGTTATCCGAACCGCAACAATCCAATCCTTGGTGTTGCCGGCACCGCCGACGACAAGAAGCCTTATACGACGCTGGGCTACATGAACGGTCCGGGCGCAGTGAAGGAAGGCGAGATTCGCCAAGACGTTACCAATGTCGATACGCAGGACCCCGACTATCTCCAGCAGGCTCTGGTGCCGCTTGAAGAAAGCGAAACCCATGCCGGCGATGACGTCGCGATCCTGGCGCAAGGGCCGTGGGCGCATCTCTTCCAGGGCATCGTCGAGCAGAACATGATCTATCACGTGATGACCAAGGCCACCGACATGGCCGCCAAGCCGCAGAAACAGGCCGCGGCGCAGTAAGGTCGGCCGAACGCACAACACGTCACGAGCGCCGGGGTAATCCGGCGCTCGAGTTCGTTTACCGGCTCCCAAATATCGCGCTACCGACCCGCACGTTCGTCGCGCCGAAGGTGACGGCCGTTTCATAATCGCCCGACATGCCCATGGAGAGTTTTTCGACTCTTGCTTCTCGGGCGAGTTTCTCCAGCAACGCAAAATGCGGGCCGGGGTTTTCGTCGAAGGGCGGAATACACATCAGGCCTTCGATGGCTAGCCCGTGCACCTCGCGGCAGCGCTGGACGAAGGCGACCGCCTCGCGCGGGTCGATGCCAGCTTTCTGCTCTTCCAAGCCGGTATTGACCTGAACATAAAGCTGTAGCGCTCGCCCTTGCTTGGCCATCTCCCTGGCCAGTTCGACGGCGATCTTTTCACGATCGACCGTTTCGATGACGTCAAACAGCGCGACTGCTTCCTTCGCCTTGTTGGATTGCAGCGGGCCGATCAGATGCAACTTGATGTCCGCAAACTCGGCTCTAAGGTCCGGCCATTTGCCCTGCGCTTCTTGAACTCGGTTTTCGCCGAACACGCGCTGGCCGGCCTCAATGACGGGACGAATGTCGTCGGCATCGAAGGTTTTCGACACCGCAACGAGCGTAACGCTGCCTGATAGCCGCCTCGCGTCGGCTTCAGCCTTACTGATCCGTGCCTTTACCGCGAGCAATCTGGCCGGAGCGTCGGTCGGGACGTTGTCTATTTGTGTCAAAACGGCACCGGAAATGTCTGTCGCACCTGCGTGAAAGCCACTCTTTAAGTGCCGAGGCGCGACTTAAAAAGCGAAAGTCACTTAAAAAGTTGAAAATCGATGCGATCCATGGTGAACACCGGCCCACAATAAGAAAGCCTTTAAGTGAATTCCGCCCCATGGCAACCGAACGATACAATCCGCGCGCCGTCGAACCCAAATGGCAGAAGGCCTGGGCCGAAGCAAAGCTCTTCGAGACGAAGAACGACGACCCACGCCCGAAATATTACGTGCTGGAGATGTTCCCTTATCCTTCGGGGCGCATCCATATCGGCCATGTGCGCAATTACGCCATGGGCGATGTCGTGGCGCGCTATAAGCGCGCCAAGGGTTTTAACGTGCTGCATCCAATGGGTTGGGATGCCTTCGGTCTGCCGGCGGAGAACGCCGCGCGCGACAATAAGGTGAACCCACGCACCTGGACCTATGAAAACATCGGCACGAT
The DNA here is from genome assembly GCA_050247155.1 of Rhizobiaceae bacterium. GTDB lineage: Bacteria > Pseudomonadota > Alphaproteobacteria > Rhizobiales > Rhizobiaceae > Mesorhizobium_G. The sequence goes on from JBFWUS010000064.1 coordinate 25,184, forward strand.
GAAGGGCCAGTTGAAGACGTTAGGACTGTCGCTGGACTGGTCGCGCGAAATCGCTACCTGCGATCCGAGCTACTACAAGCACCAGCAAAAGATGTTCCTGGATTTTTGGGCCGCCGGGCTGGTGGAGCGCAAGTCGGCCAAGGTCAACTGGGACCCAGTCGACATGACCGTGCTGGCCAACGAGCAGGTGATCGACGGGCGCGGCTGGCGCTCCGGTGCGCTGGTGGAAAAGCGCGACCTGACGCAGTGGTTCTTCAAGATCACTTCGATGGCGCAGGAGCTGTTGGACGGACTGGCGACCTTGGATCGCTGGCCGGAAAAAGTCCGGCTGATGCAGGAGAACTGGATCGGCCGCTCCGAGGGCTTGATGATCCGCTGGCCGCTGGCCGCGGGAACAGCGCCCTCTGGCGAGACGGAGCTAGAAGTCTATACGACTCGACCGGATACGATCTTCGGCGCGTCCTTCATGGCCATCGCCGGCGATCACCCGCTGGCGCGAAAGGCCGCCGAGAGCAACCCCGAACTCGCGGCGTTCATCGAAGAGATCCGGCGTGGCGGCACCTCGGCGGTCGAGATCGAGACCGCCGAGAAGAGGGGCTTTGATACCGGCATCCGCGTCGTGCATCCGTTCGACGAGAGCTGGACGCTGCCTGTTTATGTCGCCAACTTCGTGCTGATGGACTATGGTACCGGCGCCATCTTCGGCTGCCCGTCGGGCGACCAGCGCGACCTGGATTTCGCGAACAAATATGGCCTGCCGGTCGTGCCGGTGGTCATGCCGGCAGATGGCGACGCAGCGACTTTCCAGATCACCGAGACGGCCTACGTCGACGACGGCGTGATGATCAATTCGCGCTTCCTCGACGGCATGACCCCAGAGGCTGCTTTCAACAAGGTCGCTGACCTCTTGGAAGAAAAGACAATCGGCAACCGGCCGATGGCCGAGCGTAAGGTGCAGTTCCGCCTGCGCGACTGGCTGATCTCGCGCCAGCGCTGCTGGGGCGCGCCGATCCCGGTGATCTATTGCGATGATTGTGGCGCGGTGCCGGTTCCGGCTAGGGACCTGCCGGTCGAACTGCCTGACGATCTGTCGTTCGACAAGCCGGGCAATCCGCTGGATCACCATCCGACCTGGAAACATGTCGATTGTCCGAACTGCGGCAAACCGGCGCGGCGCGATACCGACACAATGGACACGTTTGTCGACTCGTCCTGGTATTTCGCGCGTTTCACCGATCCGTGGAACGAGGACGCACCGACGACTCTGTCGGCAGTCGACGGGCCGAATGGCTGGCTGCCGGTGAAGCAGTATATTGGCGGCATCGAGCATGCGATCCTGCACCTGCTCTATTCGCGCTTCTTCACCCGCGCCATGAAGGCGACGGGTCATGTGAACGTGGTCGAAGAGCCCTTCGAGGGCCTGTTCACGCAGGGCATGGTTGTGCACGAGACCTATCGCATCGGTGGTCCGGGACCGAACGGAAGCTGGGTGATGCCGATCGATGTGAAGATCGAGACAGTCGACGGTGACCGCAAAGCCTCGCTGATTTCGGATGGCGCACCGGTCGAGATCGGCCCGGTCGAAAAGATGTCGAAGTCGAAAAAGAATGTCGTCGACCCGAACGACATTCTGGCGAGCTACGGCGTTGATACGGCCCGCTTCTTCGTGCTGTCGGATTCGCCGCCGGAGCGCGACGTGGTCTGGACCGAAGCCGGTGTCGAGGGCGCGCATCGTTTCGTCCAGCGCATCTGGCGTCTGGTTGGCGAGACGGAAGAGAACCTGCGTGGCGTAGAGCCGGCGCAGGGGGTTGGCGGCGAGGCGCTGGCTATTTCACGGGCTGCTCACAAGACGGCGAAACTCGTGGCCGAGGACATCGAGAAGATCGCCTTCAACAAGGCGATTGCCCGGTTGTATGAACTGGCCAATGCTATTCAGCCGGGCCTGAACGCCATTGCTGCGGGCACGGCTGATGAGGGATTGAAGGCCGCCTGCCGGCAGGCGCTGGAATTCCTGATCGTTATGGTGGCGCCGATGATGCCGCATCTGGCGGAAGAGTGTTGGGCGACGTTGGGCGGCAAGGATTTTGTCGCACAACAGCCCTGGCCGGTGTTCGACCCGGCGCTGACGGTGGACAACGAGATCGTCTATCCGATCCAGATCAACGGCAAGAAGCGTGGCGATTTGACAATCGCCCGCGACGCAGACCAAGGTGCGGTCGAGAAGGCAGCGCTTGCTCTGGATGTCGTGCAGAAGGCGCTGGACGGCAAACTGCCGCGCAAGGTGATCGTCGTTCCGCAGAGGATCGTGAATGTCGTTACGTGAGCCAATTGCCGTTGCGCCGAGGCGTACCTCTCTTGCCCGCATCGCTTGGACCTCAGTCCTGCTTGCCGGGATTGCAGCGGTTTCCGCCTGCCAGGTGCGGCCTCTTTATTCCAGCGCCGAAACAACCGCGGGCGTACCCGGCGGCGTCCGAGCCGACCTGTCGTCGATCGCCATTAAGCCGGTCAGGACGCGCTATGGCCAGGAAGTCCGCAACCATCTGATCTTCCTGTTCAATGGCGGCAAGGGGCAGCCCGCTTCGCCTGCTTTCTCCATGGATCTGACTGTCGTGCCGCAGTCCGAATCATCCGTGCTGGTGGCGAGCGGCGACGACAACGAGCCGACGGCCGGCACCACGACGCTGATCGGAACCTATACGGTCACGGATTTCGCAAAGGGCAAGGTGCTTGCTGCGGGTACACGCCGGGTCACCTCGGCATTCGATATTCCGAAGCAGGAATTCGCTGCGCTGCGCGCGGTGCGGGACGCGGAAAACCGAGCCGCGCGTGAACTGGCGCAGGTGCTGCAACTCGCCGTCGCGCAAGAAATGGCGAACCGCCAGCCCGATTGACGATCAGGCCGGCGAGCGGCCCGTCACTTGCACTTGGCGATGGAACTCAGCGCCGCCGAAATGCCCTTCAGCGAAAAGGCATAGTTGGTCGGATTGCCGCGTCCGGACTTTGCCGCGACCTTCATCTCGGAGCCCGTTTTCATCGCCGCGATCAAAGCAGGCTCGTCGGAGGCATTTTCCACCCAGGCAGACTTGCCGCGTGTGAACATGGAGAAGGATTTGCCATCGACGGTGACGGAAACCTTTGAATTCTCCTGGAAATTATAGGACGCGATGAATTGCGGCTCATAGCTTGGCGACTGGCCCGGCCGCTGGCTCACGAAGAAGAAGATATCGCCGTGGTCGAGGTTCTTCGGCGTCTTCTCGGTCGGCACGGTAAGCACGTAGCAAACCTTGCCGTTTTGGGCCTGATAGCTGTAGGTGCCCCAGGCGCTGTGCTGGCCGATCTTGGTTGCCGACTGCGCCAATGCCGGCGCTACGGAGGCAGCCAGCAGGATCGTCGTTGCCATGGCAATCAATGCGCGCATTGTCTTCTTCTTGTCCTTGCAATGTCGATGGCGCGATCGGGCCGAAAAACCCATCGAGTTCGCGTCATTTTGAATTAATTTGGGTTACCAAAGCGTGAACACCCCGACCCATTGGGACGGCGCCAAACGTCAAGCGTTCCGATCTTCTTTCGATCGATCCCCACAAACGATAAGGCGCTGCCCGCACCAAACCGTTGAAAACCCAGAAAACGGCAACAGTTAGGCTGCTCGTTTTACGCTCACACGGCGGGGATCGGCCCGGCAGACGAGCCTTTACTGCTCCGCCAGCGCCTTCTTGGCCGCTTTGCGGTGGGCGGGTTTGATATTCGCGCTGACGGAGGTAATGGCCGCAGTCAGCACGGCGACGTCGTCGGTGAAGCCGAGGCCGAGCAGGATATCGGGGATGACGTCGGCAGGCAGGATGAAATAGGCCAGCGCTCCGAACAGCACTCCCTTGACACGCCAAGGCGTATCCTTGTCGAGAGCGCAATAATAGGCGGCGACCAGTTCTTCCATGAACGGCACATTATTCGCCACGCGCTTGGCCGACCGCCAGAAACCCTGGCGGATCTGCTGCTCGCGCGCGTCGACCCTTGGACCTGCCTTGGAACCTGCCTGTTTGCGTGCCGCCATCGAAGGGCGCCTCCTGACGCCAATTGTCACAGATCATATGGGAAACACGAACTGGCAACGCAAGAACGCGCGCCTACGACCGACAAAGCCAAATAGCATTGTCGGTCAACTTGAGGACAGTCTTACGCCGCACTCGCGACGAGCCCAGGGCAATCGCCTCAGCTTGCGTATCGTCATACCCCCACCCGTCCCTTCGGGACCCCGTCCCCGCAAGGGGAGGGGAACAGCGAGGCGACGGCCGAAGTGATCAGCGCGGATCTTAGGACGAGTCGAGGTGTGGCGCGGCCGCGAAGGCAACGTCGTTCGTGCCTAGGGCGACACAAAGCGTCCAACCGAATCGGCGAACGGATTCAGCAGTGAACAGGCTGCGCCAAGTTGCGTTTGTTGCGGCGCCATTGGCTTCTCCGCGCGGCAACCGGCAAGCAAGACGCTCCTCCAAGCGGAGTTGGCGTCTCAACTCGAGAGCCAGCGTCCGGAAAGTCTGGGCAAGATCAATCGCGTCGCTTGAGCTGTTGCGGTGCAGGACCGCGACCGGCGCTGTCGATTCCATATCCGCCCTGTCCGCCGCGACCCAGCTTCGCGCCACGCCTTCCGCCCGACGCAGAACCCACAGAACAAAGCAGCGAACGGGATAGGACCGGCCAGATGTACGCTCGGCCAGATCGGCAAGCGCAAACAGCAGCGCCACAATGCGCTTCAGCGCCTCTGTCTCCATGTCCGCGGTTCTGTCCATCGCCGTCTCTTGTTGAACACGGGTGGGATTATCGAAGGGCGCATGAAGGGGTGGATGAGAAGGACCGAAGATTCCTTTGGCAGATTGCTAGCGCATTGGAAGCGCTGGCAATTTTCTTCTTCACGAAAATGTGCGGGAGATTTTCGTCCACCTCCGGTGAGCGTGCGCAGGGGGACGAATGGCACTCGTTCCGCCAACACCAGTCTTGAAGCGGGCCGCGCCTTCCCGGGGGAGGGGGAAAGCGAACTGTCCCCGAGCGCTACGCCGCCTTCTACCAGGCGTCGGAAGCGCTGGCGGAGAAGGTTGGCACACGGCTGTCCGCGCCGAGCGTCCAGGCCTCCTCGACGACGTAAGGGCCGCCGCCAACCGATTCACGCGACGACATCAGCACAAAACGGCCGACCCGGAACGGCAGGGTCGAGAAATTGCCGCGGGCCGACAGGTAATGCGCGACATCCTGCGGCGCGCTGTTCTTGAGCCGCGCCAGCGTGACATGCGGCGAGAATTTGCGTGGATCGGCGGGCAGGCCAAGCCGCTGGCAGATGCGCTCGATCTCCGCCTGCAAGGCATAAAGATCCGGCGAAGCCGACACGCCGGCCCAGACAGCGTGCGGCTTTTTGGAGCCGAAAGCCCCCACACCGGACAGGGACAGGGAGAAGGACGGCCGCCGCACCCTGTCAAGCGCATTGGCGATTTCATCGGCGACGTAGCCTTGCACGTCGCCAATGAAGCGCAGGGTCAGGTGGTAGTTTTCGACGTCGATCCAGCGTGCTCCGGGCAGACCGCCCCGGAGCAGCGACAAGGACAGTGCGGCATCACGGGGAATTTCGAGGGCGGTGAAAAGTCGTGGCATGGCCAGGCTCCTTTCCTCGAATCGAACTCGCATGGTCAGCGAATCATCGATTCCAGACTTCGGCAAGCGGTTTTCTCGACCTTCAACCGAGAATGGTTACCGCGCCAACCAGGTTCAAGGCCGCCATGGACATTCGGTGGAACCGGCGTCAGCCCGCTTCCCACGCCGTAATTCTGTGCTAAGCCTGCGCCGGTCCTTTTGAGCGGAGGCTTGAGATATGACGGCACTTGCTGCCCCATCGGCGCGTCGCCCCAACATCGCGCTTGCCCTGATTTTCCTGATCCTGCCGCTGCTGTCGGCCTGCGGCTACAACACCATCCCCACGGCGGAAGAGAATGCGAAGGCGGCCTGGAGCGAGGTGCTGAACCAGTATCAACGCCGCGCCGATCTGATCCCAAATCTCGTCGAGACGGTGAAGGGTTATGCCGCGCAGGAAAAGGATGTGCTGGAAGGCGTCGTCGAGGCGCGCGCCAAGGCAACGCAGGTGACGCTGCCACCGGAGGCCCTCAATGATCCGGAAAAGTTCAAGCAGTTCCAGGAAGGCCAGACCGGCCTGACCAGCGCGCTGTCGCGCCTGCTGGCCGTGGTGGAAAACTATCCGGACCTCAAATCCAACCAGAATTTTCTGGCGCTGCAGGCCCAGCTTGAAGGGACGGAAAACCGCATCGCCGTCGCCCGCCGGGACTATATCCAGGCGGTCAAGGACTACAATCTGACGCTCAGAACCTTCCCGTCCGTGCTGTGGGCGATGTTCTGGTTCACCGGCAATGAGCCGTTCCAGAACTTCACCGTTGCCGAAGACAAGATGGAAGTACCGAAGGTCGATTTCGGCACGCAGCCCGCGCAACCCAAGGGCTGATAGCCCAGGCGAAGGCTGATCATGATGACGGCTGGCGCGGCATTTGCTCGATCAGTGGGGTGTCCGGACGGACAGTCACGCTTGGTCTGCGACATACCCCCACCCGTCCCTTCGGGACCCCGTCCCCACAAGGGGGAGGGAGATTCGCCAGCAGTGCGCCCAAGTCACCCACCCCCATGGGGGGACGGGGTCCCGAAGGGACGGGTGGGGGTAAACTATATACGGCTAAGCCATACATTTCGCGCGTTAGATCG